>PFEU01000018.1 GCA_002793515.1 Candidatus Uhrbacteria bacterium CG10_big_fil_rev_8_21_14_0_10_48_16
GAGAACTATTCGTCATTGTGGCGAAGGAGTCGGGGTACCTCGAGAAACTCAATCAACTTTCAGAACAAAAGAAGCTCGATAGTTTTAGTTATCTTCAACAGTTTTATCAGCGACTGAAATCGTTTGAGCAACGAAGTGAACATCCTGTTCTTCATGCGTTTCTCTTGGAGTACACCCATGAGAGAGACGCAGGAGAGGAGGGTTCGTTGTCCGTGGATCTTGAATCAGGACCTGATGTTGTTCGCATCATGACGATTCATGCGTCAAAGGGACTTGAGTTCAAACATGTGTTCGTGGTGAATCTCATCGATCAACGGTTTCCGACGAATGCAAAGAACGATGCCATCCCGTTTCCGGAAGGACTCGGTTTGGAAGAAGCATCTGAAAAAGAAGCACATCTGGAAGAGGAGCGCCGTTTGTTTTATGTCGCCATGACACGCGCCAAGAAGGGGTTATACCTCACTTCTGCAGAGGACTATGGAGGCGCTCGCAAACGCAAAATTTCACGCTTTCTCCTAGAACTCGGTTTCGATCCTCCTCAGTCACACCCGCAGGAATTCGAGCTCTTTGACGAGGACCTTGGTCCATTAGAAGCATCCTCAGAAACGACGGTGAAGTTCGCCATTCCAAAACAATTTTCATTCACACAGCTTGCGGCGTTTCGCTCCTGTCCATTGCAATATAAGTTTGCGCATATTCTGAAGGTTCCCGTCATGGGGAAGTGGACATTCTCGTATGGGAAGACCATGCACAACACGCTTCAGGAATTCTTTTCCGTGTGGCTTGCGCGTTCAGAAACATCAGATGCTGTCCCAGTCACTCTCAAGGAACTTGAAGAAATCTATGCTCACTGCTGGCAGGATGATTGGTTTGTGAATGATCGCCAGAGAGAAGAATATCGCTCCCAGGGCTTGGCATCGCTCAAAAACTTCTACAAAAAAACCAAGAAAAACCCACCGAAACCACACTCGATTGAACAGCCATTTACCATCAAATTAGGCGATGTTGTTTTAAAGGGACGTATTGATCGCATGGATCATTTTGAGGGGGGAGTAGAAATTATTGATTACAAAACAGGAAAACCAAAAACGGCCAAGACCATTTCCAAGGAGGATAAGGAGCAACTTCTTTTGTATCAACTCGCTGTTCGTGATGTTCTTGGCTTGAATCCTACGCGCCTCACCTATCACTATCTTGAGGACAATAGCCAAGTTTCCTTCCTAGGAACAGGGGAGCAGTTACTTGCGCTTCAGGATTCGATTATCGAACGCGTTCAAGATATTCGCGCATCAAAGTTCGATCCAACCCCAGGGTTTCATTGTTCGTTCTGTGATTTTGCAGATATCTGTGAGTTTCGTCAGTCGTAAAGATTATCTGCTATAATTGTTTTGTATGTCCACGTCGTCTATTCGAGATCTTCTCTCTGGTTCTGCATTTAATCGACCTGGCGTACGTCGATCTATTGCGTCATCTATGGTTGTTGAAGCGGCGAATAGAAACATCCCTGGATATTTAACGGGGATGCTTGTCTACGACGTCGTTGCGATCTCGTTTAAGGATGGCGTTCTCAGGTTGCGTGTAAAAAGTGCTGCCGCCAGACATGGAGTACGAGGAATTGAAAAACAACTTCTTGAAAAACTTCAACAAGAATTTCCTTCTGTTACGTTCGATAAAATTTCCGTTTTTCTCTCAAAAGAACCTTCTCGCTATGAGCTTCCGTAGCTACCTTATTCTTATGACACTTGGAACGGTCACGGCATGGATTGCTTGGGCTGTGGTGTTGCATGGAGTTGATCCAACTCGTTCAGGGGGTTTGGGTTTCCTTCTCTTTTATACGACCCTTACCATGGCTCTCTTTGGGACCATTTCCCTTGCGGGAATGTTAATTCGTTTATGGCGATCTAAAGAAGAACTCGCCTCACGAATCGTATTAAGATCATTCCGACAGGGAATTCTCTTTACGGTTTTGTTGTCAGGTTCTCTCATGCTATTTTCCCATGGATGGTTCAGATGGTGGACCATGTTGTTGGTCATTATCATTCTTGGACTGATCGAATTGACCTTTCTCTCTTCCCGTCACTCCTGAACACTAAAACAGTCCAATAGACGGCTTGCTGGGATAGGTGTGAGCCTGGTAGAATCTAGGGGTTAACCCTCTTCTTTTTTATGTTCAATAAGCTACTTGGAAAGTTTTCAAAGGATCTCGGAATCGATTTGGGGACATCGAATACTCTTGTCTATTCGAAGGATGGGGGCATTGTAATAAATGAACCATCAATCGTTGCCATCAATACTCGGACAGATCAGATTCTCTCTGTTGGAAAAGATGCAAAAGACATGCTGGGGAAAACCCCCCCTCACATTCTGATCTCTAAACCTCTTTCAAAAGGGGTCATCTCTGATTTTGAGGTCACAGAAAAAATGTTGAAGTTTTTTATCGACAAGGTTCACGATGAATCATTTACGATTGTCCCTAGGCCAAGTGTCGTGATCGGTGTTCCATTAGAAACCACAGAAGTGGAACGAAAGGCGATTGAAGATGCTGCCTTGTCTGCGGGAGCCCGTAAGGTGCACCTGGTTGAAAACCCTCTTCTGGCAGCACTAGGAGCAAGACTTCCTCTCGCGGAGGCGGTAGGAATGATGGTCGTCGATATCGGTGGAGGAACGACCGAGATCGCGGTCATGTCTTTGGCGGGTGTCGTGACATGGAAGTCACTAGACATTGCGGGAGAGGAAATGAATAAAAATATTATTCAATACGCACGTGACTCCTTTAATCTTCTTTTGGGTGAGCGCATCGCCGAACGTTTAAAGATTAGAATTGGAACAGCGATAGAACCAGATGAGCCATTAGAAATCGAAATGCGAGGACGAGACCTCTTATCTGGTCTTCCAAAAGAAATTATTATCAACGATACGCAGGTTCGAGAGGCAATCCAACGATCTGTCCGAATCATTGTAGAAAATATCAAGGCAACTCTTGAAATCACCCCTCCTGAGCTCGTGGCTGACATCTATGAACGTGGAATTGTTCTCACTGGCGGAGGAGCCCTCCTTCGTGGAATGGACACCCTCATTTCAAGACAAGCCGCTATCCCTGTGCGCGTTGCAGACGATCCGCTTACCTGTGTGGTACGAGGTGCCGGTCTTTTACTCGAAGACCCCGTTTTACTTAAGGATATTTCTCTCCCATCAGCAACAGAAGGAAGTATTATCTAGGACGAGCGTATGAAATCATCTCAGAAAGATAAGAAGCGCTCCAGACGCCTCCTCGCTCTATTATCTTTTTTTTTCCTTGCTGTCTTCTTTTCCTTGCAAGGACTTCTCACATCCATTATCGCCCCCGTTGCCTCTCCGCTCGTTTCATTAGGAACATGGGTGTCAGATGCCGTGTTTTGGTGGAGAGAAGCAGGAGACATCAGTTCAGAAGAACTCATGGACCTGTATGCTCAGCGTGATGATCTCATGATTGAGAAGGCAGAGTTCGAACGGCTAAAAGAGGAAAACGCCTACTTGCAAGAGGAACTCAAATTTATCGAACGCACAAATTTTTCGTACATCTCTGCGCGGGTCCTTTCAAAAAGCATTTCTAATTCTGTCAGTCGACTGGTGATTGATGTCGGATCTGAAGATGGTGCTGTTTTAGGTTCCGCTGTGGTCGTAGGGGAGGGAATCTTCATTGGCAAAATTACTGGGCTAGGGAAACGTTCTTCAACCATTACCGCCATTACAGACCCAACACATTCAGTAGCAGTGAGCCTTCTCAACAAAAGTCGCACCATCGGAGTCGCAACAGGATCTGTAGGTGACCTTTTACGCATCGAACTCATTCCGGTTGACGAAACGATCAACGAAAACGACCTTGTGGTGACATCAGGACTTGAATCTCCCATTCCAAGTGGATTGCTTTTAGGGATTGTAAATACCGTTCAGCAAGATCCTGGCTCTCCATTTCAAGAAGCTATCGTGGAACCTCTTGGTGATATACGTCGAGTTTCCTCTGTACTCATTCTTATTCCTTCAGATGTGGAATCATGATTCGAGCCATCCTCCTGATCTTAGCCCTTATCATCCTCTTCACGGTTCAAGTGAGCTTCATTCAAGCTCTGCCATTTCCATTTGATCGAATTCCCCTCGTGCTTGTTGTGACGATCTATCTGTATCAATATGAAACTCGCACCGTTGTCTGGTGGTGGTTGATCTCTTACGGACTTGTCCTTGATGTCCTCGCCATCTCCTATGCTCCTCTAGAAGTTCTTTCTTATACGATTGTCAGCTTTTCCATGATCCTTCTTGTTCAGCATATATTTACGAACAAATCTTTTTATGGAGTAACAGCAACAGCTCTGTTAAGTCTTGTTGTATTGTCTATTTCTCAACTAGGGACGTCCGTTCTCTATCACCTCAGTGGATCAACCCAGTTGATTTGGAGAAATATTTTGTTCACAAACGTCTGGGCAGGTCTTTTCGCGTGCCTTCTGCTTCTCTTCATTTTTCCATCCCTCAAGAAGAGTTGGGGGCACATTGAACGTTTTGTCCTTAATCGAATATAGACTGTGTTTTTTCGGAAGAAACAATCTCCAACACATCTCTTTCACCTCCAACAAGACGGTCGTCATGGGATTGTCGGATGGGATGGATCAGATTCAGACCTTGAGCAATTTATTGCTTCAGGAGATGGTTCAAGCACTCGCGGAAGGGGACCTGTGCCTCTCACCACATCGATTCATTACCGACGCGTCAAAATCGGTGTGTTTCTCATTTTTGGAATCACCATGATTTTTGGGGCACGTTCTGCCCATTTACAAGTGATCCGTGGGGAACATTATGCACTTTTATCAAATGACAATAAGGAACGGGCAGAACTCATTGTGCCATCACGTGGACTTATTTCTGATCGATCCGGTATTCCACTTGCTTGGAATGAACCGGCCTTTGTTCTCACCATGACAAAAGCCGATCTTCCCGAAGGAGATGAACGTGACGTGTTGTTCGAACGAGTGGCCAGTCTCATTGGGACCCAGCCAACAGATTTAGATCTTCTTCTGTCTCAGTACGCCTCTCGTCCCTATGACCCTATTCCCATTGCAGATGATCTTCCTTATGAGTCAGCGATTCGTTTAGCTATTGAAGTATCAAACCTTCCTGGATTCTCACTCACCACACGAACAAAACGGATCTACTCCTCATCAGCTCCATCCCTCTCTCATATTTTAGGATATACAGGTTCATTGAATGACGTGGATTTTAAGAATCATGAGGGAGAGGGATATCGATTAATTGATTCCATTGGAAAGACAGGCGTTGAACAGGTGCAAGAGACCTTCCTTCGTGGCGTCCCAGGAAGACTCGTGTACGAGGTTGATGCCCTCGGGAATAAACTCTCAATTCTTTCTAAGGAAGACCCGGTTCTCGGTTCAAACATTACCCTGAGCATTGATGCTGATTTTCAAAAATTCATTGAGCAACAAATGCAAGAGACATTCACACGTGTCGGAGCCACAAGAGGGTCTGTTGTCGCTCTTGATCCTCAAACAGGAGCCGTGAGAGCCCTCGTCAGTCTTCCGACATATGATGCGAATGAGTTTATTGGGGGAATCTCATCTGAACGATATGCATCCTTTTTGAACAATACGGATCAACCACTGTTTTTTAAAGCGATCTCTGGAGAATTTGCCTCAGGTTCAACGTTTAAGCCTGTCGTTTCCTATGCCGCTCTCGCAGAAGGAGTCGTGAGTGAACACACCTCCTTTGTCTCAACAGGTGGCCTTCGCATTGGTCAATGGTTTTTCCCCGATTGGAAAGCGGGAGGGCATGGTGTCACGGATGCCCGTAAAGCTATTGCGCAATCGGTAAACACCTACTTCTATATTATTGGCGGAGGATTTGATACAGTAACAGGACTCGGTGTAGAACGCATTTCTGATTATGCCCAACGATTTGGGTTTGGCTCACCCACGGGAATAGATCTCCCGAATGAAGGGGATGGCTTCCTTCCATCGAAAGAGTGGAAGGAGGAGGTAAAGGGAGAGCGTTGGTATGTTGGAGACACGTATCATCTTGCGATCGGTCAGGGAGATTTTTTGACCACCCCTTTGCAGATGGCCGTTGCCACAGCTGTGATTGCTAATGGTGGGTCAAAAGTAACTCCTTACGTCATGGAGCAGGCCGACGGGTTTGCTCAAGAGCTTGTCAGCCACCCGGATCCTGTTCCCATTCAAGACCTTGATACGTATGCGCTCACCATCGTCCAACAGGGCATGCGAGAAACTATTACGATTGGAAGTGCCCGTTCGCTCAGCACGCTCTCAGAAGCTGTGGCGGGGAAGACAGGAACGGCACAGACTCCGGGAGACCGTCCGTATCACTCATGGTTCACAGGATTCGCTCCTTATGAGAATCCAAATCTCGTTCTTGTTGTATTGATTGAAGAGGGAGGGGAGAGTAGTGATGCAGCGGTTCCTCTCGCTCGAACAATTTTCGACTGGTGGTTCAATTTCGGTTTGTAATTTCTCTTCCGTATGAGACGCACGCTTCAAATTTTCACTTTTTTTTCACTCCTTGTTTTATCTGCCTCACCAAGCGCATTGTCTGCCCAGGAGGGATTTGAGGCAGTGGAGGTAGATGCTTCCATTACGTCCATTTCTCTCGATGAGATATTGGAAGGATCTGTTCATCACTACATCTTTGAGGCAGAGGCCGTTTCGGGAGAGCACTTCGAGGTTGATACCGCAGATTCATTTATTCTTGGTGTTGGGTATCGTTTGGACGTAGGGGATCGGGTGAGTCTTCGACTGATTCAGTCAGACACGGGTACACAGGTGTACCTCGATGATGTGCATCGAGAAGGAGGGTTGTGGTGGGTGGTGGGGGTGTTTGCGCTCATCACATTGGTCATTGGACTTGTACGAGGATTCCTCTCACTCATCGGCTTACTTGCAACCGTTGCGATCCTTGTTCTTGGTCTCTTTCCAGCCATTCTCAACGGAACAGATCCTGTCACCGCTACGGTCATCGCCTCGGCGGTAATCCTCGCGATCAACATGCACTTGTCTCACGGACTAAAGCTCCAGACTTTTTATGCATTTCTGAGCACGCTCGGAGGATTGGCCTTGGTCATTCTCTTCACAGATATCTTTGTTCCCTTAGCACGTCTCTCAGGTCTCGCATCAGAGGAAGGAGCGCTCCTGTTTTGGGAGCTTGATCCGGTTCAGCTTCCTGTAGGAATTCTTGCAGCAGGAATCATTCTCGGGGCGGTCGGTGTCCTAGATGATATCGCTATTACGCAAGGTGAAGTGATTGATGAACTTCTTCTTGTGAATCCGCACATAACAAGAAAAGAGCTGTTTAAAAAGGGAATGCGACTCGGACGTCACCACATCGCCTCAACGGTAAATACACTTATCCTCGTCTATGCAGGAGCTGCTCTCCCTGCGTTTCTGCTATACATGAATCAGGCGGGCGGTTATCAGTCTTTTTTTAACAATGAACTAATTGCGGAAGAAATTGTACGAACGCTCGCGGGAACCTGTGCTCTGGTCCTTACGGTCCCTTTAAGCACGTGGTTTGCTACGCTCCCTCATAAAGTGATTGACAAAGACGCCCGTACGTCGTAGCGTATATGAACCACTCGAGCGACGTTTCGCACGGGTGTTGATTTTTTACGTAGAACCTATGCCAACATATCTATCCGCCCAAGCTCTTGAAGACATGAAGAAGGAGCTTGAGTACCGAAAAGAAACGGAACGATGGGAGATCTCGGAAAAGATTCTTCACGCAAAGGAAATGGGAGATCTTTCTGAAAATTTTGAATACCAGACAGCAAAAGAAGAACAGGCGCTGAACGAAACTCGCATTTTTGATTTGGAAGCCAAGTTACATGATTATGTTCTTGTGCAAGATGAAGTGGGAGCCAAACAAATTGGTCTTGGAACAACGTTTCTTGTAGAAACGGAGGGGAAACAAAAAACGTTTTCTCTTGTTGGTTCAAGTGAGGCAAATCCAATCGAAGGAAAGATTAGCAACGAATCACCCATCGGAATGGCTTTTTTGGGAGCAAAGCCTGGAGAAGACGTTGAATTTGAAGCCCCATCCGGCTCGATCAAATATCGTATAATCAGTCTTTCATAACTTTGACAAAGACGTCTCTTTCAGACTAAAATACGGCATATTTTGCTGTATTTTTTTTATGACTCAAGAAGAACAAGATCGACTCGGTAGACTTCAAAAAATCAAAGAAGCAGGGATTAATCCCTACCCAACAAAAGGAAATAGGACACTCATGACCCAATCATTTTTGGATCGTTTTGAGTCATTTCAAGAGACGAATGAGGCGGTAACCATTGCAGGACGTGTGCGTCTTTTTCGAGCACATGGAGGTCTAACCTTTGCGCAGATTCAAGATGAAAGTGGCATCGTCCAAATTGCATTTCGGAAAGACCACATGGGCGAAGAAGCGTATGCCTTTTTAAAAGAAACGACTGACCTTGGAGATTTTCTTGAAGTCACAGGAACCGCCTTCCTCACAAAGAAAGGGGAGCGTTCTATCGATGCTTCATCGTACAGACTCCTTACAAAAACGCTTCTGCCTCTTCCAGAAAAATGGCATGGTCTCCAAAACATCGAACAACGCTATCGTCAACGCTATCTCGATCTCCTAGGAAATGAGGATTCCATGCGTATTGCAAAGCTCCGAAGTGTGCTTGTTCGTCACCTTCGTGAGTTCTTTAACGAAAAAGGTTTTTTTGAGGTTGAGACTCCTATTTTGCAACCGTTGTATGGAGGAGCGAACGCAAAGCCATTTATCACCCATCACAACGCTCTGGATATGCAGTTGTATCTACGTATCGCTCCTGAGCTTTACTTGAAGCGTTTGATTGTTGGGGGATTTGAAAAAGTATTTGAAGTCGCACGGTGTTTCAGAAATGAAGGGATCGACAACAACCATAATCCTGAATTTACACAGATTGAGTATTATTGGGCGTATGCAGATTATCGAGATTCCATGAACCTTGTGGAAGAGCTCATTCCTTATTTGTTTTCCCATGTTGGCTTAGACATGAAGTTGCAGACAGAAGACGGAGAGGTTGACTTCACTCCACCGTATCCACGAAAAACCATGCGTGAGCTCATCATGGAATTTGCAAAGGTCGACATTGAGGATTTTGAAGATCAGGCTTCCATGTATCAAAAAGCGAAAGAGCTTCATGTGTCTGTCGAGGCATCAGATGGAAGAGGGAAGATTATTGATGAACTCTATAAAAAGTATGTACGTCTCCACATCATCAATCCGGTCTTTATGATTGATCACCCTGTGGATCTTTCTCCACTGGCAAAACGAAAGCCAGAAGATCCTCGATACACAGAACGTTTCCAACTACTCTGTATCGGAGGAAATGAGCTTTGTAATGCGTTCTCAGAGTTAAATGATCCTGTCGATCAAGAAGAACGGTTTAAGGAGCAGGCCCGATTGGTTCAGGCGGGTGATGAGGAAGGCATGCCCCATGATGAGGATTATGTCACGGCGCTTAAACACGGAATGCCTCCAACAACCGGACTTGGTCTTGGGATCGATCGTTTCGTGAAGCTTCTTGTAAACGCTCCAAACTTAAAAGAGGTGATTTTGTTTCCAACCCTCCGCCCAGAACAAGATTAAATCTATGTCAAAACGTGTTCTTGTATTTGGAACGTTCGATAGAATTCATGCAGGGCATGAATTCTTTCTTCGATCTGCCAAATCCCGAGGAACAACGCTTATTGTCGGTGTGGCACGAGATGCACATGTCGTTGAACTAAAAGAACACAAACCTCACATCATCGAAAGCAAACGTTTACGTGCTGTTGAGATGCTTGGAGCTGTTGACGAAGCCGTTCTCTGCGATGAAGCATTAAATAGTTTTCATATTATTGAGGAGACAAAACCTGATCTTATTGTTCTTGGGCATGATCAAATGGAACTGGAGCAAGCACTCATCACGTGGATGGGTGAGCACGGGCACTATGTTCCAATGGTGCGTAGTAAAAAAGTATGAAACCAATAAAAGAAGTAACTATTGCCGTGGCAATTTGTGAGCGCGAAGGAACGATTCTCCTCATTCAGCGAAAGGACACCAATCCCTTGTGGGATAAACAATGGGAATTTCCTGGAGGGAAGATTGAGGCAGGGGAGTCACCAGAGGATGCTGTGAAACGAGAGGTATTTGAAGAGACAGGACTCGAGGTGCTTGATGCTTCGTTCTTTCATCTCCACCAGCATGATTGGGACCTCGAGGATCATTTTTTGCGAGTCCACCTCCATTGTTTTCATTGCCACGTAGGGGAGGGGGAGGTTCTCCTGGAGGAAGGCAAAGCCTATCGTCATGCATGGCCAACAACCTTAGACGCCTTGTCCTATGACAGTCTTTCTGCAAACACGGATATTTTAAAGATTTTTATACATGCAAACGCATAGAACATGGGTAGAGATTAGCGCTCGTGCGCTCACATCAAACATTTCCGCCTTGCGTTCATTACTGGACTCAGAAGCGCGTTTTTGTGTTGTCGTAAAAGGGAACGCCTACGGGCACGGCCTTAAAGAATCAGCCTCCATTGCGCATTCAGCTGGAGTGGATGCATTCGCTGTTGATTCAATTGATGATGCGCTCTTTCTGCGAGAGCACTATCCCTCAGCGCTCATCCTTGTTCTTGGGTATACACTCTTCGATCGGTTCAAGGACGCTGTTACGCATGATATTCATCTGACCCTTTACGACAAAGAAGGGATTGAGCATGCGCAACAAATTGGGAAAGAAATGGCGCGTCTATTCCCGATTCACATCAAAATTGAAACGGGCACATCACGCCAAGGAGTCCTCGAAACGGACTTTGAGGATATCGTACGATTGATCCAACGTTCTGAGATGGTTGAAGTGATCGGAATCTCAACACATTTTGCAAACATCGAAGATTCGAGGAATCCTGAGTATGCCGAACAACAATTTATACGATTCCAAGAGGCGGTAAACTTCTTCAAGGAACAAGGAATTGATCCGCCCTGGAAGCACTGCGCATGTTCTGCAGCGATCATTCTCTATCCTCAAACACATTTGAGTCTTGTACGCGCAGGGATCTCCCTGTACGGCATTTGGTCGTCTGAACTTGTCGAGAACACGGTTCGCACACAAGGTTTTTCTTGTGATCTTCAGCCTGTCCTGACATGGAAAACACGGATTGCACAGATTAAATCAATTGGCATGGGAACACCGATTGGGTATGGGCTGACAGAAGTCATGAAACGCAGTGGACGCATTGCTATCCTTCCAGTGGGGTATTGGGATGGTTATGATCGTAGACTCTCATCTGTAGGAGAAGTACTCATTAAGGGAACTCGCTGTAAAGTGTTGGGGCGCATCTGTATGAACATGATGATTGTGGACGTATCGAATGTCCCTCAACCCAAAAAGGAGGATGAAGTGATACTATTAGGGGTAGATGGACGACACAAAGTCTCTGCTTCTGATATCGCAGAACTGACACAAACGATTCCCTATGAAGTCCTGACACGAATCAATCCACTTATCCCACGTGTTGTTGTGTAATAGCTATGGCTCGCCGAGATTTTTTCAAAAAAACTCAACAAAGACGATATCAATCTCGCAGTTATCGTAACCCCCACATTCGAGAGACTAAGCGCCTGAATTGGAAGCTTCTTTCTCTTGTGAGTCTCTCTACCCTTGGATCGGTCTCTCTTTTCGGGTTTCTTTTTGCCCACCCATGGTTTCGCATTGAACATGTTGAAATCCTTGGAACGGAGTATCTTGATCGTGGTTCGTTTGAGCGTGATGTACGGACCTATATTCAAGAGACTCCCTTTTTTATTTTTGAGCGATCAAATCGTTTTCTTTTTTCCACGGAGGATCTTTCAGCGATGCTCCTAACAAATTTCGCTCTTGCCTCGATCAATATTGGACTACGCGAAGGACAGCTCTACATCACGCTTGAAGAACGTACCTCGAACCTGTTGTGGCGTACGGAGGATAAACTCTTTGTCGTGGATCTCGAAGGGGTTGTTGCGCGAGAAATTACAGACCCAGAGGACGAAATCTTCCAACAATCAAATCTTTCAGAACTTCCAATTTTTATCGACAAGAACGACACGCCTGTTCACGTCGGTTCAACGGTTCTCAAAAAAGAAGAAGTTGATCAAGCCTTTCTGTTTTTGGAACTCCTGCAGGAAGCAGGAATTAGCTACAGCTATATAGACGTTGACCGGGTAGCAGGGAAGTGGGTGAAGCTCATGACCACCGATGGATACAGCATCTTATTTGATCTCACAGGCGACATTCAAAACCAGTATGAAAATCTCGCCATCATTCTCACGAACCAAGTGAAGGACACATCAACGCTCGAATACATCGATCTTCGTTTCGGGGATAAAGTGTACTTCAAATAAAACTCTGTTGTCCTTTGTGTCGTAAAATCAATAGGGGAAACCGTCGAGGAGGGAAGAGGTAAGGGAAGTACCGTGTGATGAATAGCCGGCAATGATCAAACAAGAGGAAGGAATACACGGATGATTTTCGACAAATCTCAACGAGACCCATGAATCACATTTCACAGAATCGCTCAGATGGATTTCACAGGTACTGGGATACCTGTGAAAATTCCTAGAGCCTTACAGAGCCTCGTGTATCCGTGAATATTCGCTACATAGAGCGAAATTACAGGCTAGACTGTGTGTAAAAGTGGATATGATGATGCGTCAGCAAAACAAGTAACATGCTTGTTTCTACACCTCATAAGAGCCTCTATTTACAGATTAACACCTATAAAACCTCCTGCCTCTTTCCTACGGATCTCAGTCTAGCGTCGCATAAGGTTTATTGTACGACGCTAGATTATTAAGACAATTATTCCCCTTGAAACAAAAGAGCTCCCCTGTTTCAGAGGAACTTTTTTTGTCTCACACGTATACGTTGACCTCGCGTATTTATAAAAAGTTTGTCAGGTATGAAACGACTAGGATGATCACCCCCATCAAGAACATGGTAAGGCCTAAAAGTGCCAGAGCAAGAATCAGAGCATCATCCTTCCCTACCCCCTTGATCAGGTTGACACTAATAATGACAAACGCCGTAAACGGGATCAGGGTGAGCATCCACCCAAGAATCTTCAAGGTAAGCAAAAGGGTCATACACTAATAAGAAATGAGGTAATCAAGAGGATTGGTTGGAATCCCGTTTTTTCGTACTTCAAAGTGAAGATGTGGCCCCGTCGAGAGTCCTGTGCTTCCCACAGCTCCTATTTGATCTCCACGAGAGACAAACTGATCGGCTGACACATCAATACGCGATAAATGGGCGTAGAGCGTTGCAAGGCCGTTTGAGTGAATAATCATGATGTAATTTCCGTACTGTGTCCCCTGCTTTGTCCAAGCAACATACCCAGGACCGGCTGACGTCACAGGCGTTCCCGTTGGAGCTGGTAAATCAAGTCCTGAATGTTCAAACAGATGACGAAATGGGTAGGATGTATCGTGATAATAAGCAGAAATTCCGCGTGTGGTTGGATTTACTGGCCAAGAAAGAATGGATGAGTCTCCGAGACTATCCGATGCGTCCAGCTTTCCCTCGATTTCCTTTTGCAACAAAGAAATCTGTTGATTCACGTAGGCTTGTTCTTGTCTGAGATCTGTCAGGAGCTCCTGAAATTGCGCCTCTGATTGTTGTGTCACGGAAAGAAGATACGATTTTGCTCCCACATTATCTTCGAGCTGTCTACTCTCAAGCTCAAGAGATTCCGTGAGTAAAACCAGCTGTTCTTTTTTCCCTTCAGTGCTCTTGTGCTTTTCTGTGAGACGATCCTTTGTGGATCGAGCCGCTTCAACCGCATCCTTCAGATCTGTACTCACGGCCTCAAGTTGTTCAAGATTACTGAAGAACTCAGAAAATGAATCCGTTCCAAAAAGCAATTGGATGGGAAGCGTGTTGTCTTGAACTTCAATTTCAAGAAGAATTTCTGCAACGAACTCCCGATTTTGAACCATCTCTTCTTCGATCGCATGAATCTCATGCTCAATAAGGGCGATCTCTGCATTCACAAGATCAATCTCCGCCTCAGTCGCCGCAATATCAAGCTCGGTCTTTGCAATACGATTCTCAAGCAGGTCGAGTTCGCCGTACAAAGAAACTTCTTCTGACTGCTTCTCCTGAATCTTTGCTCGGTACGTTTCAATCTGGCGATTCAACTGATCAATAGACTGTTGCTTGAGTTCAATCTCATCATTGAGCAAATTGATCGCGTCAGAGGACGCTTCCTGCGCCAATACCGCAAAACCTCCGCCCAGAATAACGAGGAAACTTAGGGTAAGGCTTAGAATGATTCGTTGTGTCATGTAGAAAGTTTAGTGATTGCGCGCGTCATGCGTTTCAAGGAGTCCTCTTTTCCAAGGGCCCACAAAAGATCAAACGGCCCTGCTGACTGCTTCTGTCCTGATAACGCAACACGCACAGGCCAAAGCACATTTCCATTTTGATATTCTCCCTCTTCAATATACTTCTTTACGACCCCTTCGATCAATGCCCTGTCCGCAAAAACATCATCACTGACAGCACTCAGAAGCGTTGAGAGCGCTTGCATATGAAGGAGTGCGTCCTGTGCATCTGCTTTTTTCCATACGAGCATCTCTGTCTCATATTCCGGAAGGGTAAGATACATCTCGACGCGTTCTTCGAGATCCTTCAAGATAGTGAGTCGATCCTTTTCTACTTCTAAAATACGCTGTTTTTGTGCTTCTGGAAGTGACTGTGCGGAGCCAAAGAACGGCTTTGCACGCTCAAATAATTCTGCTGGCTCCATGGCACGAATATACTGACCGTTCATCCAGTTTAATTTTTCCGTATCAAAGACGGCTCCGCTTTTGTTGACGCTGGAAAGCTCGAACGATTCAATTAATTCTGTGATCGAGTAAATTTCACGATCTCCGGAAGGATTGAATCCAAGAAGAGCGACAAAGTTAATCAGTGTTTCTGGGAGATAGCCTTTTGCCAGAAAATCCTCAACCGCTACATCTCCTTGGCGCTTTGAAAGTTTTGATTTATCTGGGTTCAAGATGAGAGGAAGGTGTGCGAACGCAGGCATGGGGAATCCAAACGCGTTGTACAGCATGACGTGTTTTGGCACACTCGAAATCCATTCTTCTCCACGAATAATGTGCGTAACCCCCATCAAGTGATCATCGACTACCACAGCAAGATGATACGTTGGATATCCATCCGCTTTCATCAGGACTTGATCATCGATTTCCGCATTGCTGATCTTTATTGATCCTCGAATTTCATCCTTGAAAATCGTTTCCCCGTCTGGAACAAGCAGACGGACCACATGAGACTCCCCTGCCTCAATGCGTTGCGTTATTTCATCCTGATCAAGTTTTAAGCACGCTCGGTCATATTTCGTAGGAAGCTTTGCGAGTTGTTGTTGTGAACGTAATTCTGTAAGGCGCTCTTTTGAACAAAAACAGTAGTACGCACTCCCCTGTTCAAGGAGCTTTTGTACGTATGTTTTATAGATGTCCAAACGCAAGGATTGTGTGTAAGGACCGTTCTCTCCCTTCTCAGAAAGCGCGCCTGCCGTTATCACTGGCCCCTCATCGTATTCGAGTCCGACTTCCGCCAAGGTTTTTATAAGCGATTCCACGGCCCCTTCAACGAGACGTTCGCGGTCGGTGTCCTCAACACGGACAATAAATTTCCCTCCATGCTTTCTTGCATAAAGGTAGTTATAGAGAGCGGTTCGAAGGGATCCCACATGCAGGAAACCCGTTGGTGATGGAGGAAAGCGTGTAACAATATTCATACCGTGCGAAAATGTCTCAGAATTTCAGAAAAAACTCGAAATGTTGATTTAAGGAATGTTCGTTGCCTGAGTGTACTCAATGCGACGAGTAACGGGAAGATCAAGACCGCTCGAGCAATGCGACGCCAGCGACCAGGCTCGATCAAAAGTCGCCAAAGCCATTCAAGACCGACACGTGAATAAACACGTGGGGCACGCTTCTTGCGCCCGGAGATCATTTCAAATGCGCCCCCGACCCCGATCCAAATCTTTACCGAGGGACAGTCGTTTTTCAGTTGAAAGATGAACTGTTCCTGCTTCACCTGACCCAGACCAACAGCCACGATAGCTGGTTCTTCTTCTTGGATCTGTTCGATGAGGTGATGGGAGATCGTGAGACGATCATGATTCCATCCAATCATTCCAGGATCCATCCCTGAGATGGAGAGTTCTGGAAATTGCGTTCCAAGAACCTCGGCGGATGCATCAGCGGACCCAGGCTCTCCTCCAAAAAGCAGAACGTGTGCCTTTTGTTTCTGTGCGAGTTCGCATACCATAGGAAGGAGATCCACTCCTGGATGACGATGCTCGAGACGGTTGGGAGTGAGCGCAATAATGGCGTACTGCAAGCTGATCGAATCGGCGACAGAAAGATCGCTTTTGTTCAGCAACGATTTGAACATAGGATTCTTTCGGGCCTCAAGAAGAAACTCAGCATTTGGGGTCACGATGACTCGTCCTTGATCCCCTTTTAACCAGGTCTCAAACAACGGTTTAAGTTCATCCAATGGCTCATCATCAATTCTTACTCCAAAGAGTTCATGGGTCATATGACGCTTTAATCTGTGCTCCCATTATAGCAAATAATTGGACTTTTCCACATTGATCCCGCTGGTGGTCTAACATTCTGATGGGTCAATAGATGTGCAGAGCCGTAGGCGCCTAACGGCTTTCAATTTAGTAAACAGACGAACGTTTTTGACCACCAGCGGGATTGACAGCTTTATTTTAGCACTCTACACTAGAGAGTGCTAATCTACCCACTCTATGATGCCAAACAACTTTACCCGAAAATCTCAAGAAGCCTTACAAATGGCCCACGGAATCGCCGTAGAACATGGCCAACAGGCGCTCGAACCGATTCATTTACTCGCAGCCCTGCTTGAGCAAGACGACGGCGTGGTCGGAGCTGTTATTGATAAAGTCACCTCTCATCGCGCAAAACTGCGAGGCGAGGTCGACAAGATTCTTGATTCCCTCCCCTCAACGCCCGGACCTGCTTCCGGTGGTGGAGGCATGACACAGATTTACATGAGTCAGCAAATGGCGGATGTTCTTTCGCTTGCTTCTAAAAAAGCAAAATCTTTTTCTGATGAATTTGTTTCAACAGAACATCTCCTCCTTGGACTTCTTGGCAACAAGGCAATCGCCCGACTTCTCACGAATTACGAGATCATCGAAGAGAGCATCATGAAGGCGCTCAAAGAAATTCGTGGTTCGCAACGCGTTGACTCCCCTGAACCAGAAGGTCGGTACCAAGCGCTTGAAAAGTACGGCAACGACCTTACGGAGCAAGCTCGCAACGGAAAGATCGATCCGATCATTGGACGAGACTCTGAAATTCGTCGTGTGATGCAAGTCCTGTCTCGACGTACCAAGAACAATCCCGTCCTTATTGGAGAGGCAGGTGTCGGGAAGACGGCCATCATTGAAGGGCTTGCTCAACGCATCGCCTCCGGAGACGTTCCTGAGATGCTTAAGGAGAAGCTCGTGATTGCGCTTGATATTGGATCCATGGTGGCGGGAACAAAGTATCGTGGAGAATTTGAGGATCGTCTCAAGGCGGTCATCAAAGAAATTGAAGCCTCAAATGGAAAGATCATCTTGTTTATTGACGAGCTTCATACGCTCGTCGGAACCGGAACAACCGAAGGTGGATCACTCGACGCCTCAAATATGTTGAAGCCCGCCCTTGCGCGCGGAGAGCTACGAGCGGTTGGGGCGACCACGCTCAAAGAGTATCAAAAATACATTGAGAAGGACCCAGCACTCGAACGTCGTTTCCAACCCGTGATGGTGGAAGAACCAAGCGTGCAGGACACGATTGCCATTTTGCGTGGAATCAAAGAGAAGTATGAAGTCCATCATGGAGTTCGTATTTCTGATCCGTCGATCGTGGCGGCAGCTGAGCTTTCACATCGCTACATCACGGACCGTTTTCTGCCAGACAAAGCGGTTGATTTGATTGATGAGGCCGGATCCATGTTGCGCATGGAGATCGACTCGATGCCTGAGGAGCTCGACGTGTTAAAGCGCGACCTCATGCGTCTTGAAATTGAAACAAAAGCGCTTGAAAAGGAGGATGACAAAGAATCTAAAGCGCGTCTTGCGGACATTGAGAAGCAAATCGCCGACTTAAAGGAACAAACAGAAGGCCTTGAAGGACGTTGGCAGAACGAGAAAGCAAAGATTACGGCGATTCAAGCCATTAAGGCTGAGATCGATCAACTTCGAGCGAGTGCGGAAATTGAAGAACGCCGTGGAGATCTCGAGAAGGTCGCAGAGATTCGTTACTCTCAAATTCCTGGCAAGGAAAAGGCTCTTCATAAAGCCGAAAAAGAACTTACAGAACTTCAAAAAGAACGCGGACTCTTGAAAGAAGTGGTAGGAGAAGAAGATGTGGCGCTCGTGGTTTCTCGATGGACGCACATTCCTGTTTCAAAAATGCTCGAGTCTGAAATGGTGAAACTCGCACGCATGGAGGAAGAACTTCAGAAGCGCGTTGTCGGCCAAGAAGAAGCCATTACGGCGGTCTCCAACGCCCTGAGACGCTCACGAGCAGGCATAGGTGAAGAGAAACGTCCCATCGGTTCGTTCATCTTCCTGGGCCCTACGGGTGTCGGAAAGACAGAGCTGGCTAAGGCGCTCGCAGCCTTCATGTTCAATGAAGAGTCTTCTCTCATTCGACTCGACATGAGCGAATACATGGAGAAGCACTCCACCTCCAAAATCATCGGCTCCCCTCCTGGGTATGTCGGGTACGAAGAAGGCGGTCAGCTCACAGAAATTGTTCGACGCAAGCCGTATTCGGTTCTCTTGTTCGATGAAATCGAAAAGGCGCATCCTGATACATTCAATCTCCTCCTTCAGATTCTCGACGACGGACACCTGACAGATGCAAAAGGACGCAAGGTGAACTTCAAGAACACGATTATCATCATGACCTCCAATATCGGGTCTGAATACATCTTAAGTGCTGGAACCACGAACGGTGAGATGGGATTCGAGGATGGTGAGCAGGCCAAGAGCCAAGAAGACGACACGCGCGATCACATCATGAGCATGCTCAAGGAGCACTTCCGCCCAGAGTTCTTGAACCGCATCGACGACACCATTGTCTTCCACGCCCTCAAAGAGGCAGAGGTCGAAAAGATCGTCGAGCTCCAAATGGACATCGTCAGCAACCGTCTCATGGAACAACGTGATATCTCCCTAAAAATCTCAGACACGGCCAAGAAGCTCCTCGCCAAAGAAGGCTTCGACCCAGCCTACGGCGCCCGTCCATTGAAACGCGTCATCCAATCATTAATCCTCGACCCATTGGCAATGAAAATCGTCTCCGGCGAAATCGGCGAAGAAACCGACGTCGCGATCAGCACAAAGGGAGAAGAGATTACGCTTAAGGCTACGAAGAGGAAAAATGGAGGAAAGTAAAAAAGATCCGTTCAAAAAAATCACCATTCACGGTGATTTTTTTGTTGCATATTTTGGCCACTTATTATAACCAATTACAGGATTATTTGATTGATATTGTTTAATAAATTCAACCTCTTTTTTATTGACATCCTGGTCAATGGCATTTGGTGATTGCCAAAGTATTTCTCGTCTAATCGTAAAATCGTTTTTCTCTGCCTCGGAAAAATCTGATTCAAGTAGCTTGCTGTCAGGACTACCAAAATACCTAAAGGTACCAGTAAGATCTTTACCGATATAGATTTTTCCGTTTGGATAAGTGATTTTATAAATCCATTTCATGTTATAAAAAATCAAATTTGCGATGTCGCGATAGCGGAGTGCATGAGAGTACAGCGTGGGGACGTATATTTTTCTCTTAGATCTTCTTTCGTTTGCCTTCCAATCGCCTCACCGCCTCCTTTACACTTCCGTTGAAATCTCGATCCATATTAATCGTTTCAATCCCCTGCTTCTTTGCGTCGCGTTCAAACGTGCGACTGTACTCGGCGATCATAGTGGCGATCTTTGGGTAGATGGCGGGATCTTTTGTCTTTTGAGTGAACCAGTCGCTTTTTGCTTTGTGTGATAGACACCCTTTTACGATTCCCTCGACGTCAAAGCGAGTCACGACCAGTGCGCGCACCTGATGCGTTCCGTACTTCTTGATAAGTTTTTTCATCAGAGCCGGATGCACCTGATACCCCTCGATGATGTAGTCCTGCCCTTCTTGCTCCTGAACCAACGTCAGCATCTCAATCGCCTTTTGTGTTGCCTTGGCTTGTGTCCTGTAGGCATTGACGATCTGCTTTGCGGTGAACGTGTTATACATCAGATCGTTGCTGTGCTTGGTCTGTACACGCATGCGACGCTTAGGTAGACGCCGATCAAGCTCCTGATCTGAAAAGTACTCCACAACAATGGACTCGAGCGCATCCGCAGAAATCCAAGGCACACGCAATCTTTTAGACAACTGTTGCGCGATCGTCGTTTTCCCACACCTGGGCGCTCCACCAATCAAATAGATCATAGGTGTTATCGAATCTTCTGGGTTGATAGTTGCATACAGTTGTACTCTATCACAAACACCCTCCGACACGGAGCACGGTCTTTGAGTCGTGGCGAAAAAATGTTATCCTGTATTTACTATGAGTGATCAAGTTACAACCAATGAAATCATGGATTTCCTGAAGGAGAACATGATGACAAGAGATGAAATCGTAGAGACGTTTCAGACAAAACTGGACGCCTCCGCTTCTGAGTCTCGAATTATTGAGCATGTTGATCGTTTCGCGAAGCTCCATGAGACTCTCGACCAAGAGCTCGTCATGTTACGCAGTAAGTATGATCGACTCGAAGAACGTCTTGACCTCGTCGAAGCAAAACTTGGAATAACTATCTAAACAAAAACCCCCTCCACCGCGGTAGGTTTTTCATCATTTATTTTGATCGAGAGCATCTTTAACTTTTCTTAAAGAAGAAAAAATGATGTTTCTGTTTTGTTGTTTGCGATTTACAAACATCGGGCTTGGGTGAGGGGACGTTAGGATTGTTAAATTTCTAAACTGTTCTGCGAGTTCAGCTTTGATGGTCTGTGCTTTTTTACCAACCAGAACAATTATTTTTAGTCGTGGTAAAAGAGTTAATAGTTGTTGCAAATAAGGTAATCCTTGTTGAATATCACTCTTCTTTGCAGCTCGAATTCTTTTTCCATTGCCAATGTACCATGGAACGATATTCCAAATGATTGTTTTTCTGCGAGGGATACCTACTTCTTGATTGAACTCAAAAAAATTCTTAGCAGTTTCATCTGGATTGTTTCGAGATACAAAACCACTCTGTACCGATTGAGGGCCTGGAGCCTCAAGTAAAAACAAACATTCTGCATTAACTCCACCATCAAGTGGATCAAAATCTGGAATTTCTTTTTCTAGCCCACGCTCATTTCGTATTTGTTCAACGAAGCCAACAAGCGGTGAGACATGTTTTTTATCTAGAAGTTTGATTCTATTCTTACGCTCCTGGACATTACCTAAACTTTTTGCGATATCGATCATTTGAAAAATCTTATGTAGGTTTATTTACGATTTCTCTCACCACTCGCTTCAACTCTTCTCGCCCCTCGCACTCAATCACCTCTCGGGACACTCCGGAAATGGCCGTCGATGGAACTGTCCCAGATTTGTGAATACACACAACGGGAATATCCAACGCATTCGCCCAGCCTATTTCGATTCCTAGACCTGTCGATGAGAACGACACTTCCGCGACCATAAGGTCGATGGACTTCATGCGTTCCAGTGAGTTTGTTGGTGACTCTGAATCGACGTGAGGCAAGATGAACTCGCATCCTTCAATAGCAAGCTCTTGAATTGGTTTGTAAAGCTCCTCCTAGTAATCGAAGCTTGAAGCGTGGTTAATATAGATTTTCATGTTAGTGATTTTATAAATCCATTTCATGTTTTAAAACTTCCTATTCATTTTCGGACATATTAATAAACTGCTCATAACTACCAGTTCTGGCAAAGTTTATTTCAAAACTAGCAGTATCTGTTTTATCGATTCTTACAGAATCAATTCCAAAAATTTGTAGTTTTTCGTATGTTAAGAGTTCTCCTTCTTTGAGCTTCAAGACGTCTCTTAAAATCCATTGTCCTAACTCACGATTTGAATATGACATAAGTGCCTTTCCACCATCTTGGCAAACTTTTGATCGCATTATATTTCCATTTGGTAGTTTTAAATCAAAAGGCGTTTCTCGATCAGGAAAAAAACCTGGAAAATTTTTGTGAATTTCCGCTGGAATTGGTATATAAACCTCGTTAGCGTGCCTGTCTCTACCGCCAGCATTCCATTGATTCAATCCACTTTTTTCAAAAACAATTTGATTCCTACCATACAAGGGCAAATATATTGTTTTCTTTATTTTTGATTCTTTTTCAAAATGCAAATCTGTTTTTTCAAGAAGTTTTCTCAATTCCAAAAGTGGATCATCTAAAACATCAATATTGAATTCATAAACAATCGGATCGGTTATAAATCTTTTGGTAAGAGTACTTTTAGAAACCAAGAATGAATAATCATGTTTTCCATCATCAAAAGCGATTGAACCTTTTCTCTCCTTGATGTTTCTGATGTTAGAAATATCAACCTTATCCATTGCTTCCTCAAAAATTAGGAATTTCCCCTTATCTCTCACAACACAATGATAAATTGAATTTTTTAAAGCGTGAGCACTCTCCGTAAACTCAATTCTGGCGTTTCTCAGCTCTGAGACTTTTCTAATCAAATCATCAGGTGATAATTGTTCGTAAACTCTTCTATCGCTATTAAATTCAGCAACTTTTTGGAAAGTTTTGTTATTATTTGCAAGAAAAGTTTTTAAACCAATTCCTAAAGCGTCTTTTTTGGCATCAGCTGAAACATCACTTCTTGATAAGTCTTCTGCTTCAAAGGCACGACAAAAAACCTTTTCCGCAACTCGATAATACAAGTATGGAATGTCTGATTCAGAAAAAAGATTAGAAAGACAACCAGCAATTTTTAGAAAACTCTCGTATTCTTTTTTCAGTTCGGCTCTTTGAGTTTGAAAAAACATAACTTAATGAGTTAAAGCCTCCCTCATATTTTCAGCTATTCGTTGGACAACTGGTATTGAAACGGAATTTCCAAATTGTTTGTATAGATGAGAATCAGCAATGTTGGGAAGTTTATAGTTTTTTGGAAACCCTTGGAAATTAGCACATTCTCTTGGTGTTAATTTTCTAATACCTTTTCCATTTAAAACTAGTGGAACATTATGACCACCCGTTCCCATATTTGCCGTTAAAGTAGGACAGACATTGTTTTTGTTTTCTCTAACATATTTTCTTCGCCATTGATAAATAGTATCTCGTTTTTTGATTTCTTTTTTCAATACTTTGTATAGTGGTTTATCGTTGTAGTAATATTTATCATCAACCTCTTTTTCTTCAAGACAGTTATGAATTGTTTTAGTAAGTTTTACTTTTTCAGGAAAAGAAAATTTATCGTGTGCTTTTCGATCTAAAAAACCAACAATATAAATTCTTTCTCTATTTTGTGGAAGATTACCATATTCCATGGTATTCAAAACTTTCACTTTAACAAAATAACCAAGCTCTTCTTCTAATTTCTCAAGGATAATTTTTAGTGTATTTCCTTTGTCGTGTGTTTTTAGATTTTTGACATTTTCGAGCAAAAAGCCCTTTGGCTTTTTGGTTTGTAAAATTCGTACAATATCAAAAAATAAATTTCCTCTATCTTTTTCATCTTTAAACCCTTGCTTATATCCTGCAATAGAAAAAGGCTGACATGGAAAACCACCACATAAAATATCAAAATCAGGAATTTTTGAAGTAGGTATTTTTTGAATATCACCTAATACCATCTCATTTTCTGTTTTAAATACATCAGAAAAATTAAGATCAAAAGTTATCTTTGCATTTTCATCAAAATCATTAGAAAAAACACACTGGAATCCAGCGTTTTCAAAGCCTAATTTTATTCCGCCTATGCCGGCAAATAGATCTATAAATTTCATAGTATCATTATAATTGATTTGCCCTGTTTAATAAATTATCAAGATATTTAGTGGTATTCATGAAGAGAAGTTTAGTGAATTTTACCTTATGGTTTTTATCTGACAAAGGAAATCTCTGACTCTTGGGATTAGGGGGGTGATTAAAATAAACACATATAACCAATAAACACGCTCCACAACTAAACCTAATCCGTTTTGTTGAGGGTATTTTTACTCATTGTCCATAAAACACTCACAGGGTTTTTGTTTGAGGATGTTGCGTTGTTTTTTGATGAGGTCGATGAAAATCTTTTGACTGCCGGAACCGATGGCGAGTTTCTTATCCAGGGGAGAGTGGTGTTTATACCCGCGTTTTGAAAATTCTTTGACGAGGGCTTCGTGACGATTATAGAGGGCTTTTTGCTTGCCTACCCAACGGAGTGTCTCTGGGTGTTTTGCATATCCCCCTTTGCCTTTATGCTTAGTCAAAATATTCCAAAGTCCATGGAGCTCACGATGCTCGCCGAGTAAGTGTTTCCGACACAAATGTTTCGGATGGATATCCCATACACGCATAGACTAAAATTTTTGTGCAATGAACCAGACAAAAAGAGCCAAACCAACCCACCACCCGAGATCAGAAAGGATAAAGCTAATCACAATCTTTTTCTGGAGTGACGATGGCAACAGTTCTGTTTGGCGATGTTCGCGTTCACGTGCGAGTAAATACGGACTGACGACAAACGAGAGAAATAATCCATTCGCGATCAACACAACGGCAATAACGGCATGATAAAGCGGAATTCCTGAAAAGGATTCATTTCGATACAAAAACATCCCTCCAATAATGGCACAGACAACCCCAATCCAGATAAGAGGTTTTGTCACTTTATGTGTGCGCGTTGTTGCCTCGGTCCAGTAGCTTGATTTCCTTCCTAAGAATCCATGGATATCGACAACGATTACGGCACCAAGACCTACAATAAAACCAGAAATCATCATGAATAACCCAACGACATCCAAATTTATCATAGTATTTTCTTCGGCAATGGAATGAGAACGCGTACCGTACGCTTGTACTCGGCGAAATCTGGATGTTCAGCAAGTTTCTTTTCGAGCATGGGAATACCAGAGACCTTCAAAATGAGGAAGGTAATAGTGATTGGTCCAATCAGTCCGAACCAACCAAATGGTACGGCGAGTGCCATAAGCCCAATTCCCCACCATTGTGTCACTTCACCAAAATAATTTGGATGACGCGAGTAAGCCCAAAGTCCACGCTTCATTAATTTCCCCTTATTCGCAGGGTCTTTGAGAAAACGTGCCAACTGCGCATCGCCGATGGATTCAAACAAAAATCCAAGAACCCACAGACAGACTCCTAATACATCAAGAATTCCAAGATTAGCTCCAGCGGATCGATTGATAAGTAACACGGGAGTCACGATGAGAAATAATAACGTTCCTTGTAGGAGATACACCTGAAAATAAGATCGTACATAAAACCACTTCCCCCATTCCTTTCGCCATGCGAGATATCGATAATCTTCTGCTTTCCCCTTATTGCGTGCATGAATATGCCATGCAAGTCGCAAGCCCCACACACTCACCAGGATCCCAACAAGCAGACCTCGCACACCGGAATCATCCGATAGGTAAAAGGATATCCATGTCATGAGCACAAAGCCCAAACCCCATGCAACATCAGCAACATCATTTCTTTTTTTTACCAACGAAAGAACAAACCAGAAACTCATGTAACAAAATAGAACGAAGGCAAGGATAATGAAATAATTCATAGTCCTATTTTACTCGCAATCACGTACGTCACTGTCGAAATAGAAGCTGCAAGAATTGCCCCACATAGAAGGTCAACGATCGTCACAAGGAGTGGCCAATCTTTAGTCACTGCTAAATTTGTCAGATCATACGTTGCGTAACACACAAGCCCAAAGAACGCTCCAAATACAAGCGCATGCGTCCATGAACCTTTTTCAATCGCTGGGGTAATCACAAACGTCACGAGTCCAGCAATGAAGATCAAATAGAAAATGACAGCCGCCACCCAGTTCACATCCGTCTTCATGAGAGACCCAATTTGTCCTCGGTAGAAATTTTTTGCTACGAGTCCAAGCCAAACCATGTCGATCGCAAAGAACACAGGAAGGGCGATGGCAAAAAGTTTTAAAAACATATCATTTATTCAAAAACGTGATCGTTAATTGTAAACACGTCGCAAAAGTTCCCCAGAGTAAATAGGGAATGTTCGCGTAGACAACCCACTTAAGGTCGGGAGCGAAATGCCAGACCGCATAAAACGCCCAGACGAGCGTCCCAACAACAAGCAAAATATCGAGAGATGCGAGGAGATTATTTTTCAGTCCAAACTGAATGGGAGAGAACGCGAAGTTGAAGACCAGATTGAGAACAAACGGAAGTGCCACCATCCACCCAATCTTTCCCGTAAACGCTTTATAAAAAATCGTCCCGAATGAAACAACGATGATTGAGTATAAGACCGTCCATACAGGTCCAAAAAGCCACGAAGGTGGAGACCAGGAAGGTTTGATAAGTTGTGCGTACCATTCTTGCGTAGACGTCATACATTATTTTCGAGTTCACATTAGGCTGTTTGTGACTCTTACCAAAGTATTTTATCACATTTCCTCTTTCTCCTAACCCCCTCATACGGTATAATACCCACACTATGAAACGAGTCTTTTTTGGGTTGATTTCTTTGATTCTTGTCTTGGAACCTTTCACGAGAGCGGTTGCTTCTGAGGATTTTTATGCGAATCCGGCGTATCTGGTTTCTGACGCGGAGATGTTAGATATTTATAGTATGTCGCTCACAGATGTGGAGCGCTTTTTGATGCGTGGAGGATTGGCGAGTTATGTGGGTCCCGATGTACATGGGGTTCAACGAAGTGCCGCGGAGATTATTTATAATGCCGCGCTCGAATTTGATTTGAGTCCTCGCTTCTTGTTAGTCCTTCTTCAACGTGAGCAGAGTCTTGTTGAAGACGACTCCCCTTCTGAGCGTCAATTAGACTGGGCGATGGGGTATGCAGTGTGTGACAGCTGTTCAAAAGAGGATCCTCGCATTCAAAAGTTCAAAGGATTTGGAAACCAGGTGCATTATGCGGCGGCTCGTATTCGAGAATCGTACTTGGAGGATCTTGATTACCGAGGCTACACAGAAACAGGAATGGGGCCTGGGATCGAGGTGACGATCGATGGAACATTTGTCACTCCTGTAAATAACGCGACGGCCGCCCTCTATACCTACACCCCACACCTGCACGGGAACGAAAACTTCGCGCGCATCTGGGACAGATGGTTTACGTACCAATACGTCAGCGGAAGTCTTTTGCAAAACAAAGAAGATGGAGGAATCTGGTTGATCCAGCATGGAGAACGTCGTCCCATTACTTCACAGACGGCATTCTATTCACGATTCAATCCAGACACGGTTGTTCAGGTAAGTATCTCAACGCTTGAGAACTACCCAATCGGTGCGCCAATCAGTTTCCCAAACTATTCGCTCTTGCGCGCTCCAACCGGAACCATTTATCTCATCGTAGATGATACGCGACGTGGATTTACCTCCGCCGAAGCATTCCGTTCACTTGGCTTCTCAACCGATGAAGTCGTCGATGTCACTTGGGAGGATCTTGAAGCCTATACGGATGGTGAACCTCTCACAGTTGCTTCTACGTATACACAAGGAGCGCTCCTTCAAGACAACACGACCGGAGGAATTTTTTACGTAAACGACACGCAGAAACATCCGATTTATTCCCGAGAAGTGCTCACCAACCGCTTTGCGGACGCAGTCATCACCCCCGTCACTCCTGAAGACCTCAACGTGTTTGAGCGATCCACTCCCGTCTTGTTCCAAGACGGAACATTAATCGCCGTTCCAGGTTCGCCTGATGTCTTTGTCGTTTCTGAAGGGATGCGACGACACATTGGCGATGAACTCACGTTCTACACCTTTGGTTGGGATTGGAGTCAGGTTGTGTGGACCTCAGAACGCGCCGTGCTTGAACATCCCCTTGGAGAACCTCTCTTTGTGGAAACCGACTTTGATACTGCTGACGTAGAAATAGCACATTTCTAATATGATTTGTTTTGCTGGCATCACCCCTCATACTCCCCTTTTGATTCCGGGGGTGGGAAAAGAAAATCTGAAAAAGCTGACGGCTACCACCACCGCCATGATTGAATTATCTAAAGATCTGTACGCATCTCGCCCTGATGTCATTGTTGTGATCTCAGGACATGCCATTCAACACAAAGAAGCATTCTCCCTTAATCTCCATGATGAGTACTTCATCGACTTCAAAGACTTCGGCGACCTTGCCACCTCCCGGGCTCTGCAAGCTGATCTGGAACTCGCCACAGATGTTCAGCGTCACATGCAAACCCACGAGGTTCCTCTCACGCTCGACTCAAACGCCTCACTTGATTACGGAACAGGAGTGCCACTCTTTTTCTTTACCGAGAAGCTTCCTCATGTACGCATTCTTCCACTTTCTTACTCAGGACTCTCGTCAAAAGAGCATGTCCGATATGGAACAGAACTTCGAGACGTGTTCGAGCATTCATACAAGCGTATCGCCATCGTCGCCTCAGGTGATTTATCACATTGTCTGAGTTCCGATGCCCCACTTGGATTTCGACCTGAGGCAGAGGTATATGACCAAAAGATTCAGGACGCCGTGAAAGACCTTTCTACGGCTAAACTCCTCACCATTCCAGAAGACCTCATCGAAAAATCAAGCGCGTGCATTCAAGAGCAACTTCTTATTCTGTTTGGGATGTTTGAAAAGAAGCGTGGTCGTGTCGAACTTCTCTCCTATGAACACCCATTTGGCGTTGGGTATCTTGTTGCACAAATTCACGTATGATCGCTGAGGTGTATCCGTTACTTCGTCTTCCGAGAAATAAGCATGTTTTTGATTATCTCGTTCCTGAGACCCTCACCCTCCAGCGGGGAAATCTTGTTCGCATTCCCTACCGCCATAAAGAGCTTTGGGGAGTGGTGCGAGCCGTAAAGGACAAACCTCCCCGAGGGATGACCCTCAAGACGGTGACGAGTGTTCATGAACAGATGAAACTAAGAGAGGAGGAACTCTCTTTTTTTGAACACCTCGCCCTGGATCTCGCCCAATCCGTCGCCTCCATCTTAAACGCCTCACTCCCAACACCTCCAAAACGCCTCACAAAACGCGTGCCTCCTACCCTCGCTTGGCTTCCTCTCACACTTCCAAGCTCAGAAGCGCAACACGCCCTGCGTATCGTGCATACGATTGCCAATCGTGGGAAGGCATTCATTCAGACTCCTGACCTGCGACGATCAGCAGCAATCATTCTTGGATATCTTCAAAATCATCAGGAGCAGAAAATCCTGATCCTCGCTCCGACGGTTCGAGATGTCTCACTGCTCAAGAGTCATTTGACGGGACTCCAACCTCTCATCATCACCGGAGAAGAAAGTAATAATGAGCGTTACCGAGCCTGGCAAGAATTTCGAGAATCCTCTGAAGGGATTCTCCTTGGAACACGCACAGCTCTCTTATCCATCGACTCCTCCATCACAACCATTTTTCTGTTGCGCTCTGGGGATCGAAATCATAAGCAGTGGGATCGCAATCCGCGTTACGATGCCCGCGAACTCGTCTGGCAACATCATGCACAATTTTCTTCGAACGTGTTTTGCCTCGATGTCGCTCCGCAACCCGCCACACTTACCCAATTCAACGATGCGGAAAGACTCAATTGGGGAACGTACCCAAGCGTGCAGGTCGTAAACATGAATCAAGAAAAGTTCGCCACAAAACATCAGTCTGTCAGTTACAGCGTGGGGTCAGCGATCGAAACAGCTCTCTCTCAAAACAAGCAGGTCTTATGTGTATACAACAAAAAAGGAGCGTATGACCTACGCTGTCAGGATTGTTCACATCGATTTCTTTGCTCGAAATGTGCCACTCCCCTGACGGCATTTTCGCACACGCTCGAGTGCGCGCGCTGTCGGCACAAAGAGCCACTCGCTCTTCGATGCCCGCAATGCCACTCGGCAAATCTTGGATCGTTTGGCCAAGGAAACCGTGATCTCGCGCAAGAATTATCCCAACTATTCCCTTCCGCTTCTGTCGCTATTATCGATAAAGAACATCCAGCCCCACAAACGTCAGATATTCTTGTCGTGACCTCGTTCTATTACGAAGCACAGTATGACCCATTCAAATCTTCACGCATGGGACTCGTGGTGCATATGGACGTTGATTCACCTCTCTATAATGCAAAGCCAACGGCTGTGGAGGATCTTCTGCGAGATATCTGGCAATGGTCCTGGGTAGGGTTTGGGAAACGTGCCCCCGTCCTCCTCCAAACCGCAAGTCCAGACCTTGTGATGGATGCAATTGAGTCTCCATTCAAATCCGCACAAGAAGAACTCGATGCACGCATCCGCTATCATCTCCCTCCGGTGTATCGATGGTGTCGAATCGTGTACAAGGAAGATGAGCGACGCAAAGCCGAAATCGCCATGGGGCAACTCACGGATCAGATCGCTCACATTCCACAAGCGATCATCTATCCACTAGGCTGGAATGCAAAAGGACACGCATACGTTGAGTGTGGTGTGCCTGCGGAACAATTCTCCATACTATTGTCAATCTTCACGACCCTTCCAGATCGTTATATCATTGACACAAACACGCTCACCTGATATTTTAGCTCCCTTATGACAAACCAGCCCGTCATCCTAAATCCAAGCGCTATTCTCCGAGAACCTTCTGAAGAAGTCTCTTTAGAGGCACTCGCCACCCAGGAGATCCAGACGCTGATTGATGACCTTCTTGAAACCATGGAGGTAGAAAACGGGGTTGGGATTGCGGCGCCTCAGATCGGTGTACACAAGCGCATCATTATTGTCGATGACGGCATGGGAGCTCAGGCGTACATCAATCCAAAAATTGTGGGACGCTCCTTGCGCAAAGGACATTTTATCGAAGAAGGCTGTCTTTCTATTCCTGGAATCTGGGGATTCGTCACACGTCACAAAGCGGTCAAAGTTCGAGCGCTCAATCGAGAAGGAGACAGGATCACTCTGAAGGTTTCAGGTCTGGGTTCGGTTGTTTTTCAGCATGAGATTGATCACCTCGATGGAATCCTGTTCATTGACAAAGTCGACACGTACACCCGTCATCCAAAAATGTAGATTATGAAGGTTGTTTTTTTCGGTACCCCACAGTTTTCTGTTCCGTTTTTACGTGAACTTATTTTGGATCCAGACATCGATGTCGTGGCCGTTGTCACACAACCCGATAAACCCGCTGGTCGAGGAGAAGAAATCACCGCATCACCGATAAAGCTTCTTGCGTACGACGCGCTTATTCCGGTGTTCCAGCCAGCGTCTTTGAAAGCAGATCGACATATTCAGGAAAAGCTCCAAGCGCTCAATGCCGATTTTTTCGTCGTCGTCGCGTACGGAAAACTCATCCCAAAAGACATCCTCGATCTCCCTACGAGCGGATGTATCAACGTACACCCATCTCTCCTGCCTCGACACCGTGGACCTTCCCCCATGCAGTGGGCTATTGCAGAGGGTGATGCATCAACAGGTGTGGCCGTCATGCTCTTAGATGAAGGGATGGACACGGGACCCCTTCTTGCCATAGAACACATCGATCTTGATGCAGACGAAACCTATGAGTCCCTCGTCGAAAAAGTTCATCTCATCGGACCCACACTTCTTTCCTCAACCCTTAAACGCTATCTTGCCCAGGAAATTGTCCCGCTTCCTCAAGACGAATCAAAGGCGACCCTCACCCACCTCCTCACTAAAGAGGATGGGCATGTGAACTGGTCGGAAACACTCGCTGTCATCGAACAAAAGTCTCGGGCGTACCGTCCATGGCCAGGCACCTGGACTTATTGGGAGCGAAAAAAAGGTGTGTGTCTGCGCATAAAGCTTCTTGCTCTTCAACCAGCTGATTTCAACGCAGATCTTCCTGAAGGAACGGTCGTGATCAAAGACGGAAGGCTCTTTGTGGATTGCAAGGATGGCACACTCGAAATCCTTACCCTCCAGCTGGAAGGCAAACCAAAAATGAATGCCGATGCATTCATTCAAGGATATGGCGATATCCACGGAGCGGTGCTGATCTAAGACTCACGTGACGCCATCACCCCCACGGGTTGCTTTGCCGAGAAAATCTCTTCAATAAAAACAGTACTGCTTGAAACGTGCTGTTTTTTTAATGGAAGGAATGGGATTAAAAAGAGGAGGTACCCGAGCCCGATTGGATGATTTAAGTACGGGGAGAAAAAATGTGTCGCGAAGAGGAAGACAATCCCTGTCACCAGCGCATGGCCAAGCCAGGCTTGTTGGGTCCAGGTATACGCCCAAAGACGCCGTGTAAGCTCGTAGCCGGCGAATAAGAATCCAATGGGTCCAAGAACCCCCATCTTCAGCCACAGCTCAAGCCAGCCCCATTCCATCGACACCGTCGTCCACATTCCATCGGGGTTAATCTCACGAGCCCGAGGATCATCTGTCTCAAACGTCACAGACTTCCCGAACCCGTGGCCCAGAAGCGGACTTTCAAAAATCTCGTTCAACATAGGAGTCAAAAGATTCCATCGACTCGAGATTCCTACATCTTGTGAATCGGTTGTCCGATCTTTTAGGGAGTGCATCAGAGAAGCACCTGTCAATCCTTTTCCTGGGAATGGAAACAGCGCGATGGAAACAAGAAGAAAAATACTCAAAGCAACGGTGAGAAACCCAAATCCCGTAAAACGAACCACCGTCTTGAATGAAGGTTTTACGGATCGATACAAGAGGACAAGAAGGAACACAACAGCAATGAAGAGTCCTACCCAAAAACTTCTGGAAAGCGCGAGGAGAACAACCGCAAAAACAACAGCTCCAAGACCGATGATCCATCCCTTTTTCTGCGCGACACCTGTCATTGCCAAGAGAATCCACCCAAACAAAATCGTGAATACCTGCGACTGAAGAAAAATTCGATAGGCTCCTCCATCAAGTGCCGTAATCTCAGCCACACGGAGATCGCGAAAGAAGTAATACGTCACCTGCAGGATTCCCTCCCCAAAATGGGAGAAAATAAATAGGAGAACAAAAGACAATCCCGCGACCCAAAGCGCCCCCGCCGTAAGAATCTGAAGAAGCTCATGACGATGCGTGTGCGTCCAAGAAATACTGAGAATCGGAAGCAGATACAATAAATAGAGATACGCATTCCCATCAGAAAATACCGCTGAAGGATCTCGAGACAGAACCCCAATGATGAGTCCAACAAAAGCGGCGAGTACGAGAAACACAAAGATTTGTGCTCGGCCGTCTTTCAGCACTGGCTTATAGCGTTTTGTGAGCCACCCAATCCCCCACCCTGTCATGACCCCAGCAAAGATGGCCATCCGTAACGACACGGTAAATCCAGAGACATCTGTTTGCACAAGGACTCCGTGCGGATTACTAAAGAGTTCAATGAAGACAAGATAAAGTGCTTTGTCGGGGTGTTTGTACGAAAGGTAAACGCTTGCAAGAGCAATAATCCCCAAGATCATTCCTGAAAATGAGGAAAGGTATCCTATCAGTCCGAGGACATACAACCCTCCGATCACGAGAAGGGCACGCCAAAATGTATGAGAGAAAAACTGAGACATACCGTTACCGAGGTTTAATAATGGAAGTCACGACGCTCATACACCAGAAGATCGGTTCGCCGAGGAGAAAGATCATACCACCCCACACCCCATAGTGCTTAAACATGTATCGACGAATGCTTCGACGAAGCATGGCTTGCTTCTTGATCGTCGCCACACGGTCAAAACTCGCTCCTTTTTTGTGCTTTGTATGAATATCTGAAAAATAGCGCACACGCCAACCAGCATCCTTCGCCCGCTGGCAATAATCAACCTCCTCATACCACATGAAAAATCCGTCATCGAGAAGCCCAATCTCATCCAACACCTCACGTCGGATACAGAAGAATGCGCCCATCACTTGATCTACGTCGGCGGACTGCGTGTAGTCAAAATCACGCATAAGCCAGCGCTTCAGCGGGGGGAGATTTGGAAATGGATGGTTCAGCTTGAGAAGAAGGAGAATCTGATCGCAAGGTTTGGGGAAAGACCAGACACAGTCTTGTTGAGACCCATCCATATTCTGTAAGGAAATTCCTCCGATTCCGACCTCAACATGTGTAATCATCTTTGCTTCAATCTGATCGAGCGCGTTATCTTCAAAAAGAATGTCTGGATTCACTAAAACCACGTAATCACCGGTTGCGTTCTTGATGGCAAGATTACACCCACCGGCAAATCCAAGATTCTCCTTGCTTATAATCAGATGAACCTGAGGGAAGCGACGCACAAGTTCATCCGTTGAATCCCCTGACCCGTTCTCCACGACAAACACCTCAATTTCTTCTTTAGTATGATAGGCGAACAAGGACTCCAGCATCTTAAGCGTGTAGTCCATGGTTTTATAGTTGACGGTAACGGTAGAGATCATAGGTGATGTTTGGTTACGATCACGGCGCGTGATGCCTGATAATCTTTCATGCGTTTGGGCATCCACCCGAGACGGTTCCAGGGAATGTTGTACATCATCTTCGGCATCCAGGTTGAGAGTGCGGGGCGCCCAGTCTCCACAAGAATGCGATACAGTCGTTCATCGACAAATATCCCCTTCTTCCCTTGCTCAGACATCGTGAGCCAGAGGTCCCAATCCTGAAAGCGTTTAAGAGCTGGATCAAAGCCAGGAAAGTCTCCTCGACGAATAAGCGATGACGTATGGATGTAGTTATTGATTCGCAAGGCCTTTGGATCAAATGTCTTTCCTTGAAACAAGGTCTTCCCCCAGAAAAACGATGCATACGCCCAAGACGCATCAGGATGCCCGTTCAATGCCCTCTCGAGAGACTCAAGCATACACGACTCCCCCACCACATCCGCATCCCAAAAGATAACGAGGTCCCCGGTCGATTCTGCGAACCCAGCATTTCGAGCCATGGGAGCTCCTTGGTTTGCTTGATAGAGATAGGTGATATCAGGCATGTAAGGCTTGAGCACTTCTTTTGTTCGATCCGTTGACCCATCATCCACGACTATAATCTCGTTTGGTAATCGACTCTGAGCCTTAACCGAATCAAGGACACGAGGTAGTGTCTTTGCATGCTGATAGGTGGGAATGATGACAGATATTCGATTCATAGATACGGATCGAGTTTACTCATCTGTGTTTGGCATAGGAATTGCTTCGCGTGTTCACGCGCCTGCTGAGAAAATGCCGTTCGCAGTTCCGTGTCACGATAGAGAGCCAGAATCGCGTTCGCAAGTTCTTGCTCCGAATCGTTCTGCAATAGAATTCCGGTCTCCCCATGAATAACCGCCTCATCAACCCCTTCGATCGATGTACTAATAGACGGGAGTCCCTGCTGACCAGCTTCAATGAATACGAGTCCAAACCCTTCTTTATCAATAGGGTCTTTTGAGACAGGTTCTACGAAGACATCGGACTGCGCATACAAAGTTGTCCGCTCCTGATCTGTCACAGCACCATGAAAGATCACCTGTTCACCAATTCCAAGCGTCTCCACCATCGACCTGAGCGTCTCTTCCATCGGACCGGTCCCAACGATGTGATACGTGAAAGCACGAAGCTCCCCTGTTCCCTTGAGATGCGCAAGTGCATTTAACACATGCGCGTGCCCCTTTCGCTCTACAAGACGACTGACCGTAAGAAGCTGAAACGTCTCTACATCTGTCTTTTCCTGAACAGGCGCAACAATCTCATTCACACAGGGGTACACAACCAAAACCTCTTTTACCCCATAGATTTGGGCAACTTCTCGTGCCAATGCCTGAGAATTCGCAACAACAAGATGAGCCCCGTTCAACACCTTACGACTGAGATTTAATTTCCTCGCAGAAGACTGTGCCAAACGCACATCCATCCCATGGACAAACACCACATAAGGAACGCGTGTGAACATTTTTGCGATCCAGGCGGCTGATCCTATGGGAAGCACATGGCTCGTTAAGATCATGTCGTAACGCGCACGATACTTCCAGAGATACTGAACCGTCTTCAGCCAGCGTGGCCACATCCATGTACTCAGGAGCGGTGCACGATAAATGGGATAGCCCGCCGTGGGATCAAACGTGTTCCATAGAGGATTCGGGTCTGTAAGTACCTCAATTCGATCTTGTAGATGATTTGCAACGGCCTTCAAATAGCGAGCTACCCCTCCCTCTTTGGGTGGGAAATCTGGAGTCACAAGGAGAATCTTTTTTCCATTCATATATTGCGAACGTACGTAAGATCCGACATCTTCAAAGATTTAGTCAAAACGAGCGCTCCAAGATAGACGAGTCCACCGATAGGAATCACCACTACCCATCCAACCACGGGTTTCAATCCAATTACCACAGCAAGCATCAGCAACCCACTCATGTAAATGGGGAGAATCGTTTTAAGAAGTACTCTAAGGGAAAAGCTCGGAAGCACAGAACGGACAAAATAGAGACCCGCAAGGAACATGAAGATAAAGCTTACAAGTGCCGCATACACCGCTCCAAGGATTGCTATGTGAGGAATCAACACAGCGTTGAACACAATATTTATCACCATAGTCAAACCCATAATGGCTGTCTTTGTCGATTGTCGCCCAGAAGCATTTAACAGAGCACCAATAGGAAAATCGAGAAAAATTGGGATAAGGACAAATATAAGCATCTGCAAGACAACCCCTGCCTCAAGATAATCCTCTCCCGCTAAAAGAACCGCATCAGGAGCAATGGCATAAATACCAAAAACGATCGGTGCAGAAAGGATCGCCATATACCACATCGAACGCATCAATATGCGCACCAAGGCTGACTCATCCTTCCCTACCACGGCACTCATCCCTGGGTATAAAGCGGCAATGAATGCGAGAGGAAGAAACTGAAAGGCATAGGTAAACTTATACGCAATAGCATAGAGTCCGACCGCTGTGAGATCGAGCATCTTAGAGATAAAGATGGAATCAACATAGGAGTAGACTTTGACAAAGATTGCGGCGAGGGCAAAGGGAAAAGCGGTTTTTAGAAACCAAAGCGTTTGCGACTTGGACCACGTCGGCAAAAAAACGCGCCATCCAAGTCGTTTTGCGACTTGTACCCCTGCCACGCAGACATTGATAAAGCTTCCTCCCATCAATGCCATAATGAGAAGCGGAAGCGAAGGATACAGCCAAAGGACAAGACCCCCAATCAATGCGGTCATCCCCATACTCACAAACACTCCAACGGCCTCATATTGAAGGGCTTGAAAACCCCTGAGGACTCCATAGAGAAAGACCTGAAACGCATCTAGCAACAAGACCGCACAAGCCAACCAAATGAGGAATTGAATCTCTGGATCATATTGAAGAATGTATCCAGATACGATCGCTCCAAGAATGGCGAGGACGATCAAAGGGAATTTCAATCCAAGAGCGTAAGAAACGAGCTCTCCTGCTCGATTCTTATTTTTAGCTACTTCACGAATAACCACTGAGGTGATCCCAAAATCCGCAACCACAGAGAAAATGACTGTGATCGAAATCGCCAAGAAATATTGTCCCGTTGCGTCTGGCGCCATGATTCTGGCGAGGAACAAAAAGTAGACAAAAGCGATTAACTTTTGTCCAACAGAGGCGGCGGTTAAATAGAGGGTATTTTTCGCTACTCGATCAGTCACACAGGACTATTGTAATGGATTTTCGCGAAAAGAAAAAGAAAATCCGCCAGTCTGATGGCGGAGCGTTGATGTTGGAGTTGGGAGCGTGCTACTCGTCTTCGAACTCCTCGGGGTCCTCAATCTCGACGATCGGGGACTTCGTGTGATGTCCTCGCCGAGCGAGTTCTGCCAGATCGACGGGCTTGAGGTCGACGAGATCCGGAGCGGCCATCATGGTGAGACCTTCTCCACCACCTTCCCGCAGACCCGCCATCAGATTCTGGAGCGGATCCAGACCGAGGTTGGTGTGCCCTACCCGATCGAGGTCGTAGCCGAAGTCCCTGAGCTGACCAGAGACGAAGGCGTCCTGTGCGTACGTCGCCTTCCAGAGGCTGTGCAGGAGCTCGCCGAAGTACGTGTCGACGATCGTGATCAGCTGATCCCAGTGATCTCCGCCCGATTCCCACGGATCCACCTCGGGGATGGGTTCGGTGGGCATGGTGGGATCTGAGGAGTATCCATGCTCATGCAGGTAGTGCTTGATCTTGGCGAATGGCCAGTTCTTGGCCTTCCACATGTCCCATTCGTGGTGAAGTCGGGACGTAGAACTTCCCCGGGTGGGAAGCACTCCACGAACGCCTTCCTTGGTGACAACACCCATCATCTCGACGAAGGTTCCCTCGCGAGGAGGAGCGAGGACTGAGAGAGCTTGGCAACCCTTCTTGAGCCGACCGCTCGCGTCGTAGCGAACGTCGAGGCCTCCCTCCGCACTCGGAACGAACTTCGGGGCGGGCACATCGAGCGCACCCATCATGGTTCGGTTTATCCTCTTGGCGAAGAGACGCCTGAGGGTCGTCTCCGTGGCCGGGCTGACCAGGAATTCCCAGCGGTCGGTGATGATGCCGGGGGTGATCTCCTGCTTCGTGACCGTCAGGCGGACACTCAGCGTGGCGGGAACGAGGAGCCCTCCGGGCTCCAGTCGGACCGTTCCGATTCCGAGCCTGCGGGCGAGATCGAGATCGTACTTGATCTCCTTTCGCCCACTGGATGCCTCGACCTGAGGTCGAAGCGAGACCCTTGCGATGTGAACGGGGGGTTGAGTCATGTGTTCACCTCCTTCGCGCAAAATTTAAGCATAAATAGGAAACAAAGTCAAAGCCAGGGAGTAATCCCTGGCTTTGAAAATTGAATTGATTGTTTATCGCTTTGACCACTGTCCTGAACGTCGAGCTGACTTCTTTCCTGGCTTTTTTCGCTCCTTCACTCGTGGATCACGAGTCACGAATCCGGCTTTCTTGAGTGTTGCTCGAAATTCTGGATTGAACTCCATGAGCGCTCGAGTGATTCCCAACCGGATAGCATCAGCCTGTCCGTGGATTCCACCTCCTGTCACATGCACGGTAATATCGAAAACGTTATCCATCCCTGTTTCACGAAGCGGAGCCTTTACCGCCTGTTGCATGATTTCGATTGGCAAGTATTCTTCTAACTCGCGCTCAAAAATCTTGATAGATCCAGATCCACCATTATGTAGACGAACACGAGCAACGGCTTGCTTTCGTCGTCCGATGGCTTCAATATATTTGATTTCGTTGGTACTCATATCAGCTAGTTCGTTACGACAAGACGCTTTAGACGCTCGTTGCGGTGCTTGTTCTTTGGAAGCATACGAGATACCGCTCGTCGAAGAACTTCACCAGGATCTTCATTCCAAACCTTACTCATTTTTTTCTCACGCAACCCTTGCGCGTATTCTGTGTGGTGATAATAAACTTTTTGATCCATTTTCTTTCCCGTGACAACCATTTTGCTTGCATTGAGAACCTGAACATGATCTCCATCATCAATGTGAGGAGTGTAGGTAGACTTGTGCTTTCCAATCAAAAGTCTTGCAATCTCTGTGGCGAGACGACCAGGAGCTTTTCCTTCCGCATCAAGTGTGTGAATTTCTCGTGACATAACATTCATAAACTAGACAAGTTCAATCTGAACCATATCAGCCCCATCGTTCTTACGAGGTCCGATGTTGATGATTCTTGTATATCCACCTGGACGATTCTCGTAACGTACAGCGAGAACATCGAAAATTTTGTTGACAGGATGATCGGTGTAGAAAAAACTAAGAAGCTTTCGTCGAGAAGCAAGTGTCTGTGTTTTTCCAGAAGTGATAGCCTTTTCCACGAGAGGCTTGACCGCCTTTGCTTTCGCTTGGGTGGTGGTTACCTTTTCATGCAAAATGACACTTGCGGCAAGATTTCTAAGCAAGGCTTCTCGAGGAGCCTTCTCTCTTCCCAATTTTGTCTCTTTCTTTCGATGACGCATATAATTCTATTCCTCCGAAATTTCAGCCGTCCCAGCTTCTTCAAATGATTCAGCAGGTAAAGATGATGCCTGATTATTTGTCAAAATTGAGAAGTAGTCAATAAGAATCTTTGCAGACTCCTCAACTGCTTCCTTTGGAGTAATTGTTCCGTCTGTCTCTATATTCATGATCAACCGGTCGTAGTTGGTAATTTCACCAACACGTGTATTCTCAACTCGGTAGCCTACATTTCGTACAGGAGAGAACAGCGCATCGATTGAAATCGTTCCGAGATCTCGATTTTCTTCATTCGCTCGATCCTCACTTGTTGTATATCCACGCCCTCTTCGAACTGTGAGCTCCATCTCTAATGAAGCACTATCCTCTGTAATTGTTGCGAGAACGAGGTCTGTATTGATGATTTCAACATCCGCATTTGGGGCAATATCTCCAGCGGTAACAACCTTTGATCCGGAAACACTCAACGTAAGCTTTACTGGTTCGTCGGAAAAACATTTAAGACGAAGGGACTTGATATTAAGGATCATCTCGAGAGCATCTTCCTTCACTCCCTTTACCGCCTGAAACTCGTGGTTAACTCCCTTAATTTTGACAGCTGTGACAGCAGCTCCCGGAAGCGTTGATAAAAGGACACGTCGTAACGCGTTTCCTAAGGTTGTCCCGTATCCATAAAAACAAGGGTCAATGGTAAGAACGCCCTCATTTGCGCGTTCACCGTCCTCGTATTGAATACGTGATGGAAGAAGAATGTTCTCCATACTGGAAAGATTTAAAAATGATGATTATCGAGAGTAAAACTCAACGATGAATGTTGGATCAAAACCTTGTTTGAGATCCTCGCCTTCTGGGATCGCTGTAATCTTTCCAGTCATGGTCTTCTCATCTCGTGAAATCCAGCTTGGGAGAGTTCCCAGATTCATAGCCTCAGGGATTACTTTGATAATACCCTTTTCAACCTTTGAAGCCTTCACGGTAATCACATCACCTACGGACACAATAAAGGATGGAATATCAACACGCGCACCATTTACCTGAATAAATCCATGACTAACCATCTGACGAGACTGTCGGCGAGTTCTTGCCCAACCGAGTCGGTAAATCACGTTATCAAGTCTGGTTTCAAGAAGTTGAACGAGGTTTTCAGCTGTATTGCCTTCTCTTCGTGTTGCTTTCTCGAAATATCCAGCAAATTGCTTCTCCATCACCCCGTAAATCGCCTTCGCTTTCTGCTTTTCTTTTAATTGTTCACCAAAAGAAGAGAGTCGTGGACGACGACGAGCCTGTTTCGGACCATGTACACCAGGTGGATATGGACGTCGTTTAACGTACTTTTCCTTACCTAAAGTAATGCCTAATCGGCGAGAGAGTTTTACAATGGGAGTTCGCTTCGTTGCCATATTCTAGACGCGACGTGGTTTAGGTTGACGACAGCCGTTATGTGGAAGAGGAGTGATGTCCTTAATAGCAAGAACCTGAAATCCATTTGCGTTAAGCGCACGGATTGCAGAGTCACGACCTGATCCGACTCCTTTTACAAAGACGTTAAGTTCTTTCAAACCTGTATCTTTTACCCGTTCAGCAGCATTCTTTACGACAATACTTGCTGCATAGGGAGTAGACTTCTTTGGTCCTTTAAATCCACAGTTTCCTGCGCTTGACCATCCAAGTGCATTTCCATTCAAGTCCGTAAGGGTCACAATCGTATTGTTATACGTTGACTGAATATAAGCACAGCCCTGTGACACTTGTCGGGCGACTTTTTTCTTTGCACGTGATTTTGAGTTGCTCTGAACAGCCATAAAGTTTAGGTCTTTGTAAGAGTTCGACGTCCACTACCAGTTGTTTTACGGACATTTCCACGAACCGTTCGTGAATTGGATTTAGTTCGTTGACCTCGAGATGGCAACCCTTTTGTATGTCGAGACCCACGATAAGAAGAAATTTCCTTTAAGCGCTTAATGCTGGATGTTTTATCTCTACGCAAATCCCCTTCGAGTCGATAATTTTTCTCAAGGATTGTTCGTAGACTGTTTACTTGATCATCTGAAAGATCCTTTGTCCGAATCGTTTCATCAATACCGGCTTCTTTGAGAACCTTTTTTGATGTGGTCAGACCGACACCAAAAACATAGGTCAAAGCAATGACGATGTGTTTATCCATTGGAATGTTGACTCCTGCAATACGTGCCATATGTTTTACCCTTGTCGTTGTTTATGACGTGGATTTTTACAAATAACAACGACACGGCCTTCGCGTCGAAGAACTTTGCAATCGCGACAAATTTTCTTTGCTGATGATCGTACTTTCATAATCATAAACGTCATCGAAACGATCGATGACGTTTGCTAAAATCGATAAACGACACGACCCTTTGTAAGGTCGTATGGACTGATCTCAACCTTCACGTCATCGCCTGGAAGAATTCTGATACGAAACTTTCGCATTTTTCCAGACAAGTGACCTGTGATGATCTGTCCGTTTTCTAGTTTTATTTTGAACTTTGCGGCAGGTAGAAGCTCTTCTACCGAGCCCCGCATCTCAATGAAATCTTTTGTCGTCTTTGCCATAGTGAAATAACGACAGAATTCTAGCATCAATTGCCAGAATCGGCAAGAAATAGTGGAGATTTAAGGCGCCGGTATTGTACTGATGCGAGCCTTTGTTGTCAAGAATCTCTCCGTGGATAAATAAAAGGACGAAATTCCTTTTAGTTTAGCCAAATTTATTCCAAAACCGCTTTAATTCTTCTAACCCCACTTGATGCTGATTCTTCTTTTGAAATCTTAAAGTGACCCAAAATACCGGTATGCTCTACATGCGGACCACCACAAACTTCTTTGCTATAAGAACCACCCGTTGCTTCATCCCCAATAAAATACACTTTGATCTGATCTCCGAGCTCTGAATATTTATCCTCAAATAACCCGATTGCCCCTCGTTCTTTTGCTTGTTCAAGCGAAAGCATTTCAAAATGCACTAATAAATCCTTTTCAATTTGCTGATTCACAAGATCTTCAACAGCTTGAATTTGTTCCTGCGTCATCTTCTCAGCGTGTGAAAAATCAAAACGCAAGCGATCTGAGGTGATGTTTGAACCTTTCTGCTCTACATGCTCCCCTAGTACAGTGCGAAGAGCCTGATGAAGCATATGGGTTGCGGTATGAAGTTTTACGGTCGCATCAGAATGATCCGCAAGACCACCAGCAAACTTTTGTGTAGAACCAGACCGAGAGAGGTCTTGATGCTTTCGAAACTCTTCCATGAAGATCGTTCGATCAACATGCTGACCTTGTTCTTCTGCCATTTCTTCACTCAGCTCTATAGGAAATCCATACGTTGAGTAAAGAATAAACGCATCTTCTCCAGAAATCTTTCCTTTTTGTGAGAACATCTTTTCAAATTCACGTTCTCCTTTTAGAAGCGTTTTTGAGAACTTCTCCTCCTCGCGTGCGAGCTCTTCGAGAATTCGATCTTCTTTTTGCTTCAAATGAACATAATCCTTCTGGTACTCCCTTATATATAAACTCCCTATCTCAGAAACAAAGGCCGTATCGATCCCGAGTTTTTTTCCAAATCGGACGGCACGCCGAATTAAACGACGAACAAAATATCCTTGATCCTTATTCGAAGGGAAGACATCATCTCCAATGAGAAACGTGGCCGCACACACATGATCAAGAATCACTCGCATCGAACGGGTAATCTCAGGACTTGATTCATAGGATGCGGATGAGAGGCTCTCAAGAGCCTCTTTTGCCGTTTGAAACGCATCGACCGCAAAAATATCTGGATTCCCATTGAGCGCAGCAGCGATACGGATAAGTCCTCCTCCAAAATCAACATTTTTCTGCGGAAGCCGTTCAAAACCATCTTCTGTCTTCTTATACTCCATGAAAACATTATTCCCGATCTCTAAAAATCTCCCACAGTCACAATTTACATGACAAGGAAGGTCTTTGAACTCAGAACGTTCATGTATACCTAAATCCATTCCAAAATCCCAAAACATCTCCGAATCAGGACCACCAGGCTCTCCCACAGGCATCTTGTCTGGAGTTCCGGAACGAGACCACCAATTCTTTGTCTCATCGTAGTAAAAGATTCGTCCGCCCTGCATCCCGTCACGCTCAGAAAAATCCACATCCAATGCCTCTATTCCCACATCGGAAAAAACCTTTTTCCAAATTCCTACAGCTTCTTCGTCTTTTGAAATCTGTGCATTCCCTCGGAATACAGTCACGTATAAATTTTGTGGATCTAATCCAATCGTTTGAGTCAAAAACTCAAACATCCATGGAATTTGTTCCTCCTTGAAGTAATCTCCAAGCGACCAATTTCCAAGCATCTCAAAAAATGTCGTGTGTCGATTATCTCCAACCTCCTCAATATCCTGAGAGCGAAAGCACTTCTGTGAATCGGCAAGTCTCACACCTTGTGGATGTGCTTCACCAAGGAGATACGGAACCATTGGTTGCATTCCAGATCCGGTAAAAAGTGTTGTTGGATCATTCTCAGGAAGAAGCGAGGCAGATGGAATCACAACATGCCCACGCTCCTCAAAGAATTTCAGGTATTTCGTTCGAATTTCGTGTATCGTCATAGCAGTACGCATTCTACAAAAGGGTTGATATCACGTCCAATTAATTATCGGGTATGACTTCCTGAGGAGAAGACTGACGCATGGTACTGCGTTTAAAGCCTGCAAAGAACTTCGATTGTTCCTCTATACGCAACATCCAACCCATAAACACATAGACGAGCAAGCCGGCACCTCCAGCCAAAAACCCTTGAAGAAATACTCCCATAAAACTTTCGAGCGACAGGAACGATACGACAACCGGTTTTAACAACTGCATCACAAAACCAGAAAGCATTCCTGAAATAGCGATTTTAAATACGACTGGAAGAATCGTAGATTCATTTAGAGTCCCCATACGTTGTCTGAGTGTGATCCAAAGAAGGAGCGCATTGATTGTCGAGGCAACAGAATACGCCATAGCGAGTGCTATCACACCAAAAGCATCTTTCAATAGAAACGCACTCAGAACTCCTATTAATGCAGAAACCACCGCAACCACAAGTGGGGTAATTGTATCGTGAAGCGCATAGAAGGCTCTTGCTAAGAGAAACACGAGCGATTGTGGAATGAACGTTAGGGCAAAGAACGCGAGTGTGTCCGCCGTCGCGATGGTTGCCACCCAATCAAAAGCTCCAGCGCCAACGACCACCCGAACGATTTGAGCCCGCATGATAAGAAAAAGGAGCGTCATGGGAACTAACAGGTACAAAAGCTGTCGTGTCGTCCCAGCAATAACTCGGATAAATTCCTCAAAATTCTTTTTATCTGCGAGTTCAGAAAGCGTTGGGAAAACGGCAATAGCAAAGGAAACTCCAATAATACCAACGGGGAAAAACTCAATATTATACGCAAACTGAAATACGGTAAGACTTCCAGCCACAAACGTTGAGGCAATCACGGTCAACAAGATAAACATGAGCTGATTAACCGCAATTCCTATCGTTCGAGGACCCATCAACTTGGCCATTTTCACCACATCCTTCGAGCGAAGATCAAAAACAAATCGATACCGATATTCCGTATCTTTCAATCCTACAATCTGGACGAGTAAGTGAATGAAGGCTCCTAACACAACCCCCCAGGCGAGACCGACTGGCCCCATGAAATCAACCAACCAGAAAGCTCCTATGATAATTCCTACATTATAAAAAATCGGAGCCAGGGCGTAGAGGAAAAACTTTTTTAGACTCTGCAAAACAGATCCATAAATCATCGAGATCGCAAGGAACACCTGACCTAAAAACATGACACGCATGAATGATGCAACGCGAACTTGCTTGAACTCTTGAAACCCAGGAGCAACAACTTCGGAAAGTGGCCCAGAAAATAAGATAAGCAATATCGAGCTGACTACGACGATTCCACCGATCAAATGCACCGTGTTATTGGCAAACGCCCACGCCTTCTCTTTTCCTAAAGGATGATTGTAATGGGAAAGAAAGATCGGAATAAAACTGGCCGATAAAGCTCCAACAACAATCAAGCTAAACAATAAATCCGGAATCTTAAATGCCGCATAATAGACATCGAGCGTATCCCCCGCCCCAAACGCCCCTGCCAGAATACGATCTCGGATAAACCCGACGATCCGACTCATAAACGAAAGGACGCCCACAATCGTTGCGGCGCCTATAATCGTCTTTGATTCTTTTTGGATAAATCTCAACATGCATCTATTGTCTCTTTTTCTTTCCGAGGGCAACAAAGAACCCAATCCCAACCAGTAACAGCACCACAAGAAGGGCGAGTGAAACGAGAATGATCGTATTCTCTAGGTGAAAGAATGGGACGAAAACAGTCGTTGTTTCATTTGAGACGATTCCTGCCCCATCGGTCATAGTCAATGTTACCGTATACGCACCAGAAGAATTGTAGGTGTGCTGAACAGACGACTTTGAAGAAGTCACACCATCTCCAAAATCCCACACATAAACCATGGACGTATCTAGTACGGAGAGAACATCAAACGTGAATGTATTCCAATCATCCTGCCCGTATCTGAAAATCGCATTTGGTGAGATATGGATTTCCTCTAAGACAAGGGCTTCTTTTTCTTCAGGAACATTTGCCTCTACACGTTCTGGCTCGGATGAACTTTCTTTGATTGATTTTGCGACCTCCTCAACAATCCTTTTAAACGCGTCCGTGCTTGGGACTTCGGCTTTCGCCTGCTCCGGTGAATCTTCCGTCGTCACTTCAATCTCCGTCCTCTGCGGATCATTTGGATAGGCATCGTCTGAATCATCAACTCCATCTCCGTCTGAATCCACCGTTGTAGGACTTGTGTGCAATTCTGCTTCTACCTCATCAGAAATCCCATCATTATCATCATCAGGATCACACGCATCCCCTTGGCCGTCCCCATCTGTATCAAGTTGAGAAGCATTTGAAACAGAAATACAATTATCCTCATCATTCGCAACTCCATCTCGATCATCATCTATGATCGGATAGAGAATTTGTGTCACGGCGGAATCGTTCGCCATATTAACATCCGTCGGATCCGTCCCTCGAATCATGGCGAGGATATTAAACTTACTGGATGGAACAATAAAATCAACATAAACCTCTTCAGGATTTCCATCCTTGAGAAGTGATATGACCACCGGGTCATCAAGAAGCGTTGCTCCCTGATAGAACGAAACGTATCCGGAAACATCTTCATCTCCAACGTTATTGACGGTTGCATAAATTCGAACCTGGTCACCGGCGACCAATGGATCGTGTGAAAAAAAGATATCTGTCTGACCGATCGCAAGATCCGCTGTGGCATGAGCGGGATAAGGGAAAAAAGCGAGAGCGATAATGAAAAGGAATCGTTTCATAAAATAACGGAGTCACCAGTTTGGATCCACTGTGGCGCTGCCTCATCTTTTGTGAGGTGAAACGCCGGAATAAAAGTAGGATGAACACGCACCACCACATGATCGAACATCATCTGCTCGCGATCCTTCACACGAAGTGAGATCACATCATGATGAGAAATGTTGAGCTCCTTTGCCATCTGAGGAGAAAGGTGAAGATGACGAATCGGAATGATGGTACTCGCTTTTGCACGAACCTCGCCAAAGTCAGTCTTAAGGATCACGGATGCAGAACGATCAAGATCCCCTGAAATGCGCAAAGGGGCATTGACCCCAATCGCAAAGGCGTCACTTGAAGAAAGTTCAACTTGGGTATGACTTCGCACAGGGCCTATGACACACACTTTTTCAAACGTCCCAGATGGACCATGAATCGAAACCGTTTGTTTAGCAACAAATTGATTTCTTTGATCAATCACCGTACTTGTCTCGAGATCCGTCGATTGAAAAAGGATCAGTGCATCAGCCTCAGATACATGCACGTGTCGATGCTGTACTACGATAGGAATCGTCATATCAACTTCGAGAACGTCTGAGAATAACAAGAACCACCAAAGCCATCCCAACAAGCCCAAACACGTAGAACAGACCTACGATCTTTGCGTCTGAAGCATAGGGAAGCCATGGAACATTCATTCCATAGAATCCTGCGATCAAGGTTGGAACCATAAGGGATGCTGAAACAACGGTAAGCAACGTCACAACCTCATTCGTGCGATGTGACAAAAGGGCTTCATTCACGTCAAAAAGTCCATCAACAATCAATTTAAGATTGTCTGCTGCCATCCAGATCGTATCCAAAATATCTTGAACATCATCAAAATACAGTGTCATGTCGTCTGAAATAAAGCTACGCTTCATGTTCATGAGACTGGAAAGAATTGTTCGTTGAGGATCAATCACATGACGAAGAAACAAAATGTTTCTTCGCGCATGGCCCAAATCAACGGTGATTTTCTTATCGTGTCGTTTTTCAATGGCTTGTTCGAGACGACGCACTTCTAGGGTAAGGTTCGAGACCAGAGATACAGAATCACGAAATACTTCTGCCAGAATCTTATGAAGACAAAAGGCTGTCCCGTGTCCTAAAATCGATGAACGAAATTTCGCACTTTTCTCCATGCGTTCTGCAAAAGCCTCGAGAGCTGGAATGGGGGTATGTGTAATCGTCACAAGCCCTTCTGTACTCAAAAAGACGTACAGTTCCTCTCCAAATAAGTACCCCGTCTCTGAATCGATCATCGGGATATGAAACACAAAGAAGATGTAGTGTTTGTATGGATCCATCTTTGAAATTGGGGTCTCTGCACGAATGTCCTCGTAATCAAGATGATGAAATTTAAAACGTCCTTGAAGTTCTTCAAGATCTACATCTGTGACATGACCAATGTGATGCCAGTTGAGTCCTTTTGATTCAAGAATGATTGCCCCCATAGATTTACGTTTGTTTTTTATCCTTTGTTTTTGCGTGACCAAACGTATACCGAAACTTGTTATGTCGGATGGGACCCAAAAAGGCGAGGTGTAACTCTGCTAAGAGGTACTTGATCGCAATATTCATCCGCCCGTCACGATCTAGGCGTCGAATCGATACGGGAATTTTTGTTGAACGTAAAAATCCAAAAGTCCCGGCCTCTGAAGCACGTCTTGCATAATCATGATCCTCACAAAACAACACTGTTTCATCAAATCCTCCAATAGACTCATGAAGGCTTCGACGCACGAGCATACAAAATCCAGGAGCGTGCGGATAAACCGAACCCCATGCCCGTGCATAGGTGTTGTACGCCTTATGTAAAAAATGATCGATGAACTGATCAGAAAGTGGAAACACGTCACACGTCGCTAAGTCCAATTTCTTTTCCAACATCTCTCCAACCGCTTTCTCTAAAAATTCAGGATCACGAAGCTCCACATCTGCATCAAGGAATAATAGGAATTCTGTAGAAGCCTCACGTGCCCCTGCATTTCGCCCAAAGGAAATAAGTCCACCCTCTACGACCCTCGCATTAAACGAACGAGCAAGATCACGTGTGGCATCTGACGACTGCGCATCTGAAACAATAATTTCGACAGGTTGTAGTGTCTGCCTATGGATCGATGCAAGAAGTCGAGGGAGAGACTCTTCTTCGTTTTTTGTCGGAATAATGATAGTCAACATCGCACCTATTTTAGCGTGCCTTTCTTGTCAAAGCAAACAGCGCGATCCCCGTAGCGACCGAGACGTTTAATGATTGTTTTTTTCCAGGCATGTCTATTTCGATGTACGCATCGCAGGCGTCTAAAATCTCTTGTTCGATTCCATCGACTTCATTTCCCAGGATAAGGGCGATTGGACGATCTGTGTGGAACGAATCGATTGAAACACTCCCCTTCCTGTTCTCTAATGCCACAATGACATACCCCTTCTTCGTTAATTCTGTGAGAACGTTTCGCACATCTTCTGTGTACTCCCATGGCACACGGTGTTCAGAGCCAAGGGAGACCTTTGCAATTTCTTTTCGAGGAGGAGTCCCGCTAAATCCGGTTAAATAAAGCTTTTCAATCGCAAAGACGTCGCAGGACCGGAAAATCGATCCGACGTTATGAAGCGAGCGTATATTGTGTGCAATCACGATCATACCTTGAAATAAATGAGGAAAGAGCGTAGTCTTCCACCGTTATGTCTATGTTGTGTCCTCACAAAGAGGTATGTGGATCCTGTTCTTGGTCCCATATCCCCTATCAAAAACAATTGAATCAGAAACTCTCTGATATCAACGGTTCTTTTGCCTTAAAAGATCTCGATTTGACGTGCCAAACCATTCTACCATCTCCGGTCACAGAACATTATCGAAACCGAATGGATTTCGTGATTGATTTCGAAGGACGGGTTGGTATGCGTGAAAAAGGAAAGTGGTGGAAGGTTATTGATGGTCACACCTGTTTCCTGGCAGATGCTTCCATTGAAAGGCTTTTTACCCACGTGCGAAGCTGGACAAAAACAGCAGGTCTCAGCTTCTACGATCGAAAAGCGCATACAGGACTTTTACGCTACGCCGTTATTCGAGCCACACGCTCTGGCGAAACACTGATCAATATCGTCACTTCAACTCCTGCAACGGAAGAAGAAACGCTCTTCGTCCGTACAGCTCTCCAATCCCTTGCCACCGTGACAGGCGCAACAACACTCATCTGGTCACAAAATACGACCATCACCGATGTCAGTTACGGAGATATTCTTGAAACCATCTCAGGGCCAGGATACATCCAAGAAATAATCAGAGGATCAACATTTCGTATTAGCCCAAACGCCTTCTTTCAGACCAACTCCCATGGCGCTGAACTGCTTCTAGATACCGTAGACGAATTCTGTGGCGATCTGAAAGGAAAAACCCTTCTTGATCTCTATTGTGGCTCTGGATTCTTTTCCATTGCCTTGGCCGGTCAAGCACAAAAAACGATCGGGATTGAAATGGTGGAGGAGGCCATTGCGGATGCTCGTATCAACGCAACCCTCAATCAGGTCGATGTCGCATTTCACGATGCGAAAACAGAAGATTTTGATTGGAAACAATTTCGTGCGGATGTTGTCATCCTTGATCCTCCTCGAAGTGGGATGCATGATAAGGCACTTGCGGACATCCTTGCCACTCCTCCAAAAGAGATCGTGTACGTCTCCTGTAACTTCAAAAACTTTGCCCGAGAGATGGTACAATTACAGAGAATCTATCACGTAGACAACATGCGAGCGATCGATATGTTCCCCCACACCCCACATGTTGAACTCGTTTCTAAACTTACTCGCAAATAATCGTATGCCTAAATCTGGATTCGTCGTCATGATTGGTCGTTCAAATGTTGGGAAATCAACATTAATGAACTCCATCGTAGGTTCAAAAATCGCCATCACGACCCCAAAGCCTCAAACCACACGACTTCCCATTCAAGGGATCGTGACACGTGACAAAGGTCAGATGGTGTTTGTTGATACTCCTGGAATTCTAAAAGGTGCAAAGGACATGCTCTCAAAACGTCTTGCAGATTCCGTGCGCGCATCGCTTGAGGATGTGGATGTTATTGCCTACATTGTCGATCCAACGCGAGAAATTGGCCAAGAGGAACGAGAGGTCATGCGTATGATTGAATCCATTGATAAGCCGAAGGTTCTCGTCATTAACAAAATCGATCTCGAACACAAACCGTTTATCGACTTTTACCGCGATCTCTCAGAAAACTATACAGCGACCATTGAAGTATCCGCTCTCAGAGGAACCCATGTTCACACACTCATTGACAAATTTTATGAGTTTCTTCCAGAAGGTGTGTATTACTACCCTGAACATCAACTCACAAACATGCCCAACAAGACATGGTTGGCGGAATTGATCCGTGAAAAGTTGTTTCTACGCTTGCGCCAGGAGCTTCCCTACACCACACATGTCGAAGTGACGGAAGTCGAAGAGCGGGAAAACGGGATGATGTATGTTGCGGGAACCATCTTTACCACCGAAGAACGTTATAAGAGCATGATTATTGGTAAGGGTGGCCGAGGCATTCGTGAGATTGGACAATCCACCAGAAAAGAACTTGAAGCGGTGATGGGAACAAAGGTGTTTCTCGACCTCACGGTGGAAGTAGATGCCTATTGGATGAACCGATTCGAATAAGATGACGAAAAGGCCCTAAGAAAAAACGAGCTACTCGCTCGTTTTTTGATTAATCTGTGTAATCTCATACCCGCCAAATCCCTGAACAATCCCATCCCTACTTAGAAGTTCAAGATTCCCTTGTGACAACGGCGTGAGTTGAATTTTGAGAATGATTGGATTTTCTGGATTAGCTAAAATTTTATAGCTCGCAAAAGCATTCTTCGCTTCTACCACCTGAACGGTGGTTTTCACCCCATCAACCAACAACGTATAGTCACCCCATTTTGGATTCGCTTCAAGCCGAGAAAGAGAATTACTTTCTAAAGCTGTTTCTTCCGTCACGCCTGTTTCTTCTTCTCCAGATTCTTCAGAGGAAGAAGGGAGAAATGGGGTGATGAATGATGAAACTGAATCCATAAACGACTCAACCTCATCTGTAACGGCTTCGACCTTCATGAGTGATTCATCAAACAACCCGAGACTCACCGTGGTTGATCGCGTGTTAACAAGCTCATCGAAATGATTACGTGCCAACCAGATGAGCGATGACTCAACCACCCCACCCTCTCCAATGGGCCAAGCCGATGGAAGCATGAGCGTATCCGCACTCGCTAATACGTGGCTTGAAAGAGTTCCTTCAACGATTTCTTGTTCATAGGTCGGTTCAGGAGGTTCTGGAATCTCCAATCCAACAGGAGATTGAGCATAGAGTGCATCATACTCGGCTTTTTCTTGCTTTGAGGCCTCTGTCTCAACATCGGTTGCAATCGTCCAGGAGAGAGCAACTCGTTCTCCTGAAACCCACTCGACAATCATCACGTCTCGCACTTCTTCCTCTCCTCCAAACCACCCAACAAGCGTCCCTCCGACTCCCAACACCGTTGGTCTCACCATCACATGTGACCCATTCGCAAGCGTAAGTGAGTTCGCCGCTTCCTCTGGACTCATGATCGAGACAGGAGTCGTAACACATCCTGAGCCTATAAAAACGAAGGCGAGAAATCCTGTTACGAACATCCATCTCGAATGGTGAAACATATTGATTGTTTATTCTTCTGTTAATTCTTTTCCTTGTGCCCACGCACGAACCCGTTCCTCTGGAGCTGAACCACAGATAAACTGATCATTTTTTGAGTTGTAAAAATACGGAACCCCTCCACATCTGCCCTTATCGACTCCTTCAAGTTGCTTGGCATGTTCTTCATTATGCCACGTCTCGAGCTTTGTAATCTCTATCCCTTCCTGTATGAGTGTATCAACAAGAGGCATCATATCATGACAGTGCGGACATTCTTCTCCGTAGTAAAAAAACAGCATAACGTGAGATGATAAGTAATAAAGTAGGATTAAATCCTTAATACCTGCTAGAATCTTATCATGCTCCAAAAGATTCTCACAGCCGTCCTGTTCGTAGCGATTCTTGGCTTGCTTGTTGCCCAGCGTTTTTTTTCGATTGAAACTCCCCTCCCCACTCGAATTACGGCCGTTCATGGTGAAAGCCTGTATCACATCGACGCACTCCTCGAACGAGGACAATCCATCACGACTTCTGATGAATACCTTTCCTTTTATATTGGAAGTGACACACAGATCTATATGGCACCTCGAACACGCATCGAGTTAGCAAGAACATACGAAAGCGAACTTGAACTTCGATTCACAAAAGGACGAATCGTTGTCGTCGCCGACTCGCATACGCCTGTAACGATCAAGACAAACCATACACATCATCGGGTTTACCAAGACTCAGCATCCTTTATCAACTATGACTTTCTCGAGACGATCCACATCATCCCCCTAACGGGATACATCCAGACAACCATCGATTCCACTGGAGAGAGCCTTCTTACTCCTGAAGCCCTGTCCATCCACGAAACAGATCCTGTCACCGTCGAGACGATTCAAGTAAACCTCCTCGCTGGAGATGCAACAGATTTCTATCAATGGACCGAAATCTTTCCAGACTTGATTACTCAATAATCCCCCCACCTAACACTTTCTCTCCAGCATACAAAACAATCGACTGTCCTGGAGTGACCGCGCGCTGAGGCTCATGAAATGTCACCTCGATTTGATCATCAGAAAGTGACGTAATGGTGCATTCCTGAGAGGTTTGTCGATAGCGGATGCGAGCAAGACACGCGTACGGAGCCGTTGGTTTTTCAAACCAGTTCAACTGAGAAGCCGTAAGGCTTTTTTTGAATAGTGCGGGATGATAATTACTTGAAACGACGAGCTCATTTGTCTCCACACGTTTCTCAACGACATAATAAGGCGTCCCTCCCCCAATCCCGAGTCCTTGGCGCTGACCAAACGTGTAGAACGCAAGACCCTCATGGGTCCCAATAACCTCTCCATCAACAGTCACCACGTTTCCAGGATTTTTTGGGAGACGTTCCTGCAAAAAGGTGCGCATATCAACTTCTCCCACAAAACAGATTCCTGTTGAATCCTTTTTGTCTGCGACCTCTAACCCGTGTTCTTTGGCCTTCTTTCTGACCTCAGACTTCTCCATCTCTCCGATCGGGAAGAGCACACGTGAAACAACCTCAGGGTTCATGGCCCAAAGAAAATAGCTCTGGTCCTTGTTGGTATCTAGACCGGTGTACAGCATCCCGTCGATTGAACGTGCGTAATGGCCGGTTGCCACGAAGTCACATTTCAATCGATCTGCTTCTTTCATGAATCGATCAAACTTAATGTACTTATTGCACATCACATCTGGGTTCGGTGTTCGTCCTGCCTCAAATTCGCGAAACATACTTTCCACAACATCCCGTCGATATTCTTCTTCAAAATCAAATGTGACAAACGGGATTCCCAGCTTTGCTGCCACACGTGCCGCATCTCGACGTTCTTCCTTCCATCCACACTCTTTAAATTCCTCTCCGACCTGTTCCTCATCGGTTGATCGAGGTCCGCAAACGGATCCTGACCAATTCTTCATAAATGCCCCAATGACCTCATACCCCTGCTCAATCAAAAGAATGGCAGACACACTTGAGTCCACCCCTCCTGACATTCCGAGTAAGACTTTTTGCTTGTTCACAGAGATCGAACCTACCTGATATCCTCAAATTTGCCAACATCCTCACGTAAGATAAAAAAATCTGTGAACTGGAGTTTTTCGTTATATTTCTGCAACAGATCAGAATACTGAAAGATCGGAACAAGCGTATGCCCATGAATGGTTTTCTTCTTTACATAGATCTTTTGCGCTTTCTCTGGACCTTCTCCTAAATGCGTTAGTTCTTTTTGAATCGTGTGGGTAAACCACCGAACCCCGTTCGCATCACATAACTGCTTTAGCTCCTCAAGCGTCTTTTGATCCTCTTCTACAACCATGTCATGGAGGCGCAAGAGACGTCTTGCTGTAAGACGTCGCATGAGATGGACCGACCAGTAATGTTGATCGTTTCGTGAAGCCTCAAACAATTGCTCAATGACCGCCCCATCATGAAGGGCCGTATAGGCATAGGGGTCCGTTGGAATAACCAGATTGATTTCCTTTTGGATAATGGCTTGCTCAAGATAGTGTGTGAAGCCTGCTTTTGTCTTATGGCAATACACTTGATCGATCATGTGATATCGCGCAAGAAGCAAATCTTCAAAGGCACGAACTCCGTTCTCAGAAATTGTGAATACAAGCTCATCCTCACGCTCCTCAACTCCCATACTTGAAATAAGCCAGTCGATATCATACTGCCCATACGCCACCCCACAGTAATAGCTATCGCGAAGAAGGTAATCCATTCGATCGCAATCCACTTCTCCAGACACCAGCCCTTTCAAAACTTTTTGTAGACTTGGAACTTTTTCGCTCCGTGCGTTTAGCCACGCGGAGGGCTTGGCATCTGCATGAACCAGCGAACAAATATCTTGTGCCATCTCTTCTGAGAGGATCCCTTCCTTTGCGAGCGTTTGAATCAAAAGAACACTGTAATCCTCATGCACAGCCTGACGATTCTCTGGAGTTCCTCGCCACCACGTCCAATTGATCGGAAGGGTCTCGAGTTTTGGAAAGACAATTTCTGACGCATGAGAAAAGGGTCCGTGCCCAATATCATGAAGAAGTCCCGCAAGCCGAACACGTGTACGAAGTTCGTTAAGCTCATCTGAACTCAAACGTTCTCGAAAAATATTCGAACTACTCGTTATGCGACCAAACAATCTTCCCGCCACATGCATCGCCCCAAGGGCATGCGTAAAACGATCATGGAGGGCTCCTGGATAGACATACGATTGGATGAACCCTAGTTGAGAAATAAAGCGTAATCTCTGAAAAAACGGATGATCAATGATCTTCCGTTCAAAGGCATCAAATGAAATTCGTTTATGAATGGGGTCTCGAAGTTCGTAGGAGCTCATAGATCCCTAGCTTAGCAGGAGGATCGCCATACCGACAACTATCCGAAACACCGATAACTCCGCAAAACTATAACGCTTCAGAAAAACAAGAAGAAATCTCACGGTGAGGTAAGCACTGATCATCGCAACCATGAACCCCACAAGGAGTGGCATCGCCTCGATCACCTGTTCTCCACGTGCCACACTCCCGAGTTTCAAAAAGCCTGCGGCAGCAATAGTTGGAATGGCTAATAAAAACGAAAACCGAGCAGCGGTCTCACGAGAAAGTCCCGTTGCAAGCCCCGCGGTGATGGTTATTCCTGAACGTGAGGTTCCAGGGATAAGTGCGATGACTTGAGCAAGACCAATCATAATCGCACGCTTTAACCCAACATCTTGTGGTCGATCCTTTTTTGTTTTGGCGTATCGGTCAACAAGATACAAAACAACTCCCCACACAATAAACGACCACGCAACAACGGTCGCAGAACGAAATTCAACCTCAAGAATATTCTGCACAAGATAGCCGATCGCCATGACAGGAATGGTCGCAAGAACGATCCAGACCGCAAGTTTACGCCAAGCAACCGATGCGTGATCCTTTGCTGGAACAAGAAGCGCGAGACTCATCGCCTTCACCTCTGGCCACAGAGCCACAACAATGGCCAAAAGGGACGCAATGTGAAGAAAGGCATCAAACGCAAGACTTTGCACCTGCCAACCGAAAAATTCGGGAATCAAAATCAAAAAGCCTGAACTTGAAATGGGAAGAAACTCGGTAATCCCTTGAACCAATCCCAAAATGACCGCTTGAAAAATAGTCATAGTTTACTCAAAACGAATGGTTTGCCCTGTCTTTAAACTTCCTGATTGCGTTGTGGGTTTTGACTCCTGCGGTGCTGGAGCTGATTCCCTAACCGGTTGTTTTGGGGTCACGACTGGTGCCGGGCGATCAGAGGGTGATTTCGAGACTATAGGGCGTTGTGATCCAACAGATGGTTCTGGTGTCGTCCTGGCCGGGGCTGTTGTTCCTGTTTGCGCAGACGTAACCCCTCTTGAAGCATCAGGTGATTTTCGTTTCCGTTTGCGCTTGCGTTTCGTTGGATCCGATGATGTCTGAGACGGACCCGAGGGATCTGGACGTGTCTCCCCTCTTCTCTTTGCTCGAATCTTCTCAAGACAGTTCTGACAAAATAGGGGTCTTGATGGATCAAGCTTTACTCCAGCACTAAACAGCGTGGCGCAATCAGAGCAGGTATATTCGTACGAATCTTTTTGTTTCTCTGTTGTGACTGACGGAACAGGAACAGGTTCCTTCCGTTCTTGTTTGACTGGTACAGGAATCGGCTCTGGGTCCAGAATGCGCTCAACAATAACGGTCGGCTCTCCCTCAACCGCTGGTTCGACACGAACTTCTTCCCTTGTCTCCCTTTCCGGTTTCACTAACGAACCAAGACTAATGGAAGGTTCATCAGGAAGTCGTTCGATGCTTGCTCCTTCTGACGGGCTCGGTGATTTCTCAACCTGTTTCGTTTCAGCACGACTTGCTCCACTCCGATCTGATGTTTTCCCCTTTTTCCCTTTACGTTCCTCTCGAACAATCGTAATACAATCATCACAATAGATAGGCCGAGATCGATCCAGTTCCACAGGAAGAACCACTTCCGTGTTACATCGCGTACAGTTATATTCAAACCTTGGTTTTCCGCCTGATGCTTGCGTGCTTGCCTGTTTCTTTTGTTCCGCGACCTTCATCATCTCATCCACATCCGCATTCGCCATCCCACTCCAAACAAGAATCTTGTCTTCAATCGCAGAACGTGGTTGAGCATACCGTTCTCGAGAGATCTTAATGACTTTTTGTGCTGAATTTGTGATCTGCGCAATAGGAGGAAGAGTGATGGCCGAAAATGGTTGGCTTGTCACCCCATCGATCAACAGCTTGATGTAGATATTATATTTTGGCAGGTTGATAATGTCCTCTGGGGTAAATCGTGGCATGAACTCTGCCTCCATAAACATGGCGTCCGGTGAACCTACACGAAACGTAATCATGGTTCCTACGTTTCCAAATACGGCATCACGTACCGGCTCTGTGAGCTGGGCAATATACTGGTGCGCCATAGTCAAACACAGACGATACTTTCGTGCCTCAGACAAAATACTGGCAAATGACTCAACCGCAAAGTTTTGAAATTCGTCGACGTAGAGGTAAAAATCCAATCGCTGATCTTCAGGAATATCCACACGTTCCATGGCAGCAAGTTGAATTTTCGTAATGACCAATCCACCCAACAACCGCGAATTATCCTCTCCAATACGACCTTTTGAAAGGTTAATAATGAAAATCTTTTCGGTATCCATGATCTCACGGATATTGATCGTTGATTTCACCTGCGCCACGATATTTCGAATCACTCCTGCAGACAAGAACTGACCGATCTTATTTTGAATGGCCGCCGTTGCTTCGGTCGCATACTTTTCTGTCCAACTTGCAAACTCTGTCACCCAAAACTGTTTCACCACAGGATCCTTCACATTTCCCACCATCCGCTTTCGATATTCTGCATCCGACATCATGCGATTAATTCCAAGCATGGTCTGACCCTGGTTATCCAAAAGGGCCAACAACGTATTGTTGAGAATGTACTCCATTCGACTAGACCACATGTTCTCCCAAATTTTTGCGAAGACCGCCATCATTCCCGATGCCACAAGATGCTTATGGCGCTCATCTACCGCCTCGAGAATATTGAATCCAACCGGATATTCAAGGTCAGCCGGGTTGAAATACACCACATCATTTAACCGCCAACTTGGGATGAAATCGATCAATTTTTCAGCGGTGTCTCCATGTGGATCCACATAACAACACCCATGCCCTGCGTAGATATCAGACAGCGTAAGATTTTCAAGCAGAACACTCTTTCCCATACCTGTCTTTCCAATCACATACATGTGACGGCGTCGGTCGTCCGTTTTGATTCCAAACTTCGTCATCTGATTTCGGAAGTTTGTTTTCGCGAAGTAATTTACTTCGTTCTCGTGATCATGATTATATGACATGTGAATATCTAGATAGGTAAATTTGGAGGGACGCTCTCTGAATCCTCTTCGGAACGTCCTTCTGAAATAGATGGTTCCACTAATCCCTGGAGCGGATCTATGTCTTCGTGCGGAGATAGCTCTTGTTCTTCTTCGACGTACCTTTCTCGCTCATCTTCAATCGTTGAAACATGTTGTTTAATCGGAGAATGAATGCGTGGAAGCGATTTTACCTGTTGCTCATCAGAAAGAGGCGCAAACGCAATCCCTGGAGGCACAAATAACCCATCGTCTAGATCGTGAATCCCTTGATCGATCGGCATTCCCTGAGCCGCTTCTTCTCTCGCACGCCCCATACCGGACAATGTCTCTTCCAAAAAGGTAATCGGCAAGCCTGTCGGTGGTTCGGCACGTTTGGATTCGCTCTTTTTCACAAGTGGAGCCTTCATCGTAATCGTTGGGAAGTGCCACAGCGTCGCAAGTTCTTCCACATTCAAAAACACAGGAGTTGCTCCAACCCCCCAACTTCGATTCTGATACGCACTCATGAGCCGATGTTGTTTTTTTGTATACACCCAGCGCATCCAGAAATAATCATCCTTCGGAACCTGAGGAATATAGAGCGTAAACTTATTGAAGTTCAAATGGGAATATGCACTAAACACTCCTTTCACAATGGCCGTTCGTTCTACTTTTACAAACGCATTCTTCTGCGCAACATATAACACACGGACCTTCACTCCATGACCCACCTTTGTTGCTTTTGTGAGAATGGCTTCAGCTTCATCTTTTTGTGGCAACGTAATCTTAAACGCTTTCCATGGATCATCTTCTCCTGCAGGAACGTTTGTTCCAAGAAGGTTGCTTAAATCGATTCCCGTTGCATGCTCTAACAATCCTGCAGGCCAAGAAACCGTTGAATTGAGTGTTCCAAGAAACGCACTCTGTTTCGGCTTATCCTCATCTCCATACACCTTCCGAACATAATCAACGCTTTTCTTTTGCCAGTCATTACTTGATGGTTGGACCAAAAACTGAATCCAGAAATGTTCTCCTGCACGCATTTTAGCGAGCTGTTCAAGCGTAAGTCCCAACGGATCTTTAATTTCCTGAGTCATTCGATCCTCAAAATCAACATATGTCCGAATAGGAAACATCTGGTTTTTATCAAGAGTCACCTCTGCTCCCCACATTTCGTGTGTGTCGTTTGGAAACTCGTTTGGAAACTTATTCGCATAATCTTCCACCTCTGAAATTTCAGCTTCAGGGTAATGCGCATAAATTCCTGCTTCAACCACATCTCGAAATCGCGTCTGGGTTCGAACCAAAAACTGAATATACCCTTCCGTAGAAACAATCTCGAATGAGAATACCGGGTGAAGCTTTCCGTAAATCCAATGCTCCTTCCAGGTAATGGTCGACTTCGCTGCATACAAAGAAGCAAAGAGATTCTCCAACGCTTTTGGCGTCTGTTCTGTCATGCTTGGAACATCAATTGCGAGAATCGTGAATTTCAATTTCCCAACAAAAATTCCACGACGGTAGTTTAACCACATTTCTCGAAACCCCCATCCGAGCGTAAGCGCAATTGGAATCCACCCAAACCAAATGAGCAGATCAAAAAGAATGAGATCAATCGGTTGAGCAAAGAACGAGACGTTACCTGAAACCGTCTCAGTTGCTTGGCTTACGATGGGGATGGCAAGCAAAGGTAGCATAAAGATAAACCCATTGTAGCAAAAAACTGGGTTCTCACCCAGTCTTTTATTCACCCCCTCCTCGTTACTTTTTCTTTCGCAATTCCCAAGCTACTAAGAGTGGGCTCGCAAGAAAAATAGATGAGTAGGTTCCCACACCGATTCCGATCATAAGGGCACAGGCAAACGGACGTGTACTGTCTCCCCCAAAAAGGAAGATGGCGAGTAATGCAAGAATGGTTGTCAAACTTGTGTTTATAGATCGCGTGATCGTTTGTTCAATACTGACCTCAACCGTTTCTTCAAACGTATCCCCCACACGCTTCAACAAGTTTTCTCGTGTTCGATCAAAGACCACCACGGTATCGTTAATGGAGTACCCGAGAATCGTCAAAATAGCAGCCACAAACGCGGTTCCGATCTCCCATCCATAAACATATCCGAGAACGGAAAAGGCTCCCACGGTAATAACGACGTCATGAAACGCCGCAAAAATCGTTAAGAATCCATATTTCCACGAGGCAACAGGCTCTGTCACTTTTCGGAATGCCCAAGCAATATACAACCCGATTAAGAGAAGCGTCACAACAATCCCCGTTGTAGCCGTTCGTCGAAGCTCTTCCCCAACAACCGGCCCGATCGAGTCAAAACGAAGTTCCTCCACTTCCCCAATCTGTCCTTCAAGAGCGGTAAGAAGTGTTTGGTGTTCTTCTTCTGTAAGATCTTCTGTGCGAATAATGAGACCTTGTTCACCACTGGCTTGAATGCTCAAGTTTGTGTAGCCCACGTCTGCCATGGACACCCGAACTTCCTCGGCTTGAACAGGTTGTTGCACTTCAACCTCCAAAAGACTTCCTCCAGTGAAATCAATTCCGAAGCGTAATCCAATGAATGCCACAGCGAGAATGCTCGAGAGCACCAAAACTCCTGAAAGGACAAACCACGTATTTCGATTAGCAATAATATTGATCTTCATACTATGATCGTTTAACACCAAAAAGGATTGGTTTGCGCATCCCCTTCCAGAACAACAGCGACTTCAGATAGACACGTGAGACGGTGATGGCCGTGAACATGCTGAGAATCACACCGATCGACAGTGTAAGAGCAAACCCTCGAATAAAGCTAGAACTGAACCAATACAGAACTCCAGCAGCAATCAGCGTCGTAATGTTTCCATCACGAATGGCCGTCCATGCCCGCTTAAATGCCTCATCAACCGCAGAGATAAAATCCCGGCCAGAGGCATACTCTTCCTTGAACCGTTCAATAATGAGCACGTTTGCATCAACCGCAATTCCAAGGGAAAGGACGAGACCCGCAATCCCAGCCAACGTGATCGTCACACCGAACAGGCGATACGCGGCCAAGTTCAGGAACGCAAAGAGGATTAACGCGATCATCGCAACAAGACCAGGAAGCCGGTAGAAGGCCACCATATAAAGACCGACAAGCAAGAACCCAAAAAGGGCTGCAACAATACTCTTCTCAAGCGAAACTGATCCAAGTGTTGGTCCAACGGTTTGTTGAGAAAGAAGGTCCACAGGCACAGGAAGAGCTCCTGCATTCAAGCGTTGCGCCAAGAGTTTCGCTTCTTCCACGGTAAAATCTCCGGTGATGACCGCTCGTCCGCCGTAAATGGCTTGTTGAACTACCGGCGTTGAAATCGCTTCTCCATCCAGGAAGATAGCGATCGGCTCGCCCACATGTTCTTCCGTGAGTTGCGCAAATAACTCTCCCCCTTCTGTATTGAACGTCAATGCCACATAGGCCCCACCGGTGTTTTGATCGAACTCAACACCTGCTCGCTCAAGATACTTTCCAGATAATTCTGTATTGATCCATGGGGATGGGGCTGGAACGATGTCATAAATATCACTCAGTGGCATGAGAATCCTCTGAATGGTGTACGCAGGGGCGGTCCGTTGATCGCTCTTATAGATCAAATGATATCCAAACTCTGTGAGGACCGGACTCGAAATCTCTCCCACCTCCAATCCACCAGCAGCAAGTCCAAACGATGCCACGTAGCGGTCAGCGGTAGACCATCCAAGCTCCCCGCTATTGGAAAGAACAGATGGGTCTGTTGAATATTGCTGAGCAAGTTCTGCGAAGTTTTCTGCCGTGACCTGCTCTTTTACCTCATTAATCTGAATGGATGCCTCAATTTCTGAAATACCACTTGTACATCCAGTCGTGCCCTCAAAACAAATGAGGATGTGCGATAGAAGCATTTCTGTTTGTTCTCCGGCACTCAAGTATTTGAAAACACTGACTCCATCATCATTCTCCAATAAGTTCCCGTTCACCTGTCCTGGATAGAGTCCCCGTTGCTGAATCAAAACGAAGTAATCAAAGAAGTAGGAATCCGCCGTAATGTTCTCAAAAATTCCCTTTGAGACATCCTTATCTTTCTCGATACTAAACTCAGAAACAAGCGCATCGAAATCCTCTCCCGCAAGGGCACGGCTCAACACCGTATTTGCAATGGCGCGTTCTTCTATATTGCGTGTCTCAAGAAGAGCGAGCTCTTCTTCTGTTGGATCTTCTTCAAGCTCCTGTCCAGGCTCCTTAAATTCAAGAACAGGCGTTTCTCCAATCAGATCAATGGCATCAGACACATCCAACACTCCTGCGAGTTCAATAATGATGCGATAGGTTCCTCCGGTGGTAGTTGTCTGCACAACCGGCTCAGACACACCAAATGCATTGACTCTACGCTCAATCACATCACGCACGCCCTCAAGGGCCTCAACACGATCTTCCTCAGGAATCTGAGACATGTCTGCTTCGTAAATGAGATGTGTCCCCCCTTGAAGGTCAAGACCGAGTCTAAATGGCTCCTCAGAAACCGTTGGTGGAAGCCAACCTGTCTTTGCTTGAACAAACTCCGCCCCCTGATTCCATACACCAGGAAACCCATAGAACCCCATGACCAGGGTTGCGATGAGTGCTACGACAGCAAAAAATCGAGGTTTCCACGTGCTTGGCTGAACTTTTTTTATCTTTTTCTTTAATTTCCAGGTTTGCATAGAGAAAAAATATAACGGCGGTAGTGTATGCGATTGAAGGCTTGATCGCAAGTGGACAACCATTGACGAAGTTCTCTGTAAATGATCTGATAGCCCCTAACCACGGGAGAAATCATGCCATTGTTCAGCCCGGACAGGTGGGTGTATGACCCACGCCATCCAGCGACAGTGCTGGATCAGCTCCCGAGGGAGCTCTTTCCACACACGACCACCGCAGATCTCATCGCACACCTTCGTATGGGCGGTGGAAAGTCCCTCGGGCTTTCCCTGTGTGAGATTCTGACGCACGGATCGGAACACTTCCGCGTCCCAGACTGGCTCTCGTTGCCTGGAACCTATGCGTGGCACCAGCCAATCCCTGCCACAACTCAATGGCTCTCTAGCAGAGAGGGTCAACTCAAGGTCCGTAGCTCGACTCGACGGGAAGACTGGCTCACAGGTCAGAGCGGTGAACAACACTCGAGGACCGTGAAGGATCTCACGCGAGCACTCCACCATGCGAGCGAGGTCTCCGGTGGGCAACACCCAGTCGTCCTTCAGGATTTTGTCGAAGGGATCGGGATCGTCGTCGACCTCGCCTACAGCCAGATCCTGGGACAACCGATTGCTCGGGTCTCGACGGGAAGAGAGTGGAAACGCGATTGTGGAGAGCAAATCTTCACGTCCGCCACACGGGATCACGAAGGCAGACACGAGATCATCGACCCAATCAGCGGAACCTATCTTCTGGACCGCACAACGGGACATCTCTTCGAAGGGTCGTGCCTAAGACTTCCTCTTCAGGAGATCGTTGGCGAACTCTGGGAACGCGTTAACGCATTCGGTATCACCTTCGGGGTGCAGTGCGAAATCGTGGTTCATCCAGACGCTCCAGAAATCTGGTGGCTTGTCCAAATCCGACCCTCCCCTGATCGAGTCCGATCCCACGGGATCAACCTGGAACCCCTTCCAGGGGCAATGATCACGACCCCTGCAGTGAGTCGAGCGTTCGACCATCGTGGGCTCGCGACCTGTACCACCCCCGAGTCATACACCTGGTTGTTCAACGCATCAACCGGAGGTATCACCGACACCATCGAGAGAGAGGGGTGGGAATTCCGTCCCTCAAACATCCTTATCTGGCACAAAGATCCAATCCCTGACTTCGACTCCTGGATGCTTGAGATGGCATTCACGGTCGGGGTGAAGGTCCAGATCACGAGACGAGTGATCGTCATCAGTACCACCCATAGTGGAATCAACGCACGCGTCCTCATGCCCGAACAAAGCGATGTCACCTCACTCGGAGGAATCATCGCCGTCCCTGACGGGCTCCATGACCAACTCGTGCATGAGCTCCAAGGACAGGACAAGGTCATTCACGCGATCTCCGACGGTCTCGTCGGACAAGTCGCACTCCTCTAAACCCATTTCTGGGTTTTTTTCTTTCTAAAAACCACTGGATGATTCCAGTGGTTTTTCTCTTACCAAGAACTGCTTGCCCCTCCTCCTCCGGAAGATCCTCCTCCAAATCCCCCTCCACCACCGAATCCTCCTCCAGAAGAACTTCCCCCACCCGAACTCCACCAACCTCCCCCACTCCGCTTTCTTCCTTTTGGAAACGTACTGACCGAAAGAATCTTATGGAGAAATAAGGTGAACGGCACATTAATCACCCAGGCAATCCAATCATTTCCAACACTCAACAACAAGAAAAAGGCAAGGATGGGAAGAATGGGAAATTTCTGGATTCGCGTTCGAAGATCTCTCTTAAGTGAGGCGTAAATAGCAGAGATAAAAACGAACATGAAATAGACGATAAATCCCACAACAACACTCGCAATGAAGACGGAATCCTCTTCCTCCTCCAAGGGTTGTGCGAACCCATACTCATCAGCTTCTGCTTGAATTTCTCGCGTGAGCTCATCAATGGAAAAATTAATCCCCATCTCATAGTCTCCCTCTTTGAAGTACGGAATGGCAATGGCATTCAAAATGGCAATCGAGTCTGCGTCTGTGATACGCCCCTCAAGACCATATCCTACCTCAATCCGTGCGACTCGATCCTCATACACCACAAGGAACAACACGCCATTGTCTGATTCGTTTTGTCCAATCCCCCACGTACGAAATACCTCATTTGCATAAGACTCTAGATCTTCATCCTCAAGCGTATTGATCGTGAGAACCCCAATTTCAGCTGTGGTCACTTCTTCCAATTGTGTAAGTTTTTGGATGAGCTCTGTTTCAAATTCAGGAGATAAAATTTCCGCCTGATCTAACACATACTCCTGAGGGGCGGCTGGAACGTTGAGCGCAAAAACCTGCAACGGAAGAAAAAGGAGCACGGCGACCAAATAGCGTTTCATAGTCTAGAACTCAAACTCAACGATCGGCGCGACTTCGGTTCCCTCAGCAGACTCAAAGTATGGGTAGGCAATAAATCCAAACATGCCTGCAACAAAACGACCAGGAATGAGCTGAATAGCGGTGTTATATAAACGGACGAGATCGTTGTAATCTTTTCGAGCGACCGCAATACGATTCTCTGTTCCTTCAAGCTGAGATTGAAGCGCGACAAAGTTTTCGGTTGCTGTCACAGCTGGGTACGCTTCCATGGTCACAAGCAATCGAGATAACGCTGAGTCAAAGGAATTTGATGCGGAAATTTGATCTTCACGTGTCGCCGTCGAACTTGATTGTGTATTCAACCAATTTGTACGAGCTTCTGTCACTTCGACAAGAAGACTTTTCTCGAATCCCGCCGCTCCTTCCACCGTTGCCACCAATTGAGGAATCAGATCGGCACGACGTTGATACTGCGTTTCGACTTGGGCCCATCCGCTGTCCGCACTGGTCCGAAGGGTCACAAACTCGTTATAGGTTCCAACAAGCCAAAAGACGACCGCAAGACCGATAAGGCCTAACACGCACAGAATGATCAGCGAAAGAGATAGTTGTTTCTTCATAAAGGAGATAAAGACGAATAAAGATAATAGAGCATACTTAACTGAAGAAGAACGATGACCCACACAATCAACTGAAATGCTGTTTTTCGACTTTTGTGACGAAGGGTATACATCGCGGTCACCATTCCAACAGAACCCCCTAATACGGTCATGAGAAACAACGAACGTTCTGAAAGTCGTCGACCGGATTGCACGGCCTGAATCTTGTCGATCATCATCACGAGATAGGTAGATACATTTAACCCGAATATCGCAACGAGCGGAAGAGGAAAGGGATAGACCATCTGGATCCCAAACCCAAGAAGAACAGCGAGGACGAAACACATCAGAAGCCCCTTCTGGTCCACTGGTCGTAAAAGTGATGACATAGAATGACTAAGGATCTAAACGAAGAGTCGGTTCACCCGTTGGAGAAGGATCATCAAATTCATACTTATCAGGCCAATTGGTTTTCGAACGCAAGAGACGCAAGAGATTCCGTGACGTTTCATCTCCCATAAATTCAGGTTCAGAACTAAGCTCGATCCGATCCGTGATTCCAAGAATTTTTGCAATACCATTCACGGTCCTTTCGAAATTCACGGCATTGAGCAAATCACTCACCTCTCTTCGATCAACCCACGTTCGGTAATCACGCACTCTCTCTACCGCCTTTCGCGCCCCAGTCCATTCATTCCTTGCATAAGGATCAAGGAATACATATTTCCATTCTCCCGTCTCATCTTTATAAATACGGACATTCCCCCCTCCTGCGAGATCTAACATCTCATGTGATTTGTCCGTAAATGCAATAATCTTTTGGATCAACTCTTTAAATACACGTGCAAGCTTTGGATCGGTTTTCGCTTTTTCGATAAGTCGAACCGTTCCTACATGGAGGAAGCGAGAAAAGAGCTTAAAGTCTATTTCCCCTTCAGCCGACTGTATCATTTGATTCAGTCGTGCATAATCGGCGGGAGCGATATTAAACCGTTCAACATATCGGAAACCCAGGGAATGCGAGTCTGGATTCTCTCCGTCTTCTTTTTCGTTTTTCGCCATCTCGGGTATAGGTTTTTGATATCGAATAATGGTTGGAATCAATACAGGCTCTTTCGGAGCATAATCCTCCAATTCCAGCTCCTGTAAAACCAATCGAGTAATCTCTGGAGTAACAGGAACATCTCGAATCACACCTCGAGATCTTAAAATGGTCTCTTTTGGAAAAAACCGTCCGAGTTTCCGGAAGAACGCTCGTTCACGCGCAAGACCATCCTCCATGTGCTCCCGGTCAAGACGCGCGTCCTCTATCCGATTCTCCTCTTGTATCATTCTGTCTACAGGGTCGGGATTCAAATAGTCACGTTGAGCAAGAGCCTCTCTGATAATCCCTCTGCGAAGAAAATGCATCTGCGCTTTTATTAGAAGGTCTCGGTACGCTCCTTCCTTTCCTTCTTTTTGCTTCACACGAAAAACAATATGTTCCCCTCCAGAACCTGCAAACTCAAGTTCCCCAAGTCCAGGTTGTTTGCTTCGTTCTTCCGTATACGTTCTCGCAACCTCAGGGATACGTTCAATAAGTGGTCGTTCTTCGCTCATACATCAAAATTCAACATCGTTCTTCAAAAATTCTATCACAAACGCCAGAAGTTAGGTGGCTTGAACTTCTTCCAGCATTTCCAATGTCTTCTTCAACGGAAGACCCATCAGGGCTTCCAATTCCCCATCAATATGCACGTAGGGTCTAAACAATGGATGATCAGCAGCGAGACCTCCGGCAAAATGGAACGCTTCGCCTGACTCAACAAATGTTTCGATGTTCTCCTGCGGAATCGGATCAAAAGTAACGGCTACTTCTTCAATCGCATAGACACGCTTTCCGTTTGCGGTATTGCAGACAACCGTCGCAGACGTAGCAACCTGAGGAGTCGACGCATAGGTCGCAATAAACGCATATGCCTCTTCCTTGCTCGCCGGCTTTTCTCGAACCTCTCCATCAACCACCATCACCTGATCCGAGCAAATGATCACCGCTTGTCCGGTCACTTGCTCAAGCACCGCATCCATTTTTGCTTGAGCGATAGCGCGCACTAACTCACGTGGGTCATCTCGGCGAATGGCGCGTTCATCAATATCCGGTGAGATCACCGAAAACACCATTCCCATCTCTTCTAACACCGCTTTTCGACTCGGAGAACTTGATCCTAAAATAAGATTCATAAAATGTGTTAATAGTTCCATTACTCTATCATAAAACCGCCCGAAGGCGGTCTAGTGAAGCTTTCTTCCAAGGGGAATTTCTTTTTCTGGCATGACAAGGATAACGTTGTCGTTCTCATCAGTGCATCCCAGTGTAAGCACTTCCGATTTGTGCGGACCGATCTGCTTAGGTTCGAAGTTCACGACCGCCATCACCTGCTTCCCAACCAACTCTGGCCCCTCATAGTTGGGAGCAAGCTTAGCGAGTGATTTCTTTGTTCCAATCACAGGACCGAAATCGATCTGAAGAATATGTGTCGAGTATCGTCCCTCAGGAAATGGCTCAACCGATAACACTTGGCCAACTCGAATATCAACGTTTTCAAACTCTTCGTAAGTAATGGTCATATGATCTTGGGTCGAACATCTCACACTCCATGACACTTCTTATACTTCTTTCCTGATCCACAAGGGCAGGGTTCATTTCGTCCGACTTTTGGTTCCTCTGAGACCGTTCTCTCGAGACCATTGTCACTCGTCTTCTTGGCTCCCTGAAGTGTCACCCCCGCTCGTTGGAACACAGATTTTCCAAGCTCTACTTGGACTTTCATGTCTACCGCGTGCTTGGCGTACTTAAAGAAGGTTTGCGTAATTTCTGTGTTGATAGACCCAAGTAACTGATGGAAAATGTTGTACCCCTCCTTTTTATATTCGACGAGAGGATCTCGTTGACCGTATCCCTGAAGACCAATCCCTGTTCGCAACGCGGTCATGGATGCGAGATGATCAATCCAGAGCATGTCGATCGCTCGCAAAAGAACTCCGCGCTCAATCGCATACACACTCTTCTTATCTTCAAACACGTCATACAACGAATCATACTGTGTTCGAATAAGATCCATGATCGTTCCAATCACCTCCGAGCGCCCTTGAGCAAGCTCTTCTTTGTCTTTTGTCGCCTCATGGCCAATCTGGGAAAGTTCTGCTTTCTGTTGGTCACTCAATGCGACGATCGTATGAACCGATTCCACAATCTCTTTCACATCCCAACTTCCGGCTGGACCCATTTCCGAAGAATGGAACAACACAATCTGTTCAACCTCTCCTTCAATAATATCAAGGATGCGATCTCGCAATTTCTCTGGTTCATGAGCAAAAGTCTCAAGCACTTCACGACGACGCGCGTAAATAATCTCACGATGCTTGTTCAACACATCATCGTATTCAAGCAAGTGCTTACGCGAATCAAAGTGATGTCCCTCCACACGTGTCTGTGCCTTCTCAATAGAACTTGAAATCATCTTTGCCTCAATCGCCTGATCCTCTGGAATGCCAAGACGATCCATCATGCCCTTAGCTCGATCCGAACCAAAAATACGCATGAGACCATCCTCCATAGAGAGATAGAACTGCGTGTATCCAGGATCACCTTGTCGACCTGAGCGTCCTCGCAACTGATTATCAATACGTCGTGAGTCATGACGCTCTGTTCCGATCACATGCAATCCCCCGAAGGCAACTACTTCGGTTTCCTCTTCCTTGGTTGAAGGATTCCCCCCGAGTTTAATGTCAACTCCTCGCCCTGCCATGTTTGTCGCAATCGTCACAGATCCCTTTCGTCCAGCCTGCGCAATGATCTCTCCTTCTCGCGTATGGTTCTTCGCGTTCAACACTTCGTGACGGATTCCAGACTTGGTAAACAGTTGGGACAAAATCTCGTTTTTATCAACACTCACCGTTCCAATTAAGACTGGCTGACCCTTCTCTTGATAGGCTTTTACATCCCGAGCAAGGGCGAGGAATTTCCCAGCCTCGGTCTTATACACGCGATCCTGAGCGTCCACGCGAGCAATAGGTTTGTTCGTCGGAATCTCGACCACTTCGAGATTGTAAATTTTTCCAAACTCTTCGGCTTCGGTTGCCGCTGTTCCCGTCATTCCTGAAAGTTTGTGGTACATGCGGAACAAGTTCTGGAAGGTAATCGTTGCCATGGTTCGGCTCTCGTTCTTGATCTCCACGCCCTCTTTCGCCTCAATCGCCTGATGAATTCCTTCTGAAAACCGACGTCCTTGCATGAGGCGTCCCGTAAACTCATCAACGATAAGCACCTCTCCATCTTTCACCACGTAATGCACGTCACGCTGGTAGTTTGCACGCGCACGCAAGGCGGTGTCGGCAAAACGTTGATAGATGCCTTGATCGATCGCATAGAGATTTTCAATCCCCAACGCTCGCTCGATCTTCTCAATCCCCGCTTCCGTGAGCGTGGAAGCGCGCATCTTCTCATCGATGTTGAAATCCTCCTGCTCCTTAAGGGTGGTGGCGATCTGCGCAAACCGCACATACAAGTCATTCGATTTTTCTGCGGGAGCTGAGATAATCAACGGCGTTCGAGCTTCATCGATTAAAATAGAGTCGATTTCATCAATGATCGCATAGTGAAGTTCACGCATGACACATTGATCAAGAGTCGGCGCCATGTTGTCACGAAGATAATCGAATCCAAACTGATTGTTGGTTCCGTACGTAATGTCTGCGTCATACGCTGTTTTTCGATCACAGGGACGCAGATAATCTTCACGAACCGCAAAACTTCCTTTTTGATCCCGCTCTTTATCTGCACGTGCTTCTTCTGTGCTTCCTTCTTCGTGTCTAAAAGAGGGATCATAGATAAGCCCCCCATCTTGTTGGATACAACTAACACTCATGCCAAGAAAATCAAACACTTGCCCCATCCATACAGCGTCACGTCGAGCCAAATAGTCGTTCACGGTCACAAGATGACACCCCTGTCCTCGAAGCGCATTGGTATATAACGCAAGAGTTGCGGTGAGTGTTTTTCCTTCACCGGTACGCATCTCCGCAATCTGACCGCGATGCATCACAAGACCCCCAATCAACTGAACATCATAATGCCGTTGACCGAGCGTACGTTTCGCTGCTTCGCGAACGACCGCAAAAGCCTCATGAACAAGATCATCCAGCACCGCCCCTTCTGAAAGTCGTTGTTTGAACTCGCTCGTTTTTGCCTTGAGTTCCTCGTCCGTGAGTCCTTGGACGGATGCTTCAAGCGCATTAATCTTCACGACATCTTTATCGAGTTCTCCTAACAGTTTTTTATTTGGATCTCCGAAAAGAACCTTTAAGATCTTTGACATACGCGCACGATTATCCTATTTTTCAGCGGAAAAAGCAAACAACGGGGATTCACCCCCGTTGTTTTTTCTATTTTTTATCTGGTCGTTCTGCTCGCTTGTGCTTATCGGTTAATTTATCTTTATACCCTTTGAGTTGTCTTCGAATCTGATCCCGAGCCACTACAATGGCATGATAGAGATCTTCTTCTTCGGTCGTCGCACGCAATTCACTCCCTGGGACATGTAATTGAAATTCCGCTTTATAGTAAGGTCCTTTCAAGTGATGTTTCGTGGATTTTCCTACTTCTACCCTTAATTCTGCTGTTGGTTCAAATCCCTTTGTGAGTCTCTCAAGCGCTTGTGATTGAGAGATCACACGAGATTTAATCGCATCTGTAAGAGGGATGTTTGTGCCCTTGATTGAGATAATTCGCATAAGATCTTAAAAGCCTACATACATTATTTCCTCCTGTAATAGGATACCATATTCATTCCGAGCACGCGTCTTAATGAGCGCTACGAGTTGCCCCACATCATCAGCGGTGGCTGAATCGACATTGAGCACAAAATTTCCATGAACCTCACTGACTTGGGCGCCTCCAATCTTCATTCCCTTGAGATCTAGTTGATCAATGAGCCAACCAGCAGAAAGATGCCGTTGCGACTGCATCTCTAAAGGTATATCGAGTTTATCCTTAAGTCGTTGCAGTTCTTCGTCGCTTTGGATCTCATAATTTTTAAACATACATCCCGCTGAGCCCGCCCCAAGAGGTTGAGAAGTTTTTCGCTTCATCAATTTGTCATCAATCTCCATTTTCAGTTCCGTCGCATCCCCTTCTTCAAGTTCAAATACGACGGAAAGCACAATGTCCTGTGAATGCTTAATCGCTGACTCGCGGTATCCAAATTTCAAATCTTCTTTTTTCAACTCAATCACTTCTCCGTCACGAAGAACATCTACGCTCACCAGATAATCCTTCATCTCCCCGCCAAAGCACCCAGCATTCCCACGCACCCCTCCCCCGATGGTTCCCGGAAGGGTGATCGCCCAAGAGAGACCTTTGAGTCCCAGCATGGATGTTGCGCGTGCAAGAGCTGAAGCAAGTACCCCTGCGTCTGATCGTACACGCGTTCCTTGAATTTCATACGTCCGCATGGCCATTTTAATCATGATGCCATCAAACCCTTTATCTGACACAAGGATGTTTGATCCTCCGCCAAACACAAACGTTTGCACGTGTTCTCTTTTTGCGAGTTCAAGGACGCTCTTGATCTCTTCGATGGAACGGACCTCGACAAACCATTTCGCAGGGCCTCCAATACGAAAATTCGTATGCTTCCCCATGGGTTCTTGTTCCGTAACGCGCGCCCCAACAATTTCTTGAAGTTGTTCTGTGATCGTCATACAAGTTTTCGAGCCAGGGTATCGATGTCTCCTGCCCCCATGATCAGTAACACATCCCCTGGTTTTACAAGGTCACGAAGCATGTTTTCTGCTTCGTGAAAGTCTTTTGCAAAAAGAGCTTTTTTCCCAGAATCTTTTGCTTGAATCGCCTTTACAAGATCTTGTGAACTCACCTCATGATCCTCATTGCGTCCAGCCACATCATAAATCTCGTGTACGATCAGTACATCTGCAAGAGGAAGGGCTTCAACGAACTCAGAAAATAATTTCTTGGTGCGATCATGTTGATGCGGTTGGTAACAAAGCACTACGCGACGCCCAGGAAAAAATTCACGGACAGCCTGAACCGTTTGAGCAATCGCACTTGGATGATGTCCGTAATCTGAAATGACATCCACTTCTTTCCACACGCCGACTCGCTCAAACCGGCGCCAGATTCCAGAAAAGGTTTGAAGAGCTTGACGACACGTCTCGAAAGGGACTCCGAGTTCCATGGCCGCACTTGTTGCTGCCAACGCATTCATCACATTGAACTCCCCTGGAATGCGCAACGCCAATTCACCCATACGCACATCCGAGACTTCTTTTCGATACACAGACACCCGTTGCACTCCCGCTTCTGTCACTCGATCACGTCCGGAATAGTCTGTGTCGATCCCCATGCCAAATCCAATTCCACGCTTCAACTCGATCGCCTTTGTTCCAGCATCCATGGCGTTATAGATTGTCATGCCATTTCCCTGAAGTTTGTTTACGAACGTCTGGAATGTCTCTTGAATGTGTTCAAGATCGCGATAATAATCGAGGTGATCTTCCTCAATATTTGTCAGGACAATCATTTCCGGTTCTAGGTGCATCATGTTTGCTCGATACTCGCACCCTTCCACCACAAAGAAACGCCCTTTTCCAAAACGGATATTCCCTTCTTCAAAACCTGGCACGAGTGAACCCACCAATACCGTCGGATCATATCCGGCTTCAACCAACATGAGCCCGAGCATTGCTGTTGTCGTACTTTTCCCATTCGTTCCTGTCACCACAATCGTGGAGAACGATTTCGAAATTTCTCCAAGCACCTCAAAATTGAGTCGATCTGGAATACCTCGATCTCGAGCAAGCGAGCGTTCGACATTTGTTTCTGGAACAGCCGAAGAGTAAATAAGCAGATCCACATCTTCTGAGAGATTCGAATCCGCATGACCAGAGAAAATTTTTGCTCCCCGAACCTCAAGATCGTGCGTCATGGCAGTTAATTCGATATCCGAACCACTTATGCGAACGCCTTCATGAAGAAACCATTTTGCCAGGGCAGACATCCCAATGCCTCCAATTCCCACAAAATGAACGTGTTTATACGATTGAAACATACAAGAACAGTCTATCATATCGATCCTGCGTAAACGATATAGACTCCATACAAAAGAAAAAGCGCCGACCAAAGAGGTCTAGCGCAGGATGGGGTGTATGCCGTGGGTGTTCACCGTGCGTGATACCCAGGTCAGGATCTGTTCGTCATGGACCGTGGTCCACACGACTCCTCCGTCGGAATCCATGTGGAGGTTCCAGGCAAGGGGAACTGCCGTCCCTCGATGCCCGCGGAAGTGTGGGACGTCGTAGATACCTTCGTGTTGGATGTGGGCTTGGATGCGACCATCGTTGCCGAGAAGGACCTCACGGACCTCCGTTCCAGCCGTTGGTGTCCAGTCGACGTTTGAGCCGACGAATCGACTCGTCGCGAAGCGTCTGCGAGCAGGATCCTGGATGATTCCTGCGACGACAGACAGTTCGTCTGGTGACCAAGCGACGGTTGCGGGGTCCAGGGTGAAGGACCCTTCGTGGATGACTTCCCCGGTACTGAGCGTCAGTCGACGCACATCCGGAGATGCTCCGCGGGGATGCGTGAGCATCAGGAGCGTTCCCCCCTTGGGAGAGGACCACACGCCGTGGAACTCCCCATCGATTGAAATCCGTTCAGGCTCTTCGCCGAACGCTCGACGGTTGAGCTCGACGAGCCAGGACTGCGTCCCGCGGTTGACCGCGAGCATCAGTCGGCCCTGCCAACGGACGAGCCCTGCTGAACGCTGAGCGTCCCCAGGGTTGACCTGAAGGAAGGAGGTGGCTCCGTGCTCCGTAGCCTGGTAGGCGTAGAGAAGCCCACCGAATGACTCAAGCACACACAGCGTGTCTTCTTCGCAGACGCGCACGGTTGCCCAAGCATCGACCGGCCAAAGTCCCCACGAGGTGAGGTACAGCTTCTGACCGGGATGCTGTGCAGACGTTCCGACAGGAACGCGGTTGGGCCGTGGGCCCACAGCGAATTCCAGTCGATCGAGTCGGTGAAGGAACTGACTTGCGTCTTGCGTGAGACGCCAGACTCCCGGCGGATGACCTTCCACCCTTCCCCAGACGAGGAGGTCTTCACTCCCCACCCTGAGGATCCGTGTCCCACTTGCTCCCGGCCCGAAGGGACTAAGGAATGCGGGACCCACCGGACCGAAGGTGGAGTGATAGACGCGCTCGCCAGCAGGATAGGTGCGAATGACTTGTCCGATGAAGAGACCACAGGAACTTGCAACGAGCTGATCCCCGGAGATCAGCTGAAGAATTCTCAGCGGGGTAGCGGTCTCTGGGATATCGCCGACGCGGATCATCTCCCCCGTGAAGTCGGGGGTGTTCATCCGTACGACGTGACTCCGGGGAGGAATCGTGGATTGATGCACGGGAACCTCCATTCTCAGTGGCACACAAGATCGTGTGGTCATCTAAACCTAGCGATTTTCTGCCCCGTTGTCAATGCTCAGAGCACGACGTAGAATAGAGAATACACGGTAGGGATAAACCTCCAACTGACACCAAAACCTATGTTGTAATAAGAAAGACATGAAAACGGACTTAATCCATGTCTTTTTATGTACAACACCTATGAACATCTCTACCTTTGATCCAGATCTCTCTACCGCCCTCAACAAAGAACTTGCTCGCCAACAAGAAGGCCTCGAAATGATTCCTTCTGAAAACTTCGTTTCCCCAGCCGTTCTTGAGGCACTGGGATCGATCGCCACAAATAAGTATTCTGAGGGGTACCCAGGAAAGCGCTATTACGGAGGCTGTCAAGAAATCGACGTCATCGAACAACTGGCGATCGATCGTGCAAAAAAACTTTTTAATGCAGAGCACGTAAATGTTCAACCCCTTTCTGGGGCTCCAGCGAACCTTGCGGCGTATGTCGCTCTTGTCCCTCCCGGTGGAACGATTCTTGGAATGGACCTCTCACATGGAGGACATCTCACCCATGGACATCCGGTCACTCACATCGCAAAAGTCTGGAACTTCATTCGCTATAAAACCACACCTGAAGGGCTTATCGATTACGACGAAATCGAGCGCATGGCGCGCGAACATAAGCCAAATTTGATCCTTGTTGGATATTCTGGATACTCCCGTGAAATCGATTACGCACGCATCAAACGCATTGCCGATGAGGTCGGATCGCTCACCATGGCGGACATGGCCCACATCGCTGGGCTTATTGCTGCAGGAGAAATGAATAATCCTGTTCCAATTTTTGACGTTGTTACGACGACAACACATAAAACCTTGAGAGGACCACGAGGAGGAATGATTCTCTGTAAAAAAATCCATAAAAAAGCCATCGACAAAGCCGTCTTCCCAGGACTTCAAGGGGGGCCTCATGAGAACGTCATTGCAGCGAAGGCCATTGCGTTTAAAGAAGCGATGCTTCCAGAGTTTAAAACATACGCTCAACAAATTAAGAAGAACGCAAAAGTGCTCGAGGGAGTTTTTCAGTCACGCGGATACAATCTCATGTTTGGCGGAACGGATAATCACCTCCTTCTGGTTGATGTGACCCCGAAAGGCGTGACTGGTCAACAAGCTGAAATTGCGCTCGATAAGGCTGGAATCACCGTCAATAAAAACATGATTCCAGATGACCCTCGATCCCCAATGGATCCATCAGGAATCCGACTTGGAACTCCCGCTGTGACCACACGGGGAATGAAGGAGGAGGAGATGAAGCAGATCGGTGTCTGGATGGACGAGGCGATAACGATGTGGCAAGACGATGCAAAACTCGAAACCATCCGCCAGGAAGTAAAAACCATGACCAACCGTTTTCCGCTTTATCCAGACTTGACGTACTAAACACAAACACCCCTCAGGGCTGTCTCAAAACTCGCGATCTCGACTTTCACGGGCGCCCGTCGACCCCACTCTCCCTACGTTTAGTAGGGTTCGTGGGGATCGACAGCCCGTTCAAGCCGATCTCATCGAGTTTTGAGACAGCCCCCTCACGGGGTGTTTTTTGTTACAACGATTTTATAAACGCTTTCAGTTTCTCAAATGCTCGACCGCGGTGACTGAGACGATTTTTTTCTTCGTCTGTCATTTGAGCAAATGTCTGATCAAATCCAGATGGTTGAAAGATGACGTCGTAAGGAAGTTTTGAACGAGGCGTTCCTCGTGGCTCAACAATCACCTCTCCCTCCACCAATCCTTCAAACGTCCATGATTCATGTTGGGGAGATACGAGCGCGGCCACCGAATGAAATGTCGCTCCACGCTTTCCCTCTTCCACACCCCTCAGTTGCTCAAGGGTGTGCTTGATCAGTTGTTCATCACTCGCCCCTTCTCCTGCCCAACGCGCGGTATAGACTCCCGGTCGGCCATCAAGCGCATCAATCGTGATGCCTGAATCATCCGCCACTGCCCACTCTCCCGTTTGCTGAGTCACAAACTGCGCCTTCTTAAGCGCGTTCTCGACAAAGGTTGTTCCATCCTCCACAACATCATCCATGACCCCTACTTCCTCTGCACTCAAAACCTCAACTCCTGCATCCGCAAAAAGCTGTTGAAGCTCTTTTATCTTCCCCACATTATGAGTCGCAAATATCAATCGTTTCATATTGAAAAATAGTATAACAAATGCTACTCTTCTCGTCGTTAACTATGGCAAAACTCCTTGATGGAAAAGCGCTTGGTCTTCGTATTCGCGAAAAGATCAAGTCCCGTATTGAAACGCTCCCAAGTCAACCTGGCTTAGGAGTGATTTTAGTTGGAAACGATCCGGCCTCGCACTTGTATGTGAGTCTCAAACAACGTGCATGTGAAGAAGCGGGCATTCATTTTGAAGTCTTCCTCTATCCGTCTAGCACACTTGAAGAAGATTTGATTGAAAAAGTTCATGAGCTTAACGCTCGAACAGACATCAACGGTATTTTGGTACAACTCCCCCTTCCTTCGCAAAGCGCAGACCGTGTCATTGCCGTCATCGATCCTCTCAAAGATGTTGATGGATTTCATCCAAAAAATCTTGAACGTCTACGTCGAGGAGAACCCTGCATCGCTTCCGCTGTTGCCCTCGGTGTCATGCGTCTTATCCGCGAAGCGGTGGGCGAAGGAGCTCTCCCTCCAAACGCGCTGATTGTTTCCTCTCCTCTTTTTGCCGAGCCCCTCAAACTTCTTCTTCAAGAGGGAGGCGTTGCGACAGACGTGACCCCAGCCGAAGACTCAGAGCTCGCAAGCAAAACACGATCGGCGGATATTCTGATTGTCGCAGAAGGAATGCCAAAATTGATTACCGGCGACATGGTTAAACCCGGGGCGATTATGATTGATGTTGGAACCACTCGCATAGATGAAGGTTTGGTTGGAGATATAGACTTTGATTCCGTCGAACCCATCGTGAGCGCCATCACTCCTGTCCCTGGAGGCGTTGGTCCCATGACCGTCGCTATGCTCCTCGTGAATATTCTCAAAGCCTACACACTCCAACAACAGGATTGACGACTTAGTGTTTTCTGTGTAGGTTTGCTTGTTCGTGAGACTCCCTCGCGACCTGACCAACCCCCATGGAGGACACCGTGCTCATTCTTCACTCTCCTGGTAAGGCACAGCGCCGATTCCGGACGACCATTCTCGATGGCGATCGCTCGCTCGGGCTCTTCTTGAAGGAAGAGGGACGTCTCCAGGGCTTCCTGGAGATCAACGCTTCCACTCCCGTGAGCGCCCTCGCCCATCTGGTGCGACGGTGGGCAAAGGCCCATGACATCAGTCGGTGGTTCACCACCAAGATGATCACCATGGTCGAGGAGGAATTCGAGACGCTGACCGAACTCCAGAAGCACGGCCCCGACATCAGCCTCGGCTGGTTCGGAAGCGACACCGATCGCAGGCCCCCCGAGATCTACGAGACCATCCACTAGCGACCACGTCGCTCCACGCATACCGACGAACCACTCGTCGGCTCTCCCCCCACCTTCTCGGTGGGTTTTACTTTATTTGCGAATCAAAAAACAGCCCTTTCGAGCTGTTTTTGTATTTAGACGGTTGTGGGAGAGCGATGCGCCGCAAGACCTCCTACAAGAATCGCGACGAGATTGATCCAGTTTACATTGATGGTATTGAGATTCAGAATGCTTTGCCACGTTGCTCCATACACAGGTCCCACCAGAAGCACCGAGAAAAAGAACATCAGAATCATCCATCCAAATGCGGTGACGAACCGAGCCGTCCAATCATTTCGTGCCTTTCGAAAATAAAGATAACTCACCAGCAATGCCCACAGAGGGGTAAACACATTCCCTGCGATAAAAAGAAGTGGATGCGTTGTCACTTGATAGACCGTGACGAGGATGAGTGAACCGGGATACCAAACAATAAAGAACAGCGCAAAAAACCCGACCCAGCGTTTGTTTAGAATTGATCGTACCTCCATAGGATTCTATCTTATCAAAGTTGTGAAAACCTCCAAAATAATTCCTCCACTGAATACCGTAATAATAATCCAAGTGAGCGGAGCGGGAAAGTTAATACAGTGGTGTTCTCTGCAGAGTCCCTTGCGACGAAGCGACCAGTAGGTCAGGGCCACCAAAATTCCGAGGAACCCTCCAAAGACTCCTCCAACAAATCCAATAATATGAATGAACTCGCGCATCCCAAGGGCGAACAGTAGAATTGGAACGGCGCTTACCAATAACCAGGAAAGTCGGTGCTTGAGATGAAAATCAAATTTAAAGGTATTCAGGAGTTCAATTCCTAGAACCATGTAAATCGAAAGGATGGTCAGTGTTCCCAATACCGTCGCTACCACAAGAAACGTTTCTCCTAGATACGGGACAAGACCGTCAAACGCGGAACTCGTCGTTTCACTTCCTGTTACTCCGACAACCGCAAACGCAAACAAGGCGTAGAGCGATAAAACAATCGTCATCGCAACGATAATCACGGATGCAAGTTGGCGTTTGTGTTTTTTCCCAAGAACATCTTTGAGTTCCGGGACAATCCCCATCCCTGCCAGTGAGAACAAAATCACTCCGTACGGAGTAAACGCCTGGGAAACATTGAGTGTGGTGTAATGCGCAAAAGAAATTTCAGGAATGCTTGCAAGAACAATAAAGGTAAAAAGAAAGAGGAGGGCGAGAACAACAAGATATTCAATCTTAGACGCGAACGTTAATCCTCCATAAATCAAGAGCGTTCCAATCCCCGCCACAACATACGAATAGACCGCGACCTCTCCTCCAAGCACCGGAGACAACAACAAGTGGAGGAAGGTTCCCCCAACGACCATGTAGGCCAACATCGCCCCCCAGATTCCTAGTCCAAGTGCGGTAAGCGTAATCCATTTCCACAAGGGACCAACATACATCTCCACATACGCGACAAGTCTGTGGTGACCTGGAGTTTGTACAACAACCTCTCCCAACATGAGCTGAAGCGTCACCAAAATTCCTCCAATAAAAAGAAGCTCTAGGAGCCCCAATCCGAAACCACTTTGGGCAAACGCATACGGCAACCCAAAAACACCGACACCGATAATGGCGCCGATCATCATTCCGACAGAACGTAGAAATGGACGATTTGGATGAATCATGAAGAATCCACAGGTTACTGACAAATTATAACATGGATCCGCTTGCGCTGACTGCTTCTCATGCTACTATGCCCTCATCTATGGCCGGACAAGAACGCATCCCTCCACAAAATCTTGAAGCAGAGCAATCATTGCTTGGATCGCTTCTGATTGATAAGGACGCCATGATTAAAATTGGAGATCGTACAACGCCTGACGATTTCTACCGAGACTCGCATCGACACATTTTTGAAGCCATGATGCAACTCTACGAGCATCATGACCCAATCGACATCCTTTCTCTTGGAAACCGACTTGAAGAACAGGGGCTCCTTCAACGCGTGGGTGGACGCGCGTATCTTGTCGAGCTTTCCAATACGGTTCCTACGTCCGCAAACGTCGCGCACTACGCAGACATCATTCAAAAGAAGGCAACGCTTCGACGCATCCTGACAGCCGCAACGGAAATTACCCGTATTGGATATGCAGAAGAGGAAGATGTTGAAGCAAGTCTCGATCAAGCCGAACGAGCCCTCTTTGGTGTTTCAGAAAAGTTCAACAAGAATACCTTTGTTCATATTAAGTCCGTGTTACATGATGCGTTTGATCGCATCGATGAACTGCATCGTGACCGCGGAAAGTTGCGGGGAGTCGCAACCGGATACCGAGAGCTCGACGCGCTGTTAGCAGGATTTCAAAAATCGGACCTCATCATCTTGGCGGCTCGACCTTCTGTGGGAAAAACGTCGTTTGCCTTGGATATTGCTCGGCAAATTGGCGTGTCTACAAAGGTTCCTGTTGGCTTCTTCTCCCTCGAAATGAGCAAAGAACAGCTTGTCGATCGTATGATTTGTGCGCAGGCAAACGTCGATCTTTGGAAACTTCGCACCGGACGTCTTTCTGATCGAGATGATGATTTCCCTCGTATTGGAACCGCTCTCGGACAGCTCTCGGAAGCTCCGATCTTCATCGATGACGCAGCGGGACTGAACATTATGCAATTGCGTACCAAAGCGCGCCGTCTCAAAAATGAGCATGGTCTTGGGGTCCTCATGGTTGACTACCTGCAGTTGATGGAAGGACGCACAAGTAAAGGATCTGACAACCGTGTCCAAGAGGTTTCAGAAATTTCTCGGGGACTCAAAATGATTGCGAAGGAACTTAATATTCCTGTCCTCGCGCTCGCACAGCTTTCTCGTGCGGTAGAACAAACCAAACCGGCAATCCCTCGACTTTCTCACTTGCGAGACTCCGGTTCTATCGAACAAGACGCCGATGTGGTGATGTTCATTTATCGAAAGTCTGCTGATCGTGGCTATCGCCCAGAGGATATTCCCCCTGAAGAAGCGAACATCGCCGAGATTCATATCGCCAAACATCGAAACGGTCCAACAGGAATGGTTCGTCTCTTCTTTGATAAGACACGCGCATCATTTCAGAATCTTGAGTTGCGTCCTGGCTCAGCGCCACCTCCACCAGCGGATGACAATTCAAGTGGATTTGCTCCTCTTGCTCGACCACAGCATTCCACTCCCCTAGCTCCACCACCCATCGATCCTAATCCACATATTGAATCGTCCCCTACAGGTGCGGTAAACTAGAACCCTATGTTCAACAAACTCAAACACATCAAGGATCTAAAAAAACAGGGAAAGGTCATGCAGAATGAGCTTGCCAGTGTCGTGCATGAAGGATCTTCCGCGCATGGAAAGGTAAAAATAGTCGTGAACGGAAATCGAGACCTTGTGGAAGTCACTATTGATCCAGAATTTCTCTCTGACGCAAAGAAGCTCGAAGAAGCGATTAAGAGCGCCTGGAAAGATGCAACAGGGATGAAGTTTCAAATGAAGCTCGCAAAGAAAATGCAGGATATGGGCGGACTCGACATGCTAAAAAACCTAGGGGGAGGTGGAGAATAGACCTGTGCGTCGGTTCCCTGAACCTATTTCAAATCTTGTCGCGGCGTTTGCGCGACTTCCTGGCGTAGGGCCAAAGACGGCCCTACGTTATGTTTTTTATCTTCTTCAACAACCAAAATTCGATCTCGACGTGATGGCACGCGCACTCACACAACTCGGAGAGCGCATTCAAACCTGCTCCCGATGTTACACCTACACAGAAAGCGAAACGTGTGAGATTTGTTTGGATCCAAAGCGTGATCCCTCTCTCTTGTGTGTCGTCGAAGAAGCACGCGACATCTCCACGATCGAAGCGACTGGAATGTATTCTGGGTTCTATCATGTCCTCGGGGGAACCCTGAATCCCATCGAAGGCATGACGCCCGACACCATCCGCTTGCGCCAGCTTAAGGCTCGATTAGAGACGAGTCCGGACGTAAAGGAAATCATCCTCGCCCTCTCTCCCACCGCACACGGAGAAGCCACCATCATGTTCATCCAAAAACAACTTGCCTCCCCTGGTCGCACCATGACGCGCCTCGCCCGAGGACTCCCACTCGGTGCCACCCTCGAATTCGCCGATGAAGTAACCCTCACTGACGCGCTCAAAGGAAGAAAGAAACTTTAATTCTGGTCGATGGTGACAACGAGAGTGTTGCCTAAAATAAAACGCACGCTGTTCGTGTTTCGACGAGGCGTGCGCCGTGGGTGGACTCAGAGATGCGATGCGGGTGTGCTGTTCTCCTTCTCGAAAGTTGTGGGGACGTACCCCACCAGGATCATGCCCTCCGAGCACGTGAGAATATGCTCCTCATGCGGGGAAAACATGAACATGACAGGAGCCTGGAGCTCACGCTCCTGAACACCGTCGACCTGTGTCCAGGTTCGAACCCGGCACCGCCCCTGGATGAGGAAGAACCCTTCCGCATGGGGATGGGAGTGGTTGCCCAGTTGCACTCCATCCTTCTGTGTGATGAGTACTTTCCCCTCCACCGTGTGCGGAAAATCCGCAGAAGGACGGAACGCTGTCAGCGTCCGCCTCTCGTCCGTATGACTGTCTGCCACAGGGAATATCTCCATGTCGTTCCTTCCTTATTTTAGTTTTTTGACTAAATTCAACGTACAACAATTAGGCCCGTATGTCAATCGAACGAGAGGAAAGACTGATTTAAAATAACCCATAATATAAGGAGAAAGCGATATGTTCTGTGCCTTCCATCTAAATTCTGTACTGGAAACTGCAAGCCTGAGGCGGTAACATAGATTTGTTGTGATGTGAAACTAATGCTCCAAACCTTCACGCCTTTCAATTGTTTTTTGCACAACAAAGGGATACACGGTTTGGGTCTCAGTTCAGGTCTCACCCCTCCGTAAACCATTCGAGATTCACTGCAAACGACATTAGACAATTATCGCGCGTTAAGCGAAACAAGTGTGAACATCATATAATTCGATCTATGTTTGGATTACTACGTTTTGAATATTACCTAGCAGGCAGACAGCTATGGTTTAGTAAAGCTGGACACTTATACTCTCCAAAACTAATGCTTGGCTATGCAATTGAGACAAGTCTTAAACATGGCCTTTTAATTATTGAGGATGCAGGAGTCAGCTTGGACCAAGATGCAAAAAGTATCCGAGGTAAAAGTCATGATTTAAAAGAGCTACTAAGCACATGTGTTAGATATAATCTCTTCTCAACAATAGATACTTCGGACGACTTTTTGGACTTTGCTACCAAAGGACTCAACAGCCGATATCCAAAACATATACGAGATAATTTTGATGAAGCTAGCAACAGAGATCCTTATTTACTCACAATTAATGTTGGAGAAACTATAGGATACTATGATGATTTAATGCTCAAACTTGATGATGAAATCTGGTCTATAACAAATAAACCAGAATTTTCTGTTGGATTTCGTGGATCATCACAGGCAAGTTCAGCCACAGGGAAAATATTTTTTCATTGTAACCTTCCTGCAATGCAGAGACTTAAAAAGTACCATGCAACCGTATCAGAACATAGATCTCATCACGTTAGTGATATTGAATCACTGAATAAGGGGGAGGAATTTTTGTGGAAATATGAAGACCGGTCAACGATAAGTAAATCTACTTCTTATGACTCATCAACATTCAAATATAAAAGTGTTGAAGAGACAGAGATTACACTTCACGATGGAACTAAAATTATTGATTATGGTCCGCAACTAAAAATGTGGTTTCACATTTAACTACGCCTAACACTGCATATCCAAAATACTAGCTACTTCGGATCATGCAGAAACGTTAGATACCATACACCTTACCAATTAAAGAAGAAAAACATGCAGGATTTACTCGAACAAATAGAAAAAGGGCTTGAGGCTAATCTTTATTACTTATCACTTTTTGTAGCCTTGGCTATTCCAGATATATGTGGAGCAATTGACGCATCGGATGGCGAAGCTTCAAAAGCAAAATATATAAAATGGTTCGATGAACACTTACAAACCAAATATAGCACTTCGTTTAATGGTGAACTTTGCTATTATTTTAGGTGCTCGCTTCTTCATCAAGGTTCATCTCAACATTCGAAAAGTAGATACAAACGAATAATGTTCATTGAACCAGACAGAAGCATAAGAATTCATCGAAGTATTATGAATGATGCTTACTTCATAGACGTAAAAGACTTTTGTAATGATATGGTCGAAGCCTGCAAAGGATGGCTGCAAAAAGTGGAAACGACACCTTTATTCCAAACAAATTCTATTAAATTTATAATGCGTTATCCTCAAGGCCTCAAACCTTATGTTAGCGGAGTTCCAGTAATCGGCTGACACAGCACTTAACACTGCATAAACGGTTACGCTTCATTTCTTTCCGCTTCGCCCATATTGATTCGCAACATCAGATATACGCAGACGTTAGCTAAACTATCTCTTTTCTTTTTTAAACCATCCCTCCTTCACTAAGACTATAACAAACAAATACCAAATTATTTAAAAACTTAGTGAACGTCTTTTTTTATCAATAATATGATGAAAGTAGAGTTTAAAAAATCTAAATTGCATGGCATTGGTATTTTCGCCATGGCTGATATTCAAGCTGATGAAATTATTGAAATCTGTCCAATAATAATGTTGAATGCAAAAGATACAAACGAGATCGATAAAACACATTTGTATGATTATTATTTCAGTTGGAGAGAACAAGGTTCTGCAATTTCTTTAGGATATGCTCACTCTATAATCATTCTTACGAACCCAATGCTAAATACGATAAAGATTTTGTAAACAATCGGATTGTTTTTACATCAGTTAAAACAGTTAAAAAGGGCGAAGAAATTACTGTGAATTACAATGGAGATCCTGATAAGAAAGAAAAGGTTTGGTTTGAAAAATCAGAATTGAATAGCTAAAGTGAACTCCAAGCTTGCTCCGTTTCACTCTGCAAAACACCGCAAATACTGAAATGTTAGCTGAAATATGTATACCCTAGAATTATCAAACCCTATGAAGTTTGAGATAATTTATCTAAACGAGTAAACACACATCACATCATATAAGACACATAAAAAACTTCCGATGTTGGTTATGTTTTGTATAAGAAAAGCCCCGAGTGAAGTCGAGCAGTGGCTCTTCTCCACGCGGGGCGCGTGTCATCACACCGGTTCGACCTAGCTCATGCGTCCACTAGACGATGACTCCTCGGTCGAGTTGGTGTGGGGATGTGGGTTGTCTACCCGTTGGCGTCCGCCTTGCTGGGAGCGTCGTGCTCGGCGAGGACGTCGTCCCAGGTGCTGAGGAAGATCTCGCCCATGTCGGGTCGGTAGATCAGGGCGTGCGTGGTCCAGAACTCGAGCGAGTCCTGGCGCTCGTTGGTATCGGGCTTGGTGTTGCACGGCTCGTTGGGAGCGATCACGCCCGGGTAGCAGGTGACGAGCATGAACTCATCAAGGAAGACCTTCTTGCCATCCTCCCACTTGAACTTCGGCTGAACGACGACGACCAAGGTCGAGACGTCCGGGATGCTGTTCGTCGGGAGGAGGAGGACTCGACTGGGGCCCTTGCGCGGGCCCCGACGGACGAACTGGAGCTCCTCGTTGGTGTGAGAAGCGAGGGTGGTGACCAGCGTCGCCGGAGCGATCGACCGGCCCATCTGGACCTCGAAGGCCTTCTTGTCCGTCACGTTGGTCAGGTCGAGTCCCCCGATGCATCCCTCGAAGAGGACGACCAGGTTCTCGTCTCGTGCCCAGTACTCCTGGGCGTTGGGGTAGGGAAAGACGGATGAACCGTCACGGGTCGTGTAAACGTCACCGAGAGGCATGAAGCCCTCCTGTCCTCGACCAGGGATTGGCGAGAGACAAACCAAGGTATCAAAAAACAGGCCCTTTGTCAATGCATAGGCCTGTTTTCTTTCCTTTTACTCCAGGAATCCGCCGGCTTGGATCTCCCACAACTTCTTGTAGATATTGGTCTTCTTTTTAAGAAGTTGATCGTGTGTGCCGGAATCAACAACTTGACCTTCATCGATCACGAGAATGCGATCCATCTTCATGATGGTCGACAGACGATGCGCAATGACAATGGTGGTTTTTCCTTTCATCAGCTCCTCAAGCGCTTGCTGGATCAGCAACTCAGATTCTGAATCAAGACTGGAGGTAGCCTCATCAAGGACAAGAATTGGTGCGTTCTTGAGAATGGCTCGAGCAATGGCAATCCGCTGACGCTCTCCCCCCGACAACTTTACCCCACGCTCTCCCACGAAGGTTTCATAGCCTTGGGAAAGACTCTCAATAAACTCATGAGCGTGTGCCTTTTTCGCGGATTCAATCACCTCTTCATCTGTCGCGTCTCTTCGTCCGTACCGAATATTTTCCATCACAGTTCGATGGAACAAGATCGGTTCCTGAGGAACAAGAGCAAGATTTTCACGCAGACTCTCCTGCGTGACCTTTGCGATGTTTTGGTTCCCGATGAGGATCTTTCCTCTCTCCACATCATAGAAGCGGAACAGAAGTTTTGTGATGGTCGACTTCCCCGCCCCAGAAGGACCCACCAACGCGATTTTTTCTCCTGACTCAATAACAAGATTCATGTCACGAAGAATACGCCGAGTCTTATTGAAGCTAAAAAAGACATTCTGAAACTCAATCCTTCCTGTTTGAACTTGAAGTTCTTTCGCTGTTCGCGCATCTTTAATCTCGATAGGCATCTGAAGAATCTCCACCATCTCATCTGCATCCGCCAGTGCGGTAAACACACGACGAACCGCACGACCAAAGTCCCAAATCTTCATGAAAATTCCAATGAGATATCCTTGAATCAATGCAAAGTCTCCAATGGTGAGCACGCCTTGTTGCCAAAGTTTCACCGCGTAATACATGATGATAAACTCAATGGCAAACATGAACGCGGATTGAAATGCTTCAAGAATCTCGGCAAGATTCCACGTGAACGTATTGGATCTTCGAAGTCGCTCCGTGACCTCTTTGTACAATGTTTTCTCGAAGCCTTTTCCCGTAAACAACTTAACCGTCACGGCATTGGTAATAGAATCTGCAGCGATTCCTGTTGCTTCGGAATCAATCGCGGCGCGTCTGAAATCATACTTAAGCTTCCATCGTGCATAGAGAATATTAAACACCATGAACGACACGACCCACACAAGAAGAATCAGGGCCAAGAAGGTACTGCGCGTTGCCAGCACAATCAAATTCCCCGTAAGAACGATGGTCAGAGGAATAAAGTGATACTGAATCTGATCGGCTACATCCTCAAACGATCGCGAGAGTCGACTCACTTTTCTCACCAATGACCCAGCGAAATTGTTAGAAAAGAATTTGTACGAATGTTCATGCAGATGTGCCAACGAGGTCTGTTCTAGATCTGCCATCATGCGTGGCTGAAACCAGTTACTGATCAGATTTGATACACGCCACATCACCCACATTCCCCCATGTATGACCGCCACAATAATCAATGTCCCTACAAGAAGCGATGGAAGCTGATCTGGATCAGCAGGAAGATCACCGGAGAGCAGATCGAAAAATCGCTTGTAGAACAGTGGAGCGATCACGTCGAGAATATTTGAAATCCCAATCAAGAAGAGAATCAAAAAGAGACGTCCTTTATATCGACGCGCATGTTCCCAATACACTTTGAGAATTTGACGTGTTTGAATTTTTTCTGTGTTTTTCATAAAAGAAAATCGCCGGGTTAAGCGGCGATTTTTTCAATCTTGACTCGAGTGAATGGCTGTCTGTGCCCAACGTTTCGTCGGTATCGAGACTTTGACTTATACTTGATAACCGAGACTTTGTCCGCTCGATCATGCTCAAGAATTGTCGCCGACACTTTTGCGCCGCTAAGAATTGGTGTTCCAATTTGTGTTGCTGTTCCTTCATCATCAGAAACAAGAAGCACATCAAAATTGATGGTTGCTCCTACTTCTGATTCAAGCTTTTCAATCTTAAGCTCCTGTCCTTCACGGACGATGTACTGCTTCCCCCCTGCTTTAATGACGGCGAATGTTGCCATATCGAGTGTTCCGCGGTTCCTTCAAGCCATAAGGCAAGCGTGTACCAGCGATTTCGTTAAGTAATAACGGGGGTATTCTACTGACTGACGACTCGTATGTCAAGAATATCACCCATTTTTACAGAATGGCTGTTGATAAACCCAGCAGAAACCTCTAAAACCGCATCTACGGGAGCGGGAGACGTATACACCGTCACGACAGGGTCCTCAGGCTGTGCATCCTCGACAAATCCAATAACCTCCCCCTCAAGCAACCAGATAATGTCGATGGGAAAGTTCATCTCCTTCATCCAATAGCGCTGGATCTCACGCGTCTCATGAAGAAACAGAAGTCCTTCGCGCTCCTCTAGGTGCTCGCGTCCAGACAAACCCTGAACGCGTTCCGCATGCTCATCAGCAATATCAACCACGACTTCTGCTCCATTGGGAAACACAACGATGGATCGTTCCGTCTCAGGGGCTTGAGACGAGCGGAGGGACAACACTCCCATCACCCCAAGAATAAAAAAGATGGGAAGGATGAGTTTACGCATGTCGATCTTTTTGTACGAGGAGCAATGCCCCAAGTCCCATGATGAGCGAGAGGATCAAGAGTGCCACAAGCTTCTCCTGACTCTGAAGAAACAACGCGCTCACACCGAACGCCGTCGCAATCGTTACATAGAGAAGAACAATCGGCGTCTGACCCCATCCGAGTTTTAGAAGGCGATGATGCAGATGCTTTTTGTCTCCTTTGAATATTCGTGAAAATCCTCCTTCTTGTAATCGACGACTGACCACCCAGATAGCATCTAGAAGAGGAATTCCTAAAACAAGAAGCGCCGTTGCAACTTTCCCTCCCGAAATCACGGCAAGGACTCCCAACATATATCCCACAAAGACACTCCCTCCTTCTCCGAGAAAAATGGAAGCGGGATGGATGTTCCAAAAAAGAAAACCGACATATGCCCCAAGCGTCACCACAGAAAGGAGGGCGACGTCCGGCTGAAAATACATTGATGTCAATGATAACAATAGAATCATCAAGGCTCCAACACTTGTGACAGACGTAGCGAGACCATCGAGGCCATCGAGAAATTTTGTTGTGTACATGACCACCAGCAACCAGATAAATACCAGAATATTTGATTGCCACGATGTGAGGATGAGCACGCCTCCAAACGGATTTGTGAGCTTGTCTACCTCGATTCCAAACCCGATCGCGACACAGGTCGCGAGGACCGGAGCGATAATCGCTGTTCGTGGCGGGAGCTCGTATCGGTCATCTAAAAACCCCCCTATCATCAGAATACATCCCCCGAGAATCACTCCGATATAATGATTCACGGTAATGGCTCCAGATGTCAGAAGGTCTCCGGAAGCGAGGATCCCGATCGTCGTTACAGCAATGGCGAGGAAAATGGCTATTCCCCCGAGCTGGGCCACGGGACGCTGATGAATCTTCCTCGAGATAGTCGGCTTATCAATGATATTAAAACGAATCGCCAATCGTCTGACGACAATCGTTAGAGAAAATGAGAGGACAAATGAGAGGGCTCCCCAGAGAATAAGCGTGGTCATAATTCAACCCCCTTTTCAATACGAATCTTTCCACCTGCCTCAAGAACAATCCTATCGCGCCGTCTGACGTTTCCTTCCAGAAGCGCATTTGCAATCGCGTTATCAACCTCTTCTTGAACCAGACGTCTCAGTGGTCGTGCGCCAAACTTAGGATCAAAGCCACGCTCAGCCAGCTCTGCCACGGCTGACTCCTCTGCCGTAAATCCAATCCCTTTTGGTTCCAAGCGGGTCGCAACAGCAGACATGAAGATCTTGGTTATCTCCTTTACATCGTCCGGGGTAAGTGGCTTAAAGACGATAATTCCATCAAAACGGTTTAAGAATTCAGGTCGATAAATCCCCTGAAGTTCTTCTTCGATTAACTGCGTCTTGATTGTCTCCATGGAATCTCCTCGAGCGACTGCGTCTTGAATGTACTGAGTTCCTGCGTTCGAAGTTGAAATAACAATGGTATTTGTAAAATCAATCGTGCGTCCCACGGAATCCGTTAGACGACCATCTTCAAATACCTGAAGGAATACATTGAGAATATCAGGATGCGCCTTTTCGAGTTCATCCAGAAGCACGATGGCAAACGGCTGTTTACGCACCGCCTCTGTCAATAGCCCTCCTTGGTTTGACCCGGGAGCTCCAAGAAGCCGATTAATACTCGACGCTTCTTGATACTCAGACATGTCCATGCGGATCATCATGTTCTCATCACCGAAATAGGTTTCAGCCACGGTCTTTGCCAGCTCCGTCTTTCCCACACCTGTCGGACCAAGAAAAAGGAAGGTCGCGATTGGGCGCCCCTGCGAACGCAAATCTGTGCGAGCCCGTCGAAGAGCGGAAGCTACCGCCTTAACGGCTTCATCCTGACCAATCACGCGTCCATGCATCTTATCTTCCAATGAAAGTAGCTTGTCCTTTTCATCTTCGGCAACGGACATGGTTGGAATCCCTGTTTTTGAGCTCACAATCGAGGCAACATCCTCCCCGGTCACAAGCGCATCTTCTCCCTTTGTTTTTGAAACTTGAAGACCGGCTTCTCGAGCCACCTCAATCGCTTTCTTTGGAAGATACGTTTCATGCATGTAGCGATCTGAAAGAGTCACCGCTTTCTCAACCGCTTCATAAGTAAAAATCACATTATGTTCGTACTCGATGCTTCCAATTTTTGACTGAAGCATGTGAATCGCAGATTCCTGATCTGGCTCAAGCAGATCCACCTTTTGAAACGACCGTCCTAAAATAGAGCGCTCAACAAGACGTGTGTATGCCTGCGAAGTGGTTGTGGCAATCGCGAACGTCCCACTTCGAGAGAGGAAATCGACAAGCGTTGCTCCAAGATCCGTGGCCTCTGTGGTTCCCTGTGCCACAAGCTGATCAATGTCCGTAATCGCGAGAATAATATTTCGAGAACGAGCGACTTCAGAAAAAATTTGCAAGAGTCGCTCCTGTGCCTGTGAGGGATTCGCTCCGGAGACAAGATGCGGGATGGAAATGCGAACCAGGCGCCGATCCTGAAGAATCTTCGGAACTTCTTCTCTGACCATCAGGTCCGCAATCCCGGCGAGGACCGTGGATTTTCCAACCCCCTCTGGCCCCACAAGAACGACACTTTGACGTCCGCCTTCAATGACGCGAAAAATTTCTTCTACCTGTGACTCTCGATCAATCATCATTGGCAGGCGCCCACTCACGGCGGCAGTTGTCAGATCTTCTGAGACCGCATCAAGCATAGGAGTGGCGATACTCGTCATTGCGCGGTTCATCGGACCTGTTGGTTTATACATGGCGGCCTTGCGAGATTGTTTGTAACGCTCACGCATGTTCTCATGAATCCGCAACCAGGCAATCATGTTATGAAACTTCGTCTCGTCGACACCCTTATCAAGGAACAATTCTCGAATAAATGCATCTTGCTCATACACCCCCGCAAAAATCTCGAGGGAACTTATCTCGCTTCGATCTTCGGATACCGCCCGACGAAATGCTTCGAGAAACACACGCTCTCCTTCCAAAGATAAACGTGGGGGCTTCCCAAGCTCTCTGGTTTGAAGACGGCGTCCAACAGCGTCTTGCAAATCCGCAAAAGAAAGACCTAAACGTCCGAAGACGACCGAGACATCCGAAGCATCTATGGTTCCGACAAAAATATGAAGGAGTTCGACATTCTTGTGACCAAATTTTGTTGCGAGCTCAAACGCCCGTTCGATCGAGGCGGTCGCGTCCGCAGAAAATAGATCCGCAAGATTCACATGTGTCCCCTCGCTTTGAAACGACACAACCTCTGGAACCTCCTCTGATCCTGTTGGCATGACGGCCGAGAGCGTTCCTACAAGCGACTGATGGAAGTAAAGAAACGCCACAAATAACCCTGTGGCATACAGAAAGACTCCCGTCCATGAAGGGTCAACCCAAAACGCACTCGTCAACACCGAAGAAAATCCTTGTACAAACAACAGAACGAGCGTGATCAATCCTGCCACCACCAACTTTCCAAACGCCACTCCACTTAACAGTTTTGAGGCCGAGAGTCGAGCGGAACGTTCTCGAACATGTTCCTCGTCCATAAACGCCGACCAGGAGTAGCTCTTTCCATCAAGTTGTACTTCAAATTCTGGCATAGCGTTACAGAACACCAATAAGATGTGAAACAAATCCGATGACGCTCACAGGGAGCAGGAAGACGTACACAACGGCCAAAATTCCAGCGACAACTGTCCAGAGCAACACCCCAAGAGACCGCGCGAGCAACACAAAGAATCGCACAATAAAACTAATCAGACGTCCTGTGATAGATGCATCTCCATACATCGGCACAAAGAGATTCTTTGACCACACATCCACCCCGAAATATCTGACACTTTCTGCAACGGAATGCAAAAGTTTCCCAAACGTCTGTTTAAGACCAGTGGTGTACCACCACAAAGGCAACCGTCCAAGTTCTTTCATCGACTCTAGAACGGCCGTCTTAAAAATCAGAACATTCGAGGGTTTTGTCATGTCATTATAATATCACAAAAACCGCCCGTTAGGCGGTCTTCGCTATCCACTCTCGGAGGTGTTTCATGAGGGTGAGGTAGAAATGGAGGTTGTGGATGGTGGCAAGGCGGTAGGCAAGAAGTTCTTGAACGCCAAATAAATGTCGGAGGTATGCGCGCGAGGTGGTCTTACACGTCTCGCATGTACAGGTAGGATCGATGGGTGACTGATCTGTCGCGAACTGTTCGTTCGTGACGCGCACGCGATCATAGAATAATTCTGTTGGTCGAGGATCTTGATACCTAGACCAATCGATCGTTGCGGGATCTTGATTGAATGCAAAAAGTGTTCCGTGTCGGGCGTTCCTTGTTGGGAGGACGCAATCGAACATATCCACTCCCATTTGGACGTACGCGACGATCTCTTCTGGCATTCCCCCACCCATGAAGTAGCGTGGTTTGTTCTCGGGAAGAATCTGACAGATGTGTTTCACAATACGATATGAATCCTCTCGCTTTTCTCCAACAGACAGTCCTCCGATCGCGTACCCGTCAAATCCAATGTCCATGAGCCCTCGCGCAGAACGTTCGCGCAGGTCCTCATGGGTCCCCCCTTGGATGATCCCAAACAACTGCTGAGTGGCAACCCCCTCCAACTCTCCCTTGGCAAGAGGGAGGGCCGAAGCACAGCGCTTTGCCCATCGCAGAGATCGCTCCATCGCTTCTTCGTAGCGCGCGCGAGGTGAGTCCCCGGCCGCCACGTCATCAAACTGCATCACGATATCTGCTCCGATGGCTGTTTGCATGGCCATCGAAAGCTCCGGAGTAAGCTCAATGCGCGACCCATCAATGTGTGACTGAAACGTCACCCCTTCCTCTGTTGTCTTATTCATTTTTGACAGCGAGAAGACCTGGTATCCCCCTGAGTCCGTCAACAGAGGACCATCCCAATTCATGAGTGTATGCAGTCCTCCAAGCGCTTTCATTTGCTCAAGACCTGGGCGGAGCAATAAATGATACGTGTTCGAAAGCAAAATCTGTGCCCCAAGCTCCTTCATGTCAAAAGACGATAGACTCTTCACCGCTCCTTTCGTGGCGATCGGCATAAAGAATGGCGTTTGGATTGCGCCGTGTGCCGTTTCTAACTGCCCGCGTCGTGCAGATTCTTTTTGCTGTTTTAGCTGATACCTTGACATAAGCGGGTTTAAGAAGTATCTTTTCAGGTCTCTCAACAAGGAAGTCTCATGAGACTGTTCGCGGATCAATCATTTGGTGGCAAGGCCATCACCCTCCAAAGTGGGGACGAAGTCCTCATCGAATGTCCGAACGGTCGGGCGTGGCTGATGCTCCTCTTCGGTGTGCGCACAGAGATCAGCGCATACCCCGTCAGCTTCAGACAGGACTCGCCCGCAGGAGACAACAAGTTCCTGCTCGATGCCCACGACCAGGAAACGGCACACAGGGAGGTCAACGACATCCTCGCGCCTCTGGGTCTCCAGATCGGACCTGAAACCGGAAGAGACAATACGTACATCCGCTACACCCTCATCCCCCTCTGACAGCGCAACACCGCGCTGTTTTTCTATTGTTTCAAATCAAGTTCTTCAAGAAGTTTCTTTTGTGCGCGCGAAAGTTTTTGTGGGGTCATGACCCTTACCACGACAATTTGATCTCCGCGACCCCGATTTGTTGGGACGCCTTTTCCACGCAGACGGAACTGTGCACCTGACTGCGTTCCAGCTGGAATCTTCAAGTCCACTGACCCATCAACCGTTTTCACATCGATTGTGTCACCAAGCGCCGCTTGTGTGAATCCAATCTCTGCCTCACTGATGAGCATTGTTCCTTGGCGATCAAAGTGTTTGTCTTGTGGGACATGGAGTCGAACAAACAAATCCCCTGTCTGCCCTCCTTTTATCGCTTCTCCCTGTCCGCGAACGCGCAACATCGCTCCGTGCTCGACCCCTGATGGAATCGTTACGGTAAACTTCTGTTTTTTGCGATCAACTCCCTGACCGTGACATGTTGCACACGGCTTCTTTGGCATCTCCCCAACACCCTGACATGTTGCACACGTTTGTTTTGTTTGGATGTTTCCAAGGATCGTTCGTTGAATCCCAATGGTCACTCCGTCTCCGTTACAGTCCTTACAAGTGTCCATGGCTTCCCCTGGTTCTCCTCCCGTTCCAGAACAACGGTCACACGTGTCTGACTTCGTCAGCTCAATCTCTTTCTGGACTCCAAAAATAGATTCTTTAAACGTGATGTCCATGTCGACTTGGATATCTGACCCACGACGTTCCCGCTGACGAGAACGTCCCCCGCCAAACATATCTCCAAAAATATCTCCAAAATCCTGAAAGCCTGCTCCACCTTGGAAACCAGAAAAATCAAAGCCTCCGAAGCCTTGTCCGCCACCTGATCCATCAAACGCCCCAGAACCGAATTGGTCATACTGAGAACGTTTCTTCTCGTCCCCTAATACCTGGTACGCCTCGTTGGCCTCCTTAAACTTCTCTTCATTTCCCCCCTGTTTATCCGGGTGATGTTTGTGAGCAAGTTTACGAAACGCTTTCTTGATCTCCTCTTGAGAAGCGTTTTTATCCACGTCTAATATTTTGTAATAATCCTTTGCCATAGCTACAGAATGATTTCTCTAAGTAAGGGAACAATTTCTTTGCGCATCATGATACCACTTGTCTGTGCTCGATTCCCGATCCACTCGACCTTGAGGGCCTGCGAAAGCCACGCTTTCATCTGTGTGTCGTAACACAGAAGAATGTTCCGACCGTGATCAATATCAACGATCGAGAGAAATCCGTGATCGATAGCATCTTCCTTATGAATCTCCTCAAGAATATCTTCAATCTGATACCCGAACTCCGTAAGAAATTCCTCGGCTCGCAAAATCTCGAGTTGTGCGATACCAATCTTTTGTAAGGGGAAATCAAACCACGTTGCATCCTGCATGATTTCATCTGACACAAACTCATGCACAAAACTCGACTTGCTTTCAAAAAGCGTTTGGACAAAATCCTGCGGAATCTCGACACGCCCCTGTAACCACTCGTACGCTTTTCGGTCACGGTCGGTCGTCACGTTGTTTTGAAAATTAATCGTATTTGAAACGATGGCACCAGCGAGCAAGTACGCAGACGTCTTACTTGGAATGAGGCCTTCTTCGATAAAATGTTCTGTGACGAGTGTCGAGGCAGACCCCACGAGTTCTACTTGAAGATCTGCGTTTGGAAAATCATCTGGATTATAATCTTTTCGATGATCAATAATGGTCGTCACCTTTTCAGGATCGATGAGAGGGGAAATCCCACGAAGATCACTCGCATCGGTCAACACAATTTCGTCGACCTGATCGATCACCTCCTCTGCATCCATCGGCCACTCAAGACCAAACGTCTGAATGCACGACTCCGCCTCCCGATGAAGCGTTCCGAATATTCCCGCAATCGCCTCTTCCCCTTGGCCAATCAAAAGCTCCGCCTCTGCAACTGAGCAGGCAACCCCATCGAGATCAGGATCTTGATACGTCGTAACGAGAATCATACGTTTTACTCTGTAGGCTTAGCGATCTCCACGACGATCGGTTTTTCGATTGATATATACACCTGGTACGGCATACTCACCGAATCCGTGAGCGATCCGGCGTTGAAATGGATGGTTTCGTTATCAGCGAGGTGTGGGTCAACAAACGTCTTGAGGCCAAATAGATGTCCAAATGGTGGCACACTCCCGGGCACACATCCAGTTACTTCCTCTGGGTTGGTTGCAAAACTAACCGGTTCGCCACAGGCATTCTTCGCCTGTGAGCTCCACAACTTAAAATCCGCTGGCATCACGAACAGATAGTTCGCACCGGTCTTATTCCCCTTCGCCACAATCGCCTTCGCCCCCGCATGCATACTCACCCCCCGCACCCGAGCCGAATCCACACTCGTAAGCGTAGGCTCATGATGCTGAGTTGTGTACGCACATCCATGCACGTCGAGAGTTTCAATAATTTTTTTGTAAACGGGTGTGGACATAAGTTTATAACGAAATAGCCGGAGGCACGAGGGACAATTTTGTGAACCCCGCCCTTGTCGGGCAGTGCAGATGAACAAAATTCTGCCCCTCGTGACAGCCGGCGTTTATTCTATTCCCCTTTTTTCTCATCTTCTTCTTTCTTCTCCTCGAACTCAGCATCAATCGGCTCATCTTCTTTCTTCTCTTCTCCTTCAGCAGATGCCTCTGCATTAGCCTTGTCTTGAGCTTCGTACATCTTCGCGCCTACCGCTTGTGCGGAGGTTGATAGCTCGTCTGCGGCTTTCTTGATGGCTTCGTGATCGTCTGTATCTTTGACGGCTTTGAGCGCTTCAATCTTTTCTTCTACGCTCTTGCGTTCTTCATCCGTAATCTTGTCACCGGCGTCTTTTAACATTTTTTCTGATGTGTAGATCATGGTGTCAGCAAGGTTCTGATGCTCAGCTTTCTCCTTTGCCTTTGCATCTTCCTCTGCATGCTCTTCGGCTTCACGCTTCATGCGCTCTACCTCTTCATCAGAAAGTCCGGTTGAACCTTGAATGGTAATCGTCTGAGTCGTTCCACTTCCCTTATCCGTTCCGGTGACGTGCAAGATGCCGTTTGCATCAATATCAAACTTCACCTCAATTTGTGGGACACCCCGTGGGGCCATAGGAATTCCGGACAAGATGAATCGTCCAAGCGTCTTGTTTCCACCCGCAATCTCACGCTCTCCTTGAAGCACATGAATCTCAACGGTGTTCTGATTATCCGCCGCGGTGGAGAAGATCTGAGACTTGCTGGCTGGAATCGTCGTGTTGCGTTCAATGAGTTTGGTCATGACGCCCCCGAGAGTCTCAATCCCAACAGACAGTGGCGTTACGTCTAGAAGCAAAACATCTTTGACTTCTCCCTGCAACACACCTGCTTGCACGGAGGCTCCCATCGCAACCACTTCGTCTGGGTTTACGGTCACGTTTGGTTTCTTGCCGAAGAATTCTTCAACGACTTTCTGGACAAGTGGCATGCGGGTCATTCCACCCACCATAACAATCTCTTCAATCTGACCCTTTTCAAGACCCGCATCTTTCAATGCAGCCTTTACAGGCTCGAGCGTTTTTTGGACGAGATCATGCACCAGCTCCTCGAGCTTGCTTCGAGTCAGGGTCAACACCAAATGCTTTGGTCCGTTTGCATCTGACGTGATAAATGGTTGATTGACTTCTGTTTGTGTCGCGGTTGAAAGCTCAATCTTGGCACGCTCTGCTGCATCCTTCACACGCTGGAGCGCAAGGGAATCATTTCCAAGATCAATCCCTTCCTGGGCTTTAAACTCCTTCAAAATCCAATCGATAATCACGCGATCAAAGTCGTCTCCTCCTAGGTGTGTATCTCCATTCGTGGACTTCACTTCAACCGTATCTTCACTCACGTCGAGCACAGACACATCGAATGTTCCTCCACCCAAATCGTACACCATGATTTGCTGACCGATTTTCTTATCAAACCCGTACGCAAGGGCTGCCGCCGTTGGCTCGTTAATGATACGTCGCACCTTAAAACCGGCGATCTCTCCAGCCGTCTTTGTGGCATTTCGCTGGGCGTCATCAAAGTACGCAGGAACGGTAATGATGGCCTCATCGATTTTTTCTCCGAGTTTCTCTTCAGCGTCCGCCTTCAGCTTCTGCAAAATCATCGCAGAAATTTCTTCTGGCGTGTATTCCTTGTCCCCCATCTTAATCGCCACCCCATCTCCTTTTTGAACGATCTCGTAAGGCATGACTTCTTGGTCACGCTTCACTTCCTTATCTGCCCAACGTCGTCCAATCAATCGCTTAATCGAAAAAAGGGTGTTCATGGGATTGGTAACCGCCTGACGCTTTGCAGGAAGTCCGACAAGCCGTTCACCAGCTTTGTTCATGGCAACCATAGAAGGAGTCGTGCGAGCCCCTTCCTTATTTTCAAGAACCTTTGGTTGACCTCCTTCAATAATAGACATGCAGGAGTTTGTGGTACCAAGGTCAATTCCGAGAATTTTAGACATATGTAAACGTAATGTTAGTTTTTGTTGTTAATGATGACTTTTGCGGGACGGACGATTTTCTCGCCCAGTTTCCACCCGCGCTGAGCAACTTCGAGAATCTCTTGATCCTCTTTGTCTTCTTCTGTGCGCTCTCCTCCGGCGTCGTGTAGATGCACATCAAAGGTCTCGCCGATCGCTCCATAGGACACAAGACCCAAGTCCTGCATCACGCCTTCGAGTTGATTGCGTACATGCATGAGTCCCATGAGCCAGGTTTCGACGTCCTTTGCTAGACCTTCTGGCTGGAACTTCGCAGCTTGATCAAAATTGTCGAGAACGACGATCAACTGGTGAGCGACATCCTCCTTCGCACGCAGACGGAGTTCTGAGCGTTCGCGCGCAAGATCTTTTTGAAGATTGTCGTAATCGGCAAGGGCACGTTTCCACCCCCCGAGATACTCCGCACATTTCTCACATGAGGCTGTCTCTGTTTCATCTCGTGTCTCTTCTTCTTGTGGTGTTTCTTCTTCGGTCATAGGGATAAATAAGGATCAGTTATTCAAAGTATTCGTCGAGCACTTCTTTCGCTCTCTCAATCAGGGCAAGGTTGCGTGAGTAGTCCATCCGCAATGGACCGACGATGCCCAGCAAGCCCTGTGTTTCCTGATCGATGCGATAGCGCACCAGGATCGTTGCCATCTCTTCTCCAAACGGATTCCCTGACCCGATAAAGACTTGAGGTCCTTCAGGAAGCGTGCGGTAAAGTTTGTGCATCACCTCATCGAACTGATCCACGAGCGCGGAGAGTGTTTGCATCATCTCTGCGTCATGAAAGTCTGGTTTGTGAAAGAGGTTTGAGACACCCGTGTAATAACTCCACTTTGGATCGATTGCCACAATGGCGGTTTCTCCGGAAATTTCGACGAGGCGTTTTGCAATGGTCTTCAAGGTTGTTTCTGTGTCTCCTGTTCCGCGTGTGGCACTTTTGATCGGAGACCCTTGCAAGACGAATCGTTTATCTCGTAAATATTGTAAGTAATAGACGTAGGCTTTTTCTGTCGGGACTCGACCAGCCGACGTATGCGGGGCGCGTAGGTATCCGTCCCGTTCGAGGAGGGCCAGCTCGTTTCGGATCGTCGCATCAGAGACTCCTAGTTGATAGTGCTCATTCAAATACTTCGACCCAACCGGAGCGGCTGTTCGAATATAATCCTCCACCACAAGTTTCAAGACGAGTTCCGTTCGTGTTTCGAGCATATGAAACAAATTAGCACTCCCTATTATAGAGTGCTAATTCTGAATGTCAACTGCTATTCCCCGTTTAAGAGATTTTTGAGCTCTTGTTTCTTTTGTTGAAGTAATTGCTCAAGCGAAAGCGTCGTTCTTGATCCGTACACCAGGAGAGCTAATTCTTTGCGTCTGGCTTCTTTTTGAGAGGAAAGGCCCCTGAACCTCCCCTCCTCTTCGAGCGTTTTGAACTCTTGTAACCGACGCTCCATTTTCGCAATTTCCTTCTCTAGATTCCCCGCAGATATTTTTTCTTGCGCGAGATCAAGTGCACGCTGACGACTCTCAAGACGCTCGATGAGGACAGCCTCATCTTTTAATGCTTGTTGTCGTTCTTTGGCTTGATGATAGGTCTGAATCGCATGATCCATCCCGTTCTTTGACCGCTCTGCACGATAGACAAGCCCGAAGAATGCCTCATTCGCCGACTCGGCCTTCATGCGAGATCGTTTTACCACTCCCTCCTTCTCTTTCATCAGGACGACTGTTCCATCTGTGTCAAACGCCACAATCTTGAATCCTTTTTCCATCGCTCCCATTTCATTCGGGGCTGGTATGGTATCTCCCACGCGCACGAGAAGCCCATGCTGAACATTCTCGAGGGCATAACGACTGATCTCTTTCTGAATGCCTCCCGCTCCACGGACAACATACGTCTTAGATTCTGCATCATACGCAGTCACCGTCCAGGGCTGACGATCGAGACTGGGAGGATCAAAATCATCCCGCCACATATCTACCCGTGCTCCCGCCTCAAAGCGCGGAGGGACTTGCTGATCAAACAGATCGAGTTGTGTTTTCTCAAGATGATAGGCGTACAAACTCTCTTGCTCAACCGCTTGCTCTTTTTCAAGCATCAACGAAATCCTTTCGCGCTTAGGCATCATGGCATCCATGCCTTGAAGCTCTTTGTCTGCTCGTTGCACACGCTCACGAGCAATCGCTAATACCTCCTTTAATTTCCGTACGGTCGCTTGAAGGGTTTCTTCTGTCTGCTGTCTCCTCACCTCAGAACGCAAATATTCTCGACGTTGTCCTGTCTCTTCGACTGTGTGAACCAATGCAGAAATATCATCTCCCTTTGCGCGAGGATGCCGACCATCAAGAGACATCTCCATGGAGGTTTTCTGCAAACCCTCTTCCGCTTGTGCATCATCTAGATTCCCATTCACAGAGGCTTCAATCTGATTCTCGACTAACTGGTCGCTCACCCCATCGCTCACGATCACAAATCGATCACCAGGCTGTAGATCTAAAAAGAATACCCCAAGACCCTCGGTTGGATCTCCAAGACCGATCGATTTCGTAATAATGGCCCTTCCACGCGCATACGCTCGAAGATCTGCTGGAAGACTACTTGGATCTTCTACTTGATCAATTTGACGAGCTTGTTCTTGCGTAATCTCTCCCCGCTCAACCCGCAATTGCAACCGACTATCATCTTGAGTGACTTGCTGAAGTTCTCCCCCTTTTCGTTGAACGTAGATGCGACTGTCTCCCACATTCGCAAAAAATAATCGCTTCAGATGTCCTCCGTTTCCGTCAGGCAAATCAATCAATTTCGCCATCGAGAGCGTGGTCGCAGAACCCTTGAACTCAGGCTGAACGGCCATCGCTTGAATGCGTGTATGCGCCTGTTCTATCGCGGTGGTGATTTGTGCCCCAATATAGCTTGTGATGCGCTCAACAGGGTCTTCCCCTTCACGTAACGCTTCCTGAAGATTGTTCTCGATCTGTTTATCCAAACTCTCTCCTAAGAGCTCGTACATCGTTCTGGCCGTTTCGCGAGCCGCGAGCCATCCTTTCGCACTTGAGACTCCATCGGCCACAAGAAAAATTCCTTTTTCACGATTCTTCAACTTCACGTCTTCACACGTTTCTTTCCTTTCCGCGCGTCCTTCCACTTTGAGTCCGATCTCAGGCATTTTTCCTTCATGAATTTCTGCCCATTCTTTTTCAAACAACGCTAAATATTCTTCCTTACTTGGAAGTTGCTCCCCTCGTTGCTCTTGTTTTACAACACCCCCACGCATAATGGATATAGTATAACAGAAAACACCGCCAAGTCAGTGCGAGGCAGTGTGTGCGTGTGGAATGGAACGCCAGGAAGCGCCCAACCAGAGATGTACCCCTTCCTCAAGTTGAGGGAGGTGCGGGTCTGCGTTAACGAAGATTCGCCAGGCTCCGAGAAAGAGTCGGCAAGCTCCATCGGCTGTACGTGCGGTGTAGACATGCGTGACGATCGTCTCGTTCTTCTGAATCCGGACGACGAGCATCTTCTCCAAGACGTCCGCGGGAATCATCCCGGTCGTCAGCAGATCAAGAATGTCGTAGCCTCGCTCTTCTCCGAACGAGAGAAACGCATTGATTCGCTCGAGGATTCGAGTGGTGAACGCGGGGCTCTCCATGAGCCCATGTACGCCTTGCGCGCGTTGGATCAGGGACATGGAACCTCCGTGGTCAAGAATGCAACCTAATCAAAAAACCCCTTGTTGTCAAGGGGTTTAGGGAGATGCATCACAGATTCTTGACCATGGCTTGCCATGACCTCTTTGCGGTTTTTGTTTTTGAAAGGATTTCTGAAAATTTCTTTCCGCTCAAAACAGGAGGGATAATGACATAGGTGGCTCCGAGTTCGTAACAGTATTGCGCCTCTTCCTGAGAATGAACCGAGACAACGATCACGCCTGCATAGCTCCGACTTTTCAAGAAGGTAAGAAGCGAGGTGCTAATCACGAAATCAGGAATGGTGGAGATGATGAGACGTGCTTTATCTGCTTTTATTTCTTCGAGGAAATTCTCATCTCCCACATCTCCATAGATACTCGGCTCACCCAACTCTGCTAACTCCCGAAGCGTCACAGGGTCAAAATCAACAACTTCGTAAGACTGTTTCATCATCTTAATCGCCGGAAGCAACTCTTCTCCCGTGCGATGAAATCCAAAGAGAAGTATTTTTACAGGCTTGTGTTCGATTTTAAATTCCGACGGAAGAGCCGTATGCGGTTCAAGCCATCGAAAGAGTCCTTGAATCTTTTGGAAGATGCGTTCGTTGTGTTCGATTAAGTACGAACTGGCCGTAATGGTGATGATCCCCACGGCCGTTGCAACAGCCAAGACACTCTCATTCAAATGCCCGATAGAAATCCCAACAATGATGACGATAAACGAGAACTCTGAAATTTGCGCCACCGTTGTTCCACACAAAAATCCTGTACGTGGGTGATATCCTAATGACCGCATGATAAACATCACGAGCAACGGATTCCCAATGAGAATAAATAAACTGAACAAGATCGACGGAATGATGGTGGTGCTAAAACTCTCTAACCCAAGTCGTGTTCCTAACACGATAAAGAAGATCACGAGGAAAAAATCTCGTAGTGGACGGATGCGTGCGTTGATTTCTCGATAGTACACCGATGAAGACAGTGTAATTCCTGCGATCAATGCTCCTAGTTCAACTCCGAAGCCCACATACACGAGAATTCCCGCGACTAGAAAACACCACGCAATCGCAAATATGAACAACAGTTCTTGGGACTTTGCCACGTACTTCAGCGTTGGGGGAAGAAGTTTTGTTGAGACAATCCAAAAGATTGGAATAAGGACGACCGCTTTGAGAAGGATCGTCACTAAGACGGTTTGAAGGCTCGCTCCTGTTCCCACCGAACTCAACCCCAACAAAATCAACATGGCGATGAAATCTTGTACGAGAAGGAATCCGATACTAATACGTCCATACAACGTATCGAGATCCTCTTTGTCCATCAACAGTTTGATGATGATGATCGTACTTGAAAAGGCAAAAGCCACACCGAGGTATCCACTTGTCAGTGGATCAAACCCTAATAAGATTCCAACAAGAAATCCCGCAACAGACGTAAACAATACTTGCCCCACACCCGTTGCCAACGCAATTCCTCCAACGTCTTTGATATTACGCCAGTTCAATCCCAACCCAACCGTAAATAACAAAAAAGCCACACCAATTTGTGACATGACATCAAAAATCTCAGGAGAATCCGTGAGAGCCAAAAGACTCGGACCGGCAACAACCCCCGTAATGATATAGGCAACGATGAGTGGTTGCCGAAACCGGTACGCAATCATCGAAAGCGCAGCGGCAATAATCAGGACCACCCCGATCTCAAAAAAAAGTTCCTCCAACATACGTAAAGTATATCACACATAGATTTGACTCGAATATTCTTGTATGTCACTCTATCAACAGGTATGAAATCATCACGCATTCAATCAGCTCAATCCTATTATCGTCCGGCGATGTCCGTCGAACGATAGGTTTTGTTTTCAAAGAGAACCTACCCTCCGGCGGAAATCGCCGGATTTTTGTTTCCACACAAACAAGGAGGTTCTCGTGCACATCCTTCACTCAAGCCAGATCCCACTCGCCATTCCCACGTGGGCGGAACAACTCGCAGAACTCACGCGCATCGTCTGGACAGACGCTCGCGGTGCGTTCATCTTCCCCTACAAAGATCTCCAAGATCCGACGCACTGGAAAACGGTCGTCGCACACCAGTGGGCAACGGGTCTGATGCATTCCTGGGTCGCGGTCGTCAACGGACGCATCGTGTCCCATTCGGCACTCGTAAACAAAGGAACGCACTGGGAGCTCGGTCGACTCATGGCGCACAATGCTCCACACACAACAACGCACACGCTGTGCGAAGCGCGTCTCGCCTTCTGTCGTGCGCACAACATCCACGCGCGCATGGAATGCACACAAGCGCATACCCGCGCACAGTGGCATGCCTCGTCTGTAGGAATGCGATTCGCCGGAATCGGATTTCTCGACGTGATCGACGGAGTGAACTGGGACATCATCTTCTTCGACACGCTCACGGATCGTCCTGCGTTCGAACCCACAGCGGGGATTCTGGGGGATCCACTCGGGAAGGAACTCATCTGTACGGATGCAGATCAAGCGCGCCTGAGCGAGATCTCCCGCATCCTGTCGACCGACCGTGGGGGAGCTCTGCCTCCGACCCGCTTCCACGTCCTCCCCGAACTCCTCGAGCCGGTGCAACGCATCATCGAGCTCAACACCACCCCCGCCCGCACCTAAACCGGGCGGGTTTTTTATTTGAGAGCAGGTTTTTAGAGACCCCTGCAAAGAAAAAACGACCCGAGTGGATCGTGCGTGGCGGGTCGTCAGTCGTAGCAACCCCATTGACAGGGACGACCCGTAGCGGGACACGTCGTATCCCTGAACGTGGGAGGGGTGGTTCCAGAGCGACGGAACAGCTTGCGAACAAGACAGCGCAGTGCGTGCATGACGGACTCCTGAGCAGAATTGCTCTCATAAAAATGCCTTTATCCATCTTTCCTGTCAAATCTTGATTCTCCGAAGTCAGTATGCTATCCTCTGCTCGTTCACAAACACCCAACACGGCCTCATCGTCTAACGGTTATCCGGCAGACCGGCCGAGCAAAGTTGCCGGTTGCCGGGGGACACCAGTTGTTCAATCGTCCTTACAGACTTATTTATAAGGAAAGATACGAAACAAAAACTCAAGCACTTCACCGTGAACGTCAGATCAAGAACTCGGGAGCCATTCGCAAGGGCATCAAACGTCAACTGACAAACACGGCCTCATCGTCTAACGGTTAGGACATCAGGTTCTCATCCTGGAAATCGGGGTTCGATTCCCCGTGGGGTCACCACAAAAAACGCTCAGCGAAAGCTGGGTGTTTTTTGTGGTGATCTTACGATGGATAAGAGACCCGAGGGTTCGATGCTGGAGGGAGAGAGCGGAGAGAAATGAAAAGGTACATTGTTTATCCCTTTTCATTTCTCTCCCGAACGAGCGACAGCAATATTTGATTTGCACCAAATCAAATATTCCCCGTGGGGTCACCAATAAAAACGCTCACCTGCAAGGTGGGCGTTTTTATTGGTACCTGACGATGGATGAGCACCCCGAGGGTTCGATGCGTGAGAGAGTGAGGTGATAAATGAAAGTCGATTTTTATTTAACGACTTGTATTTATCACCGAGCGAACGAACGCAATATGTGAGACAGAATGTTTGTCGTCTCACATATTCCCCGTGGGGTCACCACAAAAAACGCTCAGCGAAAGCTGGGTGTTTTTTGTGGTGATCTTACGATGGATAAGAGACCCGAGGGTTCGATGATGGAGGGAGAGAGCGGAATGAAAATACTCGAATAAACATGAAACCGTCTTCAGTCGTTTCGATGTTTAGAGAGTGTTTTCATTCCCGAACGAGCGACAGCAATATTTGATTTGCACCAAATCAAATATTCCCCGTGGGGTCACCAAAAGGGACTGCTCATCACGAGCGGTCTCTTTTAATTGTAGTATTGTAAAAAGCACATAACCCGACCTGACCCTAATGGTGTTTTCGTGCTCGAGCAACAGTTACAAATGTGGAGATTTTTCTACCCACGACCAGGCGCAGGCGGTTTATGAGTGCTGTGTGGATCAGGTGGGCTACGACGTACACTAACTCGACGGATCAGATAATGATGGACAGGCGTGCGAGAGTTTGCCGTAAACACTCACCTATAGTGTATCGTCTCTCCGTCGATCATACTTGTCGTCCAATCAACTTCCCAAGGCATGTCCATCCCTACGACAAATAAATTATTCAAATGCTTTCGTTGAGCAAGAATTTCATCGTCAGAGAGTTGCGTAGCCCTATCTCTTATTAAAGAGATCACTGAGGAGATGCCCGCGTTTCCGTAATGAGTGAGTACATGGAATGGCTCCTGGCCTTCCACTGCAATCCAAAGCATCTGAAATGGATGATCATCGCTGGCACCGATATGGCGGTATTTGAATCGTAATTCAGCATTCTGCTGCATTGCAGCTTCTACCACCGCGAACATATCCCGAGGTATATCGTAAATGACGATGTTCGGCTGTCGAACCTCGGGAGAAAGCTTGGGGGTATTTGTTACGATGTCAAAGCCGAGATGTTTGACGATTTGAGTGCATGTACGAAATGGACCGTTGAGAAGAGATACTGCATTCTCCCGAGAGTTCGCGGTTATATATTTAACCTTATCCCCTTTGGGGAAAGCCGCCAATGCAACATCGGGGCTCTGCCCGAGGGCATGCACCAGAGCGGGAGTAATAAAACGTTGACCAGCTTCTGTATAAAAAACGGCTTCTGTTACGTCAGCGTAGAAAATAAAATCATCATTGGAATACAGTGGAACACTTGTATCCCGAAAATCAAGATTGAGATTTGTAATTCGCAAGCTTTCGAAGGCATTTAAAAACAATTGCTCACCATTTGGTGTATCACCGATCATTTCAGATGCAATTACATGAGGTGTAGGGGTCTTAGACCAAAGGTAAGTCAAGTAATTAGCAACTTCGTTTTTGGTTGAAGGTTCATTGTAATGAAGGCCACACGCCTCCGCAATTTCTTTACGACTTTTTGTGAGCAACCACGGACGTTTTTTAACACCTTGAAGTAAAAGGCGTAAACGTTCGTCTGGATTATTTTGAGGATCGGAAAGAAATTCCTCGAATTTAGTTGCTGATAATAAGAAGTCTCTATGCTGACCGAATCTTCTCATCCCCGTTTCTAAAGAAATACCACTCATTTTGCCTACAAGAAAGTCTCTATACTTCTTCGATAAATCATGCGCAAAAGAAAATTCCGTAAACCGATCCCAGTAGCCATGATCTCGATTTAGATGTTCCTTTGCCCACTGCAATGCGGCGCTCTTGCCACGTAAGGATTTCAGCCGCTCAATCTCCATGTACGTAGCGAAACCTTCTTGGACAAAAATCTGGCTTTTATACAAAAGCTCTCGGATACGTGACCTATCCTCTTCACTGAAATGCGTCATGTGATCAAGTAACGTTTCTATAGTTCTGACTGCCTGACCAAATTCTGATTCGCCCATAACATAATGGGACGCCTCATGTGCAAGGGTGATTTGTGCGATTTGTGGGTCGAGAAATAGTTTGCGCCAGTCCAGGGCAATATACCGCTGCACTGGGGTATAGCGACCTTTGGTGAGTAAATTCCAGACGTGCATAATCTTTTTCTTATTCCAGGTTCATCTGCAATGATGAAATTGCCAGTATTATCCAGCATCTCGACAAGAAGATCCATTAAAACACTGGGCAAAATGCTTTGCTGTTGTTATCTTACTTTGTCGCTTCCTGACGGATCGACGCCTTACGGCTGGGACAGTCGTGCACGCACTCGGAGGTTACATTACATTAAGACCCTTAGCTGAGTTATTTATTACGGAAAAGATGTGGTAACAGAATACAACTGTATTTTGTTACATATTTTTTATCTTAGTACATCTCATAAGATACTCAGAACACAAAGAATGAAACATGAGATGGTTCATATATAATCAAACTGATATACTCACATTGTAATGTTCGTGGAATTAAGTTGGTTTTAGGATAAGTAATTACTAAAAAATATGAAGTTATATAGTTTATCCAAAGGTCAAGTGTATTTTCTTTATGTCTTAGCTTTACCTGCCATTATTATTTTACATTATTTCTTCACAAAATGGATGAAGATGGGAATGGAAGACAGTTTGATGACATCTTTTCTGATTGGTTTTGGTGTTGTTATTTTTTATCACATTGGGTGGCATAGTCATTATAAAGCTGATAAAAAAGAATGACTCTTTTTATAACATCCGCAAAAATAAGACATCATCATTTTTTATAATATATGACACTGGGGGATTTAAATATAGAAACTTTTTTGACAATCCCCTATTTTTCAGCTAATATACCAATGTAACAAGTGAAGAGGTGAGTTCGTGGCCATATCATGAACCCCGCATCGTTCCCGTAAGGGTAGGCAATCAGGGAAATCTGCTGAGAGCCAGATACAATGTGTGGACTAACTGCAAAGCGGTTGGGAGATTTCATTCAGCAAGTCGAGCTGGATCAAACCTCCTGATCGCTTTTTACGTTTAAATCCTATAACGTAAATTATTATGAACAAAGAACAATTTAAAACAGTGATTGTAAAAAATCCTCATCTACGGTATGAGTTTCGGATTAAGGAGAACGGAGATTTTGTCATGGAGGTCTATGACTATATGCCTAGGGTCCTCGGTGTATACGGAAGTTCTGATCATGAACATGCGATCACAATCCATGCAAAAGATAAGGATGCACTCCTTATCGCATTGATTCATGATCGGTTCTCAGATGTTAAACCGCTGGAGAGCGAAGGCCCCTTCGAGAATTGGCTTGATGAAAAGAATGTTAAACGTGAAACATTTTGCCGATTTTAAACTCATTACCATCAATCTATCCAAATATGAAAAAACTTATGACACCAGCCAAAACAGCTGAGAAAACAAATCAAGAGAGTGAGCTATTCAAACTTGCAAAGAAACTCGTCACAGAGCGCATCCCAGGCTTCAGAAAAGGAACATCAGATGTTCCTGCCTACACCCATTCCATTAGCGTAGCTGATTCCTTACAGAAGATTGGATGCAGATAGGACGTACATACCGCAGTACTCTTACATGACATTGTAGAAGACGGAGACACAACCCTGGAGGAACTCAAAGAACTTGGCTTCTCTGATCGAACCGTCGCTCTTGTCAATCTATGCTCTCACGATGAATCTGTGAAAGTAAGTGAAGCAGCTGGGTGAAGATGATCGCAAGGCTTTCAGAAGCAAACGATCAAGATGTATGGATAATCAAGCTCGCAGACATCCTCGACAACCTTCACTCATGTCACACCATGCCCCTCGACCGCCAAAAGTTTATGAAAGAAACAAAGGCCCCTCTCATGTTGAAGCTCACGGAAGGACAACTGTCGGATCATCCTATCTGGAAGGAATTGAAGAATGAGGTTGAATAGCGTAACCCTTCCCGACACTTCACGTCCCAACCATAATTAACTCCTGAAATCGCACCTACTCTCTCAACTCCCCTACCCAAGGGTTCCAACCAAGTCCCCGTGGAAGGCACTTAGGACGAGTACGGTATCGGAATATCCGCTATCCGGCTCTCTGACCCCCCTTCCATTTTTTTTGTGATAGAGTCGATCAAAAAAGTCTATTGAACTTGAATTCGCGCACGACTCTCAATTGAGACATATTCTCTGTGCTCAGCTTTAATCAAACTATGCAAGTCAATGCGTTGACTTGGATCACTAGTAACATCCTCTACAGTTAGTATAAGTGCGTAGTCTTGAACATGTATTTCGTCGTCTAAGCTACCTCTGGTCGTTAGTGTTAACCAGACTTCCCATTCTCCTCCAGAATAAGCAGTAAACGTTTTTTCAAAATGTTTTACAGGGTTCCACTTACTTCTGTAATTTTCAGTTCCAGATGATAATTGTGCAGAACTCTTATTACCTTTTCCATTTATAAAATAGAGGTTGCAAGCCACATCAACTAATGAATAGTCAACATCACCACTTACACTGATGGGAGGTGTATATACCAAGGTTCCTCTTACTCGAATTTTCTTATCCTTTCCAACTAAAGACTCCGGTACAACGACACGAATCTTATGTTTAGTTTTCTTGATTTCTTTATCTTTGATTTCAACAGACTGGCCAATAGATCCAGTATGAATGAAAGTGGCTTCAGATTTAGCGCAACTAATAGATCGACTAAAGTCAGGAATACCGAACCCAACCATCCTTGAAACATCCTCTTTTTTAATACCAGAGTCATCCGGCAATTCATAAACGGCAGAATGTATTACTAAGGCTTTAGTCAGATCTGTTAAGAAACGTTTATCACGATTCGTAGCTTCAAGATAGTCATAAAGACGCGCAGCAATTTGACTAACCAAAGGAGCTGAAAAGCTGGTACCTACACTTTCACTAATTTTCCCATTTTGAATGTCGCATCCGTTTACACCAATACCTGCACAGCCAAAATACGTATCCAAATTACCACCATAATGCGTTACATCAGGTTTATATATTTCTGCTGACCCAACACGACTAAAAGGTGAGGGTTCATTAAATAATGCAATTGATCTTGTAGACGCAGCATCTGTAACAGATCCTACAGTGATGGCACTTAATGAATCTGCAGGTGAAGTAATTCTGGATATTTCGTTTAACATGCAGGCAGGAAAAGGAAGCATCTTAGCAGTATCGTGATTCCCTGCAGAAACAATGAACAAGACCTTGTGTTTATGAGCTAAGGCGTCCAATTCTCTAGTAAAAAAACTTTTTTTGCCCGCAAGTACATCCGCTGGATTTTCCGAATTAAGAGATAGATTAAAAACGCGCACATGAGCGTTATCCGGATTTTCTAAAAAATCCTTCATGGCACTAATGATATCTTTTGGATCTCCAGATCCATTTTTCATTACAGGAAGATCAACTACTTTTGCATAAGCAATCAACGTATTATCTGTTCGTATTTGATGCTCAATGTTATTGCCATAGATTGTGCGACTAGCCACAAAAGTTCCATGACTTAAATTTCCTGTCGTGGCTGATGACCCTAGAAGAAACGGTGAAATAAGGTCGTTCCCGGCAATACCGCTGTCTACGACACCAACAACTGCATTTCCAGTTAAATCTCTCAGCTCGATATCGTTAAAGTCACAGTCAAACGCAATAGACTGTGGGAAGACAAAATCGACGGCGCGTTCAATTTTATCAATAGGAATTCGTGGGTCAGGATCTGAAATGGCATCAACAAAACTTCTGCTAAATTTTCCGTATACTACTTTTGCTCCTGATTCAGCAACAAAAAAATTCGAAGAACTTACTCCATCTTGTCGCTCTATCATTGCATGAACTACCTTACACTCATTAATAGAAAGTGTGTCTGCAAAATACAGGAATGCTTTCATCTCTGTTTCTTCTCCAAGATCAAGAACTAATTTATCTTCGCGTGAAATAGGATCAATGCTAGTTACCGCTGACAGATACGCTGCATCATGTTTATTGTCAGAAAGGGTTAAACCGCTGACAGAATCACGAAAAGACTGAAGATTTTCTTCGGTTGCGGAAGCAAAAAATTTACGCTCGCCTCTTTGAGAATACACATCGATATTACTTGCCTCAAGAAGCTTTCTTGGTTGAACAGATTTAGATAAAGCTTCTTCGTGAAATTCCACCTCGAAAAACAAGCTGTTATCAGGTCCCGCAATTGATGGTTCATCAGTTGAGATAATACTAAAAATCCGATCCAGTTCTTGAACGCGTTGCAACTTATGATGTTCGAAATCAGACTTTTCACCTATATACTTTGGGGGCTTACCACCCCCAGTCTTTGAGTCAGTTCTGATATTTTCTTGTGGTATTTGGAATAGTGGTCGCTCAACTTGCATACTTTTTAACTAGATTATGGAGTGAGGAATGAGCTATACCCGTAAGCTGCTCCAGATAAGCAAAGGTGTATTTTTTACTGTCTTCTTCTTGCAACGATAGAATAGCCTCTCTGAGTGCTTGTTTTTCCTTCAGTCTTCCGTACTCAATTTTTCGGTGTCTGTATGTTTTTAACATTTCTTCTATCACGAATGACTGTAAAGAATTAACAGACTCCTCTAGCACACTTCTTCGTAATGCAGATTCTACTACTTGACGAAGGTCCGCCCCCGATAACCCAACGGCAATTTTTGAAACAAGCAACGAGTCAATATTTTGAGAATCGTTTATATATAAACTCAGGATTGATTTCAATTGTTCTTGCGTTGGGAGACTAAAAGAGCATCGATAGTTAAAACGTCTCCAAACAGCTTTATCCAAAAGATGTTCGTGATTTGTAGCAGCAAAGAGAATACTTGAGTTTAAAAATTCATCAATATTTTGTAGCAGTACAGTTACTACACGTTTAAGTTCTCCGAGTTCGTGGGCGTCATCACGCTGTTTCGCCACCGCATCAAACTCATCAAGAAAGAGAATGCAATTTCTCTTGTTTGCCTCATCAAAGATTGCTCGAATATTTTTACCCGTCTCTCCTAAATACGAAGAAATAAGTGAGTCAATGTGTATATGCATTACAGGTAAGTCTAGTGCACCAGCAAGTGCATAAACGAAAAGAGTTTTTCCAGTTCCTGGAGGGCCATATAACAACACTTTCAGGTCATTAACAATTCCTTTTTTTAAAAGCAGGTCAGATTTCCTGTACGATTCAGTAATTTGTTTGAAAATATCATCTTGTTGATCGCTCAAAACGATATTATCCAAGTTTAGTTTAGAACGCCTCCACTCAAACATGGAATTGCTCTGCAATGTTGCCAATGAGTTACTGGTATGTGCTGAACTGGTTTGCATGCCATTAGAAAACAACGAGGATTTGAGTTGTCGCAACTTTTTTGCCACGTTTATATGTCCTCGCTTTTCAGAATTTTTTATCAGCTCTTTAATTTTCTTCTCAGCTTCATGCTGATTGTCTGACAGCAGAGCTTCGATAATTTGAAGGTAAATGTCTGTTGCCATATGTTACTATTGTACGCTATCCAAATTCAATTAGAAAGCATCGATTTGGATGGACTGTGGATGGGTGAAAGTGCTTTAAAAAATCAATACGATTTTTCGCGACAGTTAACAAGTTCATAGGGTCAAGTCGTGAATCGTAGCGTTTTGGTGATAATCAAATTAATAGTGCGACCCTTCCCGATTTGTCAGACCCCTTTTAAACATAACTGTTGAAATGCCAGCCAGCCCTTCATCTCCTCCACTAATTGGTTCCAACGAAGTCCCCTAAGGGTCACCAAAAAACCACTCGCTTGCGCGGGTGGTTTTTTGTATGCTCTATTTCACGAATGCATCCAATCTTTCCTTTTCTGCTTCGAATGCGTCTCGATATTCGTCCGCTACTGGATCGCCTTTTGGAAATTCCACCTTAAGCGGGTCAGTGAGTTCCCCATTCACTTCTACTTCGTAATGTAAATGTGGGCCGGTTGAGAATCCTGTTGAGCCAACGTACCCAATCACCTCCCCCTGCGTTACCTGATCACCAGAACGAACCTCGTAATCGATAAGATGGGCGTAATGTGTTTCATACACACCGTTATGACGGACTTCAATATAGTTCCCATATCCCCCATTCCACCCTGCATAGGTTACCGTCCCGTCTGCCACCGCCATGACTGGCGTCCAAGATGGCGCCGCGTAATCAATCGCACGGTGAGGAGTCGTTTTGTTCAAGACTGGATGGAAGCGTCCATACGAGAATCCTGAGGTGATCCTCGAGTAACTCAGTGGAGCTTTGAGGAACGGTCGCACAAGCGAATCACCATTGGGATCATAGTACCCCTCTTCCCCTACTTCGTTTGTAAACTTATAGGCAAAACTCTCAACCCCAACGTTCTTGAAACTTCCATACAACACATCCCCTACTCCGACGTACTCCCCATCGCGATACAGTTCCTCGTACACGATCCTGTATGAATCTCCTTCCTGTACCTGTGTAGCGAAATCAACCTCCCAGGCAAAGATATCTACATACTCAAGAAGCAACACCTCTGAGAGCCCCTGACGGACACCAGAAGCAAATAACGAGTCATCGATGACAACATCTGCTTGAGCCAACACAACATCATACTGGATCTCCTCGCTCGTGGTTTCAAACCCCTTGTGAAGATCAATGCGTATCATCGTTTCCACGTCAGATTCATACCGAAGTTCTACTGGCACATTATTTTCACTCACCAGAGTAAACGTCTTTCCCACGCGAATACTTGTAAAGTCAAAGACGTTTGTGGATGCCTCAACGATGGCGAGTGCATCTGCGTACGAAATATCTAACGCTTCCATGGCAGACGTAAATGTATCGCCGTCTGCAACTTCATACGTTTCAATTGTTTGCGCAGGTATCGCAATCTCCTCCTCCACCTCTGCAGAGTCATCTACGGAAGCATTTGTCGATTGGACGAGTAACGGTATGCCTGGCCAGAAAAACCAAGTACCCACACCAACCAAGAACAAGAATACAATAAGCTTCTTCATGTTTTTCACGTAATCAATTAGCTCAAAGATTCTATCATATCTTGCAAGTCTCTTGTTTACTCTCTATCTCTTACAAAAATAATCTTGCTAAACGTAATTCGTCGTAAGAATATTTCTCATTAAACTGCTTGAACACAGACGTCAGTGTTGCGTGCCTATTTCGCTCAAATCCTTTTTTCATCTCGTGAAATTCTGACTCGGCGGGTTTGAGATGGGCGATGTCTAACCCATCCTCTGCATACACCAGTTTTTCGATGTGTTGAATGATTGTTCCAGGACTGAGTCCTCGTTGAACCGCCATCTCTTCAATGGAGAGCTTCTGAATGAGAAGTTCTTTTGTTTCTTGTAATGTTGTGCTCACGCCACTTGAAGAACGCGTAAGCGGACTCTTTGCCCCTCTTGGCTTATCGTTTTCTTGCAGATCAAACTCACGGACGCTATCCATCACACACGCAAGAAATGGCTCTCCAAAGGCTTCAAGCTTCTTGTCCCCCACTCCAAAAAGCGTGGACATCTTTTCCAAGGTTGATGGGAGATAAAATGCCATCTCATGCAAGGTGCGATCTCCAAAAATAATAAACGGTGGCACGTTCTGCGCATCGGCAATCTCCTTACGAAGCGCACGCAATTTTTCGAACACTCGCACATCGTACGCAAGGTCTGACTTCGACGAACGAGCACTCTGCTTCACCTCCTTCACCACGTCCACCGCCGGCAAGGTAATGACGGACTTATCCATAAGTGCGAGGCGTCCCTTCTGTGTCACGTTGAGCGTTGGATATTCCCCTTCATTTTGGGCGATATAGCCAAGCGTTTTCAAAGACTCAATATACGTGCGAAGTGCCCCAATCGGAATATCCGAGGCAATCCCGTGTACAGAAAGGTGATTATGTCCGAGCTCTACGATCCGTTTCTTTTTTGATCCTCGAAGAACATCGCACACATGTGCGGATCCAAACCGCTCGCCGGTTTTTAAGATCGCAGACAGAATCTTTTGGGCGATCTCTGTTGCATCCTCTTCTTCCACATCCGGTTTCACACAATTGTCACAGGCGTTACAAAACGTGGGAACATCTTTTTCGCCAAAATACATCAGCAAGAAAAAGCGTCGACACACAATGTTCTGACAATACTCCACCATGTCATCGAGTTTCCGTATGGCTAACTTTTGTTCATGATCATCCTCAATCTGATTAATAAAAAACTCCTGTTTACGTCGATCGGCATAGGAGTAGTACAGCACACACTCACTGGGAAGCCCATCGCGCCCTGCACGACCTGTTTCTTGATAATATCCTTCGATCGTCTTTGGAAGATCCATGTGAACCACCAAACGCACATCGGGCTTGTCGATCCCCATGCCAAACGCGATCGTCGCCACAATAATAGGCACCTCATCGCGAATAAATTGCTCTTGCACACGCTCTCGCTCCTTTTGCGGAAGTCCCGCGTGATAGGACGCTGAACGAAATCCAGCTTTTGTCAGTTTCTCTGCGACATCTTCTGTGTTTTTTCGAGAGAAGCAATACACAATCACAGACTCCCCTTTGTGCTCTTCCATCAGTTCCACGAGACGTGCAAACGTATTGAGTTTCGGACGAACATGATAGTGGAGATTCTCTCTATTAAACCCAGACGTAAAGACTCCCTCTTTTCGAATATTCAGTTGACTCAAGATGTCGTCACGGACATACGGGGTCGCCGTAGCGGTGAGGGCGATAACGGGGGTCTGTGGAATCTTCATTCGCAAGGAAGCCAAGTTCCGATACTCAGGTCGGAAATCATGTCCCCATTCTGAAATACAATGTGCCTCATCGATGGCAAGAAGACTGACGTTCAAATCCACGAGGAAATCATAAAACCCAAACGACCCAATACGCTCAGGAGCCACATATAAAATTTTGATCTCTCGTGCTCTTGCACGCGACATCACGTCGAGCTGTTCCCGCGGTGAAAGCGAGCTGTTTAAAAACGCAGCTGAAATTCCATTAGCACACAACGCATCTACCTGATCTTTCATGAGCGCAATCAGCGGTGATACCACAAGCGTGATTCCTGGGAGCGCCAGTGCGGGGAGTTGGAAACACAACGACTTTCCACCGCCTGTCGGCATCAATACCAAGGTATCTTTTCCCGCAAGGACGGTATCGATAATTTCTTTTTGAAGAGGACGAAACGTATCGTACCCAAAATGTGTTTTGAGAAGCTTTAACATAGAGAGAAAAACCTCCGTACGGAGGCCCAGATGCTCTTCAAGAGTAGACACAAACGCGCCCTTCGTCAAAGTTGACAGATGGTGTTTTTTTGAAAACCAGCGTAGGGTATCGCGGTGGGAGATTCCTGAGTGATTTCACTCAGACCATGTCCCCATACATAAATGCGCATCTGTGACTTTTTCGCTACCGGTCACATAAAAGATGCGTGTTTTTTATTTGAGAAAAAGAAAAACCGACCGTGCGTGTGGTCGATTGACGAACTAAGGCTGTTGGAAGTCCCTGAAGTAGAGTCTGTCTGTGACTCCTCCGTTGTACACGCTCACGTGAACGTCACTCCCCTCCTTCAGGGAGTTGTAGATGCCGAAGGGCACGAGCGCCCAGACCTCTTCGCCGTCGATCTTCAGACACACGGACCAGATCGGCCATTGTGCCACATTCGTCGCGCACTGATCGAGTGCATGATCTTCCAGGCTTCCCGCGTAGAAGTTCCTGGCCGTGACTGTCGCGATCACGCGCCGTTCCGGACCCTTGTGTTCCAGCCACTGATAGACGAAGCAGAGGGCAAGAGCGCCTCCGAGAAGAACGAGCATTGCTGTCATCACGCACCTCCTGATGGATCTACGTAAAATGAAGATAACGAGATTCTCCAACCCTGTCAATGAAAAACCGACCATTTCGTGTGGTCGGTCGCGAGGAGCTCTAGGGGGTGAGCTCGAGAAAGATCGTCAGATTGTCGTACTCCGCAGAAGGTGAAACGGATTCGAGCGGGGCATCGAGTGGGTGGTCAAGCTCTTGTGGAGAAAGAACTTGAAAGAGTGCTTCCAGAGCGTCCGCAAAGTGATTCCCGTTCACGTAGCGTTCGTGTGGAGCGTGCTGAATGGCACGTGCAAGCACATCGATAACCAATGGTTGATCCAGTCGTGTCTTCACCACCTCCCAATGGGGATACTCTGCACGGGCGCAAAGTCCCATCGACTGTTCCTTGTTCTGGTGCCAGTAGGTCTCCCCCACACCAAAACGTTCGCTCAGCCACGAGAGGAGTGTGAGACCGATGCAGAAGATATCGGACGAAGGTTGAACCTGCCGTCGATACACGTGCTCAGGAGAACAACACTCGGGGGTACAGCTGATGGCTCGATGGTGTTTGTCGCCAGGATGAGGCCCCACGATCTGTCCCACCTTCACCGTCATTTCGTAGTCGATGAGGACAGGAAGTCCGTTGTGGAAACAGACGTTTCCGGGAGTGATGTCTCCATGGACAAATCCCGCCTCGTGCATGACCCCAACGGCCCGCGACAACTGGATCGCACACTGAAGGAATGCACGCAGACTCTTGCGAGCAGGATGATCTGGATGTTTGAGGGCAAACACCTGAAGACCCTGGCAAAGATAGCCCTCGTCACCGAAACTATCGTAGACTCGATCCCCTACGACGAGCAGACCCGGATGGGCGTGACGCTTGAGATAGAACCAACTCCGACGGCTACGCGCCAACCACCCCGCGAGATCCGGGTCTGATGTCGGATCCTTGATCACGCTCTGTGAGTGTTTGACCGTCTTGACGTACTGTCCGTCAGGAAGAATCCAAATGCGACTCCTTGGCCTGTCGTGCAGAAGCCTGGCTTCTACACGACCGTGTTTTGTAAGAACGAAGAACTCCTCTTCCGCCTCGAACATGTGCCTCCTAATCCAGCAGGTGAACGTCGACGAGGCGAAAGGATAGCATACTCAGCCAATATTTCAAGAGATCAAAAAACACGATCTCGAGAGAGACCGTGTTTTTGTTTAGTTTTGTGTCCAATAACTCGATTGTCTCACGAGAAGTTCCTTTGCGCGCAACGGCTCCGCCATCACATCTTTTACGATCTTTTCTGTGCGAGCTGACTGCGAACCTTTTACCAGAACAATGTCTCCCTTTTGTATCTCTCGATCCAACCATCGCCCTGCTTCTTCAGGGGTATCAAAATGATGCGTAGATGTTTCTGGGATTCCAGCCTCAATAGCCCCTCTTCGAATATCGAGACTTGGCTCTCCAATCGTCAAAAGCACATGTACACCCACTTCAGCGGACTTCAAACCAATCATGCGATGTTCCTCTTCGGTATACTGTCCTAATTCAGCCATGTGCCCCAGGACCGCGATCCTTCGTGCTTCCTCGACGGGGTGGAACTCCCCCAACACCTCAAGGGCCGCCACCATCGAAGCAGGCGCCGCATTGTAACTTGAATCAATAATGAGTGATCCCTTAATCCCTGGAATCAAACTCATGCGACCTGGTTCAAATTGAGTTTCTGGAAGTTTTGAAAGAATTTCCTCACGTGTCAGTCCAAGATGTTTTGCAATCACAATCGCTGGGAGCAAGGAACTCACACTTGTCGTCCCCAACATATTTTCGAGCTCAAGGTCGATGACCTCTTCGTCGAGCGTGAGAACGCGTGCACGGACGGTTGAAACATGTTCTCCCGGTTCAAACGAAAAGTCTTCGCGTGTTTCGAGTTGATAATCCCTTGCCTTCACATCCGCCCCCGAAGAAAATCCATACGTGATCACATTGGCCTTCGTGTGTCCTGCGAGTCCAAGAACCCGAGGATCGTCGGCATTCAACACCGTTAACCCATCTGGGTTTGTCTGCTCGAGCAACACGGCTTTTTCTTCTGCGAGTTGTTCGATGGAGCGAAAGTACTCTGCATGCACCGGAGAGATCCGTGTCAGCACAGAAATATTCGGCCGGGCGATCTCGCACAAATACTCCATGTCCCCTGGACGATCGATTCCGTACTCAAGGACAAAAACTTCAGGAAGTTCTTTTGGATCCCTCAGAAGAACCTTCATCCAACCGATGATCGATTTCCCTGGAGACTCGACCCCCAAGATACTCAACGGAACCCCAAACTCATTGTTGTAGTTCTTCATGGTTGTTCCGACACGAAACTTCGCCGAGAGAACCGAGGCGATCGCATTACGCACGCTTGTTTTCCCCACAGAACCCGTCACGGCAATCACAAGAGGATTATGCTTCTGAAGCAATTTTTGAACCTTTTTTGTTAATTGTTTTTGAACAAATCGTTTCATAGTCTATTCGATAGCCCGCACAGGCGGTATTTCAAAATACTGTAGCAGAAACTCGGCAATCTCCCCAAATAATGGAGCCGCGGTTGATTCCGCCCAGACCACATCTTTTGGATTATCTATGCGCACGACCATGGCAAATTTTGGATCCTCCACAGGACCAAACCCTGCAAACGATCCAATCGTATTATCTTGCTCATACCCAATAGACCCGCTCTTTGCCACCTGTGCCGTTCCTGTCTTTCCTCCGATGTAATACCCAGGAACAGCCGCCTTCCCTCCATGACCATGCTCGATCACCGAGACGAGCATCGCAGAAATCGTGCGTGCAGTCTTTGGATCAATCACCTGTGCGATATCTCGCACAGAACGCTTCTCTATGGTTCCATCAGGATAATGGATTTCATCGACAATGAGCGGAGCCTTGAGCACGCCTCCGTTTGCAATCGCCGCATACGCCATCACAATTTGAAGAGGCGTCACGGTAATCCCCTGTCCAAACGAAGCGGTTGCAGAATAAATCTCTGCTCCAATGTCGAGGGAATCGACCGTTCCTGCATTTTCTGTTTCAAGTTCAATCCCCGTATACTTCCCGAATCCAAATGCTTTTACGTACTCCACAAACACATCCATGCCCATGGCACGCATAGAATAGATCATCCCGGTGTTAATGGAATCCTCCAGGACCTTTGTCATATCAACCGTTCCATAAACTTTCCCTTCCGCATTCCCAATCGGTTTATTCCACCCATCGACCATCACAGATCCCGTATCTGTAAATGTCGTTGTTGGAGAAACGGCCCCCACATCAATGGCAGCAGCCATGGTGAGTGGCTTGAAAATTGAACCGGGCTCGTACGCCTCAAAAATAGCCGGGTTGTTGAAGACGTGAATGGAATCAACTTCGTTATACGCATTTGGATCGTAATCAGGTGCCCCACACATCGCAAGAATTTTTCCGGTGTCTGGAGCAACAATCACCACAGATCCGCCATCGGCCCCATGCTTCACCATTGCCTCTTGGAGACTCGTACACGCCTTATGTTGAATTGTACGGTCAAGCGTCAACACCACATCCACCCCGTCTTGCGCTGGTTCATACTCTCTTGTACCTACCGCAATCAGCCGTCCAGAAATATCACGCTCTGAAAGAAGATACCCCTGTGTTCCTGTCAGCTCTTCATCAAAGTAGCCCTCGATCCCATACTTACCAGAAGTACTCCCGTCTTCGTTGGTTCCCATGAAGCCCAGAATATGTCCGCTCATCTCAGGTTCTGGATAAAGCCGGGAGGCCTCTCGCACATAATGCACACCAGGAAGTTCAAGAGCTAAAATTTTCTCAAGGGTTTTCTCATCCACTTCGCGAGCAATAGGCTCATAGGGATCTTCCGGTTGATCGAGACGTTCTTCAAGCGCATCGATTTGCTCCTCACTATATCCGAATAGTTCTCCCAATGCCTCTGCGGTATCGTCGGCTTCCTCAATCTGCCGAGGGTCTGTATACACAAACGCCAACTGTTGGTTCACGGCAATAGGAACCAACGTCTCGTCTTTAAAATCATGAAGATAAATCTCTCCCCGCTCCGGAATCAATTCTTGAAATAATTCATGCTGACCACTGGCAAGCGCTTCGTAAAACGCATGTTGGAAAACCTGAATGTACACAAGCTTCAGGAGAATCACTCCGGCAAACAACAAAATAGCGTAACGAAAAATTTCAAGACGTGCGTCGTTGTCACCTTTCTTTGATGTGCGCCAGCGTTGCTTTGCCATAGTCTAAAGACCGAATCCAAATAACGAACCCGTTCCACGAGGATTTCTGCCAGACCGCACCTCATCCCCATCGTTCATCCCATCACCATCGGTATCAGCCACCGTGCTACTGGTTCCGTAGAACGCTTCTAAAATAGAATCGAGGCCATCGCCATCGGGATCATTATTCGATTCCGTTTCCGTGACAGGAAGTCGTGTAGACTGTTCGTCAACCAGAGTCAGGACCTTTGTGTTTGACCCAAATTCTGCGCTTGGAAGAACACCAAGAACGGCTCGAAAGATTTCTTGAAAATGAATACGCTCATCGGGGATCTCGATCTCAACGTCTTCCTGAAACGACTGAAATTCGATTCGGACATCAACAGGAAGTAGGTCCGTTCCTTCCAAATCCTCAAATCCCCCAGCTGCCTGAACGCGATACAAACGATGATCCGGAATGCCAATCCAGAAACGAAGCGTTAACTGTGAAAGTTGTTTGGCTTGGGATCCAGCAAGAATCCGCTCGTCATCACTAGGATGACGTCCTTCTTTTGCTCGAACAAGATCTAACAAAAAGGCTTGAATCGCGTCCTCATCAAACCGTCCGTCGATAATCCGGGTGTTCACTCCCCCAATGAGTTCTGTGAGTCCGTTGTACTCAACATGGAAAAGATCCGCGTACGAAAGAAGATATTGTAGACGCTCAAAACCCTCTGGTGTCCACGCCTGAGGTGAGAGAATCGATTCCATCGGAGGATGTAATCCAGGAATAATCGAACCCCACGCAGGAAGTTCTCCTTCCTCAAACTCCACCCATGTTGGTTCCTCAAAATCAACCCCTGGAACGTCTGGTCCAGGAGCGGTGTACGTCAAATAAGACTTGCCAGAAATAGAACGCAACTCCCCAGAAAGATCCTGATAGGTATCTCCATGAGAAAGATGAACGACTCGGAACTTTGTTGCGTGATTCACCTGTCTCTCCGGAGTGAGCTCTAGAGGACCACTCGCATAAAGCGTAGTACTCACACGATTTCCATCAACGTGTTGCGTCCAACTGAATCCTGACTCTTGCTCGACGCTCGTGAGTTGCATCATGGTCATCATCATGGAACGTATCTCTCGCTCGGGACGAAACTGCATAAACACCACGTAGGACGCGAAGACAAAAGCCAAAACAATCACGACACCCGCAATCAAAAACGCGAGAGATTTTTTCATACAAAAAGAGACAGAATTACCTGTCTCTATTTTAACGAAATTTGAGCAATCTTACTATCCCGTCTACATCTCGGTCACATCGTCATCTGACACATGGACTCCAACATATCCCACACTCTCTCCTGTGTTTTCATTTTCGATGAGTCGAACAATCCCTCCTCCTGGCGCCTGGTAGTCCGAGAACATAAGTCGATCTTCGTCATCAACAGGACATTCCCCTTCGATCTCAATAATGTTCCCTGCATCCTCATAACTAAACTCGTGTTCTTTTCCCTGAAGCAAAATCATTTCGTCTTCTGGCTCAACTTCCTCATCGAGCTCTCGAAAAAGAATAAGTTCTTCTTCCTGTGGGGCGACCGCGAGCATACGACCTTCGTCGTCATAGAGCCAACGAATGGTATGACCTCCATCGAGCTCAATCTGCGCATGCCCCACGTAGGTAAATGGTTCGTTAAAAATACTAATGGACGATCCGAGCTCGAGTTTCAAAATGTCTTTGACGTGCATATAAAATCCTCCTAGGAATAACGCAAAGGATTAAAACACGAGATTCTCATTCTGTAAACAAGCTTTCCCCAATAAAGTCGGTGGCCCAGCCACCGACTTATAAGGGTTTTCTTGTGTTTCACTCTCCTGAAGCCCTATCTTTCGGACGAGTCTATTGACAAAACCCCTGTTTTATGGTATCTTTCTACGTCTGCAAGAATCAGCGCTTGGATCTTGTTCGCGATTCCTTGAGTCATTCAAGGCCTATTCACGACCAATATCCACCCGCTGCTTCGGCAGTACCCCCGACTGCGCAAGCAGTCCCCGCGAACGCAAGTTCGCTTATTCAGAGAAGGAGGCAGTGATGCCCACCGAAGAGAGCTCGTTCCCCTACGTGCGGTTCCTGCTCAAGTTCCGCATGAACCCTCGCAACACGGCCAAGCTCGAAGCCGCAGGCATCCGCCTGATCAAGCGCACCGCCGAGCGGCAGACCGAGATCGAGAGCGGACACATGGCCCAGAAGGGTGAGGCGCACTACAAGCGCCACACCCGCACCGACTCCACCGGAGCCACCAAGGGTGACTCGGGCCGGCCCATCTTCGGGTGGGATGCCAAGGGCACCCCCTACGATGCGATCTCCCTCGAGCTGACGGCGATCGACCTGGTCAAGGCCGGAGGCATCCTCACCGACGCCCACATGGTCCAGAAGCCCGAGGACCGCATGTCGACCCTGGTCCTCGTCTTCGAGCCCAAGGGCGAGCCCTACGTCTTCTCCCCGGAGGGACGCACGCTCATCGACGGCTTCGTGGACGCCAGCTACGGCCACGTGCACGGCTTCGTCAACCCCGACGACACCGCGACCATCAACGCAGCACACCTGTTCACCCAGCCGCTGACCGAGGCCAAGGACCCGCGCTACCTGCGCTTCCTCCCCGACCTCGAGACCGGCAAGGTGAGCTTCCGCTGCTGGAAGCGCCACATCGCCGCCGCTCCCGTCGAGGCGCCCGTCGCGGACGCCAACGGGTAGCCCGTCTACCCACCACACCAACCCGACCGAGAAGTCATCGTCCAGTGGACGCATGAGCTAGGTCGAACCGGTGTGATGACACGCGCCCCGCGTGGAGAAGAGCCCCTGCTCGACTTCATTCGGGGCTCTTCTTTTTGCCAAAATACAGCCCGAGGGCTGTATTTTTGATTACTCCCCAGACTCTGCATCCGTATCTTCATTCTTTCGGCTCATGATCCGATCAAGATCCTCTTTGAAGATCTCTCTTACTTCACTCAATGATCCCGTTCCAAGAACCTCTTTTGTATCGATAAACTTCGGATCTAACCATTCTGGCACGGGATACCCCGTCACGGTATCAAATAAGTACATCAACATCGTCGTGGCGTATGCCCCCTTCGACAAACTAAAAGTAATCGCCAGCCCCTCTGGAATGACCTTGTACGCATGAACTTCTGGATGCACCACTGGAATAAATGTTGGATTACGTCCCACACGAATAAACGGATACTTCTTCAAGGCTCCCATAGGGTTTCGCAATCCTTCTCGATCGAGAAAAGTTTTGTACACCTCAAGAGCCTTCTGATCTGGATTCAAGAGTTGTGGCATGGGTGATGGAAGTGTTTCTCCGTTCTTCTCTGCCTCTGACAAACGCTCGTTCGAGGCATAGCTTGCGTACGCACGCACCCACATTCCCGCTTGCTGTTGCACTTTTTCAAGCGCGGTCAAAAAGTGCCCACCGCTTTGCTGAAGACTCTCAAGCATATCGAGCTCGTGACGGAATGAGTAGGGAAGATCCGCTAATATCTCCTGCATCTTTTTCCAGTCTCCCCAGACAGCTGTTGCTTGTGCTCGACGCTCAGCAAAGAACGGAAGCTCAAATGGGCTTTTCATGGTGATGTACGCTTTCACTCCAGCCTCTGCCCCTTGTAAGAGCATTGCGCGACCGAACTCATGGGCAAGAAAGCGTGGAGTTCCAAATCGCTGGACACCAAAATAGTTCATGATGCCCTTTGCTTTGATGTATTCAATCCGTTGTTCGATCTGTGCAGGATCAAGTGGATGTTCTGTGCGAATCATCAAGGTAAATCGATTCCCTTTTAACCCTCCCACCTGAACAACCCCCTTTCCCTCATAGACCTGACGAATGATGGTTCCGGGAATTTGGAGCATTAAGATCTCATTCAAGATGCCTCCACGCAAACTCACACGTTGAGCGGTAAGCGCAACCGCATCTTTGATTCCTGCATATCCAACGTCCTTCTCAGGATGTCCGGTCAATTCCGTAATTCTATTTTGTGCATCGATCGTTGAAACCCCCACCTTTGTTAAATCAAAATAAACCGTTCCTTCTCCCCCCTCCATTTCGCGTGAAGCTTCCTGACCATCGACGGTAATAACTGTCCCATCAGGACGTTCTTCCTCAACAATAAAATCCTCTGGACGATACTTGAAGTACCCCTTAGGCAAATCCTTCGGGACACTCTTGATGCCAATTTGTTCAAACAGAGCGTAGGGATCTTTCTCAGAGGAGGTAAACTTCTCTGGAGTTGCCTCACGAGCTGATTGCACAACAGGCTGTTCGCGCTCCCAAAAATTTTGATCTTGTGCCATACCTAGCGTTGATAAAGAAATAATTTCGGGGCGCCTTCGAGCTCATCAATCTGCACAGCTTCCCAGCCGGGAATAGGCCACACATACGACACCACGCGACTTCCCGGTTTTAATTCGCGCTCAAGCTTTGGTCGAATCTTTTCATACGTCTCCGGCATGAGAAAAAGGTAAAGCGCATCATAATCCGAAAGATTGTGTTTGAACGCATTCTGAAGTTTCATCTGCACTCCTGAACCGGCTAAACGATTCTGCAACCACCCGACTCCACACTGAAGAACGGAAAGCTCAACTCCCACAACATGCGCATCCGGTTGTTCCTTTTTGAGATGTCGACACACACGTGCATTGCCACACCCCAGCTCAACAAAGGACTCTCCCGATTGAAGATCCAAAAGCTTCGAGACACGTTTTACGTCGCGCTTCCATGTCGGCACCCAAGGCGCCCCCTGCATCCCCGCATACGCCGCGGAACTGAGTAAAATAAGCGATAGAACAAGCAAAATCTGCCAATACATATAGAAAAGTGTATCACATTTATCTGTTTCCGATATTCACATCCATGATTTTTTCTATCCAAATGAAAAAAGAGGGGTGCGTACCCTCTTCGTGAAACTACTTCTCAATGATGCGAAGCCAGCAGGACGTGTTGCGCTTCTTGCACGTCGGCTGGTCAGCTGGAGCGACGACTTCGCACGGACCACAGCTCAAACGCCATGAAACAGGCGTCGTCCAGTCCTCGACGATCGTGAGCCCCACCCGCTCGCCCACGTGGACGGAGATCGGGTTCGTGGTCACCCCGAAGGCGATCACGTTCTGGATACCAGGCAGACCCGGTACGGCATCATAGATCTGATGGCTGAGGCCCTGACCGCGAAAGTCCTTGTCCACCCAGACCGATCCGATCTCGACGAACCCTGGCTCCACCGGCCAGACTGCGATGAAGCCGACCGGATCATTTCCGTTCATGAGCACGACGGCGAGGTGACGCTGGTAGAGATCCTTGAGCGCCTCGGGCGTGTTGCGCGTGGAGTCGATCTTGGGCTCGGCACTAAGCGTGCGCGCGAGCATCTCCCAGATCGTCTCAGGTAAAGACATCGGATGCGTGTACGTGACGGACATGATGGCTCCTGTTGGTTGAGGAAAACAAAACAGCCGCCCGAACGGACGACTGCGCTTTTGAGCAATACAAAGCAACGATCGTCCTACAGGCGACCGCGTCGACGAATAGAAATACGTTGTATGACGTTATTCATATCTACATTCACGATAATCACTTCTCCCATATTCGTCAATAACGATTGCTCATTTATTCAAAAAATCGTACAATTTAGGCAATTGAAAAATTATGACCCAGAAAAAACGTTCTTCTTGTGGGCAAACCTCACGAGAAATTAGTTTCCATCCAAAAACGCGTCTCGAACGCTTTTTAGTATTGTCTCATGAAGACCGAGCAGAGGTTCTGTTGTGTCTTTCAAAAAGGATCGCGCGCGACCTCATTGACCAGCTTGATCCATCAGACCTGACGGACGTCCTCGAGCATCTCGACCCTGATCAATCGGCAGACATCATTCAACTCCTTCCCCATAAGAAACAAAAGAAGGTTCTTGCCACGCTCGCGCGAACGATTCGAGATCAGGTTACCTTTCTCGCGGAGTTTGATTCCCAAACCGCCGCGGGATTGATGAATCTCGATTACATCCAGGTTGATGAGTGCGATCTCTTAAAAGACGTAACCGTTCAATTCAAGGCACACGAGAAACGAACAGGACGTCTTCCTACCATGCTCGTTCTTCGAAGTGGAAAGCTGGTCGGACAACTTCCTGGGCACGCTCTGGGATTGGGTTCTCCAACGGATACGGTCGCCTCTTCCCTTCGATCTATTGGCTCGATCCATCACAATGCTTCACGACAAGAAATTGTCGACATGTTTAAGCGAGGAAATAGAAGTAAGCTTGTCGTGCTAAACCCAGAAGGAACTATTCTCGGTGTCGTCTACGCGGATTCTCTTCTGCGGTTTTTAGAAGACAAAACGACTCAGTCCCTCTATACATTTGCTGGTATCAACAAAGAAGAATCTGTGCTTGATCCCGCAAGAACGAAAATTCGCTTGCGTTACAAATGGCTCATCCTGAACCTTGGTACCGCATTCCTTGCTGCGTTCATTGTGAGTTTGTTTCAAGACACGATTTCAAAATACGTTCTCCTTGCGGTCTACATGCCAATCGTCGCAGGAATGGGAGGAAACGCGGGAACCCAAACACTCGCCGTCCTTGTCCGAGGGATTACCCTTGGACAAATTGACCTTAAAACAGCCCTTCCAACCATTAAACGAGAGATGTTTGCCGGACTCGTAAACGGATTTATTGTGGGAGCGCTCGTGGCTCTCATTGTGATAATCTTTGATGGAGATCTTCTTATTGCGCTCATTTTAGGACTCGCCATGATCACAAACTTGGTTGTTTCCGCGACATTTGGTACGATCGTGCCACTCATCATGAAGCGTCTTGGAAAAGATCCCGCGACAAGCGCTACCATCTTTATTACCACGGCAACAGACGTCCTCGGCTTCCTCTTCTTCTTAGGACTTGCCACCCTCTTACTTCCCTAACGACCTTACATGAAACCCTTTCTTATCTTGCAACTGCGACCAAATACCGTTGCTTCAGACGGTGAGTTCTCGGCCTTTTTGAAGTATGGGGAGTTATCACCCGATGAGGTTGTGCGCATCCGCATGGACCAAGATCCTTTACCTCTCATTGATCTTGCTGAGTTTTCTGGAGTGATTGTTGGAGGCGGACCATGGAACGTAAGCGATGAGCCGGACAGTAAAACTCCGCAACAAAAATCCGCAGAGTATTGGTTAAGCGGATTTCTTCAACGCATTATTGAAACAGACACGCCGTTTCTAGGCGTCTGCTATGGATTAGGCGCACTGGCAAAAATCCTTGGATCAACTATTTCAAAAGAACAGTTTACAGAGAATGCAAGTGCGACCAATATCGAACTTCTCCCAGAGGCTCACAGAGATGATCTTCTGAAAGGACTTCCTGAAACATTCCGTGCAATCGTGGGTCACAAAGAAGCATGTCAGCAACTCCCTCACGGGGCCGTTCACCTCGCCCAATCATCCGCCTGCCCTGTCCAAATGTTTCGTCTCAAGAAAAATATCTACGCTACCCAATTCCACCCAGAACTCGACACAGAAGGCGTGCAGGTTCGCATTGATGTCTATAAACATGCAGGATACTTTCCCCCAGAGGAAGCCGAGTCTCTCAAAAAACAGCTCAGAAAAGAAAAGATCACGTTCCCCATGGAAATTCTGAAACGATTCGTCAAAAAATACCACACAGAAAAATAAGACCCTCGGGCCTTATTTTTTAATAGTCGAGTCCTTCTCGCGCTTTCACTCCCGAGTAGAAATAGTGTTTACGCAACCGCATCTCGGTCATGAGGTGTGCGCGATCCATAAACTCCTGTGGAGCATTCCGTCCTGTCATGATCAGTTCTGTGCGTTCTGATTTTTGATCAAGAACTCGCAAAACATCTTCAACAGCAATGATTCCGAGATCTGCACTCGAGTTCACTTCATCCATGACGACCACATCGTACGTGGCTGTAAACATCCGAGCGACCTCTCGAAGTCCTCGAGCGCCCTCCTGCTTGTCGAACTCCGTAATCGAAAAATCAAACCGATTCGTGATCGGATCAATGCGATCTCGACCCGTTGCCACATATTCCACTCCCTCAAGCCCATCCAAAACGAGGCGTTCAAAATAATGGGTATCACCGCCTTTATCAAAGTACACAATCCCCACACGCTTCCCAGCACCGATCGCACGAATCGCCTCCCCAAGCGACGCGGTCGTCTTTCCTTTTCCGTTCCCGGTGAAGAGCTGGATGAGACCATAGCCTTCACGACCCTTAATTGCTTCGTCTGAAGCGACGACGATGCCTTCATATGTGCGAAAGGCATTAATCGTTTCACCTCCTGGAAGAGGCTCTGTGTCTGGCGGGTTGAATCTCGGATCGATCCATTTGAACTCATTATGTTCCTCCGAAAGTCTGATCTCAGGACTTCCAATCAGACGAACGACATAGAAGATCCCAACAATAGGCTGGTTGAGTGTATCACCCCCAACGCCCCATAAGCCGACGTGAATCGGGTTTTCAATCTGGACGTCTTCTGGAACAAGCCCGAGCTCTTCATGAAGCTCTCGCAATAATCCTTCATGAGGAGTTTCCCCGACATCCATGCGCCCTCCAGGAAAATCCCATTTCCCCTCAACGTCCTTATGATCGAGCTTCCCCGTGTCTCGGACAAGTAGGATTTTCCCCTGCGCGTTCACAAGCACCGCCTTATTTGCCACGAATTTCTTTTCCATATGTAAGATCATAACATTTATCGTAACAAAGAAAAAACCCAGATTTTTCCAGGTTTTGCTTCTATCTTGAACTAAACGACCAATTCTATCCTTCTCTTCATTTCAACTTCTGGCAACTCTTCTGTGTCAGACATCTGGTCTCCAGTTTCAAATCGGGTAAAGATTGTGGGTGGAAGGTCGATGACATAGTCTGCCCAGTCAGAGCCATAAAGAGATATCGCCGTTTCTTCAGACGGAATCCATCGTAGGAGAATACGTGATATGTCTCCTTCAAATGTTTCTACCGTATAGACCTTGGGGTCTGACTGAATCTTCACAAGCACCACCCCAGACTTTGGAAGCATTGGCTCACCAAGTGCAAACACAGAGAGGGTTGCGTCTGAAACAGTCTTGATTTCATCGAATGAGTCAAACCAGGTAAAAAAGATTTGCGCATTCATGAATGGGCGACGTGTGAGGTCTGAATCGAGGTAATAGACCGTGTCATATGACTGGCCAACAATCACATCACCGATAACCAGACCCTGAGTAACGGTTTCTTCTTCACCAGTAAACGGTGAACGATTTGTCTCTGGAAGAAGAATGAGTCCGTTTTCTCCTGTTGTGGGTTGCGTAATAACAACTTCCTCTGGATTCGTAGATGTATCTGTGCTAGTTGAACCCCCTTCAGATGTACTAGCTGCTTGAATGGTGAATACTTGATTAGAAGAGTCTGAAACCACATAAGAGTTTTCAGAACGTGTAACTTTAACCAACGCATTTGTTGATTCAACTACTGGGACAATCCAAGTGTATTCAGAAACAGATCCATTGTAATAATCCTTAATAAGAGTGTAGCTCCTTCCTCCATCAATGGAAAAATAAAGTTGTGTACGTGCATCGTTAGTTCCCAAAGTCCAGGTCCAATCGATGGTCGTCGAAGAACCTGCTGTAATAATTTCCCCGCCGTTTGGAGAGAGAATTGCAACTGTTCCTGAGGCAGGCGCCCCACCTCCTGCAAGAATATCGAATGTAAAAATGAGATCCCCTCCAACAAGTGAAGGAGTGGGACTAATCACCTGACTATTCACATCATCTGAAGCCGTGATCTCGAAAGTAATCGTATCTCCAGCAGAATATCCATCCGATGTCGAAAGAGTAAGAACAGTATTTCCCGCAGACCATGTCACAACAAGATCTGCAGGTATCTCTGAAAGTGTATAAGCAAGTGTTCCAGTGCTAATAGGCTCTGAATACGTCACAATAATACGAACATCTGAATCCTGACCTAACGCTCCGTCTGATGGAGAGATTGAGATAATCGCTGGTGAAGAACCATCAACCATAACCCTAGACCCAGAAGTCGTTGAGTTTCCTGCACTATCATCAATTGAGCCAACAATCGTAACTGTTGGAGTTGCATTTGTGTCCACGGTTCCGGACTCAACGAGAGTGATCGTAACCTCTGCTGAATCTGAAACAACAACTGAATCTATGGCATATCCATCTGAAATACTGAAATCAGCTGATGAAACCGTTCCCGCATCCAAGGCTTCTGTAAAATTCACAACAAGTGTATCAATCTGACCATCTGCATCATCATCATCTGTTCCAGAGATTGACATAGATGGGCCGTAGCCGTCATTTTTTGAAAGAGATCCTTCTGAACCCTCTCCAGCAGTATCTGGTCCAGTCCCTCCAGCAGCAACAACCCCAGCAGTTAACCCAGCAAGATACGAAGAACTGTCCACACCATAGTTTACGCGAATTCGCCCTCCTCCTCCACCACCACCATCAGCGGTTGAATTGTTAAATCCATTTCCACCTGATGCAGAAAAAGCACCCGTGGACCCAGCATAAACCCCTTCCGTTGTAAGATAAATTGAACCTCCAGAACCTCCACCGGTAGCAATATTTCCACTAAATCCTTTTCCGGTTCCCCCATTCGCCATCAGTGACCCATTAATTGTCATCGTCCCTGTTGTACCGATACGTATAAGACCCCCTCCTGCTCCACCCGCAGCAAACGTACTTGCACCAGAAGATGCACCAAATGTATTTGGTGTTGTTGCTGATCCTGATGTTGTTCCACCATTTGAAGCAGTAACTCCAACCCCATTTCCACCTGCTCCACCGTATCCTCCCCCACCACCTCCAGGAGAAAGACCGTAACCTCCCGTACTAATCAAACAGACATTGGATCCATTATCTCCGTATCCATTTGTGTTCGTCCCACCAGGCGCTGTACATCCTTTTGCGTTTGCTGAAATAGATGATCCATTATCAAGGGTAAACGTTGTAAGATTTTCCCATTTTACATTCGATGTTATGACAGAATTACCTGTTACTGCCACATCTACAGAACCCGTAATCGTGAAAAAATCTTTTTCAGACATTGTGAATGTCAAACCGTTGAACGTGACGTCATCTCCAGGAGTAAACGTGAGACCCGTTACGGACGTATGTGTGCAAACAAACGTACCTGCCAACGATATTATACCTGTTGTTGTAACTGAAGGAGTTGCATCAGTCCCTCCACAGTACTGATTCGTTGCAGAAGAATCACTTGTCCAGCTAGCAACACTATAATCTCCGTTATAATCAAATCCATGGTAGACAGTAACAACATCTGAACTTGTTTCATGGATAAAAACTGTGCCCTTACTTCCATTCACAGCTGGTGTTTCTGCTGTACCGCCAGAAACACTAAAATCTTCATTACCTAATCCAGTAAACGAATTCGTTGTTACGACAACGGCAATACGTCCTCCCCCTCCTCCTCCAGCATCAGCAGTACTATTATTTCCTCCATTTCCTCCAATGGCAGAAAAGGTTCCTGTGGAACCAGTAAATGTAGTGGCTGTTACGTAGATAGCTCCACCCGAACCACCTCCAGTTGCAATGTTGTTGCTGAAGGTATTTCCATTTCCTCCATTCGCAAGCAAGGATCCGTTGTGTGAAAAAATACCCCCCACATCCAATCGAATTAGACCACCCCCACTTCCACCAGCTGTATAAGTACTTCGACCTGCAGATGAACCCAAAAGGACCGGGACTGTTGCTGAACCATGTGTATTACCTCCTGAATTACTCGTCGTAGTTACTCCTTTTCCACCTCCACCAACCCCACCATATCCACCTCCACCCGAACCATTTGCATAACTATATGTCGCTGTACCGGTTACGCAAACATTCGAATCATTCGGGGTGAAACCAGCTGTATCGGAGTCGATATCAGGTGCAGTACATCCTCTTGAACTCACATCAATATAAGCACCAGACTGAATAGTAAAATCTCCTGTCGTCGAAATGTTCACACCGTCTGCATCTTCTGTCACATGTGTCATCGTCACCCCTGCTTCCAAAACAACTGACGCTGCCGTAATAGGCTCGTCTAAAACACAATATCCATCACCTCCAGTGTCTGAAAATGTAACGTCATCAGCATTCAGATCAGCTTCAGACACAGCCGTTGGAGAACCTGAAGTTCCTGTACAGTTAACTGAAACCGTCGCTGCGTAAAGTTGCGGAACAGCGGATAAAAAAAGCAACCCCAAACTAAGGGCTGCTACAGATATCCAAAAAGTATTTTTCCCTATAAACAGAAAGTGAAATAATGTCATAGCTGTGGGGCATTATAGCAAAGTTCCATAAAAAAGTTAGGGGTGTGGATGCAATCAAACAAAAAAACAGAGGGCCTGTCTCTCTGTTTTTTGTGACTTATCTTCTTAACTACATCCGCTCGTTGCCCCACAGTTCAGACACTTGTAACACGCGGCATTGCGAACCATCATCGATCCGCAGGTTTCACATGCCGGAGCATCGGATTGATTATCAAATGTCTGTGTGTGCACGCTACGCAATTCAAGTTTTTGGATATCTTCTTCTTTTGCTTGAAACAAATTTGGTTGTTTTTCTGTCACGACTTCATGCACCAACTCTGCCACATCTTCAACCGCAACCTCCTCCGTATCCTCTTCGGTCTCGATACTGGCATTCACTCCCACCGCAAGCTGACTTTCTCGTGGAAGAAACTTGATCGCGAGCCAACGAAAAATGTAATCGGTAATAGACTTGGCAATACGGATTTGCGGATTGTTTGTGTAGCCTGATGGCTCAAAGCGCATATGTACAAACTTGTTGACCAAGACCTCCAGTGGCACCCCGTACTGAAGACCGATCGAGATGGACGTGGCAAAACTATCCATCAACCCTGAAATCACTGACCCCTCTTTTGACATGGTAATAAACAACTCCCCCGGTGTTCCATCATCATAAAGACCGACCGTGATATATCCTTCTGTATTTCCAACGGAGAATTTGTGCGTAATCGCTCGACGCTCATCTGACAACCGTCGACGACGAAGACGTGAATCTGCATGAACTTTCACGGTTGGAATACTTGCAGGAACGTCTGCTGGCTTCTCCTGATTCTGTTTCTTTGCATCACTCTCTTTGGACGTGGTGAGCGCTTGTTGACGCTTTGACCCATCTCGATAAATCGCGATCGCTTTGAGTCCCAAACGCCATCCTTCCATATACACATCGGCAATCTCCTCCCGTGTTGCGTCATGAGGCATGTTCACCGTCTTTGAAATCGCTCCTGAAATAAACGGTTGAACCGCTGCCATCATTCGCAAGTGTCCCATGTAATGAATGGTTCGTGTTCCTTGAGCCGCTTTAAACGCACAGTCAAACACAGAAACGTGCTCAGGTTTCAGATAAGGCGCTCCCTCAATCGTATCTTTTTCTTCAATGTATGCGAGCATCTCGTTGCGCTCCTGCTCACTGTATCCGAGTCGTGTGAGTGCTTCTGGAACGGTGTTGTTCACGATCTTAATCATCCCTCCCCCGACAAGCCACTTATATTTCACGAGGGCAATATCTGGCTCGACCCCGGTGGTATCGCAATCCATCAAGAAGGAAATTGTTCCTGTTGGAGCGAGAACAGAAATCTGGGCATTTCGTAATCCATGAACACTTGCATGCTCGACGACATTATCCCAACACTTTCGTGATTCTGTTAACAGATCTGCAGGAACACCCTGTCCGTCAATCGTATAGGAAGCATCTCGATGCATACGCATCACCTCCAACGCAGGTTCTTCATTTGCGCTGTATCCAGCAAATGCCCCGATCTTTTCTGCAATCTTTGAGGACTGATAATACGCATGACCACTTTGAAGACTTGTGATCGCTGAGGCCAAATTCCGTCCTTCATCTGAATCGTATGCCAGTCCACGACTCATCAAAAGAGCCCCAAGGTTTGCATAACCAATTCCAAGTGGACGGTAATCAAGACTGTTTTGTTCAATCGCAGGAGTTGGGTAAGCAGAATTTCCAATAATAATCTCCATGGCGGTAATAATGATCTCGTTTGCTTTCTTAAAGGCTTCTACATCAAAGACCATCTCGCCATTCACCTCTTTACGAAATCGCATGAGGTTCAAACTTGCCAAGTTACATGCGCTGTCATTCAAGAACATGTACTCAGAACAAGGATTGGATGCGTAAATACGATCCGTATTCTTACAGGTATGCCACTTGTTAATGGTTGTGTCGTATTGCACTCCAGGATCTCCACACTGCCAAGCCGCATCAGCCATCATGTCCATGAGCTCACGTGCTTTCCATGTTTGAACGGGCTCACCGGTTGTCACAGCATGCGTCGTCCAGTCTCCCCCCTTTTCAACAGCCTCCATGAATGCATCCGTCACACGCACAGAATTGTTCGCATTCTGGAAGTAGATGGAAGCATAAGCAGCTCCATCAAGAGAGCTGTCGTACCCCGCATCAATAAGCGCCCAAGCTTTCTTTTCTTCTTTTACTTTGCAGGTGATGAAATCGTCGACATCTGGATGATCAATATCTAAAATGACCATCTTTGCCGCCCGACGGGTTTTCCCTCCGCTCTTAATCACTCCTGCAAACGCATCGAGCCCCTTCATGAATGACACGGGTCCTGAAGCCTTTCCATTACTTCCTCCAAGATATTCATGACGCGATCGAAGTCTTGAAAGGTTTGATCCAGCTCCTGACCCCCCTTTAAACAACATGCCTTCTGTGACACAAAGATTCAAAATAGAACGCATGTCGTCCTGAACGGAGTTGATGAAGCACGCAGAACACTGCTGTGGTCGAGTCGTTCCGACGTTAAACCAAACAGGCGAATTAAATGCGGCCATCTGATTCACGAGAATGTAGTGAAGCTCATCATCAAATGTCTGTGCGTCTTCTTGCGTTTCAAAATATCCATCCTTTCGTCCCCAATTTGAAATCGTTTTTGCCACTCGCCCCACAAGTTGTTTCACGGAATGTTCACGATCCTCTTTTCCAATCGTTCCAAAAAAGTACTTCGAGACAACAATATTTGTGGCTGTCTGAGACCAAGACTTTGGAATCTCAACCCCTTTTTGTTCAAATACAATATTCCCCTTTGAATCTGTAATACTGGCATCACGTTTTTCCCATTCAATATGGTCATACGGATGCTCTCCTGCTTTTGTAAAATAGCGCCCAACCCTAATCCCTCTTCCGTACACTTCTCCTGATGTTGCTTGTTGAACGGCCACACGGAAACCCGCATAGCGTTTTGCGACATGGATGAGATTGTTGTCGATGAACGTCAGAGAAGTGATCTCCCGCACATCAGAAAACGAAGGGATAGAATGTCCGTCAAACTGTTTTGTTAAACGTGTAATCACCTGCGTCGCAATGCGCTCCGCGAGTGCTCCGTCCTTCATCCCAGACGCTTCAAGCGCTTTACGGATAGAACTGAGGACTTTCATTTGATCGAAAGCCTGTTCTTCTCCGCTTCGTTTTTTTAATAATTTGACAGAGGTCATAAAATTCCAGACAGCATCTGAAACAACTCCGGTAGAAGCAAGTCCAGACTGAACTTGCGTTGTGGCATGGTCCGACATAGGGCGAGTATGTGGGTTAACCTCACACACACGGTGTGGGTTCTGAATGACGATGATTTATAAAAACTTGGGAGGGGCAGATAAAAAGAAGATCCACGTAGGATCTCTTTACTCTTGGTAGAGTCTCTCGATCAATACAATTTGTCGACTTCCCCACCACCACTACATATAGTGGTATGTCTCTATTTTAGACCACGATATATAGGGTGTCAAAGAATTGTTTATCCACACATTGTTCACGACGCTCCAGCGTTTCCCTTCTAAAATCCCATACTGAGATTAATCGCTGGAACCGCTTCTTTTTGTGCAAAATCGACGGGAATGGCTTTCCGACCGCCGAGTCGATCTTCGTAGGCGAGAGCCCCGTACTTCAATCCGTATTCATAGACTGCCTTCGTGACTTTTACATCTTGCAAACAGTAATCTTTAATCTTCTGAATCTCTCCCTGTTTCCACCACTCCACGGCTTGCAATCCATGGCCAGACTTCCTATGTCCGACCGTAGCCGCCGCAACGTCGTCGAGTTTGAGACGAAACCCAAGGGACTTGTGAATTTGCTCAAGCATATCAAGTTGCGCAAATGCATTAAGATCCCCCGGATAATAGTTGTTCAAAATGGGCGTATCAAAGAAACGAGAGTTATACCCAATAAGACGATCACTCTGTTCAAGACGTTTCCAAAGTTGAGGAAAGTCCTTTTCCTCATAACAGAGATACTCATCTGTTTCGTAATAATAGACCCCCACGACAGAAATCTTCATCTGCCGTAAATCTGAGCCAGCAGCGGTTTGTGTTTCGATATCGTACACGACTTCTTTGGACATAGTATGGACTAGTATATCACACGTTATTTTCTCCCTCAGCAACCCCTAAATTTCATAGACATGTATTTTTGCGGAGTGCACTTGCTCCACGTGGATGAGTTTGAGAGTCGGAAAAGAGAAATCTCGAGAGACAACCCGCGTTCCGGGTGGAAAGGAAGCTTTTAATCGAGGTTCGAGTTTCCGATTCACGCCAGGAAATAAGTAGCAGGTGATCAGATCGGCTGAAGGAAGAGGATCAGTTAAAACGTTCGAAGGAGAAAAAGAAGCCTTGTGTGAAACGTTTTTGATCTTTGCTAGAAGTCTTGAATACCATACCAGGAGCCTTAAACGTTCTACCCCAATCCCGATGCCTCCCATCTTCACAGCTTCAAACACAATCGCCCCATCTCCTGAACCAAGATCTACGACTGTTTGACCTGACTGAAATCCTCCAAGCTCCAACATGCGTCGAGAATACCGTGTTGGCGTACGAACCCACGGAACCGTACATACCCCATTCACAAGAAAATACCCCACGACGAAGAGCAAGCTGAGTAAACAAAAGAGAACCACAAGAGCTAGCCATGTAGAAAATTGATCCATAATTAGACAATCACCACATGTGATGCGGCAGCTTTTATCCCTTCAGAATAGGTTGGAAATGCATGAATCATGTCTGCAAGTTTATCAATCGTTGCCCCGAGATACATCGCGAGTGCCGTCTCATGAATCATCTCACCTGCATGTGGACAAATCATATGTGCCCCAAGAAGTTTTCGTGTTTTTGGGTGAGCTACTAATTTGATCACTCCTGATCGGGAATGATCTGTGACCGCTCTTCCAAGGTTCCCAACATCATAACGCCCCACAAGAGCCTTTGCATATTGTTTTTTGACTTCGACCTCGGTCATTCCAACACTCGCAACTTCTGGATCAAGAAATGTCACTCGCGGGACGACTCGTTCATCTTTGACGAGAGGTTTCTTTTTTGTTTTTGTCACACTGAGCACGGCATTATATCCAGCAATCCATCCTTCATTGTGAGCGGTATGAGTAAATTGCATGCCACCATCCACATCCCCAGCTCCAAAAATATGCGAAACAGACGTTCGTTGCTCTCTATTTGTTTTAAGATTTCCTTGTGAGTCCAGAGCCACTCCTGCGGTATCGAGATGGAGATCTTGAACGTTTGACCTCTTGCCCGTAGCCATCACCACGCGCTCAACGGCAAACATCTGTTCTTGGTCACCCACAACGACTTTTAATCCAATCACCCCCACACGACCGTTCACAAGCTCCTTGATTTGAGCATCCACGACAACTTCCACTCCCACGGAAGTTAACGCCTCAAGGGCACGAACTGAGATCTCCTCATCTTCCCGTTCTAACACCATTGGAGAAGCCTGAAGTAACACGACACGCGTTCCAAATGAGGCATAAAAGGTCGCGATCTCACATCCAACAGGACCCGCTCCAATAATAGCCAAAGACTTTGGTTGCTTCTTTGCCTGGAGAGCATCTTTCCAGCTCCAGTACGGAACCTCTTCGATCCCAGGGATCGGAGGGATGAAGTCAACGGTTCCTGTCGCAATAATGATCGTTTTTCCAATCAATATTTCTCCCTCAACATCTATCCTGTTTGCATCAAGAAATATGGCAGACCCAACTCGATAGGCCACCTTTAATTTTTTCAACAATGCGAGATACCGATCCCCACTTGTTCCCCCTCCCGTAATCGTCTCCACCACTTCCTGTTGATACTTCATCAGGTTCTTCCATTCATACGCACGACCCGGAGCATCAATGCCATATTCACGTGCATGACCCAATCGACGATACACTGATGCGGATCGTAACAGGGCTTTTGATGGGATACACGCGCTGTTCGGACACTCCCCACCAAATCGACCACGCTCAATCACGCACACAGAAGCACCTTGCTGAACAGCTGATTCGATCGCAGAAAATCCAGCTGACCCAGATCCAATTACGATCACGTCAAATGTCGTCGATTTTGTCATAGCATTTATTTTTGAAACAAAGGTCGAGCTTCTTCCCAAAGGCGATCATCTCCCTGTTCTTTCAAGGCATACCACCATTCCGCCCCCCAAAGATACGCTTCAGATAGTCCTGCCTCTTGGGCGAACTGCACATTTTGATTAAACATTTCAACCGTAAAAGAATCATACCACTCAAGAAGAGGTTTTGATTCAATGGGGGCAGAAAACCACGGCTCTGCCTGAAGCTCAGAAACCACTACCTGACTTACCGCTCCCCGAATCAGCGTTGAACGAAAATAGTAATAATCAGGGGTCAACGGATAAACAAAGTGCCCGAAGAGATCATTCCAGGTTTGTCGATACATGGAGATCCCCAAGATATCTGCGGATTTGGCGGAATCAAGCCAAGGCCCAAGCTCCCCACTTACGGTCACTTGAATAGGCCGATCATCAAGCGAATGTACAAGATCGATACGCTCCTGAAACTGCGCTTGTGAAATTTGTGAACAAATCCCAAATGGGAAAAAAGGCTCGTTATCGACTTGCCAACGAATCACGGAGGCTGAAGACTTATATCGATCCACTGCTTCCTCGATAAACAACAGGACAGCTTGCTGTTGATAGATTTCGCTAAATTTTTCTGCCCAGTCTGGGACATAGCACTCAGGCCAACGAGGAACCTTCGACCCAATCACCACCGTAAGATTCACTCCATGATCCTCAGAGAGCTGTAGTAATGCGTCAGGGATAGACCAATCAAATTCTCCTTCTTCATGTTCAATTTCAGACCAATACAAAGGAATGCGCACATCCTTCACCTCAAGATCATCCACAATACGTTCATACGTCTTCACAGGATTTTGCCCCAATCTCTCGGCATATACCCATGAATAGGTCACACCAAAAACGGGCTTTGTGGTTGGACGATTATTCAACCACACAAACGCCGACACAAATAAAGCGAGCGAGATAACCGTTGCTGAACTAATAAACAGATAGAACCGTTTTGTGTGATGATGTTTCATGCCCTCCTAAATCTCATCGCGCTTCTCACGCAAGAATGCCAACCAACTTTCTACAATATCGATCGCGGCCTTAAATGGAGCTTCAATAATAAAATCGAAAAAGAAGAGGAAGATATTCACTTTTGGAGCTCGTAAAGCCACCCAGCGCCCCGCACGGATGATTGGGAGAAAAAGAATATCTGTAAACGATCCGAAGAATCCACGAGACATATCGATGACCACCAACTCTCGAAGGGTATTTCGAATACGAAGACCAAAGTAGGCCACCAACGACAGGAAGAAAATAAAGAAGAATATGGAGAGAGTATTAAATTCGATGGCGGTCAAAAGAGAAGCGATCACGACAATCGTTGCAAGCAAAATAAAGAGATAGAATCCATTAAAAATCCACCAAAGCGCTCCTCGTCCCCACGGTCTTTTCCGCTTAAAGATCAGACTAAACTCATCTCCCACCCCCAAAATCGCATGAAGTTCCTCGAGGATACGGGCCGTATTTTTTGCTTTTGGAATACGCACACTCAACCCGATCAGAGTCAACAAAAGGGGCGGGAACAAAATATTCACGGTCAACGGAAGGAAGTCACTCGTCCGCAAAATAAGAAGTTCATACGGAAGCTCTACGAGAAACGCCAATATCGACTTTGTCAGGAGAAGAAAGAAAGCGGTTCTCAAGACCACGCGTGTTAATGTTGTTCTAAACGTGCTGTAACGCTCATCTGCTGCTTTTGTGACCGCAGAATCGATACTTGTGATGTCTCCACTCATGAGCGCAGACGCAAATGCTTCTGGATTGTCGGTCGCGACATCAGAAAGCAAGTGGAATACGATCGCATGACGTCGCACAAAACGATACATCTCGTCTTGCGCTGGATGATGAATCTGTTGATCAACAGAATCGATCACCTTCACGATATTCATGGCGATCTCTTTCACCACCTGATCCCCAGGACGCGCCTTTCGCCATGCCGGGTAATACAAGGTGAGAATGCGATATCGAAGCGTTGCTTGGTTTGATTTCAGCACACTTCGATGAATCGCAATATACAACTGAAGATCTCGCTCCTCTACTGGAAGTGTTTTTGTTTGCCAATCAACGCGACGAAGAATTTCCTGATACGCAAAACTCGCAAGTGCTTCATCGATGCATGGAGGACCCAAAGAATATTCAATCTCCACAGAAAGAACATCAAGCAACCAGTCATACGCTCGTTCCCCATTCTTACTATCTGGTTCCAGGGTCCCAAAGAGTAGGCGATACTTTTCTAAAATACCCCCAACCTTTTCGATCATGCGGGTTGGTACTTTCTCATTGGGTAAATATCTTGCCCAGATGAGTTCTTTCAACAATTTTCCCGCCATTTCCATCGAGGGAGCGTCAATCATTCTTCGCTTCAAAATCCGACGAATCGCGTTCCGACGCAGAAGATGCTCTTCATCATACTCGAGCGTATTGCGAACCGTCTCATACACAGAAGCGGCCGCGGAAACGGTATCCGAGACTTTGATGACGTCTTCCTCTTTCTTTAATTGCTCATCCTCCCGACGCATTTGAACAATCGTGGAAAGAAGATGTTCTAGAGATTTATCCATACCTATACAATCAGTGGAAGTGGGTGAATTTCGCTTTCCTGTCCCAGCACAAGATCCTCAATACGATAGACGCCATGTGTTGGAGCTTCAATGTATCCACTCCATGCCATCCGCGCAACACCCCCCGAGGCAATCCAGTCAAATAACCATTCGTCGGTATACCGTGGGTCATTTTGTGACACACCTCCTCCCATATACGTTAACCAAACCCGATTAAATTCTTCTTGTGAGCCAATCGGTGGAGCCATAACCACGGCGATCCCCGCCCCACAATAAAAAGACATTTCACTTGGTTTCGTCCAGAGAATATCTGTTGTCTTAAGCGTATCGGTAAAATCTTGAAAGTAGTCTGCACGGGACGCGTGTTCAGGAACATTCACCCACGTTCCGAGTTCGTGCTTCAGCCCAACCTCCTTCACGGCTTTTTTATAAAAAGCCACGGCATCCTTTCGGTATCCTGCCATGAGATTCAAGCGAATTTCGTGACGCGCAATTTTTGATTTCAAACTTTTTAAAATCTGAACCCCCAAGGCTCGTTGAGCTCCCGCCCCACCGACGCTATACGTCAGCGTTAATGGATGTTTTGCCTTCACCATCTTACATCGACCTGGACCAAGTTCTTCCTGAAGCGTCCGAGCATAACGCTCATGGAAAATGCCATTTGGGTCCAAATTACACAAACGTTCTGCTAATTGATCCTTCACGAATTTACTCTCAGCTCCGCCTACAAGCTCTTTTGGTAACGGAAAACCCGACAGATAGATATGATCTGCACGTACCCCATACAACTTCAAGCGTTCGACGACCCTTCCATTACTCGCTAAATATTTGATACGACTTGATTTTGGATCCAGAGGAGCCCATGCACGAGAAATATCCGCATCTGTTGTCACGCACCAAATATCCCCTGGATAATCATAATAGTCTGCAAAAAAAGCTGGGATAAAAAACGTTGTAACAAGTGGAAGCGGATTCTCTGAAAGTTTTTCAATAAGATGTCGTCCAAACCCCCTCTTGATCATGAAAAAAATCTGGCGTAACTGTGCGTTTGGTTTTGAAAGATCCCGACGAGGATAAAAAGACGGAATCTGTTGCCAACGATCCATGGCTTCAAATAAAAAGTCCCCCACCACAGGAATGGGTTTCATCCGAGAAATCGTCTCATACAACTTTCTGCTTTCCTGCCAACGCTTACGATCGTCTGCAGGGATTCCTGCGTAATCATTCGCCGACCATACAACCCCTGCAGAGAGATCCTTCAGAGCATACGCCGCACGAGAATGACCATACCCCATGTTGACATCGACGACCCATGCGCGTGGGGTCTTCAGATTGTGTGAATGTTTAGCCATATCTAGAAGAACGAACGTTCTTTTGAACGCGATACGATCTTATAGGCCTCTTCTGCCGTATCAACAACCGTGATGAGCTTTAAGTCTTCGGGACTAATTGTCTGAAACGTATCTCGTTGCACGTTTGCTGACCATTCGAATAATCCATCCCAGAATGCATGCCCCACACACACGATCGGTGTGCATTGCATCTTCTTTGTCTGAATAAGGGTCACGATCTCGAAAAACTCATCCAATGTTCCAAATCCTCCTGGAAAAAAGACGTAGGCCTGCGCAGAGGCCGCCATCATGACTTTTCGTGTAAAAAAGTAATGGAAGGTCTGAGTTCGTGTGACGTACGGATTCACATTTTGCTCAAATGGAAGTTCGATATTCAATCCGATAGATTCTCCTCCTGCGTCGTGTGCTCCTTTGTTCCCAGCCTCCATAATCCCCCCTCCTCCACCAGTAATAATCGTAAAGCCCTTTTCTGAAAGCATGCCCGCAAGTTTTACCGCTTCTTGATACCAAGGACTTGTTGACTTCAATCGTGCTGACCCCCAAAACGTTACTTCTCGGCTTGATGTTGAGAGGAACTGAAATCCTGAAACAAACTCAGACATGATACGAAAAATTCGCCAGCTAATCTCGTATAATTGCACGGGCATATTTTGAGACTCGTCCACCGCTCGCGGAAGACGACAGATAGGCTGGTCCATTGCATCAACTTTTTTTTGCTTCTTTTTAAACAATTTTTTGGAAGGCATAGACAAATGACATGATAAACATTTCTTCTATATTAGCACATTACAGCCCAAACTGACGAAGTTCTTTTCGATGACGTTTAGATCCGGGATACATCGTTTCCAAGAACTCCCAAAACGACTTTGAGTGGTTGAAATGCACCGTGTGACACAACTCATGCGCTACCACATAGCGAGATAACGATTCTGGAAGAAGCGAGAGTTTATAGTGAAATGTCAGATGAAACTGTTTCGAACAGCTCCCCCATTGAGCTTTATAATTCCGAACCGTCACTTTGTTGATAGAAAAAAATCGCTCCTGACAAAAATAAGCGATGTGAGTATCAACCACTTTTCTCGTTTGTTTCTCTATCTGGATCCTTGAGATTCCTTGGTGGATAAGTGATTGTTTTGGCTTCCTCTGTTTCGCTCGTGCAATCTGCGTGGAAATCCACTCTTCATGTTGCTCGACAAATCGATGAATTGCCGTGCGTGAGAGCTTACTTTTTTGAGGAATAATCACTTCCCAACCCCCATCCGACTCGACCTTAATACTCATCCGTTTTGCACGAGAACTGTATCTGATCGGAATAGAAGTTAGGTCAACATGCGACATAGACCACCACATTCTATCAGTTCACTTAGGTAAGATAAAAGCCCGATCATGAAGACCGGGCCCCGTAGACGGGAAGTTGATGTACGCGACTCAGGCGAAGGCCTGGACCGCCTCCGTGACACCGCGCTCCGTGACGCGCTCCAGGAACGTCCCGCGCAGGCTCGCACAGGTGGTGCGCTCACCCTCGAAGGGGCAGTCGATGGGACTCTCGTCCGAAGGGACAGCCTTGGCGACCGCCTCGGCGATCACAGCGAGGAGCTTGTTGAACTCGATCGTGGGGAGCTGTCCCAGACCATCCCAGTTGACGTCCAGCCTGGTGAGGTCGATGGTGTCGCCGACAAGGAAGGCGTAGATGCTGAGGAGGAGGGTCCGGTTGAGCTTGTAGCCTCGACCGATGGCATCGCCCGTCTTCCTCGCGAGGAGCAGGACGGTGTCGAGGTCGTCGAAGTCGGCGGAGGTCATGTCTTCGAGCTTGCGAACCCGCTCGAGCATCTTCGTGAGTTCACCGAAGATCTGCTGGCGGGGAGTGAAGTTCTTCTTACGCACTTGGTTCTTCTCCTGATTTCGACATCGCGAACATGCGCTGTCGAGTCGGAAGAATAGACGAAATCAACGATTTCGTCAAGGCATGACCGCATTAAGCTCTGGTTCAGAATCAGGGGTGGCAATAAAATTCATAAGGATCACAGACTCCTCAAAATCCAATGCTTGCGTATCTACCGCGAGAGAAAACTCTCCGTCTCCATTGTCATGATAGAGCAGGGCGTAGTAGACCTGATCTTCCTCGAGAGGCTTGTTCACAGGCACAACAAAGTGCTCTCCCCCTGCCTCAAGTAAAACTGAGTTTCCAATCACGGACCCTGGGACTCCCTCATTATCATCAAACACAACCACATAACCAGGCTCAGAGAGGACAGCAAATCCTACTCGAACCATACTCTGATCGCTTAGTTGATTCTCCACGTAAATGGCGTTCCCCCCTTTTTCGAGCATCTGATCGAATGTTGCCGAACGGGGAGAATCCATAGCGATCTCATCGGTTTGTGTTTCTGTAGGAGCTGACGGCCCTGTCAGAAGTATTGCGACGATGATGGCTCCAACGGCCAAAAAGACAAAAATCCAAAGTTTTGGGAGAGTCTGTTGCATATACCCATAGTTTAACACAGTGTGCCTGGACAATTTTTCCACATTCGGCTACACTCCCCTCGTTATTAAAGCAATCTGATATGTCTCACTCCTGTCTCGTTACGGGCAAAAAGACGACCGTTGGGAACAATGTTTCTCACTCAAACGTGAAAACCAAGCGTAAACTGTATCCAAACATGCAGAAAAAGCGTCTTGTGAACCCAGCGACCGGACGTACCGTCACCGTCATGATTACCACCCGAGGACTTCGAACCCTCAAGAAGTGGGACCGTGAAGGAAAAACATACGACCTCGTCGCCTTGAAAAAAGCCGAAAAACTCATCTAGGAAAAAACAGCCGTTACAGGCTGTTTTCTATTTTTTCAACAAGTTCTTTTAATCCCTCTTTTTCTACGGCTGATATCCAAAGGACAGGATCATTTTCATAAATTTTTGTGATCATTTTCTTGAGTGAGTCTGAAGTCTTGTCTTCTTTGTTAAAGACAAGAATCCGTGGCGTCTCTCCCCCGCCCAGGCGCTTCAAGATCTCATCAACAACCTGAATGTTCCGTTCCCAATTCTGATCACTTCCATCGACAACATGGACAAGCAGATCTGCATCCATCGCCTCAGACAACGTTGATGAAAAGGCGTTCAAGAGTTCCGGAGGGAGGTCCTTGATAAATCCGATCGTGTCGGAAATAAGCGCAGTCGATCTCCTCCCAGGCAAAAAGAGTTCTCCCACACGCGTATCAAGCGTGGCAAAGAGTTCGTTCGCTGCATACTCTTTCCGCCCTGTGAGAGCGTTCAGGAGCGTTGTTTTCCCGGCATTCGTATATCCAACGATCGAAACCGTCTTAAGCCCCTTACGCGCTCTTCCACTCCGAGCCAAATCCCGCCCTTTTTGATACGACGAAAGCTTATCTTTAATCTTCCGTTCCTTTTCCTTCAAGTGACGCTTCATGCGTTCACTGTTGGTTTCTCCAATTCCCACAGATCCAATTCCTCCCCCCTGCCGAGAAAGCTCCATTCCCATTCCGAAAATTCGTGGTCCCATATGCCGGACACTCGCAAGCTCAATTTCAAGTTTTGCCTCAGTAGTGCGTGCGTGCTTTGCGAAGATTTTTAAAATAAGATCAATCCGATCCCACACCTGAAGACCATACGGTCTGAGTAGTTCAGATAATTCGTAAATCTGACGAGGCTTGAGTTGCGCATTCACAATCAAAATATTGGCTCCGAACTCTTTTGCCTCTTCTCCCACCATCGTCACTTTCCCGGTTCCAATATAGGTCTTTGGATGGGGGTGAAAACGCTTCTGCCAGGTCTTTACAATAACAATCCCTCCGTACGTGTGTACGAGTTCCTCAAGTTCTGTCATTCGATCCATCGCCTCGTATTTGTTCATCCGAGGGTCGATCAGGTCGATCAGGATCGCCTTCTGTATTTTCTTCTTTTCAGACATACGACTATCCTAGCACATCAAATAAAAAAACCGCCCTCTCGAGCGGTTTTTTAACAGTTTCTTTTAAAGGACAGCGTCCTTTGCAGCCTTAGCTACTCGAAACTTTACAACGGTCTTCGCTGGAATCTGAATAGATTCACCGGTCAATGGATTACGTCCCATTCGAGCGGCACGAGCCTTTTTAACGAGCTTACCAAGTCCTGGAAGTGGGAACTCTCCGCCGCCTCGAACCTCTTTCAAGGCCAATGCAACAAAGGCATCCCATTTTTCGCCTGCTTCCTTCTTTGAGATACCAAACATCTCTCCAAAGGCGGTCATGAACTGACTCTTAGTCATTTTTGCCATAGTTGTGGAAAACTTAAGTTTTACGCGGATTATGTTAACACGGGGTCAATTATTTGAAAATAGCTAGTCTTTGAGCATGTTTATAACTCTCTCTCGGACTTCTGGGAGAATCGTACAACTTTCTTCCCCATCCACTGACCCAGAAAAATGTTTCTTCCCTTGCAGAACGATCTTTTGTGCTCCCATTTCTTCGCTTAAAACGTCGGCATACTTCACGTCGACATACGGATCATCATCAGAATGGATCGCGACAAGCTGAGGGAGGTGTGTGCGAATTTCCGCAAAATCAATCGGTGTCTCAAAGAAGTTATGAATCTCTTCGAACCCAAGATCCGTGGTAAAACCGGCAACAAATACCGCTCCTCCAATCTGTTCTGTTTCTCCAAGTGTTTCAAGGTAACGCATGATCGTCACGCACCCAATGGAATGACCAACAAGAATCGTTTCTTGATCCGGTTTTCCCACGATCTCCGCCAAGAAAGGAACCCATAAGGATTGCTTTGGAAGTCCCGTCTCGGGCATCGCCGGAATGACTACGTTAACACCCTCCTTCTCCAATTCTTTTTTCAGCCATGGATACCAACAGTATTCTGGATTCCCATCCCAACAATGCACAACGATAACTCTTTTCATAAATACAGATTACGATCGTGCATCTGCCCAAGCTCGAGCTTGCTCAAGATCTTGAGCAATAATCTCCGCCATCTCCTCCTCCCCAGGAAACGGAATGATATCCCGAAGCTTATCGTGAAGCACACAGTTAATTCGTTTCTCGGTAAGATCCTGATTCACCCCCAACAGATGCACTTCCATTTTAAGGTTATACCCCGTGCGTCCATCACTAATACAGATAAGAGCGTTATGCCATACCCCATCGACTTCCGCCTCTCCGACATAGACCCCAAGCGCAGGAATCAACACCCCTTGCTCAATCGCAATATTGGCCGTTGGACACCCAAGGCGTGTTGCCATTCCCTCCCCTCGTTCGACGCGTCCGCTTAAAGTAAGTTTCATATCCCTCAATAGAACTACTTTCTAAGCTGTTTCACAAGCTCCAAAGCTCTTTTCACAATAGGAACCATGTCAGGATAACTTGAGGCCTTCTCTACCTTGCCTAATGGCACCCATCTTGCTTCATACACATGCTCCTCTGGATCTGGGTGTAATTCACTTCCGACAGGAGACTGAAAGAGGTAATAATGAATGTCTTTATGGATCAACTGACCTTTTTTATGAAATTTATCGCGAAACCAAATATCAATTTTTCCGAGATAGTCTAGGAGACGAATTTGTTGGAGTCCTAGTTCTTCTAGCGTTTCTCTCGCAGCAGCCTCCTCAATGTCCTCTCCCGCTTCTACATGACCTTTTGGAAAGGTCCACTTTCCATAGGAGTCTTTCATCATGGCAAAGAGAATACTATTTCCTGAGGTGCGGAACACAATACCACCCGCAGAAATTTCTCGTTGCACGGGCTCTTTTTTTGTTTGACGCGTAGATGGCCCCTTTCCTGACGAAGGAGCTTTTCTTTTATTCACCCGTTTCGCTGACGGCGGCTTCTTGATAGTCATAGGTTCCTAATAGCACTTGAACAGCAATGTCGTGTTGAGGATCTAGATCAGCCTGATACTCCTCGATGGTATATTCAACCTCAATATCTGGAACAATTCCCTCTTCATTAATCGAGCGCCCGTCCGGGGTATACCAGGCTGCGGTCGTAATCTTCACCGCAGATCCGTCCGCCAACTCTCGATAATCCTGTACCGATCCCTTTCCGAAGGTTTGCGTTCCCACAATGGTCGCATACCCATAATCTTGGAGCGCTCCCGAAACAATTTCTGAAGCAGAAGCACTTCCTCCATTCACCAACACAACAGTTGCTATCCCTTGTAAGCGAGGGGCCGTTACTCCCTTAAACGTCTGTACCTCATCTTGAGTCCGTTCAATAAGAATCGGATCATATCCGACCCAAGCCGATCCGATGTCGATGGCGGTTGTCAGGAGTCCTCCCGGGTTACTTCGTAAATCAAGAATGATTCCGGTGACATCTGCAGACAGAGCTTCCTGAATGGCTTCAGAGAACAAATCCATGGTGTCGTGATTAAATGTCGAAAGGGAGATTGTCATGATGTTTTGATCATCAATACTCCACTTCACGCTATCAACAATGATCTTATCTCGCACAATAGAGATCTCCATAAGTCCATCTGTTCCTTCGCGACTGATCGTCAACGTCACAGCTGTTCCCTTTTCCCCACGAATCAGCATCACCGCTGCCTCCACGCTCATTCCTGTCGTCTCTGTTTCATCAATCAAGACAATCCAGTCACCTGGCAAAAGCCCCGCTTGTTCAGCTGGCATACCAGAAAGTGGGGCAACGATCTGAAGTCGATCGTCTTTAATCCCAATCTCAGCCCCAATTCCTTCAAATGACCCTTCTAAGCTCGCAGAAAAGGCTTCAGCCTCTTCAGGGTCAAGGTAGACGGAATAAGGGTCATCTACCCCTGCAAGCACGCCTTTAAGCGCCCCATAGAACAGATCGACATCTGAAACAGGTTGACGATAGTACTCCTCTTTGACAAAGTTCCAGATATCCCAGAACTGCCTGAAATCGACATCCTCAGAAAGATATGAAGGAATTTCACCTTGTCCTAAAACCTGTCCTTCTCCCGCAGGAACAACCGAGCGTATTCCTCGCGACTCTCCAATAAAAAAGCCGAGACTAAACGTCACGATGCCAATAAGGAGTACGGAAAGGATCAGAATTGAGTTCGGAAACGAGCGTGTTTGTATCGCCATAGATGTCTACAGGATATACAATGGGAAGTGATATGTCCAAGTCCATACGATTCATCGTTTTTCTTCTCTTTGTTTTTGCCTTTTTAATCTCAGCTCCGCTGGTGGTGTTGTATACGGCTGGGTATCGTTTCGATCTCGCCCATGGTCGTATTGTCCACACGGCTGTTTTAAACATCACCAGCACTCCACGTAATGCGACCGTCCTCGTGAACCAAGAACCTTACTCAGACCGAACCCCGGCGGTCATCGACACGATTCTTCCTGGTGAACACATCGTTCAACTTGAAAAAACTGGATATCTCCCATGGGAGACATTGTTGACTTTTGGAAGTCGTGAAGCACTCGTTGTTGGTCCGATTACATTGTTTCTCGACGCCCAACCTGAACTTCAAGAGACACTCACCACCACGCTCATCTCCCCACATCCTTCCTCCAATCGTTTCGCGTATGTCTCACAAGAAAGTTCCTGGCTTGAAGTATGGCTCGTTGATGCCTCTTCTCAGGAAAAGAATCTCCTCATGCGACTTCCCTACGATGCACGCAGTCAGTACGATCTTTCGTGGTCAAAGCAAGGAACCTATCTTCTGTTAGAGGAACAGTCCGGTACGCAAAGCGACATCTATGTTTCTCGAGTCCATGACGGTACGGCTCTTGAGCTCGGAGAAGAATCGAAACATATTGAACGCTACTGGTGGGATTTGAGTCTTGACGAAACACTCTATGTCCGTTCGAAAAATGCTCTGACACAACTCAACCTGTTAAACGGAGATGCGGAAACACTCACATTCGATGCGGACCTGATCACGAGTTACGATGGTCAAGAAGTCATCTTGTCTCAAAGCAATAACCGCGCGGTGATTTCCTATCAAGAAGAAGGAACGGCTTCCATCATCACCTATCTTCCGCTCGGTGAGTACACATTTGTCGAAGCACCTATTGGTCTCGTTGCCCTTCATGACGTCCGTCGAAATCGTTTTATTCTCATTGATTTAGCACGCCGTGATCAACCGATTCTCCTCAACGAAGAAGCACTCATCTGGAAATGGAGCCCTGACGCAAATGTTCTTCTGTATTCAAGTGGCTATGATTTGAAACGCTATGTCCGTTCTACCCACGAAACCCAAACGCTCACACGACTCTCTCACCCCATCGATCATCTGGACTGGTATCCATTTGGAACGACTATTTTATATCAAACCAATGGGAACCTTGAAGCTCTTAACTTAGAGAATGCCACGACCCTATCCCAAACACATCTGGCGAGCGGATTCTCTGGCACATTCTGGATCGATCCAGAAGGAAAAAATCTCCATCACCTTGAATCAACACAGGATGGCTGGCAGTGGTGGACAAGAGCCCTCCAAAATTAAATAGAGCCCTGTGGCTCTATTTATATTCACAATTTACAGTTCCACGAGACTATTATCTCCAATGATCAATCGGTGACCCGTCTTAGGATGAGAACGTTTGTAATCAACTAACTTCGCATTCACCCCGATCAAACTATTCACGATTCGTCGCGTGGTATCGATGGAAGCTCCCTCAAAGATGATCGAGTGCTCAACTTCTGTTTTATTGATGATCACTCCGTCCCCAATGGCCGTATAAGGCCCAATATAACTTGACGTGATGTTACAATCCTTTCCAATCACCACCGGTCCACGAATCATGCAGTCCTTTGTGATCACGGTTCCTTCTCCAATAGAGACAGGCCCTTGAATCTGCGCATCTTCATGAGGTTCGCACTCGACACAGAATTCTTCACGAGGGGTATCATCCATAATCAAGGCATTCCCTTCAATAAGCGCATCTGGGGTTCCCGTATCTTTCCACCACCCCGTGATTTCCTCATGACCAACCGTTCCATTGTTGATGTACCACGTGATGATGTCTGTAATTTCGTATTCTCCTCGTTTTGAAGGCTCAATCGTCTTGTAGGCATCGAAAAACTGTTCGTCAAAAAGATAAATTCCTGTCACAGCAAACGGAGATGGGGCGTTTTCAGGTTTTTCGATGGTCGATTTGAGCTTCCCGTCTGGATGAAATTCTGCCACCCCAAAACGCTGTGGATCTTTCACGTGAGAAAGCGCAATCATACAATCAAGCCCCTCGTTCTGAAATCGATCAACAAACTGATTAATCGAACCGAGAATA
>PFEU01000010.1:0-17335 GCA_002793515.1 Candidatus Uhrbacteria bacterium CG10_big_fil_rev_8_21_14_0_10_48_16
AGAAAGCTCATTCTCGCTGCCTGGTATCTGGCTCTTAGACAGGGGCAAAAACCAACACGGAAGTTGTATTAGCTCTTTATTTAAAAATAATAGCGACCCTCGAAAGAGTCGCGCGTGCCGTCATGAGACGGTTGTTGTGGGTGGATCAGGGGCAGGTATACTCTTTTTCCCTCCAGAGCTCGTCGTCCTCCGTCCACTGCTGGAAGAGAACATAGTCGTTGGCATCGCTGATGTAACCCGTGAAGTAGTCGGGAGAGTCCTCACCACCGATCTCACGGTTGGTGGTGAGTGCATCAGTGCTGGGGGCACCCCAGAGATGGACGAGTCCATCGCCAGCGGCGAAGTCGTCGAAGGCCGTGTAGATCCGGACCTGGTCGTCGTTGCTGAGGTCGGTACAGGTCTTGTCGAACTGCACGGCGTAGGACCCCTCGAAGTTCCAGGGATCGATCATGCAGGGCTCATCGGCGCTGACGTCGCAGAGAACCGCACTCTGTACGCCCTGCCACCACATGGTGAATTGGAAGTCTTCCGAGATCGAGAGCTGGAAGTTGCTGGTTGCCCCAGGAGTTGCGCCGACCAGGAGGTACTCCTCGTCCTCGGCGTCCAGCCTGGTGGTGCCGTGTCCGAGGGTCATCGTACACTTGGTGGCGTCTTCACACTGGATGAAGTATCCGGAGTCGTAGAGCTGGGTGCTGATCAGGTCGAGCTCGACTCCTTCCGGAGCCAGGACCGTGAACTGGCAGTTCCAGCCAGTCTCGATACCCGAGGTATAGACCTTGCGAGCGCACTGACCCAGCGTTTCTACCGAGTACTCGCCGGTGTCGACGGTGCCGTTGCCGTTGCAGTCCTCGGACTGGCAGTCGTTGTCGGTCGGTCCGCACCCCACCAGAACGGCGAGGGGCAGGGCGAAGATGGCCAGCGTGATGATGCGGGTCATGGGTCACCTCGTGTTGCCCCGTTCTCCGTTTTTGGCGGAGGAGCGGGTTGGTTGATGAAAGGTACTTTCTGTATACAGTTGACCGCAATTTTGACATTTTGTCAACCCCTTATGCCTATAAATAGAGGTAAATCAAAGGTTTTTGACAAACGTCGTGGAAAAAATGTGGATAAACTCTCGGAAACGAGAGGTTTTTTATTTCCGTTGAGGGGAGCGTGTTAACATTGACTTTGTGGAGGAAAAATGATAAAAAAAGCCGTCGTTCTTTCTCAAATCTCGTTCCACCTATTCATTCAGATCCACCAAGGGAGATCGTCATGAAGCAGTTCTGGACCCTGGCGCTTTTGGCGCTGTGTACGATGATGTTCCCGCAGGTGGCGATGGCCATGTGTGAGGAGCCGACCCAGGTCAGTCAGCTCAGTGAAGCTGGAACCAAGGCCGAACAGGCGTTCGCCGAGCTCGACGCAGAAGGACTGCTCACGCAGGCGAGCCTTGCGCGTGCGCAGATCCTGCCGTGCGTGGGACAGGCTCTCACCAAGCAGGACGCCTCGGCCTTCCACCGCCTGATGGCGATGGAGGCGTTCATCGCCGAGGACTACACCCGGGCCAAGCGGGAGCTCCACGCGAGCCTCTTGCTGGAGCCTGGCTACACGTTCCCGGCCGACGTCGCGGGCGAGGGGCATCCGCTCCTCACGCTCTACAAGGAAGCCGAGATGCTGGCTGACGGCGATGGCGAGAAGATCTACCCGCCTCCGGGTGGGTACGTCCTCGTCGGTGGTGTGCGCAATGCCGCGCGTTACTCGCTGACCCCCGTCATCATCCAGGTCTTCCAGACCGTGGAGGAGGTCGACACCCTGCGGGAGACCCGCTACGTCCAGCCAGGCGAAGCGACGCCCAACTGGAGCGGAAACGCCTTCGGGCTGACCGCTGAAGATCTCGGGATCGATCTCGAGGATCTCCGTCGGCCGTCGATCCTCAAGGATCCGCGTCCGTGGTACGGCGTGGCGATCGCTTCGGCGGTTGTCAGTGGCGTCTGCTACGGCGTCGCGATGCAACAGAAGGGGGTCTATCAGGATCCCTCCACGCCTGACGCCGAACGAACGGGACTCGAGAACCGTGTGAACGGACTCGGGACGGCATCGCTCATCTCGGCGGGTGTTGCCATCACGGCAACAGGATTCGGGGTCGGCTTCACGGTGAAGTTCGGCCCTGGGCACAAACCCGGCCATCTGCCGGGCAAGTCCACCGTCACCCCCACCCAAGAGGCACTCGCGCCATGACAGTACACAATCGCGAAGTACTCAATGCGGTGGAGGCCCTGCTTGCACCGCTCAAGGTCTGGAAGCTCCAGAGGATCCTTGGGGCTGGAGGAGCTGGGTACGTCTTGGACGTTCGGCACACGGTGCTCGACAGCCGACGTGCCATGAAGTTCATCCACGCCACGCTTCTCAGGAGTCGCGTCATGCGAGATCGGTTCGAAACCGAGGCTCGCATCGCCTACAAACTCGACCACCCCAACCTCGTGAAGGCACACGAGATGGGAGTGGTAGGGGACACTCCCTACATCGTCATGGATCTCGTGACGGGCGGTTCGCTCGAGGACCATCTCAACACCAACGGTAAGATGCCTCCGCGTCAGGCCGTTCAGGTGATCATCGCCACTTTGCGTGGTCTCCAAGCTGCGCACGACCAGGGGGTCGTCCATCGAGACATGAAGCCCCAAAACCTCCTCTTCACGGAGATGGGGATCCCCAAGATCATCGATTTCGGGATAGCCCGAGTGATGGATGCGACCAGGGGGCATACCCGTGCGGGTAGCACGATGGGGACGTGGGCCTACATGTCTCCTGAGCAGTTGCACGGGGAGGTCGACCTCATCGACCATCGGTCAGATATTCACGCGGTAGGGGTGACCCTCTACGTGATGCTCACCCTGGGTAACCTCGGACAGAGTGCGTTCCACGAACAGCTCAGGGAGCATCCCGAGCGACTCGATGGGATCTCCGAGGTACTCCAGTCGGTCATTCGGAAGGCGACCGCCAAGAATCGGGAAGACCGCTTCGAGACTGCGGCATCCATGGCCGATGAACTCGAGCTTCGGATCAAGCTCGGTGAGATCCCCGTAGATCCGCCGGACACGCCGAAGCTCGGAAGTGCCATGGCGAAGAAGGCCCTGGAAGAAGCTGTGGATGCCCCTGATCCGCAGATCCCCCGTGTCGGTGGGACGCTCCAACCTGCTCATACCAGAGCACAGGAAGGTCACGAGCCTCCCGTCGATGAGGACGGTGACATCCAGTTCGCCTTCGCCTCCGAAGTTCCCCTCCTCGCTCAGGCTGACGGCACATGGTCGAGTCTGGACGAAGGAGGGGGCGCGGAGGACGTCGCAAGCGCCCTCGCCCAGTCCAAGCGTCGTCTCATGAGGATGGTCGCTTCGGTCGTTATCGTCCTCCTTCTCCTTGCGGGAGGGGGGATCTGGTACGCCACGCGTGCCCCCATGCCCGAACCGGTCGTGGAGGTTGCTGAAGTGACTCTGGAGCCTGAGCCGATTCCGGATCTCGTGCTTCCGGAGCCAGAACCTGAACCCGAAGTGGTGGCCGAAGTGGTCGTCCCCAAGGCGAAGGTCACGGTCGCTCCGAAGGTGACGACCACACCGAAGGTCGTGGTCACCCCACCCGCGCCAGACCCCGAAGTCACGGTCTCTTCCAAGGCTCAGGTTCGCCTGATCTTGGTCGGGGACACGACGGTCTCGGTTACACTCGTGGGTGATGGTGGGTCCTACGCCCTCACCAACGGCTCGCGCGAGGTTCCGCAGGGAACGTATCGCGTAAGCGTGACCATGCCAGGTCGCGATGACGTACAAACGGGGTCACTCACCGTGACCCCAGGTCTCACGACCCTCAAGTGCGACGCACGATTCAAGAAGTGCACGGGACTCCAGTAGTCCACGGCACACTCTGGGCAACACAGCCCAACTCGACGAGGATTCAACCCCTCGTCTTTTTATTTGTATTGTCGTAAGTCGGACTTACGACTTTATTGAGTAAATATTGCTTTTGGGAAACGCATTGTGTTGAAACATATAGTGAAGATGATCTTGAGGAGAAGAAAATAGGTTCTTTAACAGACTTTGATCTAAAAAAGAAGATTCAATCGAATTGTAATAATAGTAGAAGCTTGACCATTGATAGGATGAAAGGAATGTTGATGTAGATGTTTTATTTTGTATCGGGTTCGTCTTCCACCCTGATTCAAGTAAGTCAAGCGGGTTAAGATGAATATATCTCGTGAGATGTTCGAGATGTGTTTGCGACTGTACATGTCTTGTTTTGAACCCGCTTTCCAGTAGATGTCCTGTCCGATTTTCCTTTAAATTGATGTATTTTGTATAACTTGTTCCAAGTCTTTGCATGAAGAACGAAATTCCACCCTCTCTTATTTCTTTTATCAACAAATGATAATGGTTTGGCATGAGAGCAAAGAGATGAATGCGAACGATTTGGTCATCGATTGAGTAAGACTGTCGCCTCCGTCTTTTAAAAGAGAGCGCGCTACCTGTATCCCGGTTGTTGAAAACATAGAGACTCTCGACAAAACGTCGAAAATCATCTTCTGAATTGAAAATATTCCGTTTATCTACTCCACGATTGTATACATGATAGTATTCTCCAGTTGTAAATTTTTCTGAAAACATAAACCCCCCAACCAATAAGAATTAGTAAGGGGGTATGTATTCATTATTACAATAAATTCGTTTCAGTCAACATTGTCGTAAGGTCGACTTCCGACAAATAAGCGTGAACTTCACTTTTTTGGCTGGATACGGCATGATGGTCTTCGTATGATCGACATTAAACTTCTTCTTGAAGAGCCTGAGCGTATCGCTCAAAATAACCTCAATCGTGGAAAGACGATTGATATTCAGGTGGCAACTGATTTACACGCCCGACGCCTCGTCATCATTGAGGAGGTTCAGGTCTTGCGGACTCGTGCGAATGAAATTGCGGGACAGATCCCGTCCGTTTCTGGAGAAGCCGAGCGAACGTCCTTGATTGAAGAAGGGAAAACACTCAAAGAACAGGTGAAAGAGAAGGAAACTGAGTTGAGTCAGGTCGAGTCTGAGCTTTCAACAGAACTAAAACGTTACCCAAACGTGCTTCAGAGTGATGTGCCGATTGGTCCAGACGAATCTGCAAATGAAGTTGTACGGATGTATGGAGAGCCCACGGCGTTTAATTTCGAACCAAAGGATCACTTAGATATTGGGGCAGATCTTGATCTGATCGACATGGATCGAGCTGCAAAGGTTTCTGGCGCGCGTTTTGCTTACTTGAAAGGGGATGCGGTGTTACTTGAGTTCGCCCTGTTGCAGTATGCTCTCCAAGAAACTGTGAAAGAAGGATTCGTCCCTGTTCTTCCTCCACACATGGTTTCTCTCGAAGCTATGGGGGCGATGGGATACTTAGAGAAGGGGGGAGAGGAAGAGATCTATCATTTGAAGAATGACGATCTTGTCTTGATTGGAACGAGTGAACAGGCCATCGGACCGATGTTGATGAATGAGATTATCGATGAGAAAAAGGCTCCTCTGCGTTATCTGGGGTTTTCTCCGTGTTATCGTCGAGAGGCGGGGGCGTACGGAAGAGACACGCGTGGAATTATTCGCGTGCATCAGTTCGATAAAGTCGAAATGTTCAGTTTCACGACTCCAGAGAAATCAAATGAGGAACATGAACTCCTTTTGTCTATCCAAGAACGTTTGATGCAAGGATTGAAGCTTCCACATCGCGTAATGAAGCTTTCCAGTGGAGATACCGGGTCTCCATCGTCACGTACCTACGACATCGAAACATGGCTCCCATCACTCAAGACGTACCGAGAAACAAGTTCCACCTCAAACACGACAGATTTTCAAACACGTCGATTGAACACACGCGTTCGAATGGGGGAGAAGAACGTGATTGCGCATGCGTTGAACGGAACAGCGTTTGCGATTGGACGTGTATTGGTAGCGATTCTCGAAAACTATCAGCAAGCTGATGGATCTGTGCGCATTCCAGAAGTTTTGCGTCCTTGGATGGGAAAAGATCTTATTGAGAAAGTGTCAGAATAGACCCTTGTTCACAGTGTCGTTTCGAAGTTGTCAGAGAACAACAAATGAAAACGCTTTGTTGAATAAATGTGTTAACTTGTTCTGATCCGTAAAACGATCGTGAACAAAAAAGAACCTAAATTTAGATAAAAACCGCTTGACCATCAAGTGGTTTTTTGATGTTCTGAATATAGATCGTAGAAGCGTGACTTTCTCATTTGATGGAGGAACGGGTGAGATAGAAGAGGTTCTGTTCAGCGGTGACGAGGTTGTGGTTTCACAGACGATCAGATGCATACATCTGAGAGGGGGCAGATGTATGAATCAAGAGTTCTTCTTTGAGGGAGAGAGGGAAGGACGTCGACCTACACGGGTCGGGGCGCAAGATCTGGCGCGCCGCCCGGGAAGGTTGACCACAGGGGTCACCAACCCATCAGACAGGCACATCATCAGGAGTGCATCATGTCCCTCGATCGACAGAACGTTTTCTCCCTCTGCATCTTCGTCATGCTCATCCTCACGGGGTGTGTCGCTGACGTGCTTCAGAGCTCCTCGAGCATCAGTTCCAGTGACCAGGGTGGCGATACGTTCGTCATTCAGGTGCCGGTTCCCAAGGGCCAGGAACTCATGTGCACGCAGGGAGCTCACGGCTCCTACTCGCACCAGGGCGTCTCGACGAAGTACGACATCGACCTGGACACGAGCAACGTCACGGACGAAGAAGTGTTCGCGCCCGTCTCGGGGGTGGCACGTGTGCACATGGAGTCCGCCACGTCGGGCTTCGGCTACCACGTCAACATCGAGGTGGGAGATGGAACCTACGTGGTCATCGCGCACCTGGATGACATCTTCCTGACCGATGGTCAGGAGGTGGCCGAGGGAACGATCCTCGGGTACGAGGGGTGCACGGGCAACTGCAATGGTGACCACATTCACATCGGTCTGCACGAAGGCGATGCCTCGCTGACGGCCGACAACGGAGTGTCGATCCCCGCATCCTACTGGGCGGGGGACGCAACGGAACACACGGGAAGCGAGACGATCACGTCCGAGGAGTTCGTGTGCGGGATCCGCAGTGAAGGGGACGCTCAGGACGGGCACTTCTACGAGTCCGACCTCTCGATCAACCTGTGGCATCCTGACGGGACGCTCATCAAGACGCCGGACAACGCCCAGGTGTACGTTCTCGAAAACGGAGATACTCGTTGGATCGAGAACGAGAGTACCTTCTGGGGTCTGGGGTACGACTTCAATGATGTTACGCTCGTTTCTTCGCAGGAACTTGCGTGCTACGGAGAAGGGAGCGATCTCAACGGCGAGATGTTCATCGATGCCGGATTCGATACGGAAGAGGACCTGTGGCTGATCGTGGGGAGTGAAAGTGATCCCAATCGGTATCGCGCACGTGTGCGCGGAACGGGATGGGAGCACGTCATGGCGTCTTGGGGTCTCGATTACGGTCTGAGCAACTGGCCTGACACCTACGCAGATGCGTCGAACTACATGACCAACTGGCCTCCGAGTGCGGACTGGCTGGGTCTGCGAGACGGCACGCTCGTCACAGAGGAAGATGCGTCGGACGTGTGGGTGATCTCAGGAGGGTATGCGCTTCCGGTCGCGACCTGGGACGTGTACTTGCTGATGAGCTACTTCCATCGGTCGATTCAGACGGTGGAGGACGGGATCGTCGGTGAGCTCCATTTGGTCGGAAGCTGTGCCGTGGACCAGATGTGTGTCGATTTCACGGCCGTCACGACCTGTGGCGGAGGAATGGACATCTCGGGAGGTCCTGGAGTCGGTGGCGAGTCGGACGGTCATGCCAATGACAACGACAACGACGACAATGACGACGAGCAGACCTCGGATGAGGATGACGAGGAGGAGCACAGCGACGACCCGACCGAGGACGAAGACGAACCGGCGGAAGAAGACGCCGAAGAGGAGGGCGAAGGCGAGGAAGACAGCGGGGAAGAGGAGGAAGACGACGATGATGAGGAGACGACCAGTGTTCTCACGATCGACGTCGACTACCCGGCGACCTACCCGGAACTCACGCTCACGGTCCAGCCGATCTTCGCGGTGTCTAGTCTGGGGGACTCTTGGAGTGCCTCGACGAGTACGACCAGCGACGACGAAGTGAGCTGGAGCCAGGAAGGGGACTACGACGGACTGCTGGGAGTGCGCTTCAACGTCAACGTCGACAGCGATGGAGACGGGGTGAGCGATGACTGGTACTGCTATGGTCACTACTCGAGTGCGTATCTCGAGTACGGAGTCGCGGTTGACATCACCCTGGATGAGGACTCGTGGGACGAGAACGATCTCGTGACCTGGAGTCCTGGAAGCAGTGACGAGACGAGTCTGGGTTGCAGTGCTCTGCTGTGGTTCGGAAGTACGAGTTCGATCGTCGATGGTCACATCGACTAGTTCCAACAACACGACACGCCTCGACATACGGTCGAGGCTTTTCTTATCCCCATTTCTCGCATAACAAAGAGTGTTTTTCGTGTTATACTTTTGATAGTTATGCCATGGTTTATTCTGCGTTTGTTGGCGCTTAAGACAATCGTTTTGAGTTGCACAAAGAAGCTCAGCCACACAAAACTTCGTGCTGGTGGAATTTTTGTATTCTCATTCTTGTTATTGTTTGCCGGTTTGCCTGCACATGCCGCTGAGTTAGACGTTGATTCCATTTTGAAAATCTTTGCGGATTTTGCCTTTAGTATTGCGGGCGTTTTGACAAAGATGATTGTTCTTTTGATCGATACGATGGTGCCGATCATGACGTACAATAATTTCACAGGGAATCCGGTGGTCAAAGCGGGGTGGGCGATTGTTCGCGATACCGTCAACATGTTTTTCGTCATCGTTCTCATTATCATTGCGTTTGGAACGATTTTCGGGAATCAGCGTTTTAAGTGGCAACAGCAAGTTCCACGACTTTTGATTTTCGCGATCGTGATTAACTTTTCAAAGACCTTGTGTGGCATCATGATCGACTTTGGACAGGTGATCATGTTGACATTCGCCAATGCTCTTCGAGAGATCGCTGCCGGTAACTTCATTCAGCTTTTAGGACTGAATGAAATCTATTCTGTGAGCGCGAATTCCTCTGTGACGGCTGTCACGGAATCAGGGAGCACAGGAGCTGGTACCTCATTTGATTTTTTTGCGGCAGGTGTTGCCTCAGTGATTTTGACGCTTTGGGTGTTAGGAACACTCATTATTCTCGTCGCCATTTTGTTGTTCCGCATCATCATGCTTTGGGTGTTGGTTGTGCTTGCTCCATTGGCATGGTTTATGGGAGGCGTGGCAGGAAAGGATGGGATTATCAGTTCGAATGCTTATGCAGAATGGTGGAATGAGTTTAAATGTCTTGTGGCTGTTGGTCCGGTTCTGATGTTTTTCTTGTGGCTGACCCTGGCGGTAGCTGGGGCGGGAAATATCGCCGCGAATTCAGGATTCGTCGTTTCTGCAGATTCAAATAATGCAGACTTCACCTCATCTCTTCTTGAATTGAATAACTTCTTAAGCTTTTTGATCGGCATGGCGATGCTCATGGCCGGATTTAAGGCCGCAACGCAGTTTTGTAGTGGAATGAGTGGAGACTTCATTGGAAAAGCGGTTGGAAAAGCAAAGGGTGTTCCCTCCCTTGCAAAAGGTGTTGCTCTTACAGGTGCCGGTCTTGGGTTAAAGGGGGGAGCTCGTGGTCTTCAGCTTGGAGCTCGTGGTCTTCAGCTTGGGGCTGGTGGATTAGCGACGGGCGCTGGGGCCGTGGCTACAGGCGCACGCTATCTTCCTGGTTCGGCTGCTGTTGGACGCGGAATTAGTACGGTACGTGGAGGGGTGAAGAACCTTGCTTACACAGCGGTTGAAAAGGCTGGAAAAGTTCCTGGATTTGGGGCTGTTGAACGTTTTGGAGCCCGTAAGAAAGGAGAATCACGAGACCAGGAAGGCATTCGACGTGTTGCAGAGATTAAGAAACAGCAAGAGGGTCTTAAAGGACAGTCTCGTGATACGGTTGCTGCATTGGGCAAGAAGTATGCAGATCGACCTCCATCTGGAACGGCTGCTCAGGCAGAAGCGATGGCCATTCTTGATCAAGCGATGGGTGATAGCCGACTTCAAAAAACCATGCGTGCAGATGGTTCTCTTCAAAAACTGTGGGAACAATATGGTAAACAGTTTGAAAAGGACTTTTCACATGACTCCGAAAAAATGGGAGCGGTTAAAGGCTTTAAAAAATCCAATGCTGATATTACGAAATCCGCTGACTTGATTACCGATGCGGATGATGCAAAGGGATTGCAGGCTGGGGCATGGGAAGATAAAGCCGTCCAGGAGCGCATGTCAAAAATTCAAACACAGTTTAAAGGGGATGATGGAAAGAATTTAACGGCCATGGGGGCGGCACGTGCAGGACATTATGGAACGCTTGCTCAAGGAGCTGCGGTGAAAGGGGCGGATGTCTCGAAGATGGAAGTTGGTGCACAATTTGAGGATCAGATGGCTCGTGCATTGCAGACCGAAGATGCAGGATCGGCACAGAAGGTCATTGCAGAACTTGCAAAACGCTACGAGGATCCTGGAACTTCCGCTCAAGATCGTCAGAAAATGGATCGTTCTATGGAACGCATGCGTAATAGCATGACAAAACGACACGGACAATCAGCTTCGGATCAAGCGTTCGCACAGTTTGAGACAACTCGCTCTGGGGTAGAATCAAATCCTGCGAATCTCGCTCCTGCTCCAGAGCTCCCAAGTGAGGGTTCTGTTGATGAGTTTGTCGGACAGAGTTTTGGTGGTGCAAGTCAGAAACGGATTGATCAAGCGGTGAGTAAGTACTCAACGGATGAAGCTGGTCAAAAAACGGCGGTGGATGATTTGACGCAGAAACTCGCACAAGTTGAAGCAGAAGCTGGTGCTCAAAGTGAGGCGGTAAAGAGAATGCGTGAAACCATCCAAGCGCGACGTGCCTCTATTGAAAGCAAGACCGGACAAGAAGTTGATGCCGCGTATCAAGAGCTCGAAGCTGCTCGTAAGGGACTCGCGACCGCCAAAGCAAAGGGAGGAAAGGGCAGTGGAGTTGCTCGAGCACAGGCACACTTAGAAAAGAAGCAGAGTGCGTACACCACATCGGTTGCAAGCGCGAAGACGGAGGTAGAAGCAGATTCAACCATCCGTGATCTTGAGAAGCAAATCGATGAAGAGTTAAGGAAATCACAATCTGAAGAGGTGGTGAAACAAGCCGAGACAGATAGAAAAGCTCTTGCTCAAGCACAAGAAAAACTAAAAAGACTCACCGCCGCTCGTAAAAAACTCGAAGAACGTAGGAAGACGACATAATGCTTGACGTATGGCAGAGGAGATTCACACACAAGGAACGACAGCCCCTCAAGCAGATCTCGATTCTGTGTTACGGGGTGCTGCCGTTTTTGCTCGATATAAAGGCTTATTAGAAGAAGCTGGGTTGGTTCAGGTGGATGAGTCTGATTTGGCGATTGATGTGTTGGATTACGTGAATGAGGATACGACCGCAACGGAGCTCCTTGCGTCTATTCAGGATAATTATGCGGTTTCTGAGGATATCGCGCGTTCGATTGCGGTGGCTGTTGGGAATCACGTGTTGAAGCCGTATGAAGCTCAGCTTCCCTTTTCACTTGATGAGGCTCTCCGATTTTGGAGAGGCGAGATAACGCAGGAACCTCTTTCGCCACGCGCCTATGTCCGCGCCTATGTTGAGGGTCTCCCTGGGGGAGATGACGAACGATTTGCCCAGCGGTTGGAAGGGATTTTGTTTAACTACCTGACTAAAGGAGCGGATCGAGAGCAGACCTTGAAGCGACTCACGGCTCCGTTGAAACTCAATGGTCTTGGATTGAGTCAAGAATCCGCAGATCACGCTCTTACAACATTTGATGTAGATCGAGGAGAAAAGGTTTTTGAATCATCGACACAGGAAGCGCAAGGACAGACCAAGGAGGAAATCGAAGAAGAACCAGAACCTTCGCAAGAGGCATCTGTGACTCTCCCAGAATCTGTTTCTGCATCGGCCGAAGAACCACCAAAACCTTCGGTCACATTTGATACGGACTTTTCAAAGGAAGAAGAGGAGTTGAAACAGATTTCCCAGAAGAAAGGCGAGCTCTTAGAAACAAAAGGTCCTTTGGATGTTCCTGGAATTGTGCAGGAAATTTGTCAGAATCCGACATTTCAATTTCAAGATCCAGTCTTGCAAGAGCGCTGTCAAAAATTAATTGAGTCTCGCGTGCGTGACGTACGTGATGCATTTCAAACACGTTCACAGTTAGAACGTTCCGTAGAAAAAGGAGGGTTAGGGGTGAGTGGGCGACGACTTGCGGATATTCTTCAGGCTCTTGAAGGGTATGTACAGACGCATCATGGGCGTGTTGAGCAAGAGCAAGCGCATGAGCGACAGGAAAAAGAAGAACAAGTCGTGAGTGCTGAGGAAAAACAGACGGCATTTGCTCAGAAGGAAGAGCAGTTATTGAGTAAGCGTTATGCGGAATTGACGGGGAAAATGCCTGGGGAACGAGTTGCTCCGACAAGCCCAACCATGACGCGTACAAGTGTGGCCATTTCTGCGCATCATGAACAACAGGAAAGGGAAGGAAAGATTGATGCAGATAAAGTACGGATGGTGATTCAAGAGGCAAAAGCACAAGCCGTGACACATCGAAAATCAGCTGACACTCCAAGCATGCAGGAGGTCACGTTTACGAAGCGTCTTTCAGGCCCATTAGATGAACTCCGAACGCTTTCGTTGACGGACTTCCGTCGTTTGTCTCGTGACCCTGGGCAGGCGGCGACAAAAGTGAAAGATAAGGTGGATCTGATGGAGGATCAGGGTTATGACAAGAAAGTAGAGGCGGTTCAAGCGTGGAGGAGTTCTCCCGTGAATCAACAATATGTCCAACTGACAAGAGACGCCGTTTTGAGTGGGGTTTCCGTTGCGGACATATTGACGAAAAAGCGAGCGGAGGGAGTTGAGGTATTATCGGATGAAGAGCTTAAAGCCGTCATGCAATTAAACGCAGATCTCAGATTCTGATAAGATAGATACATGCCAGAACAATTTACGGTTCCACAATTTATTGATGCAGAAGATAAAATCTTCGGACCTGTGACCGCAAGACAGTTTATTATTTTAATGATTGTTTTTCTTCTCGATTTTATTTTGTTTCGATTATTGTCGTTTACCCAGTTTCTCATCTTTGGGATCCCGCTGATTATGTTGGGAGGGGTGGTCGCTTTTGTAAGAATAAACGGAGCTCCATTTCACTATTTCATTTTGAACATTATTCAGACCCTGAAAAAGCCTCGATTGCGCGTGTGGAGTCGAGGGTATTCAGATAGTGAATTACGAGAACTTATTAAAGTCACTCCACCTCCACCCTCTACGCATATCAGCAGGAAAGCGTTTGCGGGAGGTTCTCGACTTCAAGAATTAACCTTAGTCGTGAACACCGGAGGAGTCTACAAACCAGAGGAATAGTGTATGCAATCCAAAAAACTTGCAAAACCAAAACCAGGACCTTCGACCGAGAAGTTTCTTGATATTGCCGAGATTCGGGACGATATGGTCTTGTTGAAAGATGGAACCGTTCGTTCTGTGTTGTTGGTTTCGAGTATTAACTTTGCGCTGAAATCCGTTGAGGAACAGGAGGCGATTATTCAGGCCTACATGACGTTTCTCAATGCTCTTGAGTATCCAATTCAGATTGTCATTCAGTCACGACGGATGAATATTGATGGGTACATGGCGAGACTCCTCGAGCAACAACGAACCATGGAAAATGATTTGTTACGAACGCAAATTGCCGATTATCGGAACTTTGTGATGGAACTTGTGGAGCTTGGGCAGATCATGCAAAAAATGTTTTATGTGGTCATTCCCTATGATCCATTAACAAATAAACGAAAGAATTTCTTTTCAAGGTTTTCCGAGGCGATTTCTCCGGCGGCGGCGGCGCGTTTGAGTAGGAAACAGCTGGAAGACCGGATTGAACAACTCGCTCGAAGAACAGAGATCGCGCAGGGACAGTTGAATAGTATGGGATTAGCGTCTGCACGGTTGGATACACAGGGCCTCGTTGAGATGTATTACAATGTCTACAATCCAGACTTGTTTGAAGGGGAAAAATTAAGTGATGTGGCGCAGGTTCAGTTTGAAGAAGCCTCCCACGTGAGCGAGAAATAGATATGGCTATTGAGATAGGAAAAATCAAAGCGTCGATGCCCGCTCCACCACCAGAGAAACCGAAGAAGGTGAAGCAAGAGGTGGTGCAAGAACAGATCGATCGATCCGCTCTTGAAGAGGAGCGCATTTATCGTCGAGGAGTTGTGACGGTGAAGGATATTATCGCTCCGGCTTCGTTTGAAGTAAAACCAACGTATTTATTGCTTTCTGGATTGTATGTTCGAACGTTGTTCGTGATTACGTATCCACGACATATTGGACTCGGATGGTCCTCGCCACTCATCAATCTCAATAAGACGTTTGATGTTGGGATGTTTTTCTATCCATTGAAGGCGAATATTATTTTGAAACAGCTTCAGAAGAAGGTGGGAATCTTTGAGGCGAAAATTTTGGCAGATGCAGAAAAAGGAGCCCCTCGAGATCCTATTGCCGAAACCGCTTTGCGAGATATTGAATCATTGCGAGATGCGTTGACGCAAGGGATTGAACACTTCTTTCAATTTTCTTTTTACATTACGATTTACGCAAAAACAGAAGCAGAGCTTGGAAAGTATACAGAGGAAGTTGAGTCTCTGTTTGGAAGTAAACTTATTTATACTAAAACAGGATTTTATCAGGCAGAACAGGGATTCAATTCAACGGTGCCGTTAGGGAATGATGAATTGATGATTAATTACAACATGAACACCAGTCCGATTGCTGCTTCGTTTCCGTTCATTAGTTCAGATCTTACTTCAGACAATGGAATTTTGTACGGGATCAATCGACATAACAACTCACTCATCTTATTTGATCGCTTTAGTCTCCAAAATGCCAACTCGGTCGTATTCGCGACGTCTGGAGCAGGAAAGTCGTACGCCATTAAATTAGAAATCCTGCGCTCGCTCATGATGGGAACGGATGTGATCGTGATTGACCCAGAGTACGAGTATAAGGATTTGTCTGATGCGGTGGGTGGAACATTTGTGAACGTTTCTCTTGCGTCTGAAGCAAAGGTCAATCCGTTCGACCTTCCTCGAGGGATTGGAGAGGGGACAAAAGTGGACGATATTATTCGCTCAGCCGTTATCACGTTGAAGGGGTTGTTGCGGATCATGATTGGACAACCGATCGGAGAAGGAGGAAGACTGGGGTTTACCCCAGGAGAAGATTCGCTTCTTGACCGTGCCTTGATTGAAACGTATGCCAAGAAGGATATTACGCCAGACCTTACGAGTCTTGCGGATGTCGATCCTCCAACGCTGACAGATTTTAAGGATGTGTTAGACGGGATGGAAGGGTCCGCAGATCTTGTGGCTCGTCTTGAAAAGTATATTGATGGAACATTCTCCGGACTGTTAAATTCGCCGACGAACGTTGAGATGTCCAATCAGTTGGTGGTATTTTCCGTGCGTGATTTGGAAGATGAGCTTCGGCCCGTTGCGATCTATACGATCATCAATTATATCTGGAACGTGGTTCGCAGTGAACGAAAGAAGCGCATTTTGGTCGTGGATGAGGCGTGGTGGCTCATGCAAAATGAAGACTCAGCGAAATTCATTTTTGCGTTGGTAAAGCGTGCCCGTAAGTATTACCTTGGGGTCACGACGATTACCCAGGATGTAAACGACTTTTTGCGGAGTGAGTATGGTCAGGCGATCGTGACAAACTCTGCGATGCAGTTATTGATGAAGCAGTCTCCGTCGGCAGCGGACGCCATTCAAAAAAGTTTCCATCTGACCGATGGAGAAAAGTATCTGTTGCTGGAGTCGGGTGTTGGAGAAGGAATTTTCTTTGCGGGTCAAAAGCATGCGGCGATCAAAATTGTCGCGTCGTATACAGAGGATCAAATCGTGACAACAAATCCACAACAGTTATTGGAGATTGAGTCGGCAAAGAAGGAGTTTGAAGCGTCTCAACAAGAGGAGGAGGCTCCCGTGGAAGAAACGCCTGTGGAACAAGGACAGGAAGAACAAGTTTCTGTGGAGGCTCCTATCAAAACAGTTTCTCCTGAGGCTGTGGTGCCAGAACCTGCTGTCGTTGAAACCCCAGCTGTTTCTCAGAACGCTCCAGAACCACCCGTTGTGGAAGAGGGGGTCATTGAACCGTTTGATATTGAGGCGGACGCAAAAGAAGCAGAAGAGCTCGCTCAGCAACAACAAAAGGCTCAGGATGCCGCAACCGCCCTTCTGGCATCAGAGGAAGAGGGGAAAGCAGAAGCTGATAAAATTCGTGATTCACTATCCGTATGATGACTCGTAGAACGCGCCTTACCATCCTTGTCTTGATCCTGTTGGTATTTCTCTTATTGGTGATCTGGCTTCTACTCTTCTTATTCTCAAAACCAAAAACGACTGAACCCGTGGAAGTTGTTGTGGAAGAGACGCAAGAAGATGTGATTCCTGATCGTCCAACGATTTCAGAGAAAGAACTTGAAACAGAGCGCGAAGTGCGGACGACCTCGGCTGATGTGGTTTCACTCTCAAAGTCGTTTGTGACTCGTTATGGGAGTTATTCGAACGAAGCAGATTTTGGAAATCTCACCGATGTGCTTCCTCTTATGAGTGCCTCGTTTGCGTCAGAGACAGAAGCATTTATTCAGACGGCTGTCGCTCCTGAAGAGTATTATGGAGTTACCACAAGTATCATTACGGTCACGGTTGATTCTCAAAATACTGAAACGGGCGAGGCTCAGGTGACGATTATGACGCAACGAGAAGAGGCGATTGGGTCAACACAAAATACAAGTGTGAAGTATCAGGAGGTTGTTTTAACGTTTGTGATGGAGGATGGGGCATGGAAAGTCGACTCTGCGAATTGGCAGTAGAGGCATTGTTTCCTCGCTTCTGTGTTGCGTGTACACGCGAAGGATTTTTATTGTGTCAAACCTGTTTAGATCATTGGACACCTGTGGCGCCACAGGTGTCCTGTGCATTTTGTGGAAGGGGAGGATCTCCTCGCACATGCGCAGATTGTCAGGAAGAGGTGTATCTTGATGGGCTCAGTTATTTTGTTCCGTATGGAAATGCCCTCTTCCGTGAGTTGCTGACAAGCTGGAAATATCATGGAGATCGTTCTGTGGAAGCGGTATTTAAAAAGAGTTTACGTC
>PFEU01000010.1:17386-18564 GCA_002793515.1 Candidatus Uhrbacteria bacterium CG10_big_fil_rev_8_21_14_0_10_48_16
GATTTGATCAGGCTCAATGTGTGTCACAGTGGGCCGGAGACCTTTTTGGACTTCCTGTGGAACCCCTCGTAAAACGTGTGCAAAAAACAGCCTCACAAGCACGAACCGCTCATGGACAACGGCGTGTCGGGGAGATGGATGAAGTTTTTTCGATCCTCCCAGGGATAGATGTTCCTGAGCATGTGTTGTTGTGTGACGACGTGTTTACCAGCGGAACCACGATGGATGCCGTGGCACGACTCTTAAAAGAACAGGGAGCAAAGACCGTATGGGGTTTTACTCTGGCAAAAGGATCTTAATATGGACAGCACGAAACAATTTTTTTTAACCGCACAGGACTCCATTGAAGAGTTCAATCAATGGGTACGGTGGGTTCAGCCTAAAGCGTTGGTTGATCACATCTGTTTCAAATGTGAGGATACAGAAGAATTCGAACGACTCCGAACCATGTTTGAAGCAGAAAGCCAGTATTCCTATCAGTCGATCATATCAGGTCGTCGTATATTGATTGTGAAGTTTCTTGAACCTTTGCAGACAGGTTTGGGTGATGTTTGGTTCTTGGAGCTTTCTGATCAAAAATTAGATGGAAGCCAAACAAGTGGGTTTGATCACATTGAGATGTACCCGATGGAGGAGACACTAGAATCACTTGTGGAAGAACTGCGGGCGAAAGGAATGCATTTTGCGATCGTTGAACGGCCTCATCACACCACCTACGACTTTGAACTCGGAAGTGGGTTCAAGGTGCGTCTGGAGCCAGAGGCATTGATTGAAAAGATCCAAAGGGAGGAAATGTGATACACGGTTTGGACAATCATTTCATTCTTCTGTGGAAATTTGATCTTTTTTACAGAATCCAGTATTCTACCGCCGTTAGAAACAATCACCTGGAGAGGTACCCAAGTGGCTGAAGGGGCGGGATTGCTAATCCTGTAGGTCGGCGTTAAACCCGGCGCGGAGGTTCGAATCCTCTCCTCTCCTCCAGAGAATTTTAGATAGATAGGTTATTAAAACTTCTAGAATTGAATGAGATTTCAACGCTCAAGCGAGCACAGCGAGAAGTTGAAAGATCGTCAATTCTAGGAGTTTTACCCAGGGAGAGATGGCCGAGTGGTTGAAGGCAACAGTCTTGAAAACTGTCAGGGTTCATAGCCCTCGAGGGTTCGAATCCCTCTCTC
>PFEU01000010.1:18575-35293 GCA_002793515.1 Candidatus Uhrbacteria bacterium CG10_big_fil_rev_8_21_14_0_10_48_16
AAGGATCGTATTTTATGTTTTGATCGAGGTTATTGATCCGAGTCAAGGGCATATCAACCCCATAAATAGAGTAGTTACTAATCTTATCGTATAAGGTACAATCAACACATTAGAATTTTGATCTCAAGACTCTTGTGTAAGAAAGGTATGAACTCAATCACTCTTTACGACAGTGCAACACATAAGAAACAGGTCTTCGTTCCAGGCGATCCAAGTCGAGTGACTATGTATGTCTGTGGGCCAACGGTTTACAACTACGCTCACATCGGCAACTTCCGTCCGGCCGTCGTGTTTGATCTTCTGTTTCGTACATTGCGCCACCTCTATGGTACAGAGGCGGTGGTTTACGGACGGAATATCACTGACATCGATGATAAGATCATTAAGGCATCTCTGGAAACTGGTGAGTCGATCGAAGCAATTACACAGAAGTATACGGCAGTCTATCTTGAGGAATCTGCAAGGCTCAACATCCTTCTGCCGACTGTAGAGCCGGTCGCAACCAACTATATCAGTGAAATGATCTCCATGGTTGAGAAACTTTTGACGAATGGTTTTGCCTATGTGGAGGATGGTCATGTGCTATTCGAAGTTTCACGATTCCATGACTACGGAGCTTTCTCCGGTGTGGATCAAGATGAGATGCTTGCCGGCGCGCGCGTCGAGGTTGCCTCATACAAGAGGAATCCTGCAGACTTCGTGCTGTGGAAGCCTTCGACGTCTGACGAACCCGGCTGGGAAAGTCCGTGGGGACGCGGTCGACCTGGCTGGCATCTGGAATGCTCGACCATGATCGAGAGCGAACTCGGTCAAACCATCGACATTCATGGGGGTGGGCAGGATCTACGCTTTCCGCACCACGAGAACGAAATCGCTCAGTCAGCGGGATGCCACGACGGAGCGCCACTCGCCCGCTACTGGGTGCACAATGGTTTTCTGCACATGGGCGCAGACAAGATGAGCAAGTCTCTGGGCAACATTGTTTTGGTTCACGATCTCCTGAAGCAGTGGCATGGTGAGGTCTTGCGCCTTGCTCTGCTTTCTGCGCAATATCGTCAACCACTCGACTGGTCTACTGATCTGCTCGAGCAGTCGAAGAGTCAACTCGATCGTTTCTACCGATTGCTTGGGGAAGCTCCCGATGTGCTTCCGAGCACCCCTCCGCAGGAGGTCGTTGACGCTCTGTATGATGACCTCAATACGCCTGAGGCAATCGCCATTCTGCATGCCTTGCGAGACCGTGCTATGCGCATGGAAGGCGACGCGAAGATCGAAGCGATCGCCTCATTCAAGGCGGCGGGGCAACTGTTCGGTCTTCTCACCGAAAACCCCGAACAGTGGTTCAAGGGTGAACGGGTGGAGGAAGAAGGTCTTTCGGAGACAGAGATCGAGAAGCTCATCGCCGAGCGTGACAACGCCAGGAAGGGACGAGATTTCGCGGGTGCAGATCGCATCCGTGAACACCTTCGTACTCACGGGATCGCCATCGAGGATGGTTCTACGGGAACAACCTGGCGACGGGAGTAGGATTTTTTAGCAACTGTTTCCATGTGTTTCACATTCTTTAAAAAACCCAACCCGAGTCTGTCTCGGGTTTTTGTTTTGGGGGAGGTATGTCACAATAGATTCAGTATGAGCCAACAAATTGTTTTGATTCATGGAGGAGAGGTGTTTGATACCTATGAGGCGTATCTCGCAGATTTGCGTGTGAAAAAAATCTCACTTGAACGCCTTTCACAACACGGATGGAAGATGGGTCTTCAAGAACGGCTTGGAGAGGGATTCGAGGTAATTGCTCCTCCCATGCCGAATAAGCAGAATGCGAAGTATCTTGAGTGGGAAATTTGGTTCGAGAAGCTTTTTCCTTTTTTGAGAAATGGGGTGATCTTGATTGGTCATTCTCTTGGGGGACTTTTTTTAGCTCGATTTCTTTCGCAACAAACCTTTCCAGTTAAGATTCGTGCAACGATCTTGATTGGAGCTCCATGTCATACCCCAGAAGAACATCCACAGGCCGATTTTATGCTTCCTGAGAGTTTAGATATTTTTTCTGCGCAAGCAGGGGAGGTGATTCTCATGCATAGTATAGATGATCCCGTTGTGTCGTATGCGAATGCGCAAGCCTATCGTCAATGCGTTCCGTCTGCCCGTTTGGAAACATTCGAAAATCGTGGACATTTCACTGATGAGGAATTTCCTGAGCTTGAGGACATCGTACGTGATATTAGTTCGAAGACGTGATAAACTAGAGACGTTATGGAAGCAGAAGAGACACAACTGAATATCGGTCTCCCGGTCCTGGCGTGGGAGGTGGATGAGTTTGCTTCGCATCAGCGTGGCAGATTGTGGTATATCCTTACATCGGTGATTGGTGTGGGTTTGATTGTGTATGCCGTTGCGACGGCAAATTTTCTCTTCGCGATCATCATTTTGATGACTGGCGTGATCACGCTTCTTTCAACGTTCATGCCTCCGGAACGTGTACAGGTGATCATCACGAATACAGGAGTGGTTGTCTCAGACATGTATTACGATTTTGAATCTATTCGAGACTTTGCGATCGTGTACGAGCCACCAGAAATCAAACATCTCTATTTTGAATTTCACTCTCCTTGGCACCCACTTTTAATGGTTCCCCTTGAGGATATGGACCCAAATCAGGTCCGTGAACTCCTCCTTCCGTTTTGTGTAGAAAATATGGAAAGAGTCGAAGAGACCTTGACGGATGCCGTCCGCAGGGTATATAAACTCTGAGATTAGATATCATATAAACGTTATTAAGATACGTGGCTCAGTTGGATCTGAGACAGATCTAGTCGCTTCGTTCGGAAGAGAAAAAATAACATTTGTTTACGATTCTTGTACCCGTAGCTCAGTTGGATAGAGCATCAGCTTGCGGAGCTGAGGGTCGTAGGTTCAAGTCCTGCCGGGTACACCATAAACAAATGTCATTTTTTCTCTTCTTTCACTCCAGCTCCTGATCTGGCATGATCAGATCACATCGCCTCGCTCGGAAATATATTCGACTTGTGTCGAGATATTTCTCTCACTCCAGCTCCTGATAGAACATCAGCTTGCGCCTGCCTGCCGGTAGGCAGGGAGCTGAGGGTCGCAGGTTCAAGTCCTGCCGAGTACACCACAAAGAACTTCAGGGTTTCCCTGGGGTTTTTTGTTTATGCTAAGCTTTAGGCACTATGGGTATTCACTTGAGTTCGCCGATATCGGACCTTCACGGTATTGGAACAAAAGCCGTGATGGATCTGCGGAATCTCGATATTAAGTCGGTCCGAGATCTTTTGTGGTATGTCCCTTTTCGGTATGACGATTTTTCGGTGATCCGTGGGGCTGGGGAGGTGAAAGCGGGGGAGACGGTGACGGTGATCGGAAAGGTTCAGTCGATTAAGTCGCGTCCGGCGAAGAATCGGCATCTGAAAGTGGTGGAGGGGATCATTGAAGATGAAACAGGGGAGCTCAAAGTCACGTGGTTTAATCAGTCGTATCTTGAGCAAACACTTCCGCCTGGAACGCAGGTTTCGGTTGCGGGACACGTGGACGATAAGTATGGATTGTCGATGACAAACCCGGTGATCGAGAAGCATAGTGGTGGGGTGTTCACGGGTCGGATTGTTCCTGTGTATGGGCTTACAGGGAGCTTGAAGATGAACCGGTTGCGACTCGCGATGAAAGAGTCTCTTTCTGCTTCGGATGAGTTTCCTGATTGGGTGCCCTTGAACATTTTGGAGCGTGAGTCTTTTCCACGTTTAGCTCAAGCGCTTAAGTCCGTGCATTTTCCAGATTCTAAAGAGGCGTTGGAGTCTGCGGTGAATCGATTAAAGTTTGATGAGTTGTTTTTGCATCAGTTGATGTTTGCGCATGTGCGCAAGCAACAGGCGACGAAAGAAGCGCAGGCGATTGTGGTTGATGAAGCGTTTTTAAAATCGTTTGTGGAGTCTCTTCCGTTTACCCTGACGATGGCGCAGAAGAAGGCGATCTGGGAGATGGTTCAGGATATGGAGAAACCACACCCGATGAATCGTTTGCTTGAGGGGGATGTAGGAAGTGGAAAGACGGTTGTCGCCGTGGCTGGGACGGCGTGTGCGCTTCATGCCGGACACCGAGTGGTATACCTCGCTCCGACGGAGATTTTAGCAAGTCAGCAACACACGGCGTTTGTTTCGATGTTAAATGAACCAGTGGCACTTTTGACACGTTCTCAACACAAACTTGGGAACGAAGAGATGCCAAAGAAGGAACTGATCGAAAAAATAAACTCCGGGGAGATTACGTGCGTTATAGGGACGCACGCGCTTTTGCAAGATAAGATTCAGCTTGGAGACGTGGGGTTTATCATTATCGACGAGCAACATCGCTTTGGAGTAGAGCAACGCCATGCACTTTTAGAAACGGGAGACAAGCCCGCTCCGCATCTTCTCTCGATGACGGCGACCCCGATTCCACGCTCACTTGCGCTCACGATTTACGGAGACCTTGAACTTTCGATTCTCGATGAGATGCCTGCGGGACGCCTCCCGATCGCAACGGCTGTTGTGCCAACTCCGCAACAACAGGGCATGTGGGGGCATGTGCGTACGCAGATCAAGGAAGGTCGGCAAGTGTTTGTGGTGTGTCCACTCATCGATCCGTCCGACAAGATGGGAGCGAAGTCTGTGACAGAAGTTGCAAAGGATTTGAGTAAGGGGGTGCTGAAAGATGTCAGAATTGGGATGTTGCATGGACGGTTGAAGTCAGACGAGAAGGAGAAAGCCATTACCGATTTTCGAGACGGCAAAACAGATGTTCTTGTTTCGACAACTGTTGTCGAGGTTGGGGTCGATATCCCGAACGCCTCGGTGATGGTCATTGTCGGGGCAGAACGTTTTGGTCTGGCACAACTCCACCAGCTACGCGGACGAGTCGGACGAAGTGCTATTCAGTCGTACTGTTATCTTTTGCCAGGAGAGCTCCTTACAGGAGCAGGGGAGAGTCGACTCAAGACTATGGAAGAAACAAACGACGGTTTCAAACTCGCGCAACGTGATCTCGAACTCCGTGGAGCAGGAAACGTCTTCGGAAACGCCCAATCAGGCTTCCCAGATTTCCAATTAGCAACACCAGCGGACGTGGATCTCATGAAGAAAGCTAGAGACTATACAGTCGAATTATTAAACCAGGATCCACACCTGCAGGATTATCCGTTAGTGGCAGAAAGAATAGAAAGAGAATTCGAAGCGGTGCATTTAGAGTGATTGTGTTACTCTCTTAACTGAGATTTTGATAAAGAAAAATCCGACTCGGGGAGTCGGGAGTGTGGGGCGTTCAGGCGTCGGCGGGTTGGGCCAGAGCGACGGCCAGAGCAGCGATCCTGCCGTTTCCGATGGGTTGAGCGGAGGCCAGGGAGGCGTTGCGACGGCGTGCGGCGTGCGGGATCTCTTCCATGCACCGCTCACCCAGACGGATCGCGGTGTCCCGGCTCGGAGCCTCTCCGTTGGGGTGCAGGAAGGTGATCAGGATGAGTCGACCTCCGCACGGCGTGTGGGCGTGCTTGGCGACGAAGACCAGGTGCGTCTCTCCGAAGGGGAAGCGGGTGTAGCCCTCTCGTGGGTGGGTCGGCATGACGTTGACGCCGATGCGCACCGTCGAAGCGTCCACTGCCGTGAGGAGGTCGTCGTGACGCACGGGCTCGACACCCTCCAACAAGTGATCCAGGATCGTGGAAGCACACGTGTCGAAGTCGCGCTGGGTCAGCTGGCTATCTGGCATGGCTCTTTCTCCAGGGTTTGAGAGCCTCGAAAATATAGGAGGAAAGGTTCTATTTGTCAATCATAAAACAACAACGGCCGTTCGGCCGTTGTTGTTTTAGAGGTCTTTTATGTTTTCAACCTGTTTGAGTTCAATCTCGATTTTCTTCACTTTTGCTTTTGCTGGAATGACCGCGCGTGCGATGCCAAGGCGTGAGGCTTCGATGAGTCGACGTTCGGTGAGGGGAGCAGAGCGAATCTCGCCCCCGAGCCCAACTTCTCCGATATAGACGGTTGCCTCCGGGTCTGCGTGATTCTTGAACGCGCCAACAATCGCGGAGCAGATGGCGAGGTCGGAAGCGGGTTCGTTTAGGCTCATTCCCCCGATGACGTTGATGTACACATCTTTATCGCCAAGTTTCATGCCGGCACGTTTGGAGAGAATGGCGACGAGCATTTGCAGACGATTCTGATCGAATCCGCTCGCCCGTCGAACAGGGGTTCCGTAGAAGGCGGTTTCAACAAGGGCTTGGACTTCGACAAGGAAGACGCGAGATCCTTCGACCGTCGCCGCGATGACCGATCCTGGGGTGGTGGATCGTTCAGCGAGGAATCGTTCAGAGGGATTTTCTACCGCAAGTAATCCTTTTTCGGTCATCTCAAATACCCCAATTTCATCTGTTGCTCCGAAGCGATTTTTTGTGGCACGGAGCAAGCGGTAGGAGTGTACGGGGTCTCCTTCAAGGTTCATCACGACATCCACAAGGTGTTCGAGGGTCTTTGGTCCGGCGACGGTTCCATCTTTCGTGACTTGTCCAACGAGCAAGATGGAAATATCTGTGCGTTTGGCGAGATCCAAAAGAAGAGAGGTGGCGTAGCGAACGAGGGTTGGCGTTCCCGCCGTGGAATCGAGTTCAGATGAAGTAAGTGTCTGTACAGAATCGACCACCACCAGGATAGGTTTTTCTTTTTCGATGGTGGCGACGAGCGTTTCAACTGGAAACGGCTCAAGAAAGTTTACCGCACTGATGTCTTTCGAAAGGCGTTCAAAGCGTGCAGAAAGTTGGGTAGGGGATTCCTCTCCGGAGATATAGAGAACATCGCCTTTGATTGAGCCTGCCATGGCAGCAACCATGGTCGATTTTCCAATCCCTGGCTCACCCGAAAGAAGCACAAGAGACCCTTTCACGATCCCCCCTCCCAGGACGCGATCGATTTCTGGATCATGCGTGCTGATACGATCTGTTTCGTTTTGGCGTGCGACGTCCCTGAGGGGTTTGCTCTGAGCCGGTTTTGCCTTCACAGATGAAAGAGGTGACCCATTTTTTTGAACCACCCCTCCTTCTTCAATGAGCGTTCCCCATTTTTGACACTCAAGGCACTTACCAGACCACTTTGAGTATTGGGAGTCACAATGTGTACAAACGAACATAGATTAGTAGGCGACACATTCTCCATTCTTTTTCCCTTTCCATTTTGTGCAGGTCTCTCCTTCTGCATTGGTGTCTGTGCAGAAGTTATAGGTAGAGTTTCCTGTGTAGGAGCACGGATCCTGAGAGATGGAGCAATTTGTTGAGACTTTTAAAGAATTATACTCGAAGTGCCATGGCTCTGCTGCGAGTCTACAGAAATTATGTTTCATCATAATTTCTCCAAGCGTTTTCATGCATTCTGTGTCAAATGTGTAGTCTCCATAGGACCCAAGTTCACACCAAATATCTAGAGCAATCGTCGATGTGTGTGGGCAAAAGGAAGCTTTTGTTCCATCAATCAGATCTTCGACAAATGCCGACTTTGAACTTGTTTCAATAGATCCGTCGATTCCCCAGTTTCCATTTCCTTTTCTTGTAAATACGCCATTGGTCACATAATCATAATTTAAACAGACAAGTGGATTACAAGAAGCACTTGTACTGGTAGGACTACACTTCTCATAAAAAATTTCTAACTGCCTTTGGGGAGTACGTGCTCCACTTGTAATTTTCATTTGGTCTCCCTGCGTGGCATAAAATTCATCTGCTGCCGCATAGAGATCTGCAAGAACCGTAGAGTTAACCGTTTGACCATTTGAAATGATGTGCGAATGGATAATACTTGATAAAGCAGATGAACTAAGGGTCGATCCTTCAATTCCAGGGGCCACAGCGGCAGAGGTATTAATATCAGTATCCTCCCCATCTTCAGGGAGTTCAATGGCTTTAATTACGGCTAATTCTGGGAACTGAAGTTTGATGAGGTTTGGGTTCACGATAAGAAGAATCGCGTATGCACTGAGCAGGAGAACAAGTCCTGTAATTGCGTTCTTGATGCGATCTTTCGCCTTCTTTATCGAATCTTCGCTTACACCGCCAAAGGCCCATTGAAGACCACCAATCATGAGCATGACGATCGCAATCGTTGTGGAGATTCCGAGAAGGTATTTATAGATTCCGGCAATATAATCTCCAAGATAGTTGATGTTGAGGACACCATCTTCTAGCGTTGCCGTACTGAATTGAATCGTGGGGATGTCTACCTGAAGGGTAGGGGTGATGAGCTTTGGTGTGCTTTCGGCAAGCGTTGGCTCAACAAAAACTAGCGTCACAGTTAGTACTGAGAGCGTTATGAGGATAGGAATGCCAATTCGACGTTTCATGTTAGTAATCAATGCAAGCAAGTAAGTCGCCCCCAGAAGCGTTCCAACTAATGTGGACATGGGGGCCCGAGGTATTTCCAGATTGTGCGACAGGTTGGCAACTACAGGATTCTGATTTTGTTGGGTTTGTACAGGCGGTTCCTGAAACATTGCACCAGCCATTTTTTGCGGAAGACCAATCCTTTGGGGGAGTCTCTCCTTCGCAACAATTTCCTCCGAGATGACCCATAACATCCCCTTGCTTTACGGCCCGTGTTGCCGAGTAGACCCCAGAGTCATCGAGAAAATCTTTCGCATGACAGATGTAGATTTTTGCCCCAGATGCATCTCCTGTTCCGGTGAGGGTAATCGTATTTCCACATCGATTAGATGTTGATGTACTTATTTTGTAAGTTGCAGTTCCGTCGAAGGGAGCAAGAATAGGGGTTCCCCAACCTGCAGCGTAATCAAGGTTGTTGATTTTTTTATAATCTCCATTTGCTCCTCCATCGTACCAGTGATGGTTTCCACAGCCCGGTTGATTTCCCGTAGGGGAGGCAACTGATTGAGAAATGGCGCAGGTTCCTTCTGATTTTGCTGTTTCAACAATCTTATCACATGTGCTACGTGAAACAGATCCACTTACCCCTTCATCACCGGATGTCGCTCGATCAAGTTCGAGTTGTTCAATATCGAGTAACTGTAATGAGCGTAGTTTAATCAGTTCGGGATTTGTAATAAATAAAATGGCGTAGACACAAAGGAGAAGAACAAGCCCCATAACGGCATTCTGAATACGGTCTTTGGCTTTTTTTGTGTCACCTTCTCCTGAAGCGAGTGCATACTGAAGCCCTGCAACCATGATAAAGACAATAGCGATGGTTATTGCGATTCCTAAGAGGTATTTGTAGATTCCGCTAACGTAGTCTCCAATGAAGTTAATTTGGAGGACCCCATTTTCTTTGAGAACTTCTGAAAAACTGACGCCTGGGATATCAATACTAAGATTTGGAATGATCGCATTCTCAACCGTTTCTTCGACGGCAAGAATAGGAGACGCAGAAAAAAACACGCCGAGTGTGCAAAGAACAAAAATGATCAAGCTCCATCGACGGGTCATAGATTATTGGGTTGCAAGGATATTGGCGACCAGATCAAGCAGGCTTTCTGTGGTGATGGCTCCGATGATTATTTCCTCTCCCACGAACATCGTTGGTGTGGAAGTGAGTCCGAGGGCCAAGGCTTCTTCGTAGTCTTTTTTGATGATCGGGAGTGTGTCTCGAGAGTCATAGCACGTCATGAATTTCTCCACGTCTAATCCAAGTTCGCTTGCGATTTGCGAGAATTGTGACTCTGCGAGATAGGTCTGTCGGGTGTAGAGTGCATCGTGATAGGCCCAGAATGCCCCCTGTTTGTCTGCACAATGCGCAGCGATGGCCGTGGGGGTGGAGAGAGGATGGACGGATTCATTTGGAAGATCTTTCCAGACAACCTGAACATCATCTGGATACGTTTTCACAACAACCTCCAGAGATGTTGCGAGGGTTTTACAGGCCGTGCATTCAAAGTCTCCAAATTGGACAATCGTGACGGTTGGCTCCTCGGCACCTTTTCTTGGGTTTACAAACGTGACAGTTGGTTCAGTTAAAGAACCAATCTCAATGGTTTCCTCGATCGTGGGAATTTCAATAGGTTGGTTGCGGTACCAGAAGAAGATAAAGACGATGAGTCCGAGGAATGCAATAGAAAGGAAACTCAGCCAACGGTGTTGCATAGAGGAGGTTATTTGAGACGCATCACTTCGAGCTGTCCATAGTCATTTGAAAAGTAGAGAAGCGATTCGTCGTCACTCACCTGAAGACTATTCATGGATGTTGATTCTGCAGGGATTCCAATCAGAGTCGATATCCCAGTGGTGAGATTGATCTTGTAGATAGCGTCAGGCTCATCCGCATACAACGAGGGTTGAAGTCCTGCGTTGCTAGGAAGATCAAGTGGGACCGCACAGTAAATGGTGGTGCTTGAGCTCCAGGTACATTTCTCCACCCAGGTATTGAGACCGAGAGAGTGTCGGTTATCTCCCATGGTCGATGACGTCGCATCAACGATCCAGAGTAACGGCTTGTTGTCGCTGTAGTCTCCGGTCACGGAGTAGAGGAGCTGTTTTCCATTTGGAGACCAGAGAGAGGCAAAGTTCAAGCCTTCAACAACGAGCCCCTTAAAATTTTCTGAATTTTGTCCGACGGGATAAATCACGTTTCGATCAAGTCCTCCCTGCAGAGCACCACCTGTTCTCGCAAAGGCAACAACTTGATCATTTGGAGACCAGTTTACGTCGACTTTATTTGCGTTCTCTCCGAGGGCTTGAATACTGGTTGTATTGGATCCATCGTCACTTGAAATAACAAGCCATCGATTATTTGGATCCAGAGAAATACTTTTTGCAATAATTTCATCTGCCACAGGGGAGAAATCAAAATCCTCCCAGTGACTTGGAAGAGTGACTTGTTTTTCTGCGCTAAAATCGTAAATGATGTTTGAGCCATCCGGGAACTCGATCAAGACTTTTTCTGAGTCCTTATTCCATTCGACCGTTTCCGCATTTGGAAATTGTGTTTCAGAGAGTGCAACCACATTTCCGTTTTCATCAATCGTATAAAAACGTCCATCAGCGGAGTTGTAGTAATTCATGCTGGCTCCATCATTGCTTAAGACGAGATCGTAGACGGCAGAGGTTGTGAGTTCGGTCGTTTGTGTGAGTCCGCCTTGAGCGACATCATCTGCTTCGACGAGTCCCGTTGGAGAGCCCGTGGTATCGTCAACGGTTTCGCGAATCAATCCTTCAAGCGCACTTGGAAGCCCTCCGGGGGAGATTTCAGATCCGTCTTCAACGGTCGGAGCGGGTGGGGCAGGTTTAAAGAAAAGGAAATAAAGTGTGAACGCGATTCCGAAAACGGAAAGAATGAATCCTCCGACAAATAAGATTTTTTTTGTGCGTTCATTCAGCATAGAAGGAGTTGAATAACGAAATGACGGTTGATTCTATAGACCAAACATCGTAGATATTATAGCACCTAAACACATTCCATCGCCTCCTTGAGCAAGGGCTACGCCGACTTGGAGAGGAGAGGAGACAAATTTAACGTAGTCATGGAGAAAACAAAACCCTCCAAACGTCATGATGAGTATGGCAATCGCGAGGGCAATGTCAGCAGCAATCACAAAACTTTGGAGGAACACCGCATCCTTATCGACAGGCATGGGGATGGGGTCCCAGGAGATAGGAGAAATGTAGCGACTTTTTCCTTTTGCGAAATGTTTCCCGTAAATCATTTCTAGATTGAGCCATCCAAGCGAGAAGAGATAGACAAAAATATCAACGACAAAAGAAATCCCAGTGGAAGACGCATCAAGCGCTGCGGCTAGCAAGTCCACAATGTAGATAGCTCCTCGAGTGAAGGCTGCTTTTGCTTTCTTCTTTAGAGCTTTTTGTGCCTTACTGCTCTCTTCTTTTTCTTTTTCGTCAGGTTCTTGAGCCTTATCAGCCATTTGCTTGGCGATGGCGCGTTCTACCATGGCGAGCATACGACCTTGTTTGAGTTTTTCTACGGGATCTTGCCCCTTCGCATCCGCACCAAATTGAGGGGCGTCGTCTTGAGCGGCTTGCCGAGATGCTTCCGATTGCCAACGTTGTCCCATAGCGCCTTGAAGACGGCTTGCCATAAGGGCGGCACGACGTTTCGTTTCGAGTTCTGAGGCATCGAAAAGATCTCGTGCTCCAACCGCCCGAGCTTCTGGCGTGAGCCGAAGGTCTTTTGGTCGATCTGGGTCATCAATTCCTGCTTGTTTACGAGCGAACTCAAATTGTCCGCGACGTCCGCGCGCAATGAGTCGTCCTCCTTTTTTTGTTGGGGTATTTGCGATTGTGCGACCCTGCCACAAACGATCTCGTTTGTCCTCATCAGATTGTTGACTCCAAGATCGGCGATCTTTTGATCGATTGCTTTGAAGTGCGGATTTTTGTTCCTCCGGGGTGGCCATAGGGGGCTAGCGTCCTTTTGTCACGATGATCTTTTTGCCTTTGAGTGCAACCGTGAGACTTTTCGGTTGATCTTTTTTACTCAGACGTTCTGCAATTTTATGCTCGATTTCTTTTTGGATAAGTGTTCGGACATGTCTGGCGCCAAATTTGGGCTCGACCTGTGTTCCAATATGTTCTGCAAGGCTTTTGTGGATGGCAATGCTCAATCCCTGTGTGTTGAGACGAGCGGTAAGTTCCTGTAGTTGCTTGTCCACAATCTTTTCAAGAATGGATGCTTCAAGCGGTTGGAAGATACACGTATGATCAATACGGTTGAGGAGTTCAGGTCGGAAGCGTTCGTTGAGTTCTTTTTGAAGGTCTTGGTTCATGGCAATACGTCGGTCGGCTGAGGTGCTCATGAATCCCATGTCCCCACGCTCAAAGCGTTCGAGCCCCACGTTTGAGGTCATGATGATGATGGTGTTTTTGAAATTCACTTTGCGACCGGTTGCATCGGTGAGTTCTCCTTCTTCAAGAATTTGCAGGAGAAGATTTTGTACATCCTTATGAGCCTTCTCGATTTCATCGAAGAGCACGACTGAATAGGGACGTTGTTTAACGCGGTCTGTGAGATTGGATCCTTCTTTGTATCCGACATATCCCGCAGGGGCACCGAGGAGTTTGGACATGGTGAACCCTTCTGAGAACTCAGACATGTCGAGTCGAATAAAGTGATGTTTGGTATGGAAGAGTGTCTGCGCAATGGTTTTTGCGAGTTCGGTTTTTCCCACACCAGAAGGCCCCAAGAAGAGAAAAGAGGCGAGAGGTCGACTTGGATGAGCAACTCCCGTTTTGGCGCGACGCAAGGCACCCGCGACCGTATCGATGACAAGATCTTGTCCTAAGACGTTGGCCCGGAGTTGTTTTTCAAGTTGGAGAAGTTTGCTCTTATCAGATGAGATGAGATCTTCAAGGGGGATGCCTGCGGTCCGTGCGACCACGCGCGCAATCTCTGCTTCGGTAATCACAGGAATAGGGGAGGCGTCTTCCTCTTGGTTTAGAACTTCAAGATGGGCGCTTAATCGTGTCTCTTCTTCTTTCAGACGCATCGCATCGTCGAAACGTTCTTCCACGACCGCGAGTCGCTTGGATTCTCGTAGAGCGTCGAGTGAGGTAGAGAGTTCGCGTTCTTTCTGAATAGGTCCAGGATTGAGATCGCGTACACGCGTGGAGGCAGATGCTTCATCAATGAGATCAATCGCTTTGTCTGGAAGCTGTTTGTCCTGCATGTACCGAATAGAGAGTGTTACAGCATGGGTGATGGCGTCATGCGTAATACGCACGCGGTGGAACTGTTCGTAGTAAGGAGCGATTCCTTCGAGGATCTCAATCGCTTTTTCTGTTGAGGGTTCATCTACAAGGACCGTCTGGAATCGTCGTTCGAGCGCGGCATCTGTTTCAATATGTTTTTTAAACTCCGCAGGGGTGGTTGCACCGATACATCGAATTTCTCCTCGGGCGAGGGCGGGCTTTAAAATGTTTGCCGCATCCATAGAACCTGAAGCTGCTCCAGCTCCCACAATCGTGTGAATCTCGTCGATAAAGAGAAGAATATCTGGATCGGCTTTGACCTCATCAACAATTTGACGAAGACGGCCCTCAAATTCTCCTCGATACATCGTTCCGGCAATCAAGAGAGCCATGTCAATCGCGAAAATGCGCTTGTTGGCCAACACGGGAGGAACGAGTCCGAGCGTAATATGTTTTGCGAGTCCTTCGATGATGGCCGTTTTCCCTACTCCAGGATCACCAAGGAGCAGAGGATTGTTCTTGGTGCGTCGACAGAGAATTTCCATCACGCGTTCGATCTCCATTTCGCGACCGATGACTGGGTCGATTTTTTTCTGAGCGCTCGGCGAAGTGAGCTCAACCGCGAAAAATTCCAAAGCGGATGTTTTCTTTTCTCCATCTGTTGAAGATTCTTTTTTCTGTGTCGAGGTTTTACTTTCTGTTGATTGCACATCGCCAATGGCGTGTGTGAGATCTGGAAACCGTGACGTGCTTTTAAGGACAACGGATAGTTGCGTTTTCAATTCTTTGAGATCGATTTGAATCGAGCTGAAAAAGGTGGTGGTTGAAACGGGATTGATCTGTAAAATTCCTGAAAGGAGATGTTCTGTTCCAACATATCGATGTCCATACACATTTGCGGTAAGGACGGCTTTTTCTACGATGCGTTTTGCCTCATCTGAGAGATGGAGGGTGATATTGTTGGCATCAGAAATGGTTTGAGAGGTCTGTTTGACCCCAACAAGTTTTTTAAGGTCTGTCGCTTTGACTCCAGATTTTTTGAGGATCTCCGCACCAATACACCCTTTTTGTGTCCCAAGAGCCCAAAGAAGATGTTCTGATTGGATTGTTTTTTGATCCTGTTCGACCACGAAACAAAGCGCCCGTGTGAGGACGTTTTTGAGGTGGGTCGAAAATTTATCAACAATATCGTGGCTCATAACATGCCTCTGAGTTTCATAATCCGTTCCTCAATTGGGGGGTGGGTGCTGAAAAAGCGTTCGAATTTCTTTGTGACATGTGGATCAAATGGATTGGCAAGAAACAAGTGAGCCGTTGCATGGTTTGCCTTTTTGAGTGGTTGATCTTGTTTTGCGATTTTTTCCAGAGCCCGGGCAAGACCTTCTGGATAGCGTGTCAGGAGGGACCCGGATGCGTCCGCAAGATATTCGCGAGAACGAGAGACGGCGAGTTTAATCAGTTCTGCAAAAATCGGTGAGAGGATCGCCAAGACAATTCCGATGATAAGGAGAATGCCATTTGCTTTGTTATCCCTGTTTCCTTTAAACATGAATGATCTTAGAAAAACTTCTGACATGAGTAGTACAACTCCGACAAGAACCACGACGAGTGTCATGACACGAATGTCGTAGTTTTTAATGTGTGAGAGTTCATGTGCAAGAACGCCCTCGAGCTCTTGATCATCCAGAAGGTTCATGAGACCTGTGGTGACGGCTACGGACGCGTGTTTGGGATCGCGTCCTGTGGCGAAGGCGTTTGCTGAGGTGTCTTGAATGAGATAGACCTTTGGGGTTTGGATTCCCGCTGTGATGGCGAGGTTTTCAACAAGACGATAGAGCCGTGGGTTGTCTATTTTTTGAACTTCTTTTGCCCCAGAGGCGGAGAGCGCAACCTGATCTCCTTTGTAGTACGCCACGAGATTCATGATCGTCGCAAGGATCACGGCGAATAGAATTCCTACGCTTCCAGCACCAGCTGATTCTCCAAAGACCCAACCTAAGAGAACGATGACGATCGTGAAGATCGTAATCAGAAACCATGTCTTACGCTTGTTGGCGTCAATTTGAGAATACATAATGCCCTAGAAGGAGACTTGTGGGGTTTCAAGAGCGACATCAGGAGCGTCGAAGAAATCACGTTTGGTGAATCCAAATGTTCCAGCAATGACGTTGGTTGGGAAGACCTGAAGCTTGGTGTTGAAGTCTCGGACGTTAGCGTTGTAAAAACGACGTGAAGCCATGATCTTATCTTCTGCATCCGTGAGTTCGTGCTGAAGTTGGAGGAAGTTATCGGACGCTCGGAGCTGAGGATAGGCTTCAGATACGGCAAAGAGAGACTTGAGTGTTTCACTCAACATGTTCTCTGCTTGCGCATGTTCCTTCATGGTTTGTGCTCCCATGGCGGCTGTGCGAGCTTCTGTGACCTTTGTGAATACGCCTTCTTCGTGTTTTGCGTAGCCTTTAACCGTATTTACGATATTCGGAATAAGGTCATATCGACGCTTTAATTGCACCTCGATATCAGACCATGCTTCGTCCACGCGGTTTCTCGATGTGATAAGTCCGTTGTATGTTAGAATGAGCCAAAATAGGATCACTCCTACAAGAATGACTAGGATCCAGATAAGTTCCATATTTGTTGAAAATTTAAGTAAATTTACTTCCATATCATACGAAATTCGTGACATAACGTCAAAGTATATGAGTTTTCCAAAACACATTTTCAAGCAGTACGATATTCGAGGCCTCATTGACCAAGAAATTACCGAAGATTTAGCGGAGAAAATTGGTAGAGCCTATGCGCAATTTCTTGGCCAAGAACTTCCAGAAGGGAAGGAGATGGTCGTCGCCGTTGGGCGAGATATGCGTGAAACCTCGATGGTTTATCAAGCTCGTCTCATGGAGGGGCTTGTGAAGAGTGGGGTTCGAGTGATTGATGTTGGTCTTGTTTCCACGCCAGCATTCTATTTTTCTGTTGGACATTTGGGTGCTGACGGAGGAATTATGGTGAGCGCTTCTCACAATCCAGCCTCGTA
>PFEU01000014.1:0-538 GCA_002793515.1 Candidatus Uhrbacteria bacterium CG10_big_fil_rev_8_21_14_0_10_48_16
GGTCTGGCACAGATGTTAGTCATTATTTTGTAAGATTCTTCGCAGTAGTAAGCGAAGTTTTTTGTTTGAAAAAGTGTTGTGTCTTTTTTGTGCTTCTTTTATGTGTTTTGGATAGCTTTTGTAACTGAGTCCTTTGCGTGTGGAGAGGAGGTGTTTGGTATAGGCCCAGAAGCTCTCAATGCCGTTGGTATGGACCTTATGTTGGTCGACAAAGGTGTATTCGTGGTAGACGACTCGATGGTGGTAGCCGAGCTTGCCAAGGTGGTAGTAAGCACCAAACCCATCTGAGTAGATGGTGGAACCTTTGAGGACATGTTTTTCAATGAGAGGTATGAGGTGCTTAGCACTCACTCCTGCAACAACACAGGCAATGACACGACCACTTTTTCGCTCACGTAAACCAAAAACAGCCACTTGTCCTTGGACAGTGCCTGCTCTTCCTTGTCCTGTTTTTTTCTTACCAAAGTAGCTCTCGTCTATCTCTACCTCACCAGAAAATGGTTCTGGATCTGGAAGGTTTGAGATTCCTTCTCGCATT
>PFEU01000014.1:555-15139 GCA_002793515.1 Candidatus Uhrbacteria bacterium CG10_big_fil_rev_8_21_14_0_10_48_16
CCAGGCATAGACCCAGGATCTTGGTCGCAGGGAAGGGCTCCTTGAAGAGGATGACGCTTACGATCGTGACAAACACGACCATCATGGCGAGCGAGGCGGGAACCCAGCTCGACATCCCGAACTGCGGGTCGGTGACGAGTCGGGTGTAGGCGATCATGCCAATTCCATTGGTGATGCCGGCGAGCACGAGCAGGACCATGGCCCTGCTGTCGGGCACGCTTGCGAGCTCGGATCGGTACCAGATCCCCGAGAGGATCGCCGTACCACCCATGACCAGGAATCCAGTCCAGGCGTTGTTGGTACCTGCGAAGCGAGCGATCATCGGCCACGAACCGAAGCCGAATGCGACCATCAGGCACAGAACCAGGCCGTTGTTCATCAGAGCGTTCATTGGAATTCTCCATGCCAGTGCGAGATGCACTAGCCGTTCACGTCTGTGGACGTGAGAAACGAGTATCGTTCAAAACGTTCGAATTGTCAATCCAAAAACCGCCTCGAGCTATTTCGGTTGGCGGTTTTAGATATGCACCTCGACAATACGGTTGTCTCCTCGGAGGTCTTTGTGTGTTTGGATAGTGGCGCTTGGAAAGTTGTGGAGGATGAGCTTATCCGTGGCTTGGTGTTGTTCTGGATCGATTTCGATGAGGATGATCAGCTCGCGCGGGAGAATTTTTCTGTGGTCACGTAATTGGCGGAATAGTTCCCAATACGCATCAAGTCCATCAATCCCTGCACGTAGGGCGAGTTCGGGTTCGTGGCGGACATCGGGTTGAAGGTTATCCATTTTGGATTGCGAAAGGTAAGGGAGGTTGGCGGTGATGAGGAGCGTCTTGAATGGGTAGACCGATGAGGTCTCGACGTTCTGTTGTCCACGGATGGTCTTGAAAATACGAATGATCGGCTCAGCGAGATTCCCGCGTTGAAACTCGACAGCCGTTTCAGGAGCAAGGGCATCGGCATTCTTTTTCGCTGTCTCCAAGGCTGTCTCATCGATGTCGACGGCAATAACCGGTAGGGTTGTTTCGTTGGCGAGTGTCACAGCGATCGCCCCAGAACCTGTTCCAATATCAGCGATAAGTGTTCTCTCAGCATCTTTGTGTTGGAGAAGCGTGATGGCAAGTTCAATTAAGGTTTCTGTTTCAGGGCGGGGGATGAGAACACTTTTGTTTACCTCAAAATCTCGACCATAAAAAGCTTTTTTCCCAACAAGATAGGCAACAGGTTCTCGGTTTTCTCTCCGAGCAATGAGCGCGTAGAATTTTTCCTGTTGGTGTGTTTTGAGCGTGTCGGCAAAGTGGGAGAAGAGCCAGGCTTTAGAGGTATCCAGGGTGAAGGCAAGCAGAATCTCCGCATCGAGCATGGGGGAGTCGATACCGATTTTTCGAAGTTTATTGTTCGCCCATTGGAGAGCTTCCATGATGGTCATACGAGCGCTTGAGCTTGTTCGAGCTGTTCAGGGGTTCCAACTTGATGCCAGGCGGATGCACGGACCATGTGAATCGGGATGGTTTGTGTCATGCGTGCGACTGTTTGGGGGAGTCCAAATTCTTGATGCGCACCGACGAAAATTTCAACAGGGTCTGCCTCAAAGAACTCTGTTCCCAGCACATAGGCCCCACACACCGCGATATTTCCAGGACCGAGTCCTATGAATTGGTCGCGATCGCTCAGGGCCGAGGATTTGAGATTTCGACGTGACTCGAATACGAGCATGGATCGTTTTGGCATGATGAGACGTTCGAGATCTTGCTTTTTGTAGAGATCGTCTGCGTTCATGACAAGGAAGCGGTCATGGAGATGTTCTTTTACAAGATGGAGGGCGCCTGCCGTTCCGTTCAGAGGATCCTGAACAATGTACCGGATCGGAATCGAATTCCAGGAGGCACCTAAGGTTTCGATGATCTGCTCCCGAAGATAATTCACCACGATAAAAATCTCATCGACACTTTCAGGAAGCGCTTCGAGCGTGTGCGTGATGAGGGGTTTTTGACCAACCTGAATCAGAGGCTTTGGGAGGGTGTCCGTGAGAGGACGGAGGCGGAGTCCTTTTCCGGCTGCGAGTATCACCGCTTGCATAGGATTAGAGGAGTTCGCTCAAACGTTCTTCAATTTCAGCACGTTTGAGTGCATCAACAATTTCATCGAAGTCTCCATTCATGATTCCAGGGATGTTATGGAAGTTTTCGTTGATCCGATGGTCCGTGACGCGATCTTGTGGAAAATTGTACGTGCGAATTTTTTCTGATCGATCACCGGTTCCAATTTGGCCTCGACGATGTTCTTCTCGCTCTTTTCGGAGTCGTTCTTGCTCCATGGCATAGACGCGGGAGCGAATAATAGAAAGAGCACGCTCCTTATTTTGTTTTTGTGAACGTTCTTCTTGGCAATACACCATGACTCCCGTAGGAATGTGGGTGATACGCACAGCAGAGTAGGTGGTGTTAACTGATTGACCTCCTGCCCCTGTTGACGTTGTGGCTTCGATTTTCAAATCTTGCATGTCAATTTTAATGTCCACTTCTTCTGTTTCTGGCATGATCGCAACGGTAACGGTGGAGGTGTGAACACGTCCTTGCTTTTCTGTTTCAGGAACGCGCTGGACTCGATGGACGCCACTTTCGTATTTGAGACGACTGTAGGCATTCATTCCTTTTATTTCCATGATAACTTCCTTAAATCCTCCGACGTCGCTTCGATTCGCGGAGACAATTTCAGATTTCCAGTTATGTGCTTCTGCGTACATGGTGTAGGAGCGCAAAAGTTCTCCGGCAAAGAGGGAAGACTCATCTCCTCCGGCTCCCGCACGAATTTCCACGATCACACTTTTCTTATCCATGGGGTCAGGAGGAATAAGGGAGACGGTGAGTTCGTGTTCAAGACCGGGGAGTTGCGCTTCGATCTCTTCGATCTCTTGTTCCGCGAGCGTAATGAGATCATAGTCTTTTGTGGTCGCGATGGTTTCCTTGGCTTGTTCGAGATGGTGGATAGCCTTTTCATAGCGCTCTCCAATTTCCACAACTTCCTTTTCATGCGCATAGGCTTCATTCACTTCTCGAATTTTTTGAGGATCTGAAACAACCTCAGGACTCGCCATCTGAGTTTCAAGATCTTTCATATGCTCTTTGCGAGCAATGAGTTGTTGGATGAGGTTCATAGTGTTTGTAGTGTATCTAATAAAAAAGCGTTCTTCCATACTCGAAGAACGCGTTTTTCATCACAGCTAAGCTTCAGCCTTTTCTTTTTCTTCTCGTTTTGCGACTTTCTGATCATGTCGCTTTTCTGCTTTTGCTTTCTTTCCTGTCTTATCACTGGTCTTGAGGGATGCACGTTTCTGGAATTTCTCCACACGGCGAGCCGTATCAATGATTTTCTGCTTCCCTGTATAGAATGGGTGACATGCGGCACAGAGTTCTGTTTGGAGATTTTCACGGGTTGAGCCGATTTCGTAGGTCACTCCACAGGCACAGGTAATGGTTGCCTGAGCGGTGTAATTTGGATGAATATCTTTTTTCATAGAGGTGCACGCTTGTATACGTACATGGTTAGTTTTGACGGCTGGAGAATAGCAATTCAGCCTCTTTTTGTCAATTAAGCCACCCCCATTCCCGGGGAATGGGAATCTTTATGCTCTTTTGTCCAAAATGCATCCTGTAAAAGTTTTGGGTTCCCTTGACCTTTTTCCTGATTTTTTGTAAAGTTCCGCCCGTAATTTAGTCATCAGATGGAATAACGATGCTTCAGATCCTCCCCAATTTCTTGGGGCCTGAGAATCGCCATCGACGTAAAAAGGAAACCAATCTATGGCAAACTTGCCTTCACTCGTTGACATGCTGAAATCTGGCATGCACTTCGGTCACTCAACTTCTCGCTGGCATCCTAAAATGAAATCTTTCATTTTCGGCTCACGTCAGGGAGTGCACATTATTGATTTGGAGAAAACTCAGGTTCATCTTGCGGACGCCCTAGAGACGCTTAAAGGAATTGCGTCTCGTGGAGGAGTCATTTTGTTTGTTGGAACGAAACTTCAAGCGAAAGGCCCTGTTCAAAAGTATGCAGAAGCTTGCGGAATGCCATTCGTGATTAACCGATGGCTTGGAGGAACATTGACCAACTTCGTTCAGATCAAGCAGACCTTGAAACGCATGAAGATGTTAAAGGATCAGCGTGATAAGGGAGAGTTGAAGAAGTATACAAAGAAAGAACGTCTCATGATCTCACGTGAGATTGAGGAGATGGAAGAAAAATTTGGAGGAATCGAGAATATTACACGGACACCTGACGCCATTTTCATTATCGACTTGAAAACAGAGAAGACGGCGTTGAAAGAAGCAAACGTCACAGGGATTCCTGTGATTGCCTTGTGTGACACAAACGTGAATCCGGATGGCGTGGCAAAAATTATTCCTGGGAATGATGACGCCGTAAAATCAATTGAGCTTATTTGTAAGCTTGCGTGTGACGCAATCAAGGATGGAAAAGCCTCTGCAGCAAAGGTCGCTGCAGATGCCCGCGTTAAAACAATCAAAAAAGTAGAAACAACTTCCTAACATCTAACCGTTCTTTGACGTATGAGTATTGACGCAAAACTTGTTGCAGAGCTTCGATCCATGACAGGAGCTGGCATGATGGATGCCAAGAAAGCTTTGGAAGAGTCGACAGGAGATTTAGAAAAGGCTGCCCAATTTCTTCGAGAAAAAGGGATGGCTAAAGCCGCGAAGAAATCATCACGCGAAACAAATGAGGGTCGTGTGCATGCGTACATTCATTCAAATGGAAAGTTGGGTGCCATGGTGGAGATTTTGTGTGAGACAGACTTTGTCGCACGCAACGAAGCGTTCATTGCCTTCTGTAATGACGTAGCGATGCACGTAAGTGCGTTAGAGCCTCTGTATCTTACGCGCGAAGAGGTTCCTCTCGAACTTGTCGAGAAAGAGAAAGAGATCTTTACCAAGGAGATGGAAAATCAGGCTAAGCCTGCAGAGGTGATTGAAAAGATCGTTGAAGGGAAGCTCAGTAAGTGGTATTCAGAAATCGTTCTCCTTGAGCAAGCGTTTATCAAGGATGAAGACATGACCATTGATGAGTTCGTAAAATCAAAGATCGCAAGTATTGGAGAAAATATCACAATCCGTCGTTTTGCTCGCTTCAACATCTAAAGAAAAAAACAGGGTTTCGGCCCTGTTTTTTGTTTCGAAGGAATAATGATAAAATAGGAGAAATAAACTATTCTTTTTTATGTTGCGAATTGCGATTAATGGGTTTGGTCGAATCGGTCGATCATCCCTCCGAGCTCTCTATGAGCGCAAAGGAGTTCAGGTGGTTGCTATTAACGATCTTTCTGATCCTCATACGCTTGCCTACTTGTTAACGTATGATTCTGTCTTTCGAACGTGGGATCATCACGTGAAAGCGGGAAAGGATTTTATTCAGATTGATGGGGTGAAAATTCCTGTGTATGCACAGAAGGACCCAGCGGTACTGCCTTGGAAAGAACATAAGGTGGATGTGGTGATTGAGTCGACAGGATTCTTTCGAAAAGAAGCGGATGCACGAAAACATATTGAGGCTGGGGCAAAGAAGGTGGTTATCTCCGCCCCTTCAGATGACGCTCCAACATTTCTGATGGGAGTGAATCACAAGCTTTGTAAGAAGTCACAAGACGTGGTGAATAATGCGTCGTGTACGACGAACTCCGCAGCACCCGTGGCACAAATTCTCGAGGATGCTATCGGTGTGAAGAAAGCCATGCTCACAACCATTCACTCCGTGACGGCAAGTGAGAATATTGTAGATGGTCTTCCAAGCAAAAAAACGGATCTGCGTATTGGGCGCTCTGCCTTGGTGAACATGATTCCAACGAGTACCGGGGCGGCGAAAGCAACCCAACAGGTTATTCCATCTTTGAAAGATAAGTTCGATGGAATTTCTGTGAGAGTTCCTTCTCTGAATGTTTCTCTGACAGATTTCACGTTCGTCATGAAACGGAATACGAGTGTGGAGGAAATTACTACGCTATTTAAAAAGGCTTTAAAAGAGAAGCGATGGAAAGGCATTGTCGGGGTGACAGACGAGCCACTCGTTTCCACAGATTTTATCGGTTCTCCTTTTGGGGCGGTTGTCGATCTTGGTATGACCCGTGTGGTGGATGGGGATCTCGTTAAGATTCTTGCTTGGTATGATAATGAATGGGGATATACCCAACGTCTTGTTGACATGGCGTTTCATGTTGGGAAGCTTTAATTGAGTCTATGAGAAAATCAACACCATTTGATGCGTTTATTGAAGGGTCTTATCGAGAACTCATGGGATGGGGAGCGCTCCTCCTGCGTCTTGTTATGGGCTTCGTCTTTTTCTATGCAGGGTGGTCGAAGATCACGATAGAGGGATGGAGTGCTTCTGGATATTTAGCAAATGCGACAGGTCCATTTGCTTCGTGGTTCCAGTCGTTGGCAGGAAACGGATTTATTGATGTGTTCAACATGTGGGGTCTTCTCTTCATTGGAATCGCATTGATCCTCGGTATTCTCGTGCGTTCTGCTTCTTTTTTTGGAATTCTGGTCATGCTTCTCTATTACGTTTCAGATTTTGTGGGGAATACCGCCCACGGTCTTGTGGACGAGCATCTTGTATATGCATCCGTGTTGCTTCTTTTTCTGTTCGGGGGTTTTGGTCATGTCTGGGGATTGGATGCAATTATTGAACGCAGACTTGATCGGAGGGCGAAGTGGGCACGAATCTTTTTTGGTTAGTCCGTGAGGTATTGTTGGATGTTGATCTATGAAATTACGCAAACTTGGAAGCACGATGAATCTGAAGGGAAAGCGCGTGCTGATTCGTATTGATGGAAACGTTCCTGTCGTGAAAGGTCGCGTGCAAGATGGTCCGCATGGGCGCATTGCGCGCAGTGCCGTCGATATTAATTGGCTTGCACAGCGTGGCGCAAAAGTCATCGTGATGACCCATTTAGGCCGTCCAAATGGACGGCGCATTTCAGCCTATTCATTGAAGCCTGTTGCCAAGCGACTTTCGAGCTTGTTGGGAACTCGCATTCAGCTTGCTCGATCCGTGATCGGAAAAGATGTTGAAAAGACGATTGAGCACATGGAGAATGGAGATGTTCTCTTGCTGGAAAATCTGCGCTTTGATCTCCGTGAGACACAAAACGATTCTGTGTTTGCAGAAGCACTCGCGCGATTAGGTGATTTTTATGTGAATGACGCGTTTGCGGTATCGCACCGTGCACACGCATCGCTTGATGCGATTGCCACAAAACTCCCTTCCTATGCGGGACCGTTGTTGGCGCAGGAGGTCTCCGTTTTGAGTCGGCTTGAGAAGCAGACAAAAAAACCGTTTGTGTTGCTCTTAGGAGGATTGAAGATGACGACGAAACTTCCTATCATCAAACGATTTATTCCCGAGATGGACACGCTTCTTATTGGAGGGGCTCTTGCAAACGTTTTTTTGGTGGCTCAGGGTGTCACCATTGGTCGTTCTGTGTATGAAGAAGAAGCGGTGGAGTCAGCTCGAGAACTCTTAAGGATGTATTCGGATAAGATTGTTCTGCCAACGGATGTCATTGTTGCGAGTTCCTTGCGAAAAGATGCTCATCGACGGGAAGTGCTTGTGAAGGATATCGAAAAAACAGATCGGATTGTCGACATCGGTTCACGCACACGTAAACAGTTTCAGGAAATTCTTGAACAGGCAAAGACGATTGTGTGGAATGGACCACTTGGCTATTGTGAGATTCCCGTATTTTGTGCGGGGACGCGCGACGTCGCAAAAGTGATTGCGAATCAAACAGGAAAGGCGACAACCATTGTTGGGGGAGGAGATACGCTTCCCGTCATTGAATCACTTAACCTTGCCGATAAGTTCACCCTTCTTTCAACAGGAGGTGGAGCGCTCTTACAATTCCTCTCAGGGGAGTCTTTGCCAGGAATTGAAGCGCTTAATATGTAGTCTATGAAAATTGAATCTATCCATGCCCATGAAATTCTGGATTCACGTGGGAATCCAACCATAAACGTTACCGTGTTATTAAAGGGAGGGATTTCTGGGAGCGCTTCTGTTCCTAGTGGGGCTTCGACAGGCATTCACGAGGCGCTGGAGCTTCGAGATGGAGATCCAAAACGCTATCACGGAAAGGGCGTACGGAAGGCTATCAAACATATTCACACAACCATTGCGCCGGCGTTGATTGGCGTGGAGGTGACTCGCCAACGTGAGATTGACGAAATCATGATGGATCTTGATGGGACCGTGAATAAGTCTCGCTTGGGAGCGAATGCAATTTTAGGTGTGTCGTTGGCATGTGCGCACGCAGGGGCGCGTTCAAAAAAAATGCCTCTCTATGCCTATCTCCGGAAGGCATTTGATCTTCCATTTTCAACCTATACGCTTCCCATTCCAACCATGAACGTTCTCAATGGAGGGGCTCATGCTGGATGGATTCTTGATTTTCAAGAGTTCATGATTGTTCCGAAACAGGCGAAGTTTCGAGAGCGTGTTCGTGCTGGGGCAGAAATTTTTGTTGAACTCGGAATGCTCTTAAAGAAGAAGGGGTACTCAACACTCAAAGGAGATGAGGGTGGATATGCCGTGGCTCTGAAGAGTAATGAAGATGCGTTTACATTGATTGTAGAAGCGATTAAAAAGGCAGGATATCTTCCTGGGAAGGATGTCTTCTTGGCAATGGACCCAGCGGTTTCTGAGCTGTATCAAAAAAAGACTAAAACATATCGCTTACGTGCAGAAGGAAAAACCCTGACGAGTACACAGATGATCGACTTGTGGGAGGCGTGGCTAAAGAAGTATCCCATCATCAGTCTCGAAGATGGTCTTGATCAAGATGACTGGGATGGGTGGATGGAGCTGACAAAACGACTTGGAAAAAAAGTCACGCTTGTTGGAGATGATTTTCTTGTGACAAATGAGAATCGACTCGCAAGAGCGATTGATCAAAAAGCGGGGAACGCAATTTTAATCAAGGTGAATCAGATTGGAACCCTGTCTGAGGCGATCGACGCGATTATGCTTGCGAAGCAGTACGGGTGGAAGATTAGTGTGTCGCATCGTTCAGGCGAAACAGAAGATACGACGATTGCCGATTTGGCGGTTGCGGTGAACGCAGACTTTATCAAGACAGGGTCTCTTTCTCGTTCTGAGCGTTTGGCGAAGTACAATCGGTTAATGGAAATTGAAGAAGAACTTGGCTAGATATGGCAGACTCTATAAAAAAACCGAATGTCCTCATTATTATTGATGGGTTTGGTGTGGCGCCTGATGGAGAAGGGAACGCCATCGTTCGGGCTCATACTCCAAACTACGATCGACTTGTCCGAACGTATCCAACCATGACGCTTCGTGCCTCAGGGGAGGAGGTGGGTTTGAGTTGGGGAGAGATGGGAAATTCTGAGGTGGGTCACCTGGCCATCGGAGCGGGGCGCGTGTACTACCAGATGTTCCCTCGCATTAATCGTGCGATGGAAGCGGGGGAGTTTGCGGGAATCGATGGGTTTGTTCATGCGTTCGAGCACGTGAAGAAGCATGGGAGTCGATTACATCTTGTGGGGATGGTCTCTCAAGGGCGTGTGCACTCGATGGATCTTCACTGTCATGCCCTGTTGCAAGCAGCAAAAGAGGCGGGGGTGAAAGAAGTGTTCGTTCAAGCGATTCTGGATGGACGTGATACGGTCTACAATGCCGGGATTGATTTTGTGACAACCTTGCAAGCAAAAATGTCCGAATTACACATTGGAAAAATTGCATCGTTGTCTGGTCGCTACTACGCCATGGATCGAGATACGCGATGGGATCGTGTGGCAAAAGCGTATGATGCGATGGTGCTGGGAGTGGGAGAACAAGCGGAAGATCCCATTGAAGCTATCAAAGCTTCGTATCAAAAGGAGGTGTATGATGAGGAGTTTGTTCCGACCGTTCTCATGGAAGGAGGTCAGCCTGTTGGACTGATTCAGGATAACGATGCCGTTATTTTCTTTAACTTCCGTCCTGATCGCATGCGAGAACTTGCGAAGGCCTTTGTTTTGCCGACGTTCGATGCGTTTCCACGTAAACAAGTACAAAATCTTTTTCCCGTAACCATGGCAGAATATGAAAAAGGGTTGCCGGTGGAGATTGCGTTTCCTGCAGAACGTATTGAACAGACACTTGCTCAAGTACTTTCTGAGCACAATCTCAAACAACTCCATATTGCTGAAACAGAAAAGTATGCGCACGTCACCTTCTTTTTGAATGGAACGAAAGAGGATCCGTTTCCAGGAGAAGAGCGGGTTATTATTCCAAGTCCAAAGGTAGCTTCTTATGATGAGGAGCCAGAGATGAGCGCACGAAAGATTACAGATCGTGTGTTGAAAGAGATGCGTGAAGATACGTTTGATTTTATGGTGATGAATTTCGCGAATCCGGATATGGTGGGACACACGGGAAATCAAGAAGCAGCGATGAAAGGCATTGCGGTCGTGGATGAGTGTATAGGAAAAATCGTCGAGGAAACGCTTGCACGTGAGGGTCATGTCTTTATTACGGCCGATCATGGGAATGCCGAGGAAATGAAGAATCTTCGAACAGGGGAGAAGTATAAAGAGCACGCAACAAACCCCGTTCCGTTTCTCATTATTGGAAAAGAATATGAAGGACAACCTTCTATTGCAGGTGAAGTCCCAGAAGGAGATCTCTCTCTCATGTCCCCCATCGGCATGTTGGCTGATGTAGCCCCAACGATTTTGGCGGTTATGGGAATCGAACAACCAGAAGAGATGACAGGACAACCGCTTGTGTAAGTAATCAACATCGGCGATTTATGCATTCTCATACGATAACGACCGTCCTCAAAACGCTCAAAAAACGTTGGCCGAATCCTGGGGCGATGGAGATTGGGAATCCGTATCAGAATTTGGTGGGGGTGATGTTGAGTGCACGGACACGGGACGAACAAGTTCTTAAGTTGATGCCTGGATTTTTCAAAGCGTTTCCAACTCCCCAAGCGCTTGCAAAAGCAACGACGGGTCAGATTGAAAAGAGGATCAATACGATCGGGATGTTTCGACAGAAGGCAAAGAATCTCAAATCCATGGCGATCGATGTGGTCGAGAAGTTCGATGGAACGATTCCTGATACCATGAACGCTCTGGTGAGTTTGGCGGGAGTTGGGCGGAAAACAGCGAGTGTGGTACTCGTAGCGTCATTTGATACACCTGCCATTGCGGTGGATACACATGTTCATCGCGTAACGAATCGGTTAGGATGGGTAAAGACAAAGACACCAGAAAAAACAGAGGAGGCACTGTTGAAGATCATGCCAGACAACATGAAGAAAACGGTGAATCAGGTATTTGTAAAACATGGACGCTACATCTGCATCAAGAACCCCCGTTGTTGGGCATGTCCCGTGCGTGAGCACTGTGCGTTTACACAAAAAAATCTTGCGCGCCCAAAGAATGCAGAAGAAATTCTGGAGGATATGAAAAAGCGTGAGTTGGTCCTCGAGCAGTTAAGAGAACAAGCTGTGTCCTATGAACATTGATCACAAACTTTCACACGCGTTTTTCAATGCGACAAAAAAGCACTGGCTTTCTCGACATATCGCTGTTGCTGCATCGACCCATCTTATTTGGTTGATGATTGGGATTCTCATAGCGGTCACGTCTTGGGATGTAGAAAAAGGGTTTGTTCCGGGCGACGATATGGTATTTACGCTTGCACTTCTGCTTCCTGCATGGGGCGTCACTGCGCTTATTTCTAAATTCGTGAATCGCGAGCGTCCCTATCTTGAGACAAAACAGAAGCCTCTGATTGATCCGTTTGTGCATACCGCATCGTTTCCAAGTGCTCATGCGACGTTTGCTTTTTCGATGACGGCACTCAGCTATCTGTTTGTTCCATCGCTTTTGCCGTACCTATTTGTCGCTGGTATCGTGGTTGCTCTTGGTCGAGTGGCGACGGGAGTCCACTTTTTTACGGATGTGCTATTTGGGGCATTGGTAGGAATAGGGGTGACATCTTACGCGACAGCTATTATTATGGTTCTCTTAGGAAATTGATATGTCAAAGAAAATCGTTACCGTTTCCGGAGGGTTTGATCCGATTCATGTCGGACATGTTCGCATGATTCAAGAAGCGGCTGCGCTCGGGGATGAGCTTGTGGTCATCATTAATAATGATCATTGGCTTCGAAAAAAGAAGGGACATGTATTCATGCCACAGGATCAACGTCGAGAAATTGTCGAGGCGATTAAAGGGGTGACGCGTGTGGTGTTTACCGCGCACGAGCCAGATGACGAAGATCGGAGTGTGTGTCGTGAATTGCGGATGATTCAACCCCATATTTTTGCCAATGGAGGAGATCGGTTTGCGGATAATATTCCAGAAGCGATTGTGTGTCGTGAACTTGGGATTGAAACTATGTTTAATGTCGGTCAAGGAGGGAAGATGCAATCAAGTTCGTGGTTGACGGCTGAGGATCGAGAGGAAAGAGACTGTTTTTGTGAGTCAGGTTTTAAATATCGTGACTGTCACGGGAAGTAATCTATGATGAAATTTTTTGGTCTCGTTTTAGGGATTGCCGTTCTTGTTGGGGTGGTTCTATCAGGTTCTTATGTTTTTGATGCGTATTTGATTTCTTCTGACGAGGATGCAGGATCCGTGTCCATCACGATTGAGGAAGGATCTTCTGTTGGGGAGATTGCTCAACAGCTTGAAGAACAAGGAATTATCACCAGCGCCTTTTTCTTCAAAGTCTATATTCGTCTATCTGATGTCGTGTTGCAGGCTGGGACGTTTGAGCTCAAGCAAGGGATGAGTTTACGTTCAACAGCGTTGGCTCTCTCAACTGGACAGGCGCAAGAAGTGCAGATCACCATTCCAGAAGGATATACACTCGATCAAGTGGGTGAAGTGGTTTTGGAAATGATGCCAGAAGTCACTCAAGAAGAGTGGGAAGAGGTCACAGGACCCGATGGAAAGGGGATCGTTTCAGAGTCTGAAATGCTCTCGGGAATTCCAAACGGACAAGGGTTAGAGGGGTATCTGTTTCCAGACACCTATCGATTTCGGACAGATGCGAGCGCAACGACGATTGCTGAGACGATGGTTTTGACTCTAAAACGTCGTCTTGCCGAGAACGATATAGTAATTCCCCGAAACTTGATTTTTGAGGGAGGGCTGACCTTTCATGAAATGATGACGTTGGCTTCCATTGTCGAGAGAGAAGTGCGGGGAGCAGAAGATATGAAGATTGTTGCGGGAATTTTTTACACCCGTATGCAAATCGGTATGGCATTGCAGGCTGATTCTACGGTGAACTATGTGACCGGAAAGGACACGCCGTCGATCTCGCTTGATGATAGTCATATTGATTCACCGTATAATACCTATCGAAATCTCGGACTTCCACCAGGACCGATTAGTAACCCTGGAATGAATGCGATTCTTGCGGTCTTGAATCCCGTGGATACGGATTATATGTATTTCTTGACAGCAGAGGATGGTGAGGTGATTTACTCAAGAACATTTGACGAGCATATCGCAAATAAGTACAAATATTTGAAGTAACATCGAAGAATATAAAAACACGTGGATCAAGTATCTACGTGTTTTTTTGGTTGACAAATCTTGCAGGTTCCAATAACCTGCCGGGTCGCATCTGCCATCCAGGTTTGATGACGTACACAGGAGAAGTCCATGGGCTCTGCCCCTTCAAATCCGGTTACCGGAACCCCCGCGGTCGATGGAAAGACCTCTCTTCCCGAACCCCACCGCCACCTGTTCACCTTCATGGTGGGCGAAGCGGACTTCGATGTCGACGTCGTGACGATGGCGCCGGGTGTCCTCCACACCAGTGTGGCGACGGGGGCTGTCATCGTCCAGACGCGCGGGACGGTCGAGGGACTTCCGGTCTGTGTGGTCTACCGCACCCTCCTCCATGCCTTGCGCGGGGAGATGTACGCTGTCGACTACTACGCCCGCGAGATCCCCGATCTGGTTGCGGACGAGAGCTCTGCGCGCTGGTGCCTCCGTCTGGTGCATGACAGCGACGACCTCACCGATCCCGAGCTCGTCACCCTGCGTGAGCAGGCGCTCGAGGAGATCATCGTCCGCGCGAAGGCCAGCATGGCCGAGCACAAGGTCGTGGCCGTGGCTGACGCCGTTCGTGCCCTGCAGGTCGACGATACGCTCGGGCGTCGGAACCCCATGGCGGCGGCGATGGCCAATCACGGTCTCGTCATCCGCCTGAACCACCTGATCGCCAACGCGAGTGGTGCAGAGATCCGCGTCTCCAAGACGCTCCTCGCGATCGTGCAGGTCCTCGCCAACATCTGGAAGACCTTCCACGACATCGATGTCGAGCTCGCCTCGATGGAGCGGTGGTGGATGGAGAACCGCAGGGACCCGCTGACCTACGAACAGGCGCAGAAGCTGGCGGTTCGTGTGGAGCGTCTCGCTCTGCCGATCTCCGACATCCACGAGGCCCCGTACGCGAGGGGTCTGGCACAGATGTTTGGTCGGTTATGGGGTAGAGTCTTGGAATGAGAAAAGAAATAAAAGGCACCCGACTTAGCCCATA
>PFEU01000013.1:0-2129 GCA_002793515.1 Candidatus Uhrbacteria bacterium CG10_big_fil_rev_8_21_14_0_10_48_16
TGGAACTTGAGAAGATTGACGATGTATTTGTAGGTCTCTTAGATGTTGCAATTAAGGAAGTATTTTATGCCTCGTAGAAAGTCTATCCTCATTCGCGCAGAGATCGACATTGCTCTTAAATCTCATAATTGTCAGCACAACAAGGCTCATAGAATTTCTCAGGGAGATAAGCGCCTAAAAATTAAAAGTGGTCGCTCTTGGGAACATTTTTGTGTGGCATGTGCTAAGGATATTCTGCGAGATGGAGTGCAACGTGTCGAAGAGTTGATTGCTCAACTTGAAGAATAAGTATGCATCCAAGGAAAGGTATTCCCTCGGAAGAGCCTATGTTTTGCCTCTACGCCCGTAAGAGCAGCGAGTCAGAAGAGCGGCAAGCGTTATCGATCGAGTCGCAGGTGAAGGAGATGCAGAAGCTTGCGGAGCGTGATGGCCTGGACGTTGTCGATATACGACGAGAAAGTCATTCAGCAAAACAGCGAGGGACACGCCAAGTGTTCAATGAGATGATAAAGGACTTGTATATCGGTAAGTTCAACGCAATTCTCACTTGGGCGCCGGATAGGTTGAGTCGAAATGCTGGAGATCTTGGAGCTGTTGTTGATCTCATGGACAAAGGTAAGGTCGTTGAGATCCGTACTTTCACTCAGACGTTTACTAATTCTCCAAATGACAAGTTCCTCCTCATGATTCTGGGAAGTCAGGCAAAACTAGAAAACGATCAGCGTGGAGTGAATGTAAAACGTGGAATGAGGGCGCGTGTTGAAATGGGTTTATGGCCAGGCGTTGCACCGCTTGGCTATTTGAATCTGTATAGAACTGATAAGCCTTGTGAGATTCTGTTGGATGAAGAACGCGCCCCCGCCATTAGACAGATGTTTGAAAAGGTCGCGAATGAACGCTGGACGATTCGCAAGATCTATCAGTGGCTTCATGAAGACCTTCATTTCAAAACACGTGGCGGAAAGCGATTTTGTTATTCAGGCATTCAGCGATTGCTGAATAATCCTTTTTATTACGGACGATTTGAATATCCAAAAGGTAGCGGTAAATGGTATGACGGCAAGCATACCCCGATCATTACCAAAGACCTTTTCGAACAAGTGCAGAAGCGTTTAAAACGCAGCTATACCAAAAAGAAAACAAAGGAGTTTTCCTTCGTGAGACTATTTACTTGTGGTTTATGTGGTTCCGGTATTAGTGCAGAGGAGAAATTTAAGACACTCAAAGATGGGAGCCTGGCACGCTATATCTACTATGGATGTACACGGGGACGCGATCGTTTTTGCAAAAACCAATATATTCGTGAAGACGATCTTGTTGAGCAGCTTATTACTATCTTTGATAAGGCCGATATCGATGAACTTGGAATTCGTCACATCTTCGAGGATGAGGCGATGCGGTTCGGTAAATTTCAGAAGTTCATTCTTGGTCATCCTACTACCCTTAATGCGGATGAAATTGATTTGAATATCCGTGCATACGCCATCTATGTTTTGCAGGATGGCAGCATTTCCGAAAAGCGATCATTGTTAGGCCATCTACGCAGCCAACTGACCATAAAGGACAAGGTAATTTGCTTCGCAGAACGGGAGGATAATCTCCTCAATAGCTGAAAAGAGACAGCCTTATGTCTCGTTGTCTTGTTCGCTATTTGTGCGTGTAAAAAGCCTTTTAAATTGTCGAAAGTATCGCTTTACTCCTTTTGGGACGAAGGGCGTTTTCGTGTCTCATTTGTCTCATTTCGTATGACCGGAGTCCCTGCATTCGAATGTGCGAAATCTTCCAAAACCCCCTGATAAATTGAGTTCAGGAGCGGAGTCCCCTGCCAAAAAATTCTTCGTTTATACAAACGGAGATTTTTTGTTGGATGAAAGCATGCTACTATTTTGACAATCAAACTTCTGTTCTTTGTTAATTTGCGACTTAATCTCTAGGGACAGACAAGAACCTCACCTTATGAAAAAATTACTATTCACCTTCTTTGCCCTTGTTCTTATTGGAGCCGGATGCACATCTTCCATAGCTGAAGAAATGGCTCAAACAAATACCTCCGTCCTCCAACCAGATTTCTATCCAGAGTCTGGTTCCGCACCTTCGCCTTCTTCTGATCCAAGAAGTGAAGGTCCTTG
>PFEU01000013.1:2136-10822 GCA_002793515.1 Candidatus Uhrbacteria bacterium CG10_big_fil_rev_8_21_14_0_10_48_16
CGTTTTATGACCGCCACTTCCACGGATGGTCTTCTTTGGGAGAAAACAGGGGTGGTTATCGGTGACCAATTGAATGTCCCTGATTTAGAATACGGACCAAATAATTGGCTTTATCTCTATTTTACTGGTTATACTCTGGGCGAAAAACAAAACACTACGGCAGTCGCTATCTCAACAGACGAAGGTTCATCGTGGATCTTTAAATATTTGAGCTTTGTTGGCGTAGATCGTGACCCCGTAGATCTATCTCTATTTTACGATAAGGTATCACAAACGTTTTTTGGGTATGGGAATTACATTCCTCAAGGTGGAACAAAATCAACAGCTCTCTTTACAAGCGCAGACGGATTAACATTCACATTTGTTGATGAGGTGTTCTCCTCGAATCCTCCAGGAATCGTACCTAGCATTATCGTTATAGATGACACTGTTCATCTCTACACAAACCAGGACAGTACTTCCACGATTCAGCATGTCGTTTCACATGATGGTGGATTTACGTTCGAAACTGCTGATAATTTTGTTCTCCTTGAAGACAATAAAAAGTTCTTAATCTCTAACATTGTCCCGCTTTCCGAAGGGTACCGTGCGTATGCGTATGATCGAGGTTCTGGAACCATCGCCGCTTTTTTCTCAATGGACGGATCTTCTTGGGAATCAGAAGGGATTGTTCTGCGAGTGGATTTACCAGAACTTGAATCAACCTTTGTAAAAGACCCAGCAGTTATCCAAAAGAAGGACGGATCCTGGTTGATGGTGTATCCAACCAATATTCCAGAATAATACAGTTACAAACCCTGTTCATACCGAATAATAAATCCTTCGCTTCTTGTGAAGGATTTTTGATATACTTCATGTATGCAAAAGAACATCTCTAAACCTCCCGTACACAAAATCCCAAGAGACCTTAGAGAAGCGCTTATCTCTTCCCCAAAAGCACAGTCAACTTGGGAAAATATTACCCCGCTTGCTCGCAACGAATGGATTTGTTGGGTTACTTCTGTAAAAAAGCCTGAAACCAGAAAACAACACATTCAAAGAGCTTGCGAAGATCTCCTAAAAGGAAAGCGACGTCCTTGTTGCTGGCCTGGTTGTCCTCATCGGTAAACGACTCCTGGGAGAACATCTCAACATTCACTTATTGCTCCAAGCTTTATCAAACCTAACTCACCAGCCTCTGTCAGTATGTTGTTTATTTTGCAAAAACGGTTATAGTATAGGTACTTTATACATCAATGATACTTACTATATGTTCAGATTTTTTGGACGAGGTCCTGAAGGACCATCGCATGAGACTGTTCCAACTCAACCAAAGAAAAGCGTGGAATCTTCTAAAGAAGGCAAGAAGTCTAACGAAGAAATCATGGTCGATGCCATTGCGGAGAATATGTGGGATTTAGGTATGACCGCAGGAATGGAAGGTACTCCTGAAGAACGAAAGGCCGTGGCAAGAGAGATGGCTGAAGAAGCTCTTTCCTTGGCGCCTGCCAAATACAAAACACTTCCAACACAAGAACTACAAACGAATAAAAGCTTCCTTGTCGCTGAGGCTATAAGGCTCTATACGGATGCAGAATCAGAAAGAGAAAAAAGAGAAGAGGGTGTTGATGAAAACGACCATGCGGAAGCCGCAAAATAACATCATACAAATACATAAAACCGCATATCCATGCGGTTTTATGTATTTACCCGTTAAGCTTTTTTTGAAGTTCTCCTGAAAGATTCAATGCGGACAAATCGTCATACCCCCCGATAAATTCCTCCCCGATAAAAATCATCGGAACCGTTCGCCAATGATGCTTTGTACTGAGAGATTCTGCGAGCGCAGGATCCGCAGAGAGGTCTTTTTCCTCAAACGGAATATCTAAAGACTGAAGAAGTTGCTTCGCACGTACACAATACGTACAGAGGGGAGAAGTATAGACAATGACAGATTTCATAACGTTTCATAAAATGAATATACCAAGCCTAGCAAAAATTGAGCCTCTTGTCGCCTAGAGCCATTCACGAAAGATCCCTTGCCTAGAATCACGCATTCTGAGCCAACCATGTGTGATAGAATGCTCTCACGCCTAACAAAAAGCTAGCTATTCCCATGCCATCCTCTCCCGCTAAACACATCAAGGACATCCTCACCCACGCGATCCAGCATACATCTGATCAAAAAGCGTTGGTGATTTATGATACAGATGCTCCCCTGACCAAAATCATCACAGACGGCTATCGCGCCAATCTTCCAGAGGAGAGCTTTTTGAACATCGCCGACACAACCTCCGAAGCATTATTGGAACGCTTTCGATCTCTAGACCCAGGAGATCTCGTCGTACTCGTACAATCAACCAGTTTCCGCTTAAACGAATTTCGCATTCGCATAGAACTCTTCAAACTCGGATTGAAAACCATCGAACACATCCATTTAAACCGCATGGACGAATCACAATTCGAAACCTATATCTCGTCCCTGGCATATGACCCAACAGATATTCGACCCCTCGGTCACGAACTGAAACGGCGCATCGATACGTGCCAGCGTGTGACGGTCACTTGTCCAGGAACAACACTGGTCTATGACACCTCCTTTGAAGAAGCCAAACTCAACATCGGAGATTATTCCCAGATGAATAATGTTGGCGGAACCTATCCGATCGGTGAAGTGTTTTCTGAAGCGCAAGATCTTACAAAGGTAAACGGGGAAATCAGAATCTTCGCCTTTGCTGGGAAGGATCATATCGTCCGTGAATATGAACCGTTTACCGCGATCATCCATGAAGGCATCTTGCGTGCTCCAGACGCTCCAGAAGAATTTCGTGAAATCCTCACCATGATTGAAGAAGACTCCCCTGTCTTTGTTCGAGAGTTCGGCATGGGGCTCAATCGTGCCATGGGAAAAGGTCGCCTGGTGAACGACCTCACGGCGTTTGAACGCATGCTTGGGCTCCATATGTCTCTTGGCGCGAAACATAGCATTTACAAGAAACCTGGCATGTCTCGAAAAACCGGTCGGTATCATATCGACATCTTTCTCGATCTCGAACAAATTTTCATCGATGATCATGTCGTTTTCGCAAACGGCAACTATACCGTTTAATCAGCCTGCGTATGCGTATTGGAATTATTGGCGGAGGGGCAGCGGGTCTGATGTGCACTGCCACGCTCCATGAGACACATCCTGAATGGGAAATTTTTTTAATTGAGCGCAACGACGGACTTGGAAAAAAAGTGATTATTTCTGGAGGTGGACGGTGCAACGTCACAACCGGAATCCAAGATGTTCGAAACGTTCTGAAACACTATCCCCGAGGATCAAAGTTCCTCACGTCTGCCATGTACGGATTTCCCCCAGATGCGGTCTACGCCTGGTTTGAAGCACACGGAGTTCCTCTAAAGACGCAAGCGGACCAACGGGTCTTCCCTGTTTCAGACAACGGGCGAGATATCGTGCGTGTATTCGACACCTTGTTCCAAACGCAAAACGTCCACGTTCTGTTGAAAACGCATGTGGAACGCGTTGATAAAAAGGATGGTCAATTTTCTCTCTTCATGAAGGGTCGCGAAGAACCTCTCATGGTCGATAAACTCGTATTAACCACCGGAGGCCAAGCCTATCGCCACACAGGATCCACAGGAGATGGGTATGCCTTCGCCGTCTCTTTGGGGCACACACTCACACCACTGGCTCCAAGCCTCAATGCTTTTTTCACTCGAGAAAAATGGACGGCAGACGTCTCAGGTCTCTCCTTTGAGTCAGCGACGATCACCGCAAAACGCGGGAAAGGATTCTCCTTCACCGGACCATTCCTCTTCACGCACAAAGGCGTAAGCGGACCAGCGGTTTTTGCCCTCTCTTCTCTTGTGGCTTTTGAAAACTACGACAAAACGCACCCCCTCGAAATTAAGATTGACCTCTTCCCACATCAAACCTTCGAACAGTTACGCACACAACGCAATACCGTTATCGAACAACACGGACACAAACAATTCAAAACGGTTCTTGCGCTCCTGATTCCAAAATCTCTTGTCGAAATCCTCTCGCAACAACAATCCCTCCCGCTCCAGCAACCCGCAGACCAAACAAACAAAAAGACCCGCGAGACTTGCCTGGCATGGCTCAAAGCTATACCGCTCACGGTCGTTCAGCGTGGGGCAGGAGATGAATTCGTCACCGCTGGAGGAATGCCCCTCTCAGAAATCGATCCGTCGAGCATGGAATCAAAAATCTGTCCTGGACTCTATTTCGCCGGAGAGATTATGGATGTCGATGGGTATACCGGCGGTTTTAATCTTCAAGCCTCGTGGGCCACAGGTCGCCTCGCTGGATCCCGTATGATCAAATCCCTCTAGGCCTATGATGACAAAACTGACCATCAACAAAGAATTCAAAGAGGCTTACACCGCCATGAATGAAACGGATGACCATCTTTTTTTGACAGGCCGTGCCGGAACAGGAAAATCGACGCTCCTTACCTACTTTCGAAAACATACAAAGAAGAAACACGTTGTCCTCGCCCCCACAGGGGTGGCGGCGTTGAACGTGAAAGGACAAACCATCCATTCTTTTTTTGGTTTCCACCCTGCCATTACTCCAGATCTTGTACGAAAAGCATTCCCAAATTCTCTCCCCCTCTTTCGAGCCATCGAAACGATCATCATCGATGAAATCTCTATGGTGCGCGCCGATCTTCTCGATTGTATCGACCGAGCTCTGCGCCTGAACCGAGATCGACCAAAAGAACCGTTTGGAGGCGTGCAGATGATTTTTATTGGCGACCTCTATCAACTTCCCCCGGTCGTCACCCGAGAGGAAAGCTATCGGTTTGAGTCGGAATACCCCTCTCCCTATTTTTTCTCCTCGTATGTCATGCAGACGATCACTCCAAAAATTTTGGAACTCAAGAAAGTCCACCGACAAAAAGAAAAATCGTTCATTGCCCTTCTCGACAAACTGCGCACCAATACCCTTGATGCCTCTGACGTTGATGCCTGGAACGAACGGCACGATCCCTACTTTGATCCTCGGGACGAGCCTGGCTACATTCATCTCACAACGACGAACAAGATGGCACAAGCACGCAATGACTACGAACTCAAACAACTCGACGGAAAAGAATGGACACTCCAAGCCAACTCCATGGGCGAACTTCCGGATCGTCGCATGCCTTCGGAGGCGTGTATTCGTGTAAAAGAAGGGGCGCAAATCATGTTCACGCTCAATGACCCTGAGCGTCGCTGGGTCAATGGAACCCTTGGGAAAATCACGCGTATCAAAACAAAAGGCCTGTCAAAACTCCCCGTTCTAGATGTCGAACTCGAAGACGGAACACTCGTAAGTGTTCAGCAACATAAGTGGGAAGTGTTCGAATATGAGCATAGCAAGACTGGGGATATTGATGAGTCTATTATCGGTTCATACACCCAATATCCAATCACGCTTGCCTGGGCGGTCACCATCCATAAAGGACAAGGAAAGACATTTGATCACGTGCTTGTCGATATTGGATGGGGAGCATTCGCCCACGGCCAGCTCTATGTGGCTCTGAGCCGTTGCACCACTTTCAAAGGGCTCGTTCTCCTCAAACCCTTCCGGACAAAAGATGTGATTCTCGATCAAGCTGTGATCGAATTTATGAAACAAGCCTAAGATAAAAAAACACCGACCCTATGGTCGGTGTTTTTTCTCATGAAGAGACATGAATTGATCTGTGATTATTCAACAGCATCAAACATCATACTCAACGTCAGGGTAAACTCATCTTCGATCAACCCATCTCCGAGGTTATCAAAGAACTTATCAGATCCAAATCGGACATCCCAAAGCGTTCGATCAAGAGTCACTGTTCCTGTCACGCGAATTCCTTCCTCTTTCCATTCGATCAAAGCGGGAAACTCTACTTCTTGATCGATGCCTTTAATGGTCATCGTTCCCTTCACGCGATGGGTAACGCCTTCAACTCCTTCAACGGAAATCACTTCTGAAATCGCATACGTCGCTGTTGGGAATGTTGCGACAGCAAAAAAGTCATCACTCTTCAAATGAGTGACAAGCGTTTCGTTCATCTGAGGATCATTCAGATCGAGGTCGACAAGGGTGGTCATATCAACAACCACGCTTCCTCCAACAATCGCCCCATTTTCTACGATAAGAGCCCCTGCCTGGGCTTGAATAATTCCATAATGCGTCGCTCCGACACGCTTTGAAGCTTCCCAAGCAACCGATTCAGAATCTGTATCAAGGATATACGATCCATTCTCGATTTCATCCTCCTCCACCCCCTCTGAAACCTCCTCCTCCACAACAGGAGCCTCTTGTGGCTCTTCCTCAACCTCTTGAACGGCCGTACATCCAGCTCCCACAAGAAGCATTGGAATAAGGAGCACGGGAAATAGTTGTTTAAACATAGTTTTTATATTTCGCTTAAATTCCTGCCTTGAAACAAGCCGATCGTCCACGTAAAGGCGACGCGGAGCTTATTTCCAAGGCCAGGCGTTTTAAATAAATAAACCGTACGCCAAAGATACCACGCTAACGGACCTCTGACCACAAGAGGGCCAATCGTCCCTATGCCATCACCATACCCGAGTGAGAACAACATTCCAAGGAGCTTTGGTTGATATCTTTTTAGGGGTGTTTTCTTCGAGTGAAGAAGTCTTTTGATATTCTCAGCAACAACAGGAGCCTCACGAACAGCTAATTGAGCTAACTTTGGAACAGGAACCTCATCAATCGCAATAACATCCCCTAGAGCGAAGATAGAAGGATCTTCGAGGATCTGAAGGGAGGCATGCACGGGAATGTGTCCATGCGTATCCAGATCGAGATCCTTCTTCAAAAAATCTGTATTGGGTCTTACTCCAGCGGTCAAAACGGTCACGTCTGAGTGAAATGGACCCGCGCTTGTTTGGACCTCATCAGAAGTCACTCCTTCTGCAAAGGTGTTACAGACCACATCGATCTTTGCGTTCTTTAGGGCTTGGGCAATGTAGTTCTGAATCCGATCACCACCCCCTCGACAAAACACGTTCGTGGAGTGAATGAGACGCACATCATAATCAGACCCTCCCTGCTTGTGTTTAAGGGCGCGAAGCATGCGCTCAATATCAAAAACCAACTCCAACCCGGTCGGCCCCCCTCCAACCACAGAAACAGAAACATGACGACTCGCATCTTGCGCATGCACCAAAATAGCCTTCTTCAATTTCACGGCATCCTCAATACTCTTCAAAACAAACGCGTGTTCCCCACCCTTCATGTTGTAAAAATTGGTTGTAGACCCAACCGCCAGCACGAGAAACCGATAAGGAATCTTTCCCTCTCCAACAGCAATTTCTTTTTTTTCTCGATCCAATCCTGTCATTCGCCCCCGGATAAATTGAAACTTTTTTGAATGAAAAAAGCTCTCATAGTCAAACGTAGCATCGTGGGAAATCAGAGAGCCTGTCGCTACTTCATGCAGTAATGGGGTGAAGGTAAAGTGGTTTGTTTCGCTGATAAGCGTGACGGGAATATTTCGTTTCAAGAGTTCCTTTGCGGTAAAAACCCCCGCAAATCCCCCTCCAACAATTACGACAGGATGATGCTTCATATCGACCGTATTTTACCACACCCCATGAGAGAGGATTGACAAATGGCCATAATGTCGATAGGATCGGCCTCGTGTCATTCTCTGAATCACACAATAACCCCACTGGAGCACAGACGCATGCTTATCGCTGATGAAGATACTTCCCCTGAAGTCGCTTCACATCCCCACCCGGAATACACCCTCACACCCCTCACCTCCTTCCCGGAGGACGCCACCGTCAGGATCTGGCGACAGCTTCCCGGTCGAGTCACTGCCGAGAAAGGAGAAGAAGTCCACGTCGGGGAGCTCTTCCCGACCACAGGAGACTACCTGCTCATCTCGTTCGCCGACCAATCCCCCAGCAACTGGGAAGAGTTGAAGCGGGAGCTCGCGGTGGGACGTGAGCTTGGTCTGGCAACGCTTCTGATCGGTGGGGGTTCCCGAGACCTCCTCAGCAGTGCCCTGCACGGATGCGGACACCTGGCCGGTCTGCACGGCCTGACGGACAAACGTCAACGTAGGACGATCTTCGTCCCCAGCCACACGCTCAACCGCCTCCTGGGGATCACTCGAGAAGGTCAGATGCGCAACGCCCTGGTGCTCATCCGCAACGGTCACGTCCACTACGTGTGGCGCTCTGATGGGCACGGAGAGGCTCCTCACAACTGGACCACCATCCTCTCGATGATCGGCTAGACCGATCGCACGCCTACGAACTCACTGAGTTCGTTTTTTGTACCAAAAAACCGCCCACAGGCGGTCTTGGTTATTTGGTTTCCTTGTGCGTAGTGTGCTTCTTACAAGAGGTGCAGAATTTATTGAGCTCAAGACGTTCTTTAAGCTTCTTCTTGTTCTTGTGAGAGTGATTGTTCACCCGTTTACACACGGTACACTCGAGACCAATGAGATTGTCTTGGGACATAAGATATTTGAATTCAACAGGATCCTACTGATTTCTTGATAAAATGTCAAGGTGATGCTTCGGTTGAATCTCGGCAAAGCTCAGCTTTGCCTTCTGCACATTCAACCGAGCTTAGCTCGGTGGAGCCGAGAACGGGACTCGAACCCGTGACCTACGGTTTACAAAACCGTTGCTCTACCAGCTGAGCTATCTCGGCGTTTTGATT
>PFEU01000004.1 GCA_002793515.1 Candidatus Uhrbacteria bacterium CG10_big_fil_rev_8_21_14_0_10_48_16
GCACTTTCCGCAAAAGCCGAGTTCGCGCATGCGGGGGAACACCCAATCAAAAAGATGAAGATTGTCGTGGATAGCGCAAACGGAATGGGGGCGCAGTATCTAGATGAGTTATTTCAGATGATTGATGCTGATGTGACACGAATGTACTGGGAGCTTGATGGTTCGTTCCCAAATCATGAGGCAGATCCGTTTAAGAGTGAGAATACAGAAGATATTCGGAAGAAGGTTGTCGAGCTCGGGGCGGATTTAGGAATCACCACAGATGGGGATGGAGACCGTATCTTTTTCATCGATGATAAAGGACGTCTGGTGACCCCAGCCGTTTTGCGTGGAATGCTTGCACAGATTGTGTTGCGAGATCATCCAGGAGCTACGATTTGTTATGACATTCGTCCAGGAAAGATTACGCGGGATATGATTGAGGAAGCAGGAGGGGTTCCGTCTGTAACGCACGTGGGACATTCTCTCATCAAAGAACAGATGCGTTCTGTGAACGCGGTGTTCGGAGGAGAATCGTCGGGACATTTTTTCTATGCGTTTCCAACAGGAGTGTACGAAGGTCCTGTCACGGTTGCGGTTCAGATTTTGCAAGAGGTTACTCGTGAGCAAAAACCTCTTTCTGAAATTGTAGAGCCACTCGAGCGCTATGCCCATTCTGGAGAGATGAACTTTGTGGTCGAGGACAAACAAGGGATGATGGATGCTCTTAAACAGAAGTTTGTTGATGGAGAGCTTAGTGAGCTCGATGGCATCACGATCACGTATCCAGACTTCTGGTTTAATGTGCGCGGATCAAACACAGAACCAAAGTTACGATTGAATCTCGAAGCGGTCGACAGGGAAACGATGGAAGCTCGTCGCGATGAAATCGTTGCGTTTATCAAAGAACATGCTTAGTATTGAACCATATGGCTGTATCAACTGACGCACAAAAGATCGAGCAACTCCTTTCACGTGGTGTGGAGCACATCTATCCTTCACGTGAGTTTTTGGAGGCACGACTCAAAGAGGGGAAGCAACTGTCTTTGTATTTAGGGATCGATCCCACCGGACCAGATCTGCATATTGGGCATTCCATTCAGTTGCGAAAGCTCCGTCAGTTTCAGGATCTGGGTCATAAAATCATTTTGCTGATCGGAGATTTCACGGGAATGATTGGTGATCCAACGGACAAGTCTGCGGCGCGTGTGCGATTGACTCGTGAGCAAGTATTGAAAAATGCAGAACGTTACAAAGAACAAGCAGGAAAGATTTTGAATTTCGATGGCGAGAATCCTGTTGAAGTGAAGTACAACAGTGAGTGGCTCGGTAAGATGAGTTTTGCAGATGTCGTGGAACTCGCCTCGAACTTTACTGTGCAACAAATGCTCGAACGTGACATGTTTGATCATCGCATGAAGGATGGAAAACCGATTTACCTTCATGAATTTTTCTATCCGCTCATGCAGGGGTATGACTGTGTGGCGATGGATGTCGATGGGGAAGTGGGGGGTAATGATCAGACGTTTAACATGCTTGCCGGACGCACGCTCATGAAGGCGGTGAAAGGGAAAGAGAAGTTTGTCATTGCGGATAAATTGTTGGCCGATCCGACCGGAAAGAAGATGGGAAAGAGCGAAGGTAACATGATTACGCTTGCAGACTCATCTGACGAAATATTTGGAAAGATCATGAGTTGGACTGATGGAATGATTGTTTCTGGTTTTGAAGTTTTAACCGAAGAGGATTACGAAGCTGTTCAAAAAGAACTTGATGGGGGAGCGAATCCTCGCGACCTGAAAGCACGACTTGCTCGTACGATCGTCACGCAATACTTTGATGAGACACAGGCGCAGGGCGCATCGGATCGATTTGATCAGTTGTTTCAGAAAAAGGAAATTCCAGACGAGGTACCAGATCACACGATTGCGAGCTCTATGACGATCGTTGATATCCTTGTGGATTCAAAGCTTGCAAGCTCAAAGTCTGATGCGCGCCGTTTGATCGAAGGAGGAGGGGTAAAAGTGAACGAAATCGTTGTGGAGCATCTTGATCAGATGATCGAACCGACGTCTGAGGGAGTCCTCATTCAGAAAGGAAAACGTCATTTTGTACGTGTGATTCAATAAATTTTCATCTGGGCCTTTTTGATAGACTTCGTGGGTTCAGTCCACAACTAGATGTACCAAAACCACTAGAAAAATCGGTGGAAAAGAGTCGGAGAGAAGTATTGCTTTCCGAATTGAAGGATTGTGAGTTGATTACTAATCAAGATAGAGTTTCTTTACTTCTTGTCTTGGAGGGTTTGAAGTCAGCCTGTGACATACAACTTTATAGTTTATATCGGTTCCCGGGTGTAAAAGAATCGGTTTATAAAGAAGCGGATCGTGAGTATCAAAAAACCATCTCAACAGTAAAAGGCCTTCTTGAAAAATTTCATTTACCCTACGAACTGACATTTGGAGAACCACCACTCGAGACCGCCTATTTTCAGATTGGAAAGGATACAGCAAGTTTGCAAGCATTACTTGATAGTCGTGACACTGAAGAGGAGGGTCGGGCCTTTGGAATACCGGATACTGCTATTTCCCAGTTAGCTGATAAGAACAAAAGTCGTGAGATATTACCTGCCGAGGTGTTATCAAGTGACTATATCCATTTTTTGGATTTCATTCTTTCTAAAGATCACTGGCAAGAAGAGCTTGAATTCGTGAAAAGACGTGCAGAAGAGGTGAAAAGGCTGGCACCTGATTTATATGCGAAAATAATTCTTGAAGGGAAAAACTCTGCGGAAAACTCTGAAACGAGTACTGGTCATTGGGAAGATACAACAGATGACACCACCTAAGAATCAGGTGGATAATAGTTCTGGATATCTTGACCAAAAATATGATCAGTGATAAGCACAGGGTATCTTGTGTGTGGAATACTGTGTAAATCAGTGGCTATCTCTCAGTAACAGTAAATCCCCCCCGACAAGTCTGGTCTTCACTCAAGTGCACCCCGCCCCCAGTATCTGAGAGTACTGGGGGTTTTGATTTCCACGCGAGACGAAGCAAGCAAAGGTGCACGCCTTTGATCTCATGAGCAAAAACCGGTATGATTGGCGCGATATATGACTACACTATTGCTTTTCCTCGTCATCCTTTCTCTTCTCGTTTTTGTTCATGAACTGGGTCATTTTGTGATGGCACGGCTTATGGGGATGAAAGTAGAGGAATTTGGTTTCGGTTTTCCTCCTCGTTTTTGGGGAGTGAAGCGCGGGGACACGACCTACTCTATTAACTGGATTCCACTTGGGGGGTTTGTCAAAATTAAAGGAGAGTCTGGGGAACAGGCTCAGGATGCAGATAGTTTTTCTGCAAAGAAAGCGTGGCAGAGATTTTTGGTGCTTATCGCAGGAGTGACCATGAACGTGTTTCTTGCGTGCGTCCTGTTTTCCATTGGATACATGGTCGGTCTGCCAAGTGTGGTGGATGATCAGCTTCCCGCAAACGCGCGTGTGAGCGAACAGGAGATTACTATTCTACAGGTCGTTGAAGGATCTCCTGCGGATGAAGCAGGAATTGTTGCAGGGGAGACGATCGTGTCACTTGATGGTCAAACATTTGCCTTTGATACAGAGGCTCGGGAGTACTTTGCCGAGCACGGGACAGCAGGAGTCGAGATGGTTGTGCAAGCCGAGGACGGAAGTGAGCGTACTGTCACGGTCACGTCTGTCTATTTGGAAGCGCTTGATCAAACAGGAGTGGGAATGGGTTTTCTCACAACAGGTCTTGTCGCGTATCCGTTTTTCTCGGCCATCGGGCAGGGAATCTACACAACGTATCAGTTTACGTTTGAGATTTTGAAGGCGTTTGGAGGACTCATTCGTGACCTTGTAGTAAGTCAAGAAGTGGCTGTGGATCTTTCTGGTCCTGTGGGAATCGCGGTGATGACTGGGCAGGTGGCAGCGATGGGAATTGTGTATTTACTGCAGTTTGCGGCGGTTCTCTCGATCAATCTCGCGATCATCAATGTTCTTCCGTTCCCCGCACTTGATGGTGGACGTATCCTCTTTCTCATCATCGAGAAGATCCGAGGGCGTGCTGTTGACCAGAAGATCGAAGTCGCTGTGCACAACCTTGGGTTCATGTTATTGATGCTCGTAGTGGTTCTTGTGACCTACAAGGATTTTGTGACGTTCGGTGATCAGATTTGGGGAGCGATTAAGTCAATGGTCTCTATATGAAAAAGCAACTAGAAGCCTTGCAACAAGAATTTTCAGAACTCGTTGAAAAGATTACCGATCGAGAAACGCTTGAGAAGCTTAAGACGGATTTTTTGGGACGCAAAGGGAAACTTAAAGACCTCATGCAACAGATGGTAGGTCTTGCAGACGAAGAACGAAAGCTCGTAGGAAAACTTGCGAACGAAGTGAAAGAAGCGATCGAGAAATCTTTTTCAGAGATCGAGAATCGAATGAGCACCTCTGAACGTGAGGGAGTTATGGAGAAAGAATGGATCGATGTGACACAACCTGTATTAGGAGAAGCAGGTCGAGGATCGCTTCATCCTGTGACACAGGTTCGGCAAGATCTTGAGGACCTATTTTCGTCTATGGGGTTCGTGATTGCAGATGGCCCAGAACTTGAGAGTGATTTTTACAATTTTACCGCGCTCAATATTCCTCCCACGCATCCAGCACGTGATATGCAGGATACGTTTTACATTGAAGGACAGGAAAATGTGGTGATGCGTACGCATACCTCACCGGTCCAGGTGCGCTCTATGCGGAAGTGGGGGACGCCATTACGCGTGGTGGTTCCTGGTCGTTGTTTTCGAAACGAAGCAACCGACGTGCGTCACGAACATACGTTTCATCAGTTAGAGGGGCTTGTGGTAGATAAAGGAATCTCGATGGCAGATATGAAAGGGGTTCTTGAAACGGTGGCACAACATTTATATGGAAAAGAGACTCGTGTACGTCTTCGTCCAAAATTTTATCCATTTGTGGAGCCTGGGGTGAACGGAGAGGTGACCTGTTTCCTTTGTAAGGGGGAAGGTTGTCGTCTGTGTAAGAAGTCCGGATGGCTCGAGGTATTTGGAGCGGGGATGGTTCACCCAAATGTGTTGCGTGAAGGAGGAATTGATCCAGACGTGTATTCAGGATTCGCATTTGGATTTGGGCTGACTCGGCTCGTGATGCTCAAATATGGGATCGATGATATTCGTCATTTAGAAAGCGGAGACATACGTTTCCTCAAGCAGTTTTGAGTTATGTTGATATCAAAAAAGTGGTTACAAGAATTCGTAAAAATCCCTGCGGGTCTAACGGATCAAGAATTAGCAAACCGCATTTCTTTGTCGACCGTGGAAGTTGAACGTGTCGATGATCAAGCGGTGAACATGCACCACATGGTTGTGGGCGTGATTGAGTCTGTCGAAAAACATCCAAACGCAGATCGTCTTCGTGTGTGTCAGGTGAATGTCGGGATTTCTCTGGCACAGATTGTGTGTGGAGGAACGAATGTTGCTGTGGGAATGAAGGTTGCGGTTGCGCTTCCTGGTTCTTGGGTGCGATGGCATGGAGAAGGAGAACTCGTTGAGATCAAACACACGAAACTTCGTGGGGAGCCGAGTGAAGGAATGATTTGTGCCAGTTCTGAGATTGGACTTCCTCAAACAGAAGGAGATGGTGAGATTCTTGATCTGAGTCATCTCGATGTCCCCGCAGGAATCGTGTTAGCAGAGGCGCTTGAAATGAATGACGTTATTTTTGATATTGAACATAAATCTTTGACCAATCGTCCTGATTTGATGGGGCATTATGGAATGGCGCGAGAGATCTCGGCCCTCACGAAGGCTTCGTTGAATGTGTATAAACCGAAGACGATTGCTCCTGGGAAAGGGATGACTCTTAACGTATCTGTTGAGAATACGGATCTGTGCCCTCGGTATATGGCCGTGGCGATGGAAGGGATCCATGTGGAGGCATCGCCTCGTTGGCTTCAACGTCGACTCGAGGCGTGTGGGGTGCGATCGATCAATAACGTTGTAGATGTTTCGAACTTCGTGATGCTCGAATTGGGTCAGCCCATGCATGCCTTTGATGCAGATGTGCTTGGAGATCAGATTGTGGTGCGTCTTGCAAAGCCACACGAAAAGATGACGGCACTCGATGAGAAAACATATCAGCTTGATTCAGACATGCTTGTGATTGCCAATGGAGAAAAGCCCATGGCGATTGCGGGGGTGATGGGAGGGGAAGGCAGTGGAGTGAGTGACAAGACGACACGGATCGTTTTTGAGTCAGCAAATTTTTCACCCGTGAGTGTTCGCAAAACTTCAACGAAATTGGCCCTTCGTTCGGAATCATCAGCTCGATTTGAAAAGTCCCTCGATCCAACGGTGTGCGAACTTGCCTTACGACGCGCGGTTGAACTTCTGAGCGAGTTGAGTCCAGGGGCTCGTGTGGCGTCTAAAGTGGTTGATGTGTATGCGCGTCCTCCAAAACCTGTAACCGTTTCTTTTTCTGTTTCGTTGGTGAATGAACGACTTGGAACTCAAATTCCGGCAAAAATCATGGAGGAGATTTTAACCCAATTGGGGTTTAAGGTTCGCATAAAAAAAGATGTATTTGACGTGACCATTCCAAGTTGGCGTGCCACAAAAGATGTTGAGATTGTTGAGGACGTGATTGAGGAAATTGCTCGTCTGTACGGATATGACAACATCGTTTCAACGCTTCCATCGTTTACGATCACTCCTCCGTATGTGGATCGGGTTCGTGTCCTCGAACGTTCGGCGCGAGAGGTGCTTGTGGGAGCAGGGGCAACAGAGACCTATCAGTATGCGTTCGTGCGTCCTCAGACGCTGGAACTGTTAGGGGAGTCATTGGATGCACACTTGAAGCTCGCAAATCCGCTTGCAGAAGATCGACCATATCTTGTTCGATCACTCGTTCCAAACCTTCTTGAGACGGTTATCAAAAATCAACGGTTGTTCGATTCTGTAAGACTTTTTCAGTCTGAGCGAGTATTTCGTAAAGAAGAAAACGGTGAGGAGATGGGTGAGGGGTCTGACCTTCTTCCTCTACAACCTCGCTTGATAACAGGTGTGTATTCTGGAAAAGGAAATGACCAGCCATTTTGGGAGGCGAAGAAGATGCTTGATCAGATCATGAAGAAACTTGGGTTTGCCTACGTTCTTGCTCCCTCTGAGCAACCTGAGTCATGGCAACATCCTGTCCGACAAGCGCGTGTTCTGGTGGATGGCGTTGTCGTTGGAACGATCGCAGAGGTGGATCCACAAAAAGCAGAAGCCCTCGGTCTTGATCATCGGGTGTCTGTGTTTGAACTCAATCTGAATGCGTTCGCGGATCTTCCTGAACCTCTCGTGCAATATGAACCTGTGATGGTGCATCCAGCATCAGAACGGGATCTTGCCTTTGTGGTTGATGAACGTGTTGCCTATGGAGCTATTGAAGAGAAGGTCCAAGGTCACTCTCCCTTCTTAAAGCAGATTGAGTTGTTTGATGTGTATCGTGGAAAAGGCGTGGAAGAAGGAAAAAAATCTCTTGCCGTACACTTTATCTTTCGTTCTGCAGATCGAACACTTGAATCAAAAGAAGTTGATGCAGAGATTCAAAAAATTCGTCAGGTGCTTGAAACAGAATTTGGTGCTACAATACGTACATAAGATTTATCCATGGAGGATATGTTTACGCCATTAGAAATTTTGTACATCGTTCTTGCGTTTTGTGCGTTGTGGTTGTCAGCCATCGTGTTCTGGTTATTATGGCAGGTGGCGAATGTGCTGAAACGCATTAATGACACGGTGAGTCTCGCGCAAGAAACGCTTGCGAAGATGGAAGAGGCACTGGACGGCATTCGAAAAAAGTTCGACTCCACGTCGACCGCTTTAGGAGCGGTGTTACATACCGCAACCAGGGCCGTTGAGTATCTTGTCGAGAAGAGAATGATGCGCCAAGAAACTCCAAAAAAGACAGCTCGAACACGAAAGAAATAACAAGATTCCAAGGAACAGGAGAAACAGAAACAGGGCTTCGGTCCTGTTTTGAATTAGATGGCCCAAGGTGGTAAGCTCGAGCATAGCGTATGTCCAAATTTGTTCACCTTCATACCCACTCACACTATTCGTTGCTTGAAGCCCTTCCGAAAGTGAAGGATATTTTGAAGCACGTGAAAGATCTTGAGCAAGATGCGGTGGCGATCACAGACAATGGGACCATGTATGGAGCGATTGAGTTTTATCAGAAAGCCCTAAAGGAAGGGGTGAAGCCGATTATTGGAGTGGATTTTTATGTGGCACGTGAGGGACGTCACTTGAAACGGGCTCGCATTGATACGCGTCCTTATCGTCTTGTGTGCCTCGCCGAAACTCATGAGGGATATCGAAATCTGATTCAGCTTTCTTCTATTGGATTCCTCGAAGGATTTTATTATAAACCGCGTATTGATAAAGAGGTTCTGAAACAGCATGCCAAAGGGTTGATCGCCCTTTCTGGTGGGCATATGGGAGAGATCGACGAACTCCTGAAACTTGATAATGAAGCAGAGGCAAAGAAGGTCATTCAGGAGTACGTTGAGATTTTTGGAGAAGGAAATTTTTTTCTTGAACTGGTGGATCGACCAGAGATTGGGGAACAGGAAGCAAACAATTCAAAATTGATTGCGCTGGGTCGTGAGCTTGGTGTTCCTGTTGTGGCGACAAAGAATACGTTTTATCTGAAGCCCCAGGATACAGAAGCTTGGAAGATTTTGAACTGTATTAAGGGGGGAAGAACGCTTGAGCAATTCGAGCGGAAAAATGCGTATGAGCATGATGCCTCCATGGTCAGTGGAGAATACATGGAAGAGCGGTTTAAGGATGTTCCAGAAGCGATTGAGAACACACGAAAGATTGCGGATCGCTGTCAGGTGGAGATTGAGTTGGGGAAGTGGAATTTTCCAAAGTTTGAAATTGAGGAGGGAAAAACGTTTCGAGAGGTTCTTACAGATCGTGCGTTTCTCTACTTGCAACAAAAACGAGAACGCGTGTTGAATCAAGAAGAGATGGATCGATTGAATTATGAGCTCGATATTATTGATCAGAAAGGATTTTGTCCGTACTTTTTGATCGTTTCTGATTTTCTGACATGGGCAAGTGATCATGGAATCGTGACGACGACGCGTGGATCTGCCGCAGGATCATTGGTTGGATATTCGATTGGGATTTCGTCGATTGATCCATTGTTGTATCAATTGCCGTTTGAGCGATTTTTGAATCCAGAACGTCCATCGGCTCCTGATATTGATGCGGACTTTGCCGATAACCGCCGAGACGAGGTGCTTGATTATGTGCGTCAGAAATACGGACATGACAAGGTGGCTCAGATTTGTACGTTTGGAACGATGCTTGCGCGTGGAAGTATTCGGGATGTTGGGCGCGCGCTTGGGTTTCCGTATGCGATGATCGATGAAATCGCCAAGTTGGTTCCAATGGGGTCTCAGGGGTTTGCGATGACCCTTGATCGGGCCCTTGATGAAACGCCAGACCTAAAAAAGAAATACGATACGGACGCGAATGTCCGACGGGTGATTGATCTTGCGAGACAACTTGAGGGGTGTGCTCGTCACGTCTCGATTCACGCGGCTGGAACGGTCATTTCTCCAACGGACCTTACCGATTTCACCCCTCTTCAGATTGATACTCGCGAGGGGAAGATCATCACACAATTTGAGATGCACGCCGTTGAGTCTGCGGGTCTCGTGAAAATGGACTTTCTTGGTATCCGAAACCTGTCGATTTTGGGAGATGCGGTGGCGATGGTAAAGGCCGTGAAGGGGATTTCTATTGTCCCTCATGAGATTCCGGTGGAAGATGAAAAGACGTTTAAACTGCTCGCCGCAGGTCATACCATGGGAGTTTTTCAGCTGAATGGAGACGGGATGACAAAGTACCTCATGGAACTCAAGCCCGTTCGTGTAGAAGATATTATGGCGATGGTGGCGTTGTATCGTCCGGGTCCGATCGAGGTGATTCCCGAATACATTCGCCGAAAATATGATCCAACACTCGTACAGTACACAGATCCAAGAATGAAGAATTTTCTTCAGAAATCGTATGGGCTTCTTGTGTATCAAGATGACGTCATGCTCGCGGCGATTCACTTAGCGGGATATACGTGGCTTGAAGCGGATAAGTTGCGAAAGGCCATGGGGAAAAAGATTCCAGAGGAAATGGCCTTGCAGAAAGTCAAGTTGATCAGTGGATTTATCGAGCATGGGATTCCGAAGTCCAAGGCTCAGGAATTGTGGAAGCTTATTGAACCGTTTGCCGCGTACGGGTTTAATAAAGCGCACGCCGCTTCCTACGGTATGGTGGCCTATCACACGGCCTACATGAAAGCGAACTATCCGTCGGAGTACATGACGGCTTTGATGACCGCCGAGTCAGGAGACTTGGAAAAGATTGCTGAAGCGGTAAAGGAATGTGCGCGCATGGGGATTGAGGTACTCCCACCAGACATCAATGAGAGTCGAAAGGATTTTACGTTCATGAGTGACACGCAGATTCGCTTTGGTCTTTTGGTGATTAAAAATCTTG
>PFEU01000021.1:0-3607 GCA_002793515.1 Candidatus Uhrbacteria bacterium CG10_big_fil_rev_8_21_14_0_10_48_16
ATCATGAGGTACCGGAGTTCGAGGAACTCGCGGATCGCCTTCCCTTCCTTGGAGCGCTGAAAGCGAGTGGTGGCGCGGATCATGTTGATCGCATCTTCGATCGTGCGAAGGGAGTCCACGAATCGACAGTAGGATCTCTCTCCTGACTCCTTCTGCCACTTCCAGTCCGTGCAGACGACCAGGAAGTTGTTGGCCAGGTCGAAGTGTCGCGCCTTGTAGGGCAACGCCGACGTGTCCTGGACCTGCACGAGCGCGAGCTCGAGGGCCATCTCGACCGGCAGGGTCAGGCGGTTGCCGAAGGAGTCTCCGACCACGACGCACCATGCGCCACTGAACGTGCGGTGCTTGAACCGAATGTTGTATGGCCGGGGAACGAGCGTATCCCTGACCCAGTAGGTCGGGCCGTCGGTCCACCAGTGCAAAGGGATGGCGACCATCACTCTGGAGGGACCTCCGAACCTGGCGTTGGGATGACTCGGATCCGTACCGGCACTCAGAATATGGTACCGGTACTCCTCTCCCTCCTTGTAGACCCACAGCGTGTAGCCCCGCCAGTTCCGGTCCCAGTAGGCCGTGGCCCAGTGGGTCACCCATGTACCATCGATGTCGCGCTCGACGAGCTTGAGGATCAAGCTGAAGATGACCAGGAACAGGATGGCAACGAACCCACCCAGCTTCGCGGGCAGACCCAACAGCGAGAACGCCGGGATCGAGGCGATAGCGAGGAGGATGCTGAGCACCATCCCCAGGATCTTGAGCGTCCCGTACGGGATGGGGAGGTAGGGCGCGAGCGAGGCTCGCGTGCGGTCGGGGATCTGAATGGCTTTCACGTTGGACTCCGATCTTGCGATGGGAGGCGCGATGGAACGGTCTTTGGTTTCACCATTACCGTTCGATCCGCCAGGTTCCGAGCACCGTGCTCGGATAATTAGACTAGTCCGATTTCTACTGCCTGTCAACCCTCATCCAGTTCAAAAAACGCATTTTCTTCAACAAAGTCGGAAGTCCGACTTCCGACTTTGTTGAAGAAAAAAAGAGGCTATCGCCTCTTTAAACAATCTCACTGATAAATTTCTCTAGTTGATCAACGTACTTTTTGATTGAATACTGTTCTGCTTGCGCTCGGATCATTTCTGCTTTTTTCCACCACACGTCTCGATCTTGATCGATCTCTTTCATCGCCCGAGCAAGGTCCTTTGTATTCCCCGGAGTCACGAGAAGTCCCGTCTCCCCGTCTTTGATCAATTCTGAAATTCCTCCGATGTTGGACGCAATTACTGGCACCCCTACCAGAAAACTTTCATAGATCACGGTTGGGGAATTTTCGTAACAGGTCGATGGAACAACAACCGCATCTGTGGTCTTCAAAAGTTTGATGAGATGATTGAGTGAGACAAACCCATGGAAGGCAATTCGGGCATCGCGTCCGGAGCGATCTGCCACCATCTCGGCAAGGGACCCTTCTCCAGCAATGTGCAATTCCACATCTTCCCCAACCTGATCAAACGCCTCAAGAAGTTCACGGATGCCTTTATGCTCTTCAAGTTGACCAACGTACAAAAACTGCGTTCGGTTTGTGAGTCGCTTTTCCCTCAATGTGACCTGGTCAGGAGGCAAGGGGTTTGGAAGAATCTCTGTGCGCGTATCGGTAAAAAGACCGCGTTCATGATAAAAATCTGCAAGAAACTTTGAAGGAGAAAGCACGAGATTGGGTGTTCCCATTTCACGCTTCACGCCTGCCTCATACCATCGTCTTAAAAAGGAACGGTTCAACCACGAACGTTCTTGACCATACAATAAAAGACCACTTGGAACGGAAAGTTGCACATCATGAAGGGTATGAATGTGAGGCACCCCTTGTTTTTGGATTTCCCGACCAATAGATACCCCCACTCCCTTAAGGTTATGGGTAATAATCACGTCTGGCTCCTCATCACGAATGACACTTCGCATGGCGCAACATCCTCCCACACTAAATAGATCCGTAAGATGCCAGAGTGCTCGGACCGGAAACGGAATATTTCTGTCACCACGCAGATAGTATAGGTTCAGCGGAAAAAATCGATACACCGCCTCAAGGGTACGCTCTCGAATGCGTGGAAATAAACTTCTCAATCCATCGAACGGTTGTGTGGTTAACACAAACACATCGTGCCCGCGTTCATACAACGCATCTGCCACACGCTGTGCAACAAGCTCGGCACCTCCCCGTGCGTCTGGCGGATATAAGTTTGAGACAATGCCAATTTTCATACTAATAGTGTCGTGTTGATTCTTGCTGAAGGACAGAATCGTACGTTTCAATTAATCGATCTATGAGAGGTGTCCATGCATACTTCTGTTCTGCATTCCCCCGTGCCGACAAGCCTAATCGCTCTCGCAGATCAACTTGCTCCAAGAAAAGGAGAATGGCTTTTCTGAGTTCTTCCACATCGCCAGGGGGAACAAGAAGTCCCGTGGCTCCATCAAGCACAACGGTACGAACACCCGGAAGATCAGACGCGATCGATGGAATCCCACTTGCGGCCGCTTCGAGGGCAACCAACCCAAACGCTTCCGCGCGTTTTGTGGATGGGAACACATGAAAATCGGCGAGCCGATAATAGCGAGGAAGGTCCTCATGAGAAACGCTTCCCGCAAACGTTACATGCGCTTCCAAATCCATGCTCTGAGCCTGCGCTCGATAGGTCTCTTTTAATTCTCCGTCCCCCACGATCATCAAATGCCACTCATAGTTGAGAAGACCTTGAAGAGCTGTAAATAACTGAGGAAGTCCTTTAAACGCGTGGGCGGTATCAAGCCCCCCCACAAAAAGAAGAATGGGTTTGTGATGTGGAATCGCGTACGTCTCACGCAAGGCTTTTTCTTCTCCTGGATGAAAACGATCCAGATCGATCCCAAAGGGGTGCTCTTCTATGCGATCCATGACCTCAAGTTCAGCAAGGGCGGAATGTTTGGCATAGTCGAGTGAACTCACAAGAATTCGATCCACACGATTCACAAGCCAAGGAAAAAGCAAACGACGATGTGCACTAAAAATAGCGCCCTTCATGCCGTCTGCAACGGCGTCCATGTGATACGTCATCACGAGCCCTTGATCAGGTCTCATAGCTTTTCGGACAATCACAGGTTCTGCCCCTCCAAAGAACGGGTAATGTAGATGCACAAGATCAAATCCGGCGAGACGATGAAAGAGCGACGGAAGCACACCGGCATTCCCGATATGGACAATACTCGGAATGCGATGCACGTACCGAGGATCGTCTTCCACCTCACGATCACGAATGGTAAACACATGCACGTTATATCCTCGCGCGCGTAACTGCTCAACATACTCAAACGCAACACCTCCCATCCCCCCACGATACGGAGGATAGGTGCAGACAACATGCGCAATCGTGATTGGCTTCTGTTTCATACAGGTCATCGAATCATTCTTTGAAGCACCCCCCAAAGAACGGACAGCACAGGATTGATCACAAATCTCACAAGAGCACTATTCGTCTCTTGATGTTCAATTTTTCCCGTCCAATACCCGACGATCTTGCGATCCTCAGTCACACGCAACAAACGGCTCTCTCGTCGCTTCTTCGCAACATACTTCCAT
>PFEU01000021.1:3620-9959 GCA_002793515.1 Candidatus Uhrbacteria bacterium CG10_big_fil_rev_8_21_14_0_10_48_16
AGAGATTTACATAGACAAGAAGTTTTTCTTTGAACCACCCGCCCTTCACAGCAAAAACAATGAGACCCATCTCTGCCATCAACATAAACGGGGCAAGAACGATCAAAGACCACCAACGCAAATGAGAAAGATGAACGAGAATGCGATTACGCTCCATCCAGTAAAACTTCTGAATCGATTTCTTGAACTGGTAGTCATGATACGCAATGGAATCAACAGAAAGGACGTTTCGATAATCAGCGAGTCGAATTCTCCAACCAAGTTCGAGATCCTCGTGATACAGAAAGAGAAACGAGTCCAGTAATCCCACCTTCCGCAGGACGTTTGATCGAAAAAGAACCGCTGCCCCACTGCTGTACGTAATATCTTCCCCGTCCACATAACGATCTTGAATCTCGCTCCACAGACGCCCATTATCACGTGCAAATCCAAACCCAAGAAAATGCACCATCCCCCCGGTCACGTTCACCACATGGGGAAACTGCCAGAGCATAACCCGCGATTGCACAGAGCCAATCGATGTATCAGACTCGGCAAGTTTTACCGCCTCCATGATGGCGTCTGGATGTAGTTTCGCATCTCCGTTAAGAAGATACACATACTCTGCCCCACCCAAGATCGCGTGCTTAATCCCGAGATTATTCCCTTCTGCAAACCCGAGATTCTCTGCGCTGGGAAGATACGTGATTCCCTCCTGTTCACGGAGCCACTGAGCACTTCCATCTTTTGAATCATTATCAACGGCAATAATCTCGAGTTTCTCCGCTGGATAATTAAGCTTCCTGACAGAATCAAAAACCTCCGGAAGATACTTCCGGGTATTATAGGAAAGATAGATGATCGCGACACGTGGAAGCATGCTAATCGTTCTTAGGAAGATCATCTAACGACAATTTTCGTACAAGGCGGGTAATTTCCGTCTCAACCTTTTCAATCTTCACGTACACTCGGAAGATCAGATAGAAGAGTGCTACGAGTGAAAAATAGATGACCACGTCGGCTCCACGGCCCACTCCAACCAAACGCGCAACCGTATCGGCGGTTTGTGGAAGTGCCGCAACCACCCCTGCCAGGATCCAAAAACAGATCCAAAAAAGGAGCCACGCGATAGTGAGGGCGCCTCGTTTAAATTGGAAGACCGTTCGCGTGATCGCAAAGAAGGCAAACACGATGATCACGATTTGGATGATAGACATACCTACTGACTGATACGTCGAAGGACAAGCTTGAGGAGAGTTTTAATTCCCACAAAGAAACTCTGTCCTTTCGACAACGAATAATCTGTGTAAATGGCTTTGATCGGAACTTCGACCAACGCAAGCTTATGACGTTTGGCCTCAGCGATAAGTTCTGACGATACTTCCATGCGATTTGTTTTGATTTGAATCTTTCCCAGAGCGAACTTGGTAAATGCACGAAATCCAGACTGGCTATCTGTCACCCATGCCCCAAAAAGAAAAAACGTTACCAGGTTTCCAAGAATTTGCGCGACGCGCCGATACCAAGGCATCCCCACAAATCCGGTAAGCATCCGTGATCCAATAACCACGTCCGCTCCTTTTTCGATGGCATCGATGAATTTCTGAATCTCCGCTGGATCATGTTGTCCGTCAGCATCGAGTGTAACAACGGCATCGACATCTAACTTCTGCGCGGTGGCAAACCCCGTTCCAATCGAAGCTCCAAGACCGCGATTGATCACATGACTCACCACCACCACGCCAGCCGTGCGGGCTATTTCGGCGGTTCTATCTGTGGACCCATCGTCTACAACAATCACACCGTCGACAAACGGTTTTGTGTGCTGAAGAACTTCCGCGATCGTTGTCTCTTCATTATAGGCAGGAATGATGGCAAAAATCTTCATAGACTGCTCAAGAGAAGCTTATTGGCTTTCATATATTCAATGGTTTGTCTCAATCCGTCTTCTAAACGCACCAGAGGAAACCATCCTAGTTCTTTTGCTCGATCAATGCGAGGCAAAGCAAGTTCTGAGAGAAAAACAAAGTTTTCTCCCTCCACAACCTTTGAAGTTGAATTCGTCATCGCAATAATTTGATTGGCAACCTCTTCCAGAGACAAATCGACATCACTTCCAAGATTAATAGGTCCGGCATATTCTTTGGCTTCCATAATGCGCACAAGCCCATCGATAACATCGGTGATATACGCCAGGGACGTCTTAAACCCTTTACCTCCATACAGAATAAGGTCTTTCCCATCAAGGGCATGAAGGATGAAATCTGGAATGAGTTGACCATCAAATAATGGCATGCGCGGACCGAACGTTCGAAAAATTCTCGCCACACGGATCTCAAGACTATGCACTTGCCGATACGTCTCAAACATCGTCTCAGAAAATCGCTTCCCTTCGTCATAGCAGGCGCGTGGCGTCAGATGATCAACGATTCCTTTTTCTTCTTCCTCAACAAGAGGCGCGCCATCTTTGCGCTCTCCATACACCACAGAGCTTGAACCCAACAAAATCTTTGCTCGGTACTTTTTTGCGAGTTCGAGAATGTGATAATTTCCGAGCGAATTTGAAAGGAGGGTCTGGATTTTAAACTGATCAAAATTTTTGATTGATGTCGGACAGGCGAGATGGTAAATCTGTTGAATTCCCTGGAAGGGAAGCTTAAACGGAGCCAGTTCAGAAAAGGACTCGAGATCAAACGGCATATTGATATCCAGTCGAATGAAACGAAAATTTGCGTTCTGTAAAAGCGTATCAATATTTTTCGCATCTCCTGTCGATAAATTGTCGACACAGATTACTCGATGTCCTTCTTTGAGAAGGTACTCGCATAAATGTGAGCCGATGAATCCGGCCCCTCCCGTAACAAGAATGTTTTGATGTTCAAACGTGAGTGGTTGCGACATATGTCCTTAGTATAGCAGATATTACAAACCCCAGGCGGCGGAATTGATTCCTCCCCGATCACTTTCATCATCACTGAAAAACGTTCCGATAAGTTCTGCGTACCCGTTATAGACCCGGATATGTGGACCTCCACCCGGCCCAGCAGACGTCACAATTGACGCCCCTGGGTATGCACTTAAGTTTCCCACAGAGAGGCGCACTCCTCCACGAAAGGCAGAATCATAAGCAAAAAACGTTCCTAGCCATGCTCCTTCTCCGTCAAAAATTTGTACCTGAGGACCTCCACCATTATCTGTCCCTGTCACAATTTCATCGTCCCCATCGCCATCAAGATCCCCGCTAGCAATAAAGACTCCTTTGTCATAGGTACTTGCATATGCAAGAAACTCGCTCACAAACCCTCCATCAGGTTCATACACACGAACAAGCGGTTTATGCCCTTCCCCAAGAGTGGTCAGCACCTCATCTGTTCCATCGCCATCAACATCTCCCATCGCAACTCGTACACTCCGGACTCCTGAGATGTCTGAAAATGGAAAGATCGTGGGTTCTAATTGAGCTCCCGCTTTATCAAAGAGAGCCACTCGCGCCTGACCACCCTCATCCGTACTCACCACAATTTCTTCGATCCCGTCCCCATCGATATCTCCGGTCGCAACATACAATCCTGATCGGAGCTCTGTTTCGTACGCATAAAACTGACTTTCAAGATTTCCCTCCAGATCAAAAATGCGCACTTGCGGACCTCCTCCTGCTCCAGGAACGGTCACGATCTCCTCTTGCCCATCTCCGTCAACGTCTCCCATCGTCAAACGTACCCCTCCGGTAAATGATGAATCATACGCATCAAAAGAAGCAACGATTTCATTTCCGCTATTCGTGAATACATTCACGGTTGGAGGTCCACCTGATTCTGGAGCAACAGCGATGCGATAACTTGGTAAGGCTTCCGTTGAACCTGCACGAGTCCCTCCTTCGCTTTCATCCACAAACGATGGAGCTAATTCCATGGCTGTTGCAATATTCAGTCGTCCAGCTCCCATTTTCCCTTCTGCTTTTCCGTTTGCTGTCACAGGATCAACAGAAAGACGAAGAATCATTTTAATCGCATTTGGCGTAAGTGATGGATACGCAGACTTCAGCAATGCGGCAGCACCCGCCACCATGGGAGAAGCCATAGATGTCCCAGACCACCCCTCTTGATAATATCCATCGCTGACTTCAATCCATGCATCATCTTGATACACGGCACTATAAATGTCTTCACCAGGAGCAGAAATGTCTGTACATTCTGCCCCATAGTTTGAAAACGTTGATTTCACATCGTCTTGATCCGTTGAAGCGACTCCCAAAATCCAATCCTCTTCCGCACGCTCTCCAAAACACGCAGGGAAAATTGCTTGATGATCAATGTTTATTCCTCCTCCTTCTGAGTTTCCCATCGCTGCCACAACCACGATCCCTGCTTCGTAAGCCTCTTCTATCTCCCGCTGTAATGCGCTATCAAAATCAAAACCGGTAAAGCTTAGATTAATCACATCTGCTCCATTCGCCACCGCATACGCAACCCCTAAAGAGGCAAGGTTTGAATTTCCAATTCCCTCACTATCCAAAATTCGTACGGACATCAGTTGCACATCCCAGTTGATTCCAGCAATCCCTTCTTCATTATCTCCAACCGCTCCAATAATTCCCGCAATGACCGTTCCATGAGAGACCGCTCCTTCATCAAATGCTCCCTCATTATTCGGGATGGGACTTCCATCCTCATCGACAAAATCATAACCATGCACATCATCTATCCATCCGTTTCCGTCATTATCGATTCCGTCATCGGCAATTTCTTCTGTGTTTACCCAAATGTTCTCTTCAAGATCAGGGTGGTCTAAATCGATCCCCGTATCAAGAACGGCAACCACAACACTTCCATCCCCTGTATGAATGTCCCAGGCAGAATACGCATCAATATTCTCAAGGTACCATTGGTCAGCAAGGAACTCATCATTTGGCGTCAATGCCTGGACGGGCATCGCGATCATGACCATCAAACAAAAAAGAAGTCCCTTTGTCACCCAAGAAATAGATCCCTGTAATTTCATAGCGCCTAATGAATTGCCACAACTGCACCGAAGCGATTCAACACGTCAAATGCGAAGAATCCTCCAATGAGCTCTGCGTTATTGTTAAAAATACGGACCTGTGGGCCTCCCCCCTGCGTGGAGGTAACATACATCTCCGCAATACCATTCTGATCAATATCTCCTGCCGTAATCGATACTCCCCCACGATATTCACGTGGAAATACGAAAAATCGTTGGAGCTGAGTTCCTAAAGCACTATACACAGCCACCTCAGAAACGTACCCAGGTCCTGTTGCCACGAGAATTTCATTGGCCCCATCCGCATCTGTATCAACACTTGCAACGGTTAAGGTATCCACCTCTGCGTTGAATGCAACGAATGACCGGATATATCTCCCCGTTCCATCATGAACAAAAATCATTCCGTTACTCCCTTTTGTAATGGTTGAAATAATCTCTAATTCGGGATCCGTGTCGACATTCCCAAGCGTCACCTGAACCGGCGAGGTGGTTCGTCCAAGTGGGAAAAAGGATCCCTTAAGATGTCCATGACGATTGAACATCCGAACCTGGCCTGTCCCACCCTCATCGGACGTGACTAAAATCTCATCAATCCCATCTCCATTGATGTCTCCCACGCTCACAAAGATTCCAAATCGTTCCCCTTCGTCAAAGGCAAAAAACTGCCCTTCAACATTTCCATTCAGGTCAAAAATTCGAACCTGAGGGCCTCCACCAGGTCCCGCTCCCGTAATAATCTCCACTTCTCCATCATCATCAACATCACCCATCGCTAATCGGACACCCCCACGAAACTCAGGATGATACGCGTCAAACTGAGCAAGCACGTCGCCTTGTCCGTTCATACGTCGAACGATTGGTTCAGATCCTGTCCCTTGAGCGACAACAAAAGAATCTGAAGAACTGCTCGTCGAAGAACCTCCTGAAGAACCTTGTCCGGCAAATACGTTTGCGTACTCTAGCGCTCGAGCAATATTCAGGCGACCAGCCCCAAGTTGTTTACGCGCTTCGAGGGAAGGTTCGTTTACTGGATCTACAGAAAGCTTTAAGGCGTTCCGAATCTGATCTGGGGTGAGACTGGGATACGTTGAGCGCATAAGCGCCACCGCTCCAGAAACCATCGGAGCGGATAAAGATGTTCCCTCCCACGGAGAGGCATACGAAGTGATGAACAACAGCTCTGACGGATCGTGATACACACTCGCAAAGATATCAATCCCTGGAGCAGAGATATCTGTGCACCCTGAACCAAAGTTTGAAAACGACGTCTTTTGATCGAGTTGATTCGTGGAAGCCACACCAATAACGATATTTCGTCCAATCTCTCGATCAAAGCACGCTGGATAGACTAATTGT
>PFEU01000007.1:0-35695 GCA_002793515.1 Candidatus Uhrbacteria bacterium CG10_big_fil_rev_8_21_14_0_10_48_16
TTGCCAGAGAGCCTCCTGAAAGTCCTCCTCCCCTTCGCCCTCCTGAGAATCCATGTCCGTTGGATGCCATGGATGATCCAGGAGCAGGATATCGATGAGCGTCTTCCGACTCAGATGTGGCCTGTCCATTGGAACGCCTCCAGGTTTAGGAATACCAGATATTGATCCTTTCAAAAAAACAAAAAGACGTCAATCAACGATCGACGTCTTTTTGAAGCAACACTGGTCAAATTTTCTTCGCAAGATAGGCGAGCGCCTTTCCTACTTTTCGATGTTCTGGCAGTTTTGGAAAAACAATCACGCCATTATACAAAGCCATGAACGGGGATTCGCCATGATATCCGAGAATTTCTCCTTCTTTAAATTCCTCCCATGACCCTTCTCCCAACCCTTCTGTAAAATGAAAACCTTCATCCGTAAGAATGATCGCCTCTGTCATCTCATACATCTCACGACTCCCATCAGGAATTTCAACCTGACCCTCGACAAGTCCCTGATCAATGAAGAGATTAATCACATTCTGTGTCACCTCATCGACGCGTCCTAAATCTGATGCGAGCCCTGTTTCATAGCATAATCCAATTCCCCCATGAGCTTCCGCATATTCATCCGTTGTAATTGATTCTCCCGCCAAAACATAGTTTGGATCAGAGAGAACTTTTTCAGATCGGAACCATCGATACACTTCTTCGTGATACGAGGAATGCACACAGGCAATAAATGGCTCAGAAGGTTTATTGGTGGCATGAAGATCAACGACCACATCGCTCTTTTGCAAAAACGGAGCGATGACTCTCGCGCGCGCATCTTCATATTCCCCCGTTGGTTCGTGCATCAAAAGATCTGTTGGATAAGATCTGTTTAAATCAGCGAACGGCTCACTTCCACGTTCATTGATCTCGATTGCTCGTGGATTTCCATGAATGAGCGTTAGGGTTCCTTGGGTAATCCTAAGATCCCCAGACTCAATCAGAGATTTCAGTTTTAGAACAACCTCAACACCCGTCCGCTCGTTTCCATGCGTTCCACCGATAATCGTAATCGTTTTGCCCTTTTGTTGACCCTGCACCTGCCAAATAGCATTTTGTACTTCTTGCATCATACCCTAGGAGGATACGACGACTTGCACGGATTGCCAAGCTATGGCAGACTCATTTTAGTATGAAATTTCTCTTGATCAGCAAGAAGAGCTTTAAAAAGACCCTCCCCGCGGGAGTGTTTGCTTGAAGCTTGAAGAAATTCGTGCTAAAAGATAACACCTCCTGCGGGAGGCGTTTTCTTTTACGAGAAATCTTCTAGGAGAGCAGCCATGCAGACCCTGACTGGAACGACTCACCCGACCAGCCCCCTGGAGTACGACAAGGATATCGATGGTGCGGAAAAAACGCCTGGGATCGACTACCTGCACGGCGAAGAGCTCGATGACTTCCGCGAGGAGTGGTACGAAGCCATCGAGGCGATGACGCGCGCTGAACCGCACCTGCTCACCAAGACGCGTGAGGATCTCGAGCCTGCCGTACGAGAGCGTCGCATCGTGGTCGCCATCGATCGTACGCACGGCGACAAGGTCGTGGGATGCATCGTCCTGTGGCCACTGTGCAAGGAGGAGGACGGACTGGGGTGGTACGAACTGGGCACCTTCCTGGTGATCCCCTCATACCGCTTCGGTCAGACGAAGCTCCCGATCGGCGACAACATGTACCGGTATCTTCTCGCCACCAATCGTGAGAAGAACATCCTGGGGACAACGACGAACGCCCATGCAATCCACACGGGGATGCGCCACGGGATGCAGATGATCAGCTTCCATACTCTGCCACTGGTGGTCCACCGCGCCACCTGCATCTGCCCGTTCACGAAGACCGGCACGAACGACAACCTGCGCTGTCACATCAAGGATGGCACGATCGGCCAGGGTGGCTGTCGCGTTCGCGTCAGCACTCCCACCTGGGAACGCATGGGCAAACCGCCCTTGTTCTCCTTCTAGCGAGCAACGCCGTGCTCGCCCTCCCTCCATCACTCATTGAGCGATGGAGATTTTTTATCTCAAACAAAAAACGATCAGTCATGTACTGATCGTTTTGTGGTGCAGGCGGAGGGACTCGAACCCCCGGCCCTCTGTTCCGAAGACAGATGCTCTATCCAACTGAGCTACGCCTGCAAGTAAAACATCCGGAATTGACGACCTTCCACCTTCTCACTCCGCTCTTCGGTCAATGTGGGATTTACCTACATTTCCCTCAGTGCTCGCTCGGGCGGCGGAATCTCATTCAATTCCGAATGTTTTAATAACCTAAGAACGAGGAAATCCTATCTCAAATCTTGACGGACGTCAATCAATCTGGCATATTAGTGCCGTTACGTACAAAAGAAATGCGTCGGTAGCTCAGTGGTAGAGCAGGAGACTCTTAATCTCTTGGCCGTGGGTTCGAACCCCACCCGACGCACCAGAAAACACTCCGTCTTTGACGGAGTGTTTTCTTTTTGACTACACTGCTAGGAGTTCATGAGAAGGAGACTCCATGGAGAGAATCGTCGCCCTCGCACGAAGTCGCATAGGACACTCTCGTTATCAACTAGGATCTGACCCAACACTTGCCCCAGAGATCGTGGATTGTTCAAGCTTCACACAGTGGGCATTCGAACAAATTGGAGTCGAGATCCCTCGCCTCTCAGCTGAACAAGCTCTTGTTGCCACTCGCGTCACGCGTGGCAACACGCGTCCGGGTGACCTCATCTTCATGGAAGGACGGTGCTATCGCCATGTTCCGAACCTCCCTCCCGACCATGTAGGTCATGTCGGTATCGTCGCAGAAGACCTCACACACTTCATTCATGCCACTCACCGACCCAATGGAGTCCATGTAGGACTCATCAGTCTCATTCCTCCCTGGCGACTCCGCTTCTTTGGTCGCATTGAGATCTAAAACCGACCCACAACGGGGTCGGATTTTCTTTACCAGGATTTTGCGATGATCCCTGCCTCTGCTGCAGCGACCTGTGCTTCTTGCTTCGATGTTCCAGTTCCTACAGCCACCTGTTCCTTGCCGAGAAAAACTCCTACTTCGAATTCTTTCTCGTGATCAGGTCCTGTCTCAGAAAGAACTTTATACGAAGGAGTAATACCGAGATGTTCTTGAGCGGCTTCTTGAAAACGACTTTTTGGATCCACATAAAGACGATGTTCCAAAATATTCGAAAGCTCTGTTAAGACACGTCGTTCGATAAACCCTTTTGCTGATTCCCAACCTTGATCGATGTAAATAGCTCCTATAATCGACTCAAATGCGTTTGCAAGAATATACTTCCGTGCTTTTGAATCTTTATCTTTTGACTCTCCTTTGGAAAGATAGAGATAAGGCTCAACCCCAAGCGTTCCGCATAATTTGGAGAGCATTTCCGAGTTGACAAGCGCGGCTCGCCAGTTCGTAAGCTCACCCTCTGGATTCTCGTAATTCTGATAGAGGTTTTCTGTGACCACAAGTTCAAGGACGGCGTCACCAAGAAACTCAAGGCGTTCGTTGTGTCCGAGAGGAAAATCTGGATGCTCATTCAGGTAAGAACGATGAACAAGCGCCTGGCGTAGCGTATCTTTATTTTGAAACGTCACGCCAAGGGTTTGTTCCAGATCTGAAAAATCTTCTTTTGGCATAAAATGATTACGTATTAGTTAGTTAGTTCTTCTTCCTCTTTGAGAGCTTCTATCTTTTGTTTATCAACGTCCTTCATATCTCCTCGTGTCACCATATCTTTATAGATGGCTCCTAACACCCCGTTCACAAAACGCCCAGAGGCTTGTCCCCCAAATCCCTTCGCAAGCTCAATCGCCTCATTGATAGCAACTTTTGCTGGAATCCGCTCCGAAATTTTCAGTTCATAGATTCCAAGACGTAAGACATTTCGATCGATCACCGTAATTGATTCAATCGGCCAGTTTGGGGCAAACCGAATGATCACCTCATCTAACTCTAAATAGTGTTCCTTCACCCCATTCACCAGTTCATCTACAAACCCTTCATCGTCGAACTTTGGCGCGAACTCATCGCGGTTAAACGCAATAATTTCAGGAAGTTTCTCTTCTGGCATTCCCAAAAAATCCCACTGATAAAGTGACTGAAGAGCGATCGTACGAGAAAGATGTCGATTCGACATAATGAGGAAAGAACTTAAAGGACGAAAACGAACAGGATTATAGTAGCATAAAAGGCATCGTAAATTCTACGATGCCTTTTCTTCAGTTTCTTTAGAATCGTGCTTCTCTTCGTGTGTGTGATTATGGGTTTCAGAAACGTTTTGCTGAGCCCTCTTCATCGCACGAGTCGCATTTCGACTCACATCCAGAACCTGTTTTCCTTTGTATACTCCACAGTTCGTACATGCCGTATGAGACACCAAAGGCGCCTGACATGTCTGACACACACCAATATTCTGGGCCTTAAGAGCATGATGTGAGCGTCGGCGACGAACCGATGATCGAGATTTCTTACTGGCTGGTACGGACATAATGGTAGATGATAAATAACGCGGGGATGTTAGCAATAAGACCTATTTTTGTCAATAATCACCCACTAAATCAAGGCGACACTTGCAACCGTGTCTTCTACTTTCTTAAACCTCATGATGCGAACTCCTTGGGTAGCTCGACCCAATACAGAAATAGATTTTAGGGTTGAACGAAGGACCTGCCCCCCTTCAGTAACCACGAAGAGGTCTCGCGTATCATCGCTTGGAACAATATAAGCAGACACAATATCCCCTGTTTTCTTTGTAATATTTGCTGTTTTGATTCCTGAACCTCCACGTTTTTGAACCTTGTATTCTTTCAACGGACTCCTCTTTCCATATCCATTATGCATCACAACAAGCAATTGCTCCCCGTTCTTGGCACTCGCACTTGAAACAACGGCCATGCCAACGATCTGATCATCGGCCTTAAACTTCATTCCACGTACTCCTGAAGCGGTTCGTCCCATTGGGCGAATATCGGACTCCTTAAATCGGATCGCCTGCCCCATACGGCTAACGAGAATTACCTCATCCTTCCCAGACGTTGGGCGCACCCACTCAAGACTGTCACCATCATTCAACTTAATAGCAATCAATCCTGATCGACGAATGTTATCAAACTCAGCAAGTTCCACCTTTTTTGCGGTTCCCTTGCTTGTCACCATAAGAAGGTACTTCATCGTCTCCATATCTCCCATAGAGAAGCTCGCAGAAACGGTTTCTCCCGGAGCGAGCTGGAGGAAGTTCACGATCGCTTGTCCCTTTGCGGTACGAGAAGCCTCTGGAACATCATAGGCCTTCAAACGAAATACCCGTCCACGCGTAGTAAAGAAAAGGAGATCTTTATGCGTGGTGGTTGAGAACACCTGTTCCACCACATCATCTTCTTTTGTGGTAAGCCCAGAGACCCCCTTTCCGCCACGATGCTGAACCTTAAATGTGTCTGGCGGGATCCGCTTGATGTATCCGGCCTTCGTGATCATCACCACGGTTTGCGTATCCGGAACCACATCTTCAATCGAGAATTCTTTTACTCCATGCTTGATAATCTGTGTTCGACGAGGAGTTCCGTATTTATCACGAAGTTCCTCAACCTCTTGAGCAATCACGCTCAACATTTTCTTCTCTGAATTCAAGATGGCTTCTAACGCTTTTATCAGTTCAAGTTTCTCATTATATTCTGTCTCCACTCGTAGCGACTCAAGATTCGCGAGTTGCTGAAGGCGCATATCCAAAATAGCAACGGCCTGACGTTCAGAGAGCTTAAACTTTGCAATGAGATTCAAACGAGCCTCGTCTTTGTCTTTTGATTTTTTGATGGTCTTAATGATCTCATCAATTTTCAAAATGGCAATCATCAACCCCTCTAAAATATGGGCTCGATCGCGAGCTTTTTCCAAATCAAATTCCGTTCGACGTCGAACAACTTCACGACGATGTTTAATGTATTCTTCAAGAATCATCTTCAGACTCAATACACGAGGCTGAATCCCATCAACAAGCGCAAGCATGTTGTAATGCGTTGATTCCTGAAGCTGAGACGTTTGATACAAACGATTCAAAACTTTTTTTGGATAGGCGTCCTTTTTCAACTCGATCACAATACGCACGTCTCCCTTACTTGATTCGTCTCGAAGATCTCGAATGCCTTCAATCTTCTTATCACGAACATTTTGTGCGATCTTCATCAGAAGATTAGCTTTGTTCACCTGGTATGGAATCTCGCTCACGATAATCCTCCAGTTTCCTTTCTTGTCTTCCAAAATCTCCGTTTTTGCTCGCACGACAACACCTCCACGCCCTGTCGCAAGAGCCTGCTTAATATCTTTCGCATTATAAATAGTGGCTCCCGTTGGAAAATCTGGTCCAAGGACGATTTCAGAAAGCTCCTCAGGACTTGCATCCTTATTTTTAATCAAATGCAAAATCGCATTTGAAACTTCCGTCAGGTTATGTGGGGGAATATTCGATGCCATACCCACCGCAATTCCAACGGTCCCGTTGATAAGGAGATTCGGAAGTTTTGCTGGGAGCACCTTTGGTTCTTTATGTGTCCCGTCAAAGTTCGGCATGAAATCTACCGTCCCCTTTTCAATATCTAAAAGAAGTTCTTCAGAAATCTGTTCAAGCTTTGCCTCCGTATATCGATAGGCTGCAGCAGAATCTCCGTCGAGTGAACCAAAGTTTCCTTGACCTCGAATGAGGGGGTTTCGCATGGAGAAATCCTGTGCCATTCGCACGAGCGAATCATAGACGGCAGAGTCACCGTGGGGATGGTACTTACCAAGAACATCTCCAACAACAGACGCACACTTTCGAAACTTGGCACTTGAACGAAGCCCTGTCTGCCACATGGAGTACAAAATACGTCGATGAACAGGTTTCAACCCATCTCGAATATCTGGAAGCGCACGACCGACAATCACGGACATGGCGTAATCCAGGTACGATGTTTGCATTTCATCGACCAAGCTCTGTGACACGATGGCTTCGCGCTTGAGTGGCTCGTGCGTTGATTCTTCCTCTTTTGATGTCTTCTTTGGCATAAATATCATGGTTGATCAATCTGTGTCGTCTCTGATTCTTCTTGCTTGAGTCTCTCTTGTTCGTACCCGGCTTTCAGCAATTCAATCGCCTCTGAAAGATCTGTCTTCTTTTCCTGAGCCGTTATGTTCAATGCCCCAGCCTCCTCTGTCACTTTCTGCAATTGCTCATCGATTTGTCCACGAATTTGTGGAGCTTCTGTATGAACGAACTGTCGAATGGTGATGTACCACCCGACACCGATCACCACCGCCCCCAAACACATGAGTCCCCAAAACCAATAACGTTGTTTGGGAGAAAGCGCTCGCAATGACTGTGGACGGGCCCGACGAGCAGACATACGTTATCGCGTGAGTGAAACAATCAACATATCGTCTTCCGGAAGGTCCGTTCGTGAAACCTTGAATTTATTCATGTCCTCACGGCGACAGGCACCGAGAACTTTACAGAATTCATCAACGCTTCCAAGTTCTTCCTTGGCTCCCGGAACCATGTGTGTCATGGGAATCACAATACGAGGTTCGATTTGAGAAATAACCTCGAACGCAAGTTTTGGACCCAACACTCGCCCCCCACCAACAGGAACCATAAGGATGTCGATATTCCCGAGCTTTTGAAGTTCCTCATCTGTCAGCGCTCGATCGAGGGCCCCAAGATGGGCAAGTTTCATTCCCTCTGCTTCCATACGGAAAATCAAATTTTTGACGCGCATTCCTTTTTCTTCGCGTTTAAGTGGAGCTTGTATCCCAAACACAAACACACTTTTCACCTCAAACTCCCCTGGCAGATCGATGACATAAGGCTCCCCTGCAACGGCCTCAAAATTATTCGCCTCGTCTTCATCATGAGAAGAAAGAAGTATTTCTGCCTGAAGCGTACGAGGAAATCGTAGTCCGGTAGCATTTTGATAAGGATCCGTAACGAGACGTACATCTCCGTTTGCGGTCTTTGTTGTGATTTCAAATGAAGAAAATCCATTCCAAGTAATTTGCATACGCACAAAATAGTAGCATACCGAGGTGGTCTTAACAACCAATAAACGGGGTCTTATGACCCCGTCTTTCTATTCTTCTTCTGCAAATGTTTCTGTCCAATAATCAATCTCTTTTTGCACTTCTTCAAGCTGAGGATCCGGTTCTGTTACAAGAAATCCTTCTCGAAGGCGCGCCACCTTTCCCTTAATCTCAGCCTGTTGGTTCTCATCCCCTCCTTGCGCAAGCTTTTCAAGAGTTACAAGAGCTTCTTGAATCTTCCCCGCTTCAGACGACCATTTATCTACCAACGCTTTGTAGTGATCTGACTGTTCTCCTACCTGTGCCTTAAGGGTTTCAGCAAGTTTATCTTTTGCCACGAGAATACCGTCTTCCACCTGATAGCGTTGCTTTGCATCTAACTGCTCCGAAAAAATCTTACTTGAAACAAGTTCTTCAAGTGAAACTCCCTCATCTAGATGAGGCTTAATAACACTGCGAACCGTCTCATCCACATGCTCAAGGACCATCGATTTCATTTGTGCTTCTGCACTTGAATGCGTGAGTTCCTCGTAGGCTCGGCGATAGGGATATTCTTTAATGCCAATCGTGTAGAACGCCTTTTTAACGGCAACCTCATCTACCGATTCATTTCCGGCAATATCATCATGAACTTTCTGAGCTTCTGCCTTTACAGCCTCTGGCACCGTCGGAGCAAAATGCTTAATAGCAAACTGGAACTCATCCAGCATGGATTGATGTGGGTGGGACATACAAGATTTACCCTTTCATGAATAACGAATTAACTAGGCTCATTCTATCAATATTCTCGCCAATGATCAACTATTTATTGACAATAAAAGGGTAAAACGATACACTCCCCCCGTCATTAATTAACCATAACTCCGCGTGGACCCTCTTTAAGAGCAATGCTCTGAGTGACCGTCTGCCGGCCTATTTTTATATGACAGAACAACCTTCAGAGTTTGAACAACTCCTTCAGGAAGGACCTTACTTAAACATCCCACAAGTGGGAGATGTCGTAACTGGAACCGTCATTGGAACTGGACGACGAGAAATCCGTATCGATCTCGGTGGTGTAGCCACAGGAGTCGTACGTGGCAAAGAACTTTTTGCCGAATCAAGTGAATACGCAAACCTTGAACCTGGAACAGAGGTTGAGGCGACCGTCATGGAACTTGAAAATGAAGGGGGAGAAATTGAACTTTCTTTCCGTTTCGCTGGTCAACAGAAGGCATGGGAAGAAATTCGATCCTTTTTTACTTCAGGAGAAATTATCGAAACAAAAATTCTCGAAGCGAATAAAGGTGGGCTCATCGTTCGTGTAAACACCGTAAATGGTTTTCTTCCGGTCTCACAGCTTTCTCCAGAACATTATCCACGTGTAAGCGGTGGTGACAAAAATAAGATCCTCGAAAAACTTAAGAGTTATATCGGGATCAAAATGAAAGTTCGTGTGATCGATGTCAACGAAACAGATGAAAAACTCATCGTTTCTGAAAAAGCTGTTTGGGAAGACCAACAGAAGAACGTCCTTTCACAGTTCAATGTTGGTGACGCCGTTGAAGGAGAAGTTACCGCCCTTGCTGACTTCGGCGCTTTCATTAAATTCGGTGCTCTTGAAGGCCTTGTACACATTTCAGAGATTGCTTGGCAACGAATTGACCATCCCCGCGATCTACTTAAGATAGGGGAAATGGTAAAAGCAGAAATCATTGGAATCGAAGGAAGCAAAATCTTCCTTTCTATGAAGAAGCTGATTCGAGATCCATGGCAGAATGTGAGCGAACGCTACAACATCGGGGATACCGTCGAGGGAACCGTCCTCAAAGTAAATCCTTTTGGATTCTTTGTAGAGCTTGATGAGGAAATCCATGGTCTCGCACATGTCTCAGAACTCTCTGATAAGCCTATTGTCGACGTAAATGAACTTGGAAAAGAAGGCGAGCGCATGAAATTCAAAATCGTATCGATTGAACCTCATGAACATCGCCTCGGTCTTTCTCTTAAAGCCATGACAGAAAAGACAGAAGCATCGTCTGATACAGAAGAAGCTCCAAAAGAAGAGACCCCAGCACCTGCGGAGGAACCAACTCCTGAGGAAGTTCCTGCAAAAGAACCTGTAACCGAAACAACAACTCAGTAATCTCCCGCCTGCTTCCCCGGCGGGCATTCAACGCCGATCCTTAGGTCGGCGTTGATCATTTCCAACCACAACGTTCTTATGAAACCACTCTCAAAAAACATTGTCTTCTCCTTGTTGGCCATCCTTCTTGTGTCTGCTATTTTCTCGGGGTTTACGTTGAACTCGGAAAAACCAGAAGAAGTCAGCATGGCAACCTTGGTTGAAGAAATCCAAGCGCAAAGTGTTGAAAAAATCGAAATCGAGGGCGCAGAAGTGCGTATTACCCTCCATGACGGGACTCAACAAGAAACACGAAAAGAATCTTCTGTTTCACTCTCAGAAGTATTGATTGATTACGGGATCTCTGCCGAAGAACTCAAGGCCGCGGATATCATCGTAAAGGACCGTTCAACACGTTCCTACATTTTAGGAGTCATTCTCCCATCTCTCCTCCCTCTTTTTCTGTTGATCTTGATTTTCTGGTTCATGCTCCGACAGATGCAGGGAGCAAACAACAAAGCCATGTCTTTTGGACAAAGCAATGCGCGAGAAATTAAAGACACAAAACAAAAAGTGACGTTTGCGGATGTTGCGGGAGACAAAGAAGCAAAAGAAGAACTTGAAGAAGTGGTCGAGTTTTTGAAGAACCCAAAGAAGTTCTCTGATCTTGGAGCGAAACTTCCAAAGGGGGTCCTTCTTATGGGACGACCTGGAACAGGAAAAACACTCCTTGCACGAGCGGTCGCTGGGGAAGCAGCTGTTCCGTTCTACCATCTCAGTGGATCTGAATTCGTTGAGATGTTTGTGGGAGTAGGAGCGAGTCGTGTACGAGATCTCTTTAATCGCGCCAAAAAATCTGCTCCATGTATTGTCTTCATCGATGAAATTGATGCGGTTGGACGACAACGTGGCGCTGGACTCGGTGGATCTCATGACGAACGTGAACAGACATTGAATCAGATCTTGGTCGAGATGGATGGATTCGCTCCGAACATTGGCGTGATCGTCATTGCCGCTACCAACCGACCTGATGTTCTCGACCCAGCCCTCTTACGTCCAGGTCGCTTTGACCGTCGTGTGGTCTTGGATCTTCCAGACATTAACGATCGTGAAGCCATCCTTGGGATTCACGCAAAGAACAAACCTCTTGCCCCTGACATCGATCTTCGTCGTGTCGCACAACGCACGCCTGGATTCTCCGGAGCAGACCTCATGAACCTCCTGAATGAATCGGCGATTCGTGCAGCCCGTCGTAATGACACAAAAGTTCTCCAAGAAGATGTTCTTGATTCCATCGAAAAAGTTCTCTTGGGACCAGAGCGAAAGAGCTATGTCATGACCAAAGAAGAAAAGAAGGTTACGGCATACCACGAAGCCGGTCATGCGCTTGTGGCTCACATGCTTCCAAACTGTGACCCGATTCATAAAGTTTCCATTATTCCTCGCGGAACCGCAGGGGGATACACCATGAAACTTCCCTCTCAAGATCGACGTCTGCACAAGCGTGCGGAGTTTATCGATGATATGGCGATGATGCTTGGAGGCTATCTTGCAGAAAAAGAAACCTTTGGGGATGTCACAACAGGAGCCTCTGATGACTTACAAAAATGTACCAGTCTCGCACGTGAAATCGTGACACGCTACGGAATGAGTGATGGACTTGGACTGCGCGTGTTCGGTGGATCTCAAGAGATGGTCTTCCTCGGCAAGGGCATTCACGAAGGTCGTGACTACTCAGAAAAGACTGCGGAGGCGATTGACGCAGAAGTTGAAAAGTTTGTGAATGGCGCCATGCAGACAGCTCGTGATATAATTCGCAAAGAAAAGTTGTTGCTTGATAAGATTGCGAAGGAGCTTCTTGAAAAAGAAGTCATCGAGAAGGAAGCCTTCGAAGCACTTATGAGCCCAACCGCGACATCATAAGTCTGAACCTTAGGAGGATATGCCACGAAAAAAATCCACAACGCTTTACCGCCCTTTTTTGCGTGACGCTTGGCGTGTCACATGGGAGCGTAAGAGCTTGTGGATTTTTGGTATCTTCGCCGCCCTCATCTCAACAGGAGGGGTTATAGATGTGGTCTGGCAATCGCTCCAAAAAGTTCAACGTGCAGAATCGCTCTTGGAGAACCTCATGAACCACTCGTTTATCGGGTATGAACTTGCCTCAAGTTATATCAATCAACTCGGGGTTCTTGGACCACAACGCATGAGCTTCCTCGTCATCGTCACAACGCTCATCGGGATCGCCCTCGTCGTGATCGCCACGCTCTCCCAAGGAGCCTTACTCTTAGGGATCAGAGCAAAAGATCCAGAAGATCCATACGTTCTTCGTACAAAAGCAGGGACGCACTTTTGGTCGTTCTTTGTTGTGGGTGTTTTGAACAAAGTGCTCATGGGAATCCTGATCGTTCTCATGGCCCTTCCCTTGTGGTTGATTACTCTCTCAACCGTCCCTGGTCATGCGGTTATCTTCTTCCTTCTGATGCTCTTGTTCATTCCTGCGTGTATCATCGTGAACATTATTTACATGTTTGCCCTTATTGATATCGTCGAGAAGAATGCGCATCCGTTAGATGCCATTCATGCAGGAATGCGACTCTTTGCCAAACAGTGGCTCGCATCCATTGAATACGGTGTCTTACTCTTCTTTCTGGTCTTTGGAGCAGGAGTTGTCTTTCTTATTCTCTTATCTCTTCTCCTTGTTCCTTATTCCATTGCCTTCACGGCGATCCTTCTCACGGGATCCTTTCCCCTCTTCCTTTCGTTAAATATTCTGAGCGGTTTTCTTGTTGTCCTCTTGATTATTTTGTTTGGAGGAATCTGTGTCACATTTCAATACAGCGCTTGGTACATCTTCTATAAACGAGGATTGCACAAAACACACGGGAAAAAGGCGTTCTCAAAAATTCTAAGAGCTTTTTCATAGATGAGCTAGCAAGAATGACCTCATCCCTGGTAAACTAGAGGAGCAATTCTCTAGTTTTTGGTTGTTATGTCCAATGATATACAAAGCATTGAAGATCTTCTCAAGTACACCGGGTCTAAAACCGCGACAACGACGGCCCCTGCGGTAGGTGAACGATCGACGGTTGAGAAGTTTGATGAAAAAATGCACGACGTGCGGTTGAAAGAAAAGGAAGTGCAGGCGGAAAGCTCTGCAGGATCTCTTGGAGTTTCTTATGTGAACTTAAAGGGATTCCCTATCTCTCCTGAAGCACTTCGCTTGATTCCTAAAGATCGTGCCGAAGCTCTGAAAACCGTCTGCTTTTTATTTACCGGTCCAGAAATCCGTCTTGCATCTCTCAATCCAACTGATCAAAAAGTTAAAGATCTTCTTTTTGAGCTCCAAGAACGCCACAAAGCAAATGGCGGAATTTACCAAATTTCTGAAGAAAGTCTTCGCGTCTCGATTAAAGCTTACGACACCCTTCCCAAAATCACGGAGATCGTGAAGGGGGTTCAAGTAACCGACGGTGAGCTTGAGAAATTTAAAAGTCAGCTCAACGCCTACACGGATGTCCAACAGGTCATGGATCGTGCCAGTGTCACAGATATCATTACCATCATCATGGCGGCCGCCCTCCAGTTTGGAACCAGTGACGTCCATATCGAGGCAGAAGACGAGAAAATCGCCGTCCGATTTCGTATCGATGGAGTTCTCCAAGAGGTTGCAAAACTCCCTCATGATTTTTGGAAAAAAATCGTCGCGCGTATCAAGCTTATCAGTGGGCTCAAAATTAATGTCACCAACCGACCGCAAGATGGACGCTTCACGATTTTTCTCAAGGCGGGTGACACAGATGTTCGTGTATCAACGATTCCAACGACCTGGGGAGAGTCCATCGTGATGCGACTTCTCAAGCCTGGCTCGATCAATGTGGAATTCGGACAACTCGGCTATCGACCTCTTGCAGAAGCAAAACTTCTCAAGGAAATCGCAAAGCCTCACGGCATGATTATCACGACCGGTCCAACAGGTTCTGGTAAAACAACAACGTTGTACGCCATTCTGCGAAAGCTCAATACCTCGGACGTGAAGATCATCACCTTGGAAGATCCAATTGAATATAAGCTCGAGGGAATCAACCAGTCTCAAATTGACCAATCAAAAAATTACACCTTTGCCGGAGGTCTTCGCTCCATTCTTCGACAGGATCCAGATATCGTCATGGTGGGAGAAATTCGTGACCTTGAGACGGCTGAAGTCGCGATCAATGCTGCTCTCACGGGTCACTTGATGCTCTCCACGCTTCACACAAACGATGCGGCAGGAGCCATCCCCCGCTTTCTCTCCATGGGAGTGAAACCATTTTTGCTCGCTCCGGCATTGAACGCTATTATCGGACAGCGCCTGACACGAAAAATCTGTGAAGGATGTAAGCAAGAAATAACGCTCGAACCAGATCAACTCGCCTTTGTCAAAAAAATCACGGCAGATATTCCTGAAGCCTCAGGAGAAAAAGTCGCTCCGGAAGCGGAGTGGAAATTCTATAAAGGAAAAGGGTGTGAAATCTGTAACGGATCCGGATATAAAGGACGTGTCGGAATCTACGAAATCCTCACAATGAGCGAGGAGATCAAAGCCTCACTCTCTGAATCTATCTCTGAATACCAAGTCCGTGAACTCGCCAAACAACAAGGAATGACAACCATGCAACAAGATGGCATTCTGAAAGTCTTGGATGGACTCACAACGGTTGAAGAGATCCAACGCGTCGCAGGATAAAACAGTCACACATAAAAACGAGCGGAAACGCTCGTTTTTATGTGTCTTACTTTTCTATGGTAATCACGTGCCTATTTTCTCTCTCCGTGAAACGTAGGTGGTGCGTGGGTGAAATTGTGTGTCCCTCATCCTTCTCTGGCCATTCGATACAGACGATCGTATCGGGTTGTCCCACTTCTTCCTCAAGAGCCAGGGGGGGGATTTCTGAAGGGTCATCTATACGATAGAAATCTATATGCAAAATCTGTGTGATCTCTGAACCTGTAATCGGATATCGATTAACGATCGTAAACGATGGGCTTCGTACAGGATCAGAAAAACCGAAATATTCTGCCACTCCTCGGACGAATGTCGTCTTCCCCATTCCTAAATCACCGGACAAGAAAATGACATCTCCCCCCTTCAATGTTTTTGCAAATTCGCCAGCCACTTTCTTTGTTTCTTCTTCGTTGTGTGTGAGGTATTCCATATTAGGCGAGTCTCATGTTTGGGTCAGCTACAAGCGTAAGCGGGTCAACATATTCTCCGCGTGAGGCTTTCATTAGTCCTGCCACCGCAATCATCACCGCGTTGTCCCCACTCAAAGAGAGATCCGGTGCATGAAAAGTCACTTCGGCATCAAGCTGGGAGATGCTTGATTGAAGCGTCTCGCGCAAAACGCGATTTGCCGAAACACCTCCGGAGAGAATAACAGAAACAGGCTTTGTCTGTGTGATTGCTCGCATCGTCTTTGCCACTAATGTATCGACAACCGCCTGAAGAAAACTCGCAGAAACATCCGCGACAGAAATGTCATCATGTTCAGAAAGATAGACCCGAACAGCCGTTTTTAATCCAGAAAAACTAAGATCTAAATCTTGTGAATCGAGCATAGGGCGAGGGAAAGAAATCGCCGTTGCATCCCCCTCCAATGCTTCACGAGAAATCTGTGGCCCTCCCGGATACGGGAGACCAAGCATCTTCGCCACTTTATCAAATGCTTCTCCGACAGCGTCGTCGCGTGTCATTCCCAACAACGTATAGTCCCCATGATCTTTCATGAGAATGAATTCCGTATGCCCACCTGAAACCAAGAGGCTCAGCGCAGGAAAAGAAGGAGGTTTCTCTGTATTGAGCCAGACGGAGTAGATATGCCCCTCAAGATGGTTCACCGCAACAAGTGGTTTATTCCATGCCCAAGCCAGGGTCTTTCCAAGCTCAACTCCAATACGCAACGCTGGAACAAGTCCCGGCCCTGCGGTCACCGCAATCGCATCGATTCCTTCTCCCTCAGGGGAAACTCCAACGTCTTTCATGAGCGGAAATATCCAAGCCGCATGCTCACGCGCCGCCACCTCAGGAACAACTCCCCCATACAATGCGTGAATTTTTGCTTGTGAAGAAAGAATACTTTTCTCAATCGTAAACACTCCGTCCATCATCGATACGATGGCAACGGCCGTTTCGTCACAACTTGTTTCAATCGCGAGAATACGCATAGTTCTATGCTTAGGATAATGAAAAACGGCCTCGCAAGGAAGCCGTCGTGTTACGCCGCCACCTGGGACGTCGTCTGGCTCAGCAAACTGCCGAGCCTCCCGATGGCGCGCGAGAGGAGTCCCACGCTGGTGTGGAGCACACGAGAAATGATGTTCCGGGTGCTCTGCTGGTACAGCGGTTGGTCGATGCCGTCGTCGTTTCGGACGGCTTCGAAGAGGTCATCGTATTGGGCATCGAGTGCCCTGAGCTCGTCGACTTCCTCGTGGAAGTCGCTGAACTCGGGTTCTTTCATGAACGCTTCCACGACCTCTTCCTTTCCGTCCGGGAACGGACTCTGGTGCTCCCACCACATGAGCCACCGGACGAATCCGATGTACAGTCGCATGGGTCGATCACCCTTTGCCCATTCCTGCTGGATCCAAGCATCAAGTTCGCGGTCATCCTTGATCTTGTTGAACCGGTGAGTCGTTCCCGAAGTGGCCTCGAGGACCCGGCACAGACGCCGAAGCATGTCCGGTCGGATGTCCTGACCCGGACAGAGGTACCACTGATGGGGAACGCCCTTGGCCAATCCTTCGGCGACGAGCTCACGCATCGTGAGGCGATGCGAGCTGTCGAAGGGATGCTCCCCACGGCGAGCTTCCGCCACCGTGTGCAGGTGTGCGGACAGGCGGATGTGCCTCCGCCGTGCCTCGCCCTCGAGGAGCTTGATGTGCTCTTGTGCGATGGCGTGGTCTGCCTGACGTGTGACCGCCATGACGTCGACATCGCTCCGAAGCGTCCAGTCTCCCCTACGAAGAGAGCCGAAGAGCGAGGCAGCCAGGAAGTGAGGTTCTTCAAGGGCTGCCTCAAGGACTCCGTACATGTGCACGTAATCCTCTGTTCTGGGAATCCGCTCTTGGCGGATGTCGTCCAGCGTATAGAGGTAGCCCATAAGATTCCTCCTGTTGAGCGTGTAGCCTCCTGAAACGAACGTTTTCCAGTCTTTCAACGTGGCTTCTCGCCACATTTGACGAAATCTTAGAAAAAAAACGGCCTCATGTCAACCGGCCGTGTAGATGCTCCGACAAAATGGTTCCCAATTATCTGTCAGATGACGAATACGATTTGCATGCGCTTCATAACAGCGTTTTATCTCTTCTCCCCCATCAAAGAGGTGTTTCACTTCAAACCAAAGTTTGTGAGCATTCTTAATCATGTACATCTCTACCCCTTGTTGAAATTCTTCAAATGAAATCGGGTACACGTGCTGATACGCCCTAAAAAAAGTACGGGCTTGATGAAATTCCTGATCTCCCCACCCACGCTCAAAACAATTAATCAAAATCGCGCGACTTACCTCATACGCACGCGGGCCCACACAAGTATCTTCCAAATCAAACAAGGCGATCACCTGATCTGCATCATTGATAAACGTATTTTGATAAATAGGATCTCCATGCAGGAGACAATCAAAGGGAAGGGTGAAGTCTTTCGCTGTTCTCTGACATTGCGTGACAAACTTCATTTTTTTCTCCAAGGTTTCAAAAACCAATGACGGAACTCCTGATTTCTCCTGCTCTTGCTCTAACAATGTGTTAAGCTCGACGACTTCGAAGACGAACTCTTCTTCGTCCCATAATCGCAGTCTCCTAAATGAATCAAGACGGACAAGTGACCCCACTCGATGAAGCTTCGCAAGTTGCGCTCCGAGAGAAGCCAAGAATGTATCTGTCAGATGCTGTGAATCTGGTTGTTTCGCGTGCACAAAATCAAACAAACTAAACCACTCATCTGCGTACTTAAATGCCGGACGTTGAAAACGATCCTTCACCGGCAATAAGATCGGGATCTCATTCTCAGAAAAAAACTGTTCCGCAAACTTTGTTTCAAATACCTCCTCGCTACTTCGGCCTCGGTATTGCTTTAAAAAATACTCTTGATTTGGGGTTGAAATCCTGTAATTCAAACAACGATACCGCTCATACACCAACTCAATCTTTGTCACCGTGGCAAAACCGAATAACTCACACAACAGATCTTTTAACGCCTCTCTATCATGGACATCTGAATCATTCATAGGATACCTCGAGCATAGCCGGTTTTGCACAAAAGAACCAGTTATCCTCATATTCAGGTATAATTATCTCCTATGTTCAAAGACCTTGCTGTAACCCAAAGACGTCTCCTTATTTCCTTTTTTCTTTTTGGGCTCGCATCCCCGATGGTCGTCGTCTATGCCAACACATTCCTTTGGCGCCAATCAGAAGATCCGATCATCCTCGCCATTTTCAATATTGGAAGTTACTCCGGAATCGCCATCGGCTTTTTCCTCAATGCCTATCTTCTGAGACTCTTTGAGAGCGGACGACTCTACGCATTAGGGTGTGTGCTTCAGGGGATTGTTCCAATGATCCTTATTGCGTTGGGAACCCAGACGAATACTACTGTACTTCCTCTGGGGATTGCGCTTGGGATCGCTCAAGGATTTTTCTGGGGGAACAGAAATGCCTTAACCTCAAAAATCACGCAAGGTCCACACCGTTATCAATTTGTCAGTCTTGAAACAACGCTTGCCATCACCGCAGGAATTATCTCTCCGCTATTGATCGGGTGGTTTATCGTTTTTGGAGAACGTGTGTCTTCTTACACAATCGAACAGGCTTACCAGATCACGTCTGTCGTGGGATTTATCTTGCTCGTTCTTGCCGGATCGTTCGCCTGGTCCTACACCATGGAACCGTTTGCTCCCAAAAGATTTCTTTTAAGAACTGTGAGCCGACGCTGGAACGAGCAACGCATCCTTGAGTTAATTAACGGGATCGCCAGTGGAGTTGAGACGATTCTCCCTCTCATCATTATTCTCCTTTTTCTTGGGCAAGAAGAAGCTGTGGGAACAATAAAAGCCTTCACCTCTGTGCTCTCAGCTGGAGTCATTTTCAGCCTCGGAAAGTATGTAAAACATAATCATCACGCCCTCCTCTTCAGCTTCTGGATGGCCTTCAACCTTGTTGGAAGTATTCTTTTTGCCGCGTTCTATTCTCCTGAATCTGCCCTGATCTTCTTTCTGCTCTCCGGACTTGTCGGATCTCTTCGTTGGTCCTCATTTGTCAGCGTGATGTACGAAGTGGTTGATGAAGAAATTGGTCAGAATGGAACACATCGATTTCTCTACCTACTTGATCGAGAATTCTTTTTAAACCTTGGCCGTGTGTTGGGACTAGGACTCCTCATTCTTCTCTCCCTCGCGAGCCACGAACTCCTTGTCCGTTATGGACTTCTGATCATTGTGATCATCCAAATCCCAACCGTTTTTCTGCTCCAGCACATGACCAAAAAACTCCATCATCCCTAACACCCCAACACGGGGTGTTTTGACAAACATCCTTACAAAACGTACCCTGACCGCGGTCTAACCAAGGAGAATCCATGTCTCATGTGCTGGAAGAAAGCCTCGCGTCCGTTCTGCTGACGACCTTACGCGACAAGCGCACGCGCTCGCCCCAGTTCCGCAACGCGCTCCACCGCCTGAGCCTGCTCCTGGCCGTGCGGGCCTGCGAGCACATCGCCGTGGAAACCGAAACGGTGCACACGCCGTTGGAGACGGTCGAGGGCACGTACTTCGAACCCCGGATCGCGCTCGTCCCCATCATGCGCGCGGGCGCCGGCATGGTGGATGCCTTCCACACGTTTCTGCCCGAGGCGGACGTGTGGCACATCTCCATGAGCCGGAACCCGGACACCCTCGAACCCGAGTTCCACGGTTCTAAGGTGCCCCGCATGATCGATCCCGGCATCGAACCTCACAACCGCATCTGCTTCGTGCTCGATCCCATGCTCGCCACGGGAGGCAGTGCGTCTCTGGCGATCCAGAAGCTCAAGGACGCAGGCGCGCAGAACATCGTGTTCGTCGGCATCTTCGGAGCTCCCGAGGGAGTCGCTCGACTCGAACAGGACCACCCCGACGTCCCGATCCTCCTCGCCGTCCTCGACCGCCAGCTCAACGCCATCGGCTACATCCTCCCCGGCTGTGGCGACGCCGGCGATCGCCTCAACGGCACCCAGCACCCGAGCTGAGCTCGGTTGGTCCTTGCAGAGGGCGAAGCTGAGCTTCGCCGAACACCAACCGAAATCTTGCTCAGTAACGGCTCAGCTCAGCTGGGTAGCATCTCCTGATCCTCACGGGTCAGTTTTTTCTTTCCTGTCGGACATCAGATGTTTACCTGATTGAATTTTCTCTATCAAAAAAGCACCCTCGATAAACTCAGGGTGCTTCTTACTTACTTATTTTGACTCCCGTTTTCGTAACACAGAATTGAGCTGTGCCTTACGAATGCGGAGACTCTTTGGTGTCACCTCGAGAAGTTCATCATCTGAGAGAAATTCGAGACTGATCTCAAGGGTCATCTCACGAGGAGGTTCTAGAATCTCAGAAGGCCCGTCACCCTTGGAACGCATGTTCGAGAGTTTCTTTGCTTTACATGGATTGACCTCCATGTCTTCTGCGCGAGAATTTTCTCCAAGAATCATTCCCACATAGACCTCGACTCCTGCCCCGACGAAGAGATTTCCTCGTGACTGAAGGTTTCCAAGGGAGTACGCAATCGTCGTTCCGTTCTCCATGGAAATCATCGCCCCATGATTTCCTGCGGCAATCTCACCAGCTTTTTCTCGGTATCCAAGCAAGAGTGTGTTCAAGATCCCCTGTCCCTTTGTATCTGTCAGAAATTCATTTCGGTACCCAATAAGTCCACGTGTAGGGATTTCGAATTCGAGAAATGCGGTGGCATTTTCAACCAACATATCTTTCATTTCTCCACGACGCTTCCCCATCTTTTCAATGACAATTCCCGCAAAATTCTCTGGACACTCAATGGACACCGCCTCAAATGGTTCCATGGTCTTTCCGTTTTCCTCTCGGAAAATAACTTGTGGGCGAGAAACTTGGAGTTCATATCCTTCCCGTCGCATCTTCTCGATCAAAATAGCTAAGTGAAGTTCTCCACGTCCGGAAACAATAAACTGACTGTCTCCCTCTCCTTTTTCGATCTTGAGGGCAACGTCATTCAGGAGCTCTTTATCAAGACGCTCTTTCAAGTGACGTGCGGTTGAATACTCCCCTTCGTTTCCTGCAAACGGTGAGGTGTTCGCTCCGAACGTCATCTTCACGGTTGGCTCCTCAATGTGGAGAACCGGCAGGGCCTTTCCTTCAATTGGATCGACAAGAGACTCTCCGATTTGAGCATCTTCAATTCCCGCAAGCACGACAATCTCCCCTGCTTCTGCTTGCGCGACATCCGTGCGACCAAGACCATCATAAATCTGCAAAGCGGAAATACGTGCCATCTTCTCGTTTCCATCACGATCAATATGCTTTATCTGTGCACCTTGCTTCACGATCCCATTCACGACGCGACCAACGGCAATACGTCCTTTGTAATTGTCGTAAAAAATGTTCACCACAGGGATCTGCAACGGCAACGTCTTATCTCCACTTGGCCCTGAAATATGATCAACAATGGCATCCAAAATAGGTGTGATGTCTTTCATGCTCTCAATTTCTGGTTCAAGACTGGCAATCCCATTAATCGCTGACGCATACACCACAGGGAAGTGAGCTTGCTCATCTGTCGCTCCAAGATCAATGAAGAGATCAAAGGTCTTGTCCAAAACCCATGATGGACGTGCGTCTTTCTTATCAACCTTGTTGATCACGACAATGACACGATGTCCGGCTTCAAGCGCCTTCTTCAACACAAACTTTGTCTGAGGCATCGGTCCTTCTTTTGCGTCCACGAGCAACAAACACCCATCAACAAGATTCATGATGCGTTCAACTTCTCCTCCAAAGTCCGCGTGACCTGGGGTGTCTACAATATTTACCTTTTTCTCTCGCCACACGATGGCTGCGTTCTTAGAAAAAATCGTAATTCCACGCTCACGTTCAAGTTCATTTGAGTCCATGATCGTGGTGCCTTGGGCGTCGGCATCGCGAAAGGTATGAGATTGCTTCAAAAGCGCGTCGACCAGGGTTGTTTTTCCATGGTCAACGTGAGCAATGATCGCAACGTTTCGAATGTCTTCTCGGATAGTTTGTGTCATAACGGCGGAAGAATACGTGAAAAACAGGTTTTGGTCAATGGCAAAACCCACATAGTAGGCTTTTCCTGTATAATCAAAAAAGAGATGATCAAATAACAACTTTTTATGTCCCAAAAACAAGAACAAATTTATCTAGGTATTATTGGGCTCCTCATCCTGATTATCTCTATTTTAGGAGGATGGTATCTCACACGCTCAAACATCTCCCTCCTCCCTAGTTCAGATCCTGTCGCGCAGAATCTCCCCCGTGAGGAGACAACCTTGCCCTCTGTAGAATCTTTTTCTGTTCCAGAGGGACCATCTATTAGAGATACCCCTCTCGTGAATGCGCCGAATTATATTTATCTCTTCACCCACACGGAAGATCCTTTTAATCATGAACTCTCAGAAGACCGTTGGTGGCGCGTGGGAAGCATGCTTGAATCCATTGCCTCAACTTTTCCATCTAGCAATATATCTTGGACAATTGAATTCATGGGATCAGATGCAAAAACGATTTCAGACCGTAATCCTGAAACAGGAACGGTGGATTATCTTCTGAGCTTGAAAGAACAAGGTCTTGTCGAGTTTGGCTACCACGCCCATCACGACCCAACCTACATGAATAGACCACAGAACAGTCTTTCAACAAGCCCATCCTACGAGGAAACCTATGAAGCGCTCTGGAGTTGGATTACTTGCGAGAAGGATCCTCTCTACGGAGGGTGTGTCGCAGAACGAGGAGGAGGACTTGAAGCCGTACTCAGCGCGTTTGGAGAAGTAGAAATTGTCACGGGTCTAGGAATCGGAACAGGTGTTCAATACGAACGCTCTGCCGGAAGCCAAGCCGTCCGAGAACTTCTTCCAAATCGATGGCTCGGCTTTGGGATCCCAGACCATGGAGCCGTCGCAAGTAACAAAGAAATAACAACAGCAAAATTAAGTCTCATGGAACTTCTCACACCAACACACGAGACAAGTTCCTCAACCTTTTGGATGGATAATGCCATCCGCATCAATGACGATGCTCCCCTTGAAAACTTGAACATCAATAAACTTACCGAGGGAGCTCGGCTTGTAGAAGCGAGTCTTTCTTCTCTTGATGGAACAAGACCTCACGTCTTGAATGCAGGGATTGCCGATAAATTTCTGTACTCAGTCGATAAGACCAGTCCTACCGTATGGGGATACGCTCACCCTGAATCCCCCGAACTTCCATCCATCTCTATCAAGCCAACGAAGGACATTGAAAAAGGCTATAAACTCACACAAGAAGCTCTCGAGTATCTCGCCCAACTTGTCTCGAATGACTCCACAAAGTCGTTTGTGGACTCCCAAGACGTCGTCGATCTTTTTACCTCAGAGGATTATTGGAATGTCACAGAAGAGGAGCTCAAACAGATGGCCCTTTGGATTCTTAACGAGTGGGGTAACACTCCTCCAAACTTGGTCTATGATGGAGAGGACTTCTATTCCCTCTCAGATGCCTTTGCTCTTTTACATGAAGGACTTCAGGGTTCCTACCCTGCCGAAGGGATTGTATCGATGGTCTATGGACCATGGTCTCTGAAAAAAAATAGTTCATCTGAGATAGAAATCTCGACAGAGGATTTCTCTACGCTTCTACGTGGAAATCTCTATACGGACAACCAGATTCAAGAGACTTATAAGGTCGGAAATCAAACCCTCACATCAACACAGGTCCTTTATGCCATGAGCTACCTCTTCGTGCTCGGACAAGAAGGTGTGTCAATGGATCGGATCACCATTCCTCAAACACAATCTGCTCCACTCACCTATGGAATTCTTGAAGATCTTGGATGCACAGATTGTCTGGATACAGCCTGGTCACTTAAACCCGCACGTTTTCAAGATTAATCAGACGACGTTCTCTCACACAAAAAACCACCCACCGTCATGGGGGTGGTTTTTTGATTTATATGAGTTTTTATTGACAAACAGGTGATCCTTCACTATGCTCATCTCTCCCTTCAGAGGGATGTGCCAGCCACCCACGGAGCCAACCATGGAAGAAGGTATTGAGAACGGCTCTGAGCGTGATGCTCAGATCAAGACTCTGGCGCAGAATGACCCAAACCAGGCTCACGAACTTCTGGTGATCAGCTACCGCCAGAAGCTCGTGTTCCACGCGTATGGGATCGTGAAGAGCCTGCAGGACGCGGAAGAGATCGTCAGTGAGACGTTCATCCGCGCCATGCGACAGAGGAACCTCTTCGATCCCGACTTCCGCATCGGGGCTTGGCTCTACAGAGTCACGAGCAACCGATCCATCAACTTCCTCCGCGATCATCATCGTCACGCGGAACTCGTAAACAAGCGGTACAACGAACTCGTTCCAGACGAAGCTGAGAGCCTGGAGGATCTCCTTCTCGAGGAGCAGAGAAGACTCTGGATGGAAGCACGTCTCGAGTGCCTTTCGCCGGTTCACCGAGAGATTCTCCTCCTGCGTTACTGGCGGGACTTCAGCTACGTAGATATCGCAGAAGCCCTGAACGTTCCAATCGGAACCGTCATGTCGCGCCTCTCCCGCGCGCACGGGAAGCTCCGAGACAACCTCACAGAAGACCCAGAGACACCGGCCTACGTCTAGGCAACCTCCTACGCTCGCGTCGCCCCAACTCCTCTCGTGGGCGACTTTTATTTTGAGTCGAGCGCTGATACCATGAGGTCATCATGAACCAAGAAGAAAAGGATACCTTGTATATTCGAGCAAAGAAGCATGTCGAACACACATGTTTTTCTATTCGTCATTCCGTATCAGAAATCCGCAAGTCGATCGCAAAGAAACAGGATGAATACAAAACATTAGATCCCGGTGAGAAATTCATCTTCTCAAAACTCCTCCAGCACGAAGAGACACGTGCTTATGAGTTAGATCACCTCAAACGTTCTCCTTTTTTTGTAAAATGCGAAATCACTATTGATGGGGAGCAGAAGAACTGGTATTTTGGCAAGTTTGGTCACAAAGAGTCTGATATTTTCTCTTGGGTAACTCCGGCGGCTGCCATCCGATTTGAAACACCCGGTCATTTTTCTTACGTTCCGAAAGACAAGAAGATTATTCAAGGCCAATTGCACGCGAAAGATCAATACATGATCGTCGACGGGAAGATTCTCTTCTTCACGACGGAGTCCGAAGAGCATCCACGCGAGCTTATTTACCAAGAACATTTTTCCGCTCGAAAAACAGGTTTTGTCCTGCCAGAGATCGTGGCTCAAATGGAGCGTGCACAGGACCAAGTGATTCGCGCCAGTCACGAAGGGCCATTTGTGATATCGGGGCCTGCAGGCTCAGGAAAAACAACCTTGGCCCTCCACCGTATTGCCTATCTTGTTCAATCGCCTGAAACGACCGAACGCTTCCCCCCTGATTCGATCATTGTGTTCGTTCAAGACGAAGGGACAAAAGATTACTTCTCACATATCCTTCCGGAACTTGGGATCGAACACGTGACCATTACCACGTTTGCCCAATGGGCCATGAAGATTCTGAATAGACAAGACGTTGTGTTCGCGGAGAGAATCGGCGAAACAGAAGAAGAGCGAGATCATTATGAGTTAGTGAAATTGAAAGTGTTGCAGTCACTCTCAAGCACTCCCTTAAAATCAGAGAAAGACATGTTTAAAACCCTTGAGCATGCCTACACATCATCCTTTTCTCCTGCACAGCAAACCCTTTTCAAACAGCAAGTTCGTGAACGAATTCTGGACCGCTTTGATCTGACGATCTTATTGAGTCTCATGCATACCACGTCAGGAGCACTCAGCATGATGAAGGAATATTATCTTGAACTCAAAAATGGAGCCTTGAAAAAGAAGATCGGGGCACTCCCCATCGGATACTCCCTTGTCGTGGTAGATGAGTTTCAAAACTACCTGCCAGAACAAATTCAGCTCATGAAAACCTGTAAGCACGATCAGCTTCCCTCCATGGTGTTTGTCGGGGATATCGCTCAGCAGATACAGCTCGGAACACTTAAGAGTTGGTCAGAAATTGGGGAACAGATTGCGGACGAACGACTCGTGACGCTCAAAAAAGTCTATCGGAATACAAAAGAGATCCTCTCGTTTGTGAAGTCGCTCGGCTATCCCGTTCACATTCCATCACAAGTGAAGAGCGGAAAGCCTGTCCATGAAGTTCACACGCAAGATGCGCAAGAAGAAATTGCCTATATCCATCAACTGGCAGAAACGCTTGAAGATGGCCAAACGATCGGCGTTCTGTCGCGACATCGGGCGTACTTGGAACCGTTTGTCTCTGCTTTTAAAGACAATAACTCCATACGCGTTTTTGACATCAAGGAAGCACAAGGTGTCGAGTTCGATATCGTCTGTCTTGTTGGTGTCCAAAAAGATACCTTTACTGCCCCAGAGGACCACCCCGAGAAACAACGCATTCTCAAAAACCTCCTCTACATCGCCCTCACACGAGCCATGTCCGAGTTGCATATTCTTGGTAAGGAAAAACTAAAGAAACTCCGCTAAACAAAAGACACGATCATGATGATCGTGTCTTTTGTTGGTGACCCCAGGGGGAGTCGAACCCCCCTTTCCAGGATGAAAACCTGGCGTCCTAACCGATAGACGATGGGGCCGAATATTTGTCCTTGAGTTCCTTACGAATTCGGCCTGATTTTTTGATAAGGATCTCTCGTTGTCTTGCTTCTCGCAAAGTTGAAAAGGTCTCCGTATGGACAAGTCTATACGGGATGTATGGCTTAGTCGAGCGAACCTTTCCTGCATTATGATAATTCAAGCGAAGTGATACATCTTGAGTGCAACCAATGTACCACCTCCCAACAAGTTCACTTTCTATGACGTAGACGTGGTACATAGGCGTCTCCGGCCTAAAGGCCGGACCAGGCCTTTAGGCCTGGCTAACCGATAGACGATGGGGCCTGATACATGAGGGGAATCTCATCAATAGGCGGCGGTATCATAGAAAAAAAATCTTCGATCGTCAATAGAGCCAAAATAAATACCACACCAAGCAATGATGTGGTCAGGACGAGTGATGCGAGTCTTTCTGCCTCACAGGAAAAACGAGGATGGCAAGAACACACAGCGATACCCCCAAAAAGAGAGGCCATTGGAGGTCTTGGGTGGTGAGCCAACCCGCAAGCAGAAGAACCGGAATATCCAGAACGCTTTTGATGACGTTCAGGTTCGAAAGTGTGGTCGCTCGGCTTCTGTGAAGCACATGCCGATTGATGAGATGCGCGAAGATAGGTTCCCGAGCACTCCCAATACCAATCGCAAGAACCAACACCGTGAACAGGACCCAGACGTTCTCGCTCAGACCCGCCACGAACAGACACAGGGCCGTGACAACAGCCGTGAGAAAGAGCAGGTTCTGGGCTCCCCATCGAGCTTCGAGGCGTCCCAAATACCATCCTCCGAAGAAGATAAGGATATGGGTAAACAAGTCGAACACCCCAAGCCAAACCACTGCTAATCCCTTCCCCTCAAGAAGTGGCTGGTTGATGCGCCACGCAACGAAGATCGCCACGAACACGATCAGTCGGTTCAATGCGACTCGCAGGAGCCACGGTTCACGACGAATCGTATTGAGACTCTCTCGAAAAATCCCGACCTCGCTCGCAAGCACCTCTTTCTTGTGACGAGGCTCTCGAAGCTGGAGAAGACAGGCGACCGCTATGGCGAGCGCGAGCGCGTTTACTCCAATGAGAAGTTTGAACTGCCACTCGAGAATGTCTTGCGCGATCCACGCCCCGACAAGAGGAATGAACATCTTGAAGATCGAACGCGCGGAGAACAGACGACCGTTCTTCTGGGTCATCTGATCTTCTTGACCGAGTTCCACGAGACTCTCGTAGAGCATTGCCTCCTCTGTGCCGGAGAAAAACGAGAACGCAGAACTCATGATGATGAAGACCGGAACGAACTGCCAGAAGCCGAACGCAAACCAATCTCCCACGTGCATGAGTCCGAGCAAACCCGCCCCGAGAAGAAGCGTCCTCTTTCGTCCAATCCGATCAGCGAGATATCCTGAAGGCACCTCTGTGATGAGCGCCGTGAGCGACCAGATGATCGAAAGCCAAAAGACCTGCTCCATCGTGACGCCACGATGGAGATAGAACAAGACGATCACTGCTGTCATCGCCTTGATTTCAATGAACGCCCGCGCCCAAAAGAGCAGGCGAGGATTTCGAGCAATCTGGCTCTGATGGGACATATCATCCTCCGGAATGGGAGAATAACACACCCCTCAACCAAAGCAAACGCTCATAACATAGATTGACACATGAGGAAAAGAGGAGTAGACTCGATCTCTCCGGAATCACTCTGGACACAGGAGTCCCCATGCGACGAACACTCCTCGATCTCTACCTCGCGGTCGTGCAGAACGCCCACCGCACCCACCCCAACCCTCTCCCCCACACCACACTTCGTCACCTCCTGAATGAACTCCGGGAGCTCGGCGTCCCGCTCGACAACGACGCGGTGTGCCTCGTCTTCGCCAAGCACATCTTCGGCGGAACCATCGCCGAGCTGGCCCCTGGGTGCTGGCTCAACTACGTCCCCAACGGTGAGGGGGTCCGCTACGAGGACCTCTGCGGGGCGGGAGCTCGATCGGGTCGTCCGATCGGCATGGCAACCAACCGCTGGGAACCGGAAGCCTTCCTCCTGCGCGACGAGACCGGCTCCCTGGAGTCGCGCGCACACAGTCTGCAAACCAGGTTCCGCGACCTCCTCGAGTCCAAGCTCGCCTCCTAGAACGCCACGCCCGCGTTCTTTTTCTTTCTCTATCTACATCTATAACTTCTTGGCAAATTTAATAACCACGGCGAGATAGGAACCATCTTCTAATTGAATGACAGCTGGGTCAGCTCCAATAAGGTTCACACGTTGCTCTTGAGTCCAGATAAACCCATCTTCTGAGTCAGCCCAAGCAATCTCCCCTTTTGTGAATCCATAAAAACGCATTCCTGTAGAAGAAGTTGTAACATTTCCCAACCAAATCAAACTCTCCCCCTCTGTAATATCCTCTTCAACGGTAAAGTCGATTCCATTTTCTGACACCCCATGATTCATCACTCCATCCTCACTATGTGCAGGTGAGAAGATATGAAACCGTTCATCAAAATAGATCACTGTACTATCTCGCGTAAGATCTTCATCTGTATCTTCAAACCGAATTCCTGGCTCGTAAACGTAGGTCAACCCGTCATCCGAAATAGCCGATGAAATGTAGGTGTCTGTCGAACCAGAGAACTTCTTAGGATTCACAGTAAAGTACATGCACACCCGCCCATCTGGAAGTGTTACAAGTGCTGGATCAAACGGTACCGCCCAATCCTCTGGATATCCAACAAGCTTCATGGGTTCTGGATCCGTCCATGTATTCCCTGCATCCTCTGAGATCATAAGAGCGGGAAAATCAAACCATTCTGAATCCGGAAACCATTGAAAGACGAGAATGAGACGTCCATCTTGCACCTGAGTCATCGACGGAACTCCTGCTTTCTCAACCAAAAGAGTTTGGGGTGAGAAATCTATCCCATCTTCAGAAGTCGCGATCTCTAGACTATTTCGCCATGGACCATTCTGATTAAAGTCTACCTCTTCTTTAACGGGAGTATAGTAAGCGACTTCAGAAACTTCGATCTCTTCTTCCACAACCTCAATGGCACCCACAGACTCAGAAGGCTCATCACTAAATTGAGTAAAAAAATACACCCCTACCATGAGAAAGATGAGTATCATGATGAACCCAACGAAGAAGTTAAAAAAACGTTTCATAAAAGCCGAGCTAATAATAATCTCTATTTTAGTATAACACCCTAGGCTTCTTTGTTCTTCAGCCGAAACCAGGTAAACTGAACGTACTATGCCTACACAACCACAACACATGACCATTGAGAAATGGTTTTTTCTCCTCGTCATGGGAGTCGTTCTCTATCTTTTTTGGCAGATTATACAACCGTTCATTCTCGTTATTATTGTGGCAGGAGTCGTCACGGTCATTTTGTCGCCCATTGATCGACGCCTCAAAAAGCTCCTTAAACGTCCTCGTCTGAGCGCGGCCCTTCTCTCGATTGCCACATTCTTTCTGGTGTTCATTCCGTTGTTGATCATTCTGTTTCTTATGGTCACTCAGGCGTCTGAGCTTGTTCGAACCGCCACAAATGACACGTCCTGGCTGGATCAGCTTAATCCTGCCACCTCCCCACTCATTCAGGCACTCCCTGAAGTTATCCAACAAGAAATCGTCACCATTGATGTTGGGGCGATTGGAAAGTCAGTGGCTTCTTGGGCGTTCGACAACATTGGAAACATTTTCTCCAGCTCAACAAAACTCATCCTCAATACCTTCATCTTTTTCTTGTGTCTCTATTATCTTCTTGTGAATCGAGAAAATCTCTACACAGAAGCACTGGCGATCTCACCATTAGACGACAAAACCGATGAGAAACTCCTAAAGCGCATCGTTAACACGATCCGTGGAGTCGTATTCGGCGTCCTTCTTGTTGCGCTCATTCAAGGAATCATTGCGGGAATCGGCATGACGATCTTCGGAGTCCCTGGGTCACTCCTTTGGGGTGCCCTCACGGCCATTGCGGGACTTGTTCCTCTTCTTGGAACGGCGGTCGTCCTTATCCCAGCGGTTCTCTATCTCTTTTTCACCGGCTCAACCGCAAGCGCTCTAGGCTTACTCATCTGGTCGCTTGTATTCGTTAGCACCATCGATAACCTTATTGGTCCTCACCTCATCGGAGGAAAAGCCCACCTCAATTCGTTCCTCGTGCTTATTAGTGTCTTGGGAGGATTGACGGCTTTTGGCTCTGTTGGAGCTATTGCAGGACCAAGCATTCTCGCGGGGCTTCTTGGACTCATCGAACTCTACAAATCAGGGATTCTCACAACAGGAAGAATTCAAAGAAAAACATAAATGCCAGAGACAGGCCCAGGAATCGTTCCTGGGCTTTTTTGTTTCAAAAGTAAGCCCCATCTAAAAGAAAACCGGACCTCATTGAGATCCGGGCGTTGAGTCAGAGCGACTCAGGTTGTTCAGTGGGGCGACGTGGTCGACCCGCTGAAGTAGTAGCCGTAGCCGGTGTTGCCGACCACGTCGCAGCCGTCCGAGTTCCCGGAGCTGGCGCAGAAGCCGTCGGCGTAGGTGTTGCACACCTCCTCGACCGGGCGAACCCAGTCGGAGCAGTCGGAGGTATCGACCGAGGTCGAACCGTCCGACCCCAGGCTGGAGATGAACCAGCCGTAGCTGTATCCACTTCCGCTGGGGGTGATGCACCACGCGTCGACGGAGACGCCGTCGATGGTGATGGTGCTGACGCTCACACCGGTGGAGGTGGACAGACTGGTGAGACTGCCCAAGTCCTGGACGTAGACCGTCGACCCGGACCAGTCGGGCTCGTACAGGTTCTCGGTCACGGCGCACAGGTCCGTGCCGTTCACCTCGTAGGGGTCTGCACCGTTCTCGATGCCGTCCCCGTCGTTGTCCATGCAGGCCCAATCGGCGGAGTCGGCGTTGCCGTCGCAGTCGTTGTCCAGACCGTCCGAGCAGTAGTCCACCTCGGTGAGGTAGTCGGTGCTCGTGGGGTCCAGGACGAAGTCGAACTCGACGGGTCCTCCGGGGTAGGCGTCTGCGCTGGTGTCGTCGCAGTCGGTGTTGTCCTCGACGTAGCCCGAGGGCTCGTCGCAGTCGTCGAGGCTGTCAGCGGGGTTGCCGTAGCCATCGAGGTCGTCGTCCGCGTACCAGGTGGTGGCGTCGGTCGCCTCCTCGTCGATGCTTCCGTCGCAGTCGTCGTCGATGCCGTTGCAGGTCTCGGAGGAGCCGGGGCCCACACTCGCATCGTCGTCGTCGCAGTCACCGCTCGCGCTCACGTAGCCCGTGGGGGCGGAGCAGGCGTCCGCGGAGACGGAGGCATCGCCGTAGCCGTCGGCGTCGGCGTCGTCGTACCACGTGGTGGCGTCCACCGCGGAGGACTCGTTGATCGAGCCGTCGCAGTCGTCGTCGTAGGTGGTCGAGCAGTACTCGTATGCGCCGGGGTTCACCCCCGAACGCGTGTCGTCGCAGTCGGTGTCGTCGAGCACGTAGCCCGAGGGCGCCGAGCAGGACTCCACCGAGGTGGTCGCCTCGCCGTACCCGTCGCCGTCCGCATCGCGGTAGTAGTCCGTCGCGTCCGTGGCACCATCGTCCACCGTACCGTTGCAGTCGTCGTCGACGCTGTTGCAGGTCTCGGTGGCGCTGGGGTTCACGTCCGGGTTGGTGTCGTCGCAGTCGGTGTCGTCGAGCACTCGGCCCGAAGGCTCCGTGCAGGACGAATAGTAGTCGGCGCTGTTGCCGAATCCGTCACCATCCGCGTCGGCGTACCAGTTGCTCCCCATGGTGTCGTTGGAGGGGTCGCAGTCATTGTCGATGCCGTCGTCGCAGACCTCGGCTTCGCCGGGGTTCACGTCGATGTCGGCATCGTCGCAGTCGGTCTGACTGGCGACGTAGCCCGTGGGGGCCTCGCAGGCATCCTGGGTGATGGCCGTGCCACCGAACCCGTCACCGTCCATGTCGGCGTACCAGGTGGTGTAGGTGCTCGGGTCGACGTTGCCCGATGCCGAGCCGACGTCGTCGTCATCGACGCGACCGTCACAGTCGTTGTCGATGCCACCATCGCAGATCTCGATGGCCCCGGGGCTGATGTTCGGGTTGGTGTCGTCGCAGTCGGTGTCCTGAGAGACGTAGCCCATCGGCTGGACGCACGCGTCCATGCTGTTGTACTCGTCTCCGAAGCCGTCGGCGTCCTCGTCGGCGTACCAGGTCTGGATGAGACCCTCGTCGATCTCGCCGTCGCAGTTGTCGTCGGTCCCGTTGCAGGTCTCGGTGGCGCTGGGGTTCACGTCCGGATCGAAGTCGTCGCAGTCTCCGAGGTCGGCGACGTACCCATCGGGTTCACCGCACGCCTCCACGAAGTCCTCTTCCGTTCCGAACCCGTCACCGTCTTGATCGGCGTACCAGGTCTTCATGACCCCTTCGTCGATCTCGCCGTTGCAGTTGTTGTCGATGCCGTCGCAGGTCTCGCTGGCGTCGGGACGCACGCTGGCGTCAGAGTCGTCACAGTCATCACCAGCCGACCACCCGTCGCCGTCGGCGTCGGTGTAGTCCCAGCCAGTGTCACCCTTGTCATCGAAGACGATCTTCCCGGGCTCGCACCCGGTGAGGATCATCAGGATGGCCAACAGCCCCCACAACCGGTGGAGACCAGCCTTGAGTTCACGATACATTCGAACCTCACATCAGCGAATTGCGTCCTTTCTACACCACTAAAGAGAAGTTGGTGCATAGCGCATGTTAGAGGCAGTGAGCGAACACCATGTCCGCACATGCTAACCCCTGCCAAACCTCCATTTGGCAGGAACTACCATCCCTCTAAAAGACGAAACACCCAGTAGAATTGATCTTTCTGAGTGTTATTCAAGTTTTGAACCTATCAAATTATTGAAGAACTGTCAAGCCTTCTGGTTCATCATTCTCTCAACCGTTTCAACCATCACTTGTGTTTGTGGATCAATTTCCACGTTCACAAAATGTCCTATCCCTTTTGTGCCGAAGCGCGTCACACGAAGGGTCTCTGGGATAAACCATACCTGAAATGTGCCTTTGTCTTTATCCGCGTCAACCACGGTAAGACTGGCTCCATCGAGTCCAATGAATCCTTTTGAAAAAATAAACTTCATCCATTCAGGACTAACCTTAAACGTGACAGCTTTGTTGTTCTCCTGATCTGTCACTTCGATTATCTCTGCCATCGTTGAGACATGCCCACTCATGGGATGTCCCCCGATCTCGTCTCCCATCTTTGCACTCCGTTCGATGTTCACGAAGTCCCCTTGCTTCAGAGATCCAATCGTCGTTTTTACAAGTGTCTCTTGCATCGCGTCAAAACTGACAAGATTGTTCTCAATGAGAGTCACGGTAAAACAAGCCCCATCAATAGAAACACTTGCTCCGATCTGTAAACCTCCCAGAAGTCGATCTGGAAGCTCCACACGAAACGACGTAAGTCCTGGCTTTTCTTCGAGTTCAATAACCGGACAAAGCGCTTGGATAATTCCTGTATACATATATAAACAGCTTGCCCCAAATTGGATGACCCAGCAAGCTCTGTTATAATCTTCGTATATGACATCAGAACGACGCGGGGGTGGACCCCCACCAGAAGTTACACAAGAACGACGACCAAAAGCGGTTGAATTTGATTGGAAGAATGGGGAAATCCCTCGTTCTGAAGTTGAAATTAAAGCCACTCGTGGAGGAGGACCTGGTGGACAAGCCATCAACACCACGTCAAATAACATGGAGGTGCGATGGAAGATCGGAGCTTCCCGATCTCTTTCAGAGGAACAAAAGATACTCTTGCGTGCATCGGCAAAGAGTCGCATCACCAAAGCAGATGAACTCATCTTTACCTGCCAAAGTGAACGCTCACAAAAACAGAACACAGAGGAAGCTCTCGAGAGACTCAATGCATTCATCCGAGAAGCCCTCACACCAGAAGCGGAACGTGTTGCCACCACAAAATCGAAAGGACGAAAGGAAAAGGAAAAACGATTAAAGCAAGGAGATAAAAAGAGGAGAATCGCGCGTGGTCGCGTAAAAAATTGGGAATGACACCAACCCGCTCATTGAGCGGGTTTTCTCATACGATTAAATCAGCTAAACTATAGGGATATGACCTCCTTTCTTCTCGTTGCTCTCATCTTCTTTGTTCTCTGGCTTGCATTCTTTTTGTTCTCAAACGAGACACGCAGAGAACAACTCATCATGAGTGTTGTGGGACTTGTTCTTTCCCCTGGAATCCTCATCATCTCCGCCAACGATTTTCGCAACATCATTTCCGACCAAACAACAAGTCGTATAGGAATCGAAGATTTCCTTTTTGTCTTCTCATTCTTTGGGGTCTCGGCCGTTATTTACCAAGTCCTCGTCGGAAAGCATGCACACAAAATTCGTGGAAGTCGTTATCAAATCAAGCATCTTGGTCACTGGATTGGTCATTTAGCCCTCGTTCTTGGACTCTGGGCGTTTGCCTCCCTCTTGCTCATTCATGTCTTCGCGCTTTCGAATATTCAAGGCCTTATCGTTGGAGGCCTCTTAATCGGCATGTACATCATTGCAGATCGCCACGACCTCACCATGAACGCGCTTCTCTCGGGGCTCTTCATGGTAGGCCTTGTCTTCATCGTTGAACAGATCTTTTTCGTACG
>PFEU01000007.1:35712-87326 GCA_002793515.1 Candidatus Uhrbacteria bacterium CG10_big_fil_rev_8_21_14_0_10_48_16
GGCGGCCGTTGCGGGGTTCACGATTGGCCCTCTGTACGAATGGTTGCGTCAATACAAACTCTCCTAATGCGTAAAAAGATTCTGAGCCTTGTTCTCAGGATCTTTTTCTAGGCGTTCCCTCTGATTTTAGGTATACTAATGGCGTTATGTCTGAGCTTAATCACGCTATCCCAGTTTCCGATTGGCTCTCCACACAGGAGGGGAAACTTTCGGTTGACGTGATTGAAACACGCGAAGAAATTTTAGTACGTTCAGCCATTGCAGGCGTCCGAACACAAGACCTTGATATCACCCTGTCAGATGACACGCTTACCATCCGTGGATCTCGCGATCATGCACATGAAGAGCGTCGAACCGATCAAATCCACGTCCAAGAATGTCATTGGGGAACCTTTTCTCGAACGATTATTCTTCCAACACATGTAGATCCTGATAGAGTCGATGCAACATTAACGCGGGGGATCTTGACGATTCGTATGAAAAAAGTTGAGATGGATAAAAGAATTCCAGTCCTTGAACTGGATGACCTTTAAATCGCCCCGACGTTATGGACCACAACCTACTCAATGGAAAGACCCCCCTCTCGAATCCCGTCTCGAGGGGTTTTTGGAAGGTGGGATTGCTCATCCTGGCTTCAGTTCTTGTTTTCGTCCTCATTCTCGGAGGGGGTGCCTTTGCTTGGGCACAGCAATATCAGAACCGAATCCCTCCACGCACGATGATCGATGGGATGGATGTCAGCGGACTTGACCCTGGAGCGGTTCAAATGAATCTTCAAAACCGCATCGATGACATCCTCACAAATGGGATTGAAGTTCAGGTCGATGAGGTCATAAAAACGCTTAGTCTCATCACGATCACAGACTCAGATCTCTTCGAGAATGTAGACTTTCAGCTAGAAGAAACGATTTCCTCCCTCATGGAAAAACATAGCGACAACCCTTTTGCGGATACCTACGCCATGGTGACGTCCGTATTCCGTCCCGTATCCACCACTATTCCTGTCACCATTCAAGAAGATCGTGTGCGATCAAGCGTCTTATCTCTCTTTCCTGATTCGGAAGTCCTTTCTCAACGTGCAACATTTGACCTCTCATGGAACACAGAAAAGGACATGTGGTCTATTGGGATCGTGGATGGAACATCCGGAAAAGAATTCCAATGGGACGCATTCTTTACCACCCTTGAAGACCAACTCATCGCATTGGACACCCAGACAATCACTCTGGCATTAATCGATCAGACACCTAAAGATTTTTCTCAAGACGAGGAACATGAGCTTGTAAGCAAAGCCGCAACCGCCCTCCAAAGCGCCCCCTATCTCATCACCTATGAAGATCTTTCATGGGAACTCACGGGCGATGATCTCATCACACTTCTTGCCCCAGGCGAAGACGGGCGACTGACGCTTCTTGATGAACCTCTTGCACTTTGGATCGCTTCAATCGCAGATGAGGTAAACCAATCCGCACAAAACGCACGTCTAACGATTGAAGACGGCCGTGTGACAGACTTTGTGGAAAGTCTTGAAGGAAGAATGCTCAATGAAGAACAGTTGCGAGAAGATCTTATTTCTCTCATCTCTTCCATCCAAGAAGCCCCGATCCCGAGCATCGAATTAGTGGTTGAGGTTTCCGAACCAACGATTACCACAGGAGACGTTAATGATCTTGGGATCGACGAAATTCTCGGAACTGGAACCTCAAGCTATCGAGGAAGTCCTGCGAATCGTCGAGCCAATATTCAAAATGGCGTCGATCTTCTCAACGGCCGACTGATCGCTCCCGGCGAAACATTCTCTCTCATTCAAGCCCTCTCTCCATTTACCTATGACAATGGATATCTCCCTGAATTAGTCATTAAGGGAGACAAAATCGAAGCAGAACTTGGCGGAGGTCTTTGTCAGATTGGGACCACCACCTTTCGAGCGGTCATGAACTCTGCTCTTGAAGTCACCGAGCGACGCAATCATTCACTTGTCGTGTCCTACTACAATGACCCAGCAAACGGAAATCCTGGAACAGACGCAACCATTTACGAACCAGCACCAAACTTTAAGTTTACAAACGACACAGATCATTACGTTCTGTTCCAAGCAGAAAATCTCACAGAAACACAGGAGCTTCGCTTTACCATGTGGGGAACAAGTGATGGAAGACACGCTTCTTACTCCCCACCAATCGTCTCACGATGGATTCCTGTTGGGGAAACGCAGTACATTGAAACAACGGACCTAGAACCAGGTGTCGAGCAATGCCAAGGATCTCACACCGGCGCAGATGCCTCCTTTACCTATACGGTTGTACGTCCTGACGGGGAAATAGAAGAAACGCTATTTGAATCTCACTACCGACCGCTTCCTCGGATCTGCCTGATTGGTGTCGAAGAAACGGTTGAAGAAGAGGAAGTTGTAGAGGAAGATCTCACAGAAGAACCAACCGACGAATCAGTAGAAGAAGTTGTAGAATCAAGTGAAACGATTGAATAGTTTCCTTATCCACAGAAATCTCCTTGCGCACTTAGGCCTGACAATCGTAAGATCTATGTGTTCAGAAAAATAAAAACGACTCGCGCATGGCGAATCGTTTTCATTCATTCCAGAGAATAACCTGCAGGCAAGAAATTTCATGCGAGGATGGATCGAGTCCGAAAACCTGATGTATCCACGTTATGAAATCCCATGCTTGTCGTGCCTGCAGATCACTCCGTGCAATGCCGTGTGTTACCAGAGAAAAGAATAGAACTCAGGATAACGCCTAAGTCTACTTGTAATCTGGAAAGTTGTCAAGTGTCTTAACATCAATAATATTACCGCATTCTTGTGATACTGGCAATGGTTTAGCCTTCAATACAAAAAACGGGCAAAAAAGCCCGTTTTTTTAATATTCTTATAAATCGTTCCACGGTCTATCCACGATATGTCCCCTTTCTATTTAATCACTTTATCAACTAACCCATACTTTACGGACTCTACCGCACTCAAGAAATAGTCTCTTTCCGTATCCTGTTCCAAAAGCGTTTTCTTTTTTCCTGTGTGTTTTGCGAGAATCGTATTGAGTTGGTCCTTCATTTTAAGGATCCGCTCCGCATGAATTTTGATATCTGTTGCTTGTCCTTGAACACCTCCAAGGACCTGATGAATCATCACTTCAGAATTTGGGAGGATAAAACGTTTTCCTTTCGCCCCTGAAGCAAGCAAGACAGCTCCCATAGAAGCAGCCATTCCTACACAGATGGTTGAAACATCTGGCTTCACATATTGCATGGCATCATAAATCGCGAGACCTGCGGTCACAGAACCCCCAGGTGAATTCACATACAGCTTAATATCCTTTGTCTTATCCTGACTTTCAAGAAAGAGCATCTGCGCGATAATCAGGTTCGCCACATTGTCATCAATGGCCGTCCCAAGAAAAATAATACGATCCTTTAAGAGACGAGAGTAAATATCATACGCTCTCTCCCCCGCATGCGTTTTTTCAATAACGGTTGGGATTAAAATGGAGTCTGTTGGATCTGAGAATTCAGATCGAATAGCTAATTGATTCATACATGCAGTACATTACACGGTTTTATTTGCTTCTTCCACCCCCCAACATCCTTTCTGATTACAGACGAGTCGCGCATCAGAGATAACATATCCTGCCGCGCGCTTATGTCCTCCCCCACCTTGTTCTTTTGCCATCTGAGAAACATCTTGTGTGAGAGAACGCATGGAAACTTTTACATGTCCGTCTGCCGTTTCACGAAAGACACGCAACGTATCGACATCTGTCACAAGATTTAAAAAATTTGAGAGTCCATCAATTTCATCATCCGTCACCTGATTCTCCTCAATATCGGCTCGCGTCAGATAAGTGCTAATCATGTCCTTCTTTTCGCTCTCCTCAATGCGCTCCAGAGCGAGTCCCCAAACGCGAAGGGCAGAGATTGAACGATTGTGGAACATGGCGTGGATCACATCTTGCACACGCGCACCACTTAACAACAATTCTGAAGCGACCATGAGTGCCCGTTCATCTGTGGCAGCATTTGAAAATGCGGTCGTATCAAAACAGAGCCCCGTCAGCAAGCAGGTCGCCGCATCCTTCGAGGGAATGATCTGGTTCTCTTCAAAAAATCGATGCACAACCGCTGCTGTGGCTGGAGCATCGACGACAACCTGATTCACATGCCCATACCGATTATTGGTTGCATGATGATCGATGTTAATAACGACTGGGTCACCTGGAATTCGATCCATGAGCTGTGCGACAAACTGATCATCTGAACAGTCAAATACCACCACGAGATCGATCTCGGGATTATCAAATAGTTGAAGATCTGTTGTGCACTGATGAATGCGTGGAAGACGTTGGTATTGTTCAGGAATCGGGGAAGCCACGTACACAGGAACAATCTTCCCGTGAGAGGCCATATAATCCGCCAAAGCCAAAGACGCTCCAAGACTATCTCCATCAATGCGTTCATCAGAAATAAAGACCGGGTCCGTGGCTTTCAATAGCAGATTATTGATTTGTCGGTGGATATACGATTCCATAGAGGATGACGTAGCCTATCGCATCTGAAAGAGAGGGTCAACCATGCTCCATCGCTCGCGAGCGATGGAGCATGTTATAATCGATTTACTATGCACCTGACGAAAATAGAGCTCCAGGGATTCAAAACGTTTGCAAAGAAAACCACCCTTTCTTTTCTCGCTCCCACCGCAGACCGTTGCCCAATTACGGCTGTGGTCGGACCCAATGGTTCTGGAAAATCTAACCTTGCGGATGCCATTCGATGGGTCCTTGGAGAACAAAGCTTAAAGCTCCTCCGAGGAAAACAATCTGAGGATGTTATTTTTTCTGGCTCTGAAGGAAAAGGACGTTCTGGATTTGCTGAAGTCAGTCTCTCACTCAACAACGAAGACGGTTCCATGCCGATCGATTATGGATCTGTCACCATCACCCGACGATTGTTTCGCGATGGAACAAGTGAATATCTCCTTAATGATGCCAAGGTGCGCCTAACGGATATTCAACTCCTGCTTGCGCAAGCCAATGTCGGGCAACGCTCCTATTCCGTCGTGGGTCAGGGGATGATCGATCATATTCTTGTTTCAACGCCAGAAGAACGAAAAGCGTTTTTTGATGACGCAACAGGCGTTAAACCGTTTCAGATCAAGCGCCACGATGCGGTATTAAAACTCAAACGCACTCATGAGAATTTGGCAGACGTGGAGATGCTTCTACGCGAGATTGAACCGCGACTACGTTCGCTCAAACGCCAAGCCTCGCGTTTAGAGCAACGCGATGAAATCGAAACCAAGCTCCACACCCTCGAGGGACAGTACTATGGCACTCAGTGGTGGAGTCTTGCCGATCAGCTCGACGTGATCAAAAAACAATTTGAAGAAGCAGACGCACAGATCAAACAAGAACGCCTTGAACTCACGGCACAAGAAAAGACGGCCGATACGATCGAAAACGTCGATGAGAAAAAAGACACGGGACTCATGAAGCTTCAAGAAGCGTATCGAGCGGTTCAACGAAAACAAAACACCCTGCGTCAAGACCAATTCCAAACAGAAAAAGAAATCGAACTTACCCGCGTACGGGCGCAATCCAACTGGGCTCCCCTTCCTCTGCTGAAAATTGTTGAGGAAGTCGGATTCATCACAGATGGCATCAAAGGACTTCGATCGCTCAAGGACCTCACTGAGATCTACAAAATGATTGATGATCTCCTCTCTCGATCAACAACGCTTCGTAAAAAACTTGAACGTCCAAATCCAGAAGACATCAAGCCAGATCCAGCGCTTGTTCAAAAACTTGCAGACCTCAAAGGACAAGAAGCCGGAATCAAACAAGAGCTCGCAGAGTTTGAAGCACAGATCGACGCCTACGCCACGAAAGAAAAAACGGAACGCACAGAACTCATTGAGATGCAGAAAGCGTTGCGCGAAAAACAGCGTCAAATCCACTTGTTTGAAAATCGCCGTAACGAACTTCAGATCAATCTCGCACGTTTTGAAGAACGACAACAAGCGCTCATTCGAGAAATGAATGAGTTTATGAAAGATCGTGCGGTGGCCGTACGCGCAGAACGCGCAGAACAGACAGAGATGTCGCTAGATGACACCTACACCGAAGTTCAACGTCTGAGATATAAGCTTGAACTCATTGGGGGAATCGATCCTGAGATCATCAAAGAGTATGAGGAAACGCGTGTCCGTCATGAGTTTCTCGATGGACAGGTTGAGGATTTGAAAAAAGCGATTCGTCACACAGAAAAAGTCATTGTAGAGCTGGATGAACAAATCGAAAAGCAATCAAAAGACGTTTTTGGAAAGATCAATAAGGAGTTCGAACATTACTTTAAGATTCTTTTTGGAGGAGGCTCCTGCCGATTGATAAAACTCACTCGGGAAGACGAAGAGGAATCTATGAATGATGGAGTCACTCCTGATCGAGTATTTGCTGACACAGGGGAAGAGGCTCGAGATAAAGAAGCCGAGATCGCCAAGAAGCTGGAGAAGCATCAGGATCCGATTATCGGAATCGATATTCAAGCCACGCCTCCTGGGAAAAAGCTCAAGGCTCTCAATCTGCTTTCAGGTGGAGAGCGGGCTCTCACATCGATCGCGCTCATCAGCGCCATCATGGCCGTAAACCCTTCCCCATTTGTTTTGCTCGATGAGGTGGATGCTGCGCTGGACGAATCCAACACGGTGCGTTTCGCCTCCATCCTCCAAGATCTCTCAAAAAGCTCGCAATTCATCGTCGTCACACACAACCGCGCCACCATGGAACAAGCCGACGTTCTCTATGGCGTCACCATGACAGACGAAGGAATCTCCAGTCTGCTCTCGATTCACTTAGAAGATATAGCCGGAGAAGGAACCGCAAGACGATAAAACAAAAACAGATCCGAGAGAGCGGATCTGTTTTTGTTTGAGTCTCCTCAACGCAGGGCTCGAGACGAACTCGAGGACTACGTTGAGGAGCCGCGCGAACGTGACTCCTCGGGGGGTCACGCCGGGCGGCGCGTGGGTCAGAGCGGACGAGGGCCGTTGTCGCGAGGCCGACGCTCGAACTTGAGGATCTTGCCCTCACGCTCGGGCTCAGGGTCATCCTTCTCGACCGGCGGGAGCTTCTGGAAAGAAAGCTTGAACCGGTTGAGGGTGATCTCAAGGTACCCATCAAGTCCCAAGCTGAGGTACATCATGCCGAGCACCGCCAAAGCGATGACAGGCACGAGCAGACCCTTGGCACCGAAGGCTATGACAGAGAGGGTCAGGCCGACGGAGGCCATGTTGATCAGATTCGCCACCGTAAGGACGGTACCTCTCAGCTTCTGATCAGAGAGGATGGTCGACAGGAAGATGAGACCCAGACCGAAGACCATCGGAAGGGCGACGACAATCAGAATGATGTAGTCGATGTCGGACACGGTGTCTCCGAATTGGGGTCAGTTCAGGAACTGGAGGATCCCACTGCACACGGCGAGCCAGAAGGCTCCGCAGAGCAGGAGGAGAGTGATCATGGTGCTGAAGTGGAGGCCATCGGTCTCTTCACTCGGATGTTCATCCTTCACAGACACTCTGCACGCTCCTGTGCTTCACGAGCACGGTGGCAAGGGATCTCGGCCGTAACCCGAGCGAGCTCTTGCTCGAGCTTATCGCGATCGTCACCGCCTTCGCGCAGACGTCGCTGAAGTTCGACAACCTGCTCTTCGAGCGTAGGCTTTTCCATGGTTCCCTCTTGGAATGAGCACTGGGAAGAAGCTCCCCAGGAGGTTGCCCTCAACGCAGAGCTCGATTGGATCGAGAGCTACGTTGAGGAGCCGCGCGAACGTGACTCCTCTGGGGGGGTCACGCCGGGCGGCGCGTGTTCGTCACTTGGGGACGGGGACGAAGTTGAGCCCCGCATCCCGGGCGTCGTGGCAGGCGCTGCGCTCCTCGGGGCGGGCAGATGAGGTTCACTATCGCAGAACTAGTCCGCGACGATCGCCCATTCGTCCCAGTAGGTAACGCTCTCGGAGGCCAGACGGCGCACCTCCTCGAGGGTCCAGTCATCGGCCTCGTTGTTGCCACCGGCGAGGGCCACCGTGAAGCGGTAGGGCGTGCGCGGGGCGTGCGGGGCAGCGGAGGCGATCACCGCGACGATGACGTGAGTCACACCCTCGGCGGCTTCGGACTGGATGCGCTCGGCCTCACCGGGAATGGTGTTGATCTCGGGGTCGACGAGGTAGGCCTCGACCGTGTAGACCACGACCGCCAGGGCCTCCAGAGGGAGAGCGAACTCCCGACGGAGGAAGGGGCTCACCACACCGCGGTGCTCACGCAGGACGTAGTCGTCCGGGTTGGTGGTACGCTTGCCCTCGCCCGAGCTCACGAACGCATGCGCGCTCGCGGTCATCCGGAGGAAGTGCTGACCCTGGGCGCGATCGGTGGCGGTGTCGTGCACCTGCAGGGCGGCCACGAGAGCCGTGTTGAAGCCGGCCTCGTCGATGACGCGGGAACCGATAGCCCTCTTATCGAAGGCATGGCAAACCACGGAGGTTGCGAAACGCATGGAATACTCCTCTAGTGGGAACGGGAATCGTTCCTCAACGCAGGACTCGAAACGAACTCGAGGACTACGTTGAGGAGCCGCGCGAACGTGACTCCTCTGGGGGGTCACGCCGGGCGGCGCGTGGGTCAGATGGACTTGGCGTAGCCGACCACGCGGGAGCGCGGAACCACGATGCAGCCGTTGATCTCGACCGTGTCCTTGGACACCTTGGTGATGCGTCCACTGACGTACTCGATCTCCCCATCCACACGGACGAGGATCAGGACGCGCTGGATGTCATCCATGAGGGAGATCATGTCTCCCAGCGAGCTGGTCTCGTGGACGTTGCCGAAGCCCGGGATGGGCGCCGGCTTGTCGCACAAGTACTGGCCGAAGGGACGGCCGACCAGCCCCGAAAAGCGGACGCTGACCAGCTCATCTCGCACACGGAACCCGTGCTCGAGCTGAACATGGGTCCGAGTCACGCGAACGAGAATTCCGCGCAACGTCCCCCCTGTGACCGTCTCGAACGCGACCTCGCCCTCGTACCGGAGGGCGGTGGCGAGATCGTCGGTGGTGATGGGCATTGGTTGCTCCGTGGGTGGGTGGCAAATGGTCAACTTCGGAATGAAGTTTTCCTTGACTGACTTGTCGAGTGGTTACTCGACAGTTCGGTTGAGGACCCCGGCGTCGACACGTGATTGGTGCGAGTCGCACCACGTCGGCCGGGGCAGGTCGTTCAGGTGCCCCGGCGACATCACGTGTCCAGCCGAGGAACCTCATTCCCCACTTTCTGGCGCGCGTGGGGGGCGCGTTTCAATGATCGTAGAAGAGGAGCGGGTAGGTCATTGATGACCATCCTTTTTTTGTGACGAACCATTTAATCAGACGTTCGTCTTTGTCTGTTTGTCGTTCACACCGCGACCGTGATTGGTGGCGATGCAACGAACGACCGTTTGCGTAATCGGACAACGGGATATGGGCGCAACCCATCCAGCGAATCGACTCAGCCGATCAAAGCGCGTGGTTAGCCATCCACCATGCGAGAGGAGATCTGTCTTAACTCGTCCAAGACGAGAGGCCAAGATCCAAAGGCCCGTTTGATCAATTGGTTTGCCAGACCTTTGAGCCCATCAATCACGGGCTCCCATGCTTTGGCGCGACCCTTCGGAGTGTTGCCACTCCCCGACGTTCCGATTGCTCGGAGGGATTCTTTAAACGGGATTGCTTCGTACTTGTACTCAGAGTTTCTAGCTCCTTTCCGTTCCTTACTCTCCGCTTATAGAATCCGCGCATAGTACGCCGGGTCATCTGTATCATCCACGACAGGTCGATAACCTGGGTTCGAACCGACACCGAAATGCCGTCGTTAACCCTCCTGTCGCTTCCTCTCAAAAGATGGGCATGAGCCCTCCTGTTCGCCCGCTCCACCTACGGGCTTGGAATGAGGATACGTCGTCTAGGTGGTTAGACGACCCTGCCAGCTATGGGGCACCGGGCAGGGACAGTGCTTTGTTGGCTACAGCACGATGTCCTCCTCGTCCTCGATCTCGATCCCCGCCTCGCGGAGATCGCGGTCGATCTGGGCGAGCATGGCGCGGATCCGGAGCTCCTCGATCGAGGTCTCGACCGTGTCCACCTCGATCTCCTCGAGCTCGAAGGTGAACCCACCCACGCCCGTGAGGGCCTTGGTAGTGGTGTGGCAGTGCTGAACCAGCACCCCGCCCTCGAGGTTCACCCAGATGTTGACCTGCTCGAGGATGGTCTCGAGGTTGTCGTACTCCCCGATGACGAACCGGACCCTGGAGGTCCTGATGACAGGGACGTAGAACGAGGGCAGAATACGAGCGAGCATGCGCTTTTCCTCCAGTGGGTTCCTGATCAGGGTACTGTTTCATCCCTCAACTGAGTATTCGAGACTGCCAACCGGCAGGTCATATTCGAATATTCGGTCGAGGTCTCAAGCATATGCGTCGTGCTTGAGCCGTGCCCACCAGATCGTGTATGTCTGATGGGAGTGGGACGCGTTCTTTCAGCGCTGGCTTTCCTCCTCCTGTCGCCGGAACTTGTAGCCGACGACGACGTTGTAGGTGAGGAAGCCAAGAAGACAGGCGATCGCGACGATGTCACCGGCGCGCTGACTCACAAAGTCTGCGAGGATGATCAGCACGGGAGTACCGATGATGAGAGCAGTGGCACTCTCAAAGTACCTGTACATGGGCTCCTGGGCCCGCCGTTCACAGTAGGTAAGCTCCCTTTCTTCTTCGTCCATGTGGACTCCCTTTGGGAACGTTGGTTGATCGTTCCTCAACGTAGGACTCAACTGTGAATTGAGTGCTGTGTTGAGGTCCCCACGTGCGTCGTGCGTGGGGCCGTGTCGCGGAAGTCGCGACTCCCCTTTTGCCGGCGAATTCCGGCAACAGGGAGGAGATGGGTTACTGAGGTCACGACCAGCCGACGTCACTGGTCGTGAAGGCTAGTCGAAGTCCGTCTCGTTCCAGGGGGCTTCGATGTTGCTGAGGTCGATCTCGTCGCAGTCATCGCCGTCCAGGTCGTCGCAGTCGTCGTCCTCGTTGTAGTCGAACTGCTCGTACCGGGCGATCTTGATGAGGGTGTCGACGAGCTCGGGCCCGCCGATCTCTTCCAGGACCGGAACGGGGATGATCTGGGAGACCTCTCCTTCCAGCTCGAGGACGAGGAGGGCGAAGTGGTAGGGGCGGGTCTGACGCCAGGCCACCAGGTTGGCGGGCTTGGTGTCATCGTCCGCCTTGAGGACGACGGTGACCCCCTGGGGCACGCCGTCGCGGACGGTCTGGAGGAAGGTCCGGTTGGCACCGTCCAGATCCCCGTTTTCCTTCTGCTCGGCCGCGAAGCCGAACAGGTTCTCGATATCGGTCCGGTTCATCTCGTGCTCCTATCCGACTTCACCTGAAATCGGATGGGGGTTGGAATGTCGTCAAGCACCTGCTCGACGCACGGGGAGGACAGATCGTATAGGAATGGATCCGTCCTTTCCGTGCATGGGCAAGAAAAAAGCTGATTACCGGTTACCTTCGTGGAGATAACCAATAATCAGCCAAGGAACGCCAATAGTGGCTTTCCGTGAACGGACATTAGGTCTCTCTCCCCAATGAAGTAATTGTATTGAACGGATATACTATATCATTTTTTGACCATTTTGTCAATACTATCAGACAGTTATTTAGCTGAATTTAGTGTATTTTTATGTATTCTGAAAGAATATCTGGTTTAAAATTGAATCATCCTGACAAAGATCGTCCGAACCACTTTTGACGAAAGAAAAAACCGTCCGGGTGTGGGACGGAGGGGGAGCTACTCGCTACGTTCACGCTTCTTGCGCTGATGGCGGATGCGCATGCCGTTCTGCGCGAGGGCGGTGGCGAGTTCTGATTGGAGAGCCTCGAACGGGTCGATGAACGTACTCATGCGTTCACGTCCGTTTTTTGACACCATGGGGAGATACTTCTTGAAGGCCGTTTCCAGATTGGATTCAGCCTTCTGGATCTTCTCGCGCTGAGCCTGCACCGTCTCTGCATCTGCATGGCTCGCATGAAGCTGATCGAGCTTCTGCTGGGCGTCCCGCAGAGTCCTTCTGCAGATTTTCAGCCAGTCGAGTGCCTTTCGCAATTTGAGTCCGTTCTTTTCCAGAGTCAGATCTGTCATGGGATCTCCGTGACGGAACCAGGAAGAAACTTTCTGGGAGGCTTTCCTCAACCGAGAGATCGAGTTTGAACTCGAGTTCTCGGTTGAGTCCCCAAGCACGTCGTGCTTGGGGCCGTATCGCGAGATGCGATCCCCCCTGCTGGTGAATTCCAGTAAAGGGGCTAGTGCTGTTCGTCAAAGAGTTCGTCGAGAGCCGTATAAAGCCCGGCAAGGCTTCCGTTGTTGACGATCACATGCGCCGGAACGCTCATGAGCGCAGGCAGGTTCGTATTCCCAGGCAATGCCTCGATGGCGAGGAACTGTTCCCAGGTAAACGGACCGTCTCCAGCTCGCGCGCGACGGCACCAGCGATCGAAGCGCACCCGTCGATTTGCTTCAATCCGCACGAGTTGAAACCCATCGAGGTCAGAGTAGACCTCGACCTCCTCCATATTTCGCACCCCTGTGATGACCACGGGAGTAAAATCCCATTGGCACCATCGCTCGAGCACCAGCTCTGAGATGCGTGAGGCGATCCATCCGTACCCAGAACGATCCGCTTCTGCCTCAAAGAGAGCGGAAAGATCTGAAGTCTTCGGGTTCCAAATCCCTTGAAGAGAAGCGAGCTCGCGAATCCGGTCCGAATGCCCCAACCGAATTGCTTCATGTGTCTCTTGGAGATATTCGGACGCTTCGTCTTTGCCGGCACAAGGCCAACCGACGATCCCGATCACCATTCCCATACATCCCTCCAGTCATGGTATGTGACAACACAAACTACCAAGGAAAAGCCCTCGCGTCAATCATCTCTTGACGAAACACGGAAAAACTCGTATTGTGCGCGCGACCGTCAAACACGCTCATGTTTGATTCATGAACCAATTATTATGCTATCTATTCGACTTTCACGCGTAGGAACTAAGCGGGCTCCCGTCTATCGTATCGTTGTTATGCCAAAACATAACGATCCTTGGGCTAAGTCCACCGAAATCCTCGGACATTACAACCCTCGAAAACAGCCAAGCGAACTCGTCATCAACACAGATCGCACAAAATACTGGATCTCAAAGGGAGCTCAAGCAACAGACACTGTTTGGAACCTCCTTATTGATGAGAAGATTATCGAAGGCGAAAAGCGAGGCGTGACCCACATCTCAAAAAAGCGCCAAGGGAAACTTGAAGTAAAGGCGACTGAGAAAAAAGCGAAGGCTGAAGCAGCTGAAGTACAAGCAAAGGAAGCTAAAGAGAAAGCAGAGGCTGAAGCAGAAGCGGTGAAAGTCGCAGAAGCGGAAGCAAAAGCAAAAGCTGAAGCGATTCCTGAAGCTGTCACAGAAGAAGTTACTCCTCCTACGGAAGAGGCTCCTGCCACAGAAGAAACACCAGCCGAATAATGTTTATAGACGGGGTCCTGTGACCTCGTCTATTGATTTCTATGATTGAATCACGACACAAACAATTCACTACCCTTTTCCCTACTGAACCGGCTTTCCGTTGGAAACAGGTTGAGCAAGGTCTTTTTTCGTTCGCGACATCTTGGGAAGAGCTCACTTCCCTTTCAAAATATATTCGAGAGCACATCGGTTCGATCCCTTGGATGACCGTGACGCCACAAAAAATTCAAATCAGTGGAAATGGGGACACCCACAAAGCGCTTCTTCGTGTTGAAGGAGATCAGGATATTGAAACGGTGCTGATGAAAAACAAGCGTGACGCCTGGACGATTTGCGTGTCCTCGCAGGTCGGATGCGCCATGCGGTGCGGATTTTGTGCGACAGGAAAGATGGGACTCATTCGAAGTCTTACGTCCGACGAAATCGTCGACCAATATCGATTCTGGATGCAATATCTTCAAGAGCACAAAGAACTCGAAGGACGTATTTCAAATATTGTCTTCATGGGGATGGGAGAACCTCTCGCCAACTATGAAGAAGTAAAATATGCGCTCAACGCTATTTTGAAACATAGCGATATTGGACGCACACGTATCACCGTTTCTACCGTTGGTGTCCTTCCTCGTCTGGAACAGATGTTGACCGACAAAGATTGGCCTCATGTTCGTCTTGCCATTTCTCTACACAGTGCGGTCTCTGAAACGCGAAAACAAATCGTTCCAACTTCTTACGATGACTTTCTTCCAAAACTCGGGGACTGGGCAAAACGTTATCTCTACCGCCACGGAAACCGCCGTCATCACCTCACCTTTGAGTATGTCATGCTCAAAGGAGTCAACGATACTCCTGACCAGGCGCGCGCGCTTGCAAAGTTCGTAAACCGCATCGGGAATGTGCGTGTGAACCTCATCCCTTACAACCTCACCGGACTCGAATTTGAGTGCAGTACTCCTCCGGCGATCAAACAATTCCTCGAGATCCTCCAATCCAAACACGTGATCTCTACCACTCGCCGAACCATGGGGGATGACATCGATGCTGCCTGCGGGCAACTCGCCGGCTCAAAAGAAAAAACCTAAAGGCTTTTTAAAACACTGTACCCACAGTGTTTTCCTTTTCCGTTGCTCCTGGCATACTGAACGTACTATGAAATCAAAACCTCTCCTTGGCTTAATCGGTGTTCTGGCGCTCATCATGTTCGTCATATTGGTTCTTGTGATCAAACAATCTCCTCAAACAACCCCTCCTTCTGTGCCCCCCGCATCTCCCGAAACGGAAGAAAACCTTCTTGAGGCAACACCTGATGAACCGACTGATTACTACGTTACGTTCACCCTAAACACGCAGGATTTCAGCTACCCTGAACTGAGCGCTCAAACCGTAGAGCGACTTCTCGATCTCCACGAAACGTACCAACTCCCCGTGACGATCTTCTTTACCACCACGATGGTGGATTACTACTCAGCGTTTCAGCCAGATCTTTTTGAACGCATCCTAACCAGTCCTCTTGTGAGCATTGGCTATCATATCCGCCCCCCTGTTCCGTATCACCCAAACACCCCGCATGCACCAGATCTTTCAGAGCTCTCCATACAAGAACTTCAAGACCTTGTTCGAACCTATGAAACACATGGTCTTGATCTCGTCACAGGAGAACCCACAACGGCTCCTGGAGGGTTTGCGTATCTCGTTGAACTCGCAGGTGATCGACCCTACATCGTTGGGGTCGCAACTGGACGTGCCCTTCCTGACGTTCTCGAAGTCTATAAGGACCTAGGTGCTGTGATGTTTGCTGGCCATAGCGGAGCCATGAATCTTGGTGACACCACAGGACCCCTCTATACGCGCCCTGAACAATCTGAACTAAAAGCCTTTGAGCACACAGGAGAAGATGCCTCTGCACTTCTAGCAGAAATGAAAGAAGAAGCGGAAACAAAACAAGGCTCAATCGCCCCTTTCTTTCTCAATATTAAAATGCATGATAACGATTTCTTCGCCGAACAATCCGCTTGGACCACTGTTTATCTCTCGCCAAGTGCTCGCAGAAGTGGAGCTCCGTTTGATACAAGTCTTACCTCTACTCTTCTCTCGATAGACGAATCGGAGGCTCAATGGAAACTGTACGAAGATTTGCTTCGTGCTGTGGCTCAGCATCCAACGTTCAAATCAGTCAATATTGAGCAAACACATAATCTGCTTCAATAATGTAATTGCCATCTACACCTTCTTTTATTACGCAAACGTTGAAATCAAGGGGTCTTAACTTGAATCAATACATTGCTCCCCTGTGAGAAGAATCTCTCATGCGTTTCAAGGGCTTTATCCAGGCATGGATAGCTAAAAATATGAGAGGGACATAGAACAAGGATGTGGTGATTGACCATGGATCTGGCCAAAACTCGTTCTCGATCAAAAAAAGAATAAACCAACTAAATTGAGCCACGTGAGCAAAAAGTAACACAAACATCGAAACCCAAACATCTTTCTTTTTCTCAAAAAACAACCACTCTACAAGAAACGGCAGGGTTGGAACTAAAATATAGACGGATGCCTCCACCGCATGTGACCAGAAATTCAATTCACCTCCTCCAGCCCATCGAACAAACGGTAGGGTGACTGGCAGAATTAACATCCAGAACATATCACCGAGCAAGGCTCGACCGCTTAATCCAACTGCTCGGAAAATCCGTTCGTAAACAACTCCTACAAGTCCAACGGTGAAGATAAAAAAAGCAAGTCCTTCTAAATGCCCTGCTTGATCAACAACAATAGAGGCAGCCACGAGAAAATAAAAAATCAAAACAGGATAGATGACTTGAAGCGCGAACAACCAAGATGAACCAACGTTGATCTTCATAGTTTCCAATCAATAATATCACTATGACTCCAAACTCAAGTATACTCTATATTTTTCCAAGCTTTTTCCTCTTGATGCTGGTCCTAGCCCTCGTATATGTCTTAAAAAAAAGAGTGCGTATTCGAGCATGGATCAAATCTCTTGAGTCTAGAGGGTATCAGCGTCTTCCTCTCCCTCGTCCATACACGCATTGGTATGCAACAAGAGAAGATGCGCCCACCTATTTTATCGTCATTGAAAAAGTCCGCACCTATACAACGAATGATCGCGCTGTCCCTGATCTTGGTCTTGCGATATACATCCCCTTATCAACATCACTCACCCCAACCGATATTATTTATCGATGCATGCAGACAACGAGTATCTGTACACGAACTATTTTTCGCCTCCAGAATTTTATCGAAAGAATTATTCCACAGATCTTTAAACGTCCTTCGCTCATTCTGGCATCCTCTCAGCGTTTTACTGTCTACGCTCCTGAGATCCTCCCCCACTCCCTTCGTCCAAATTTTAACAAACAGACGCTGATTCTCAGAATAGGATTTTCGTGGAACCACTCTATCGAGGATATTCAAGATATCTACGCAAGCATACAAACACGGTTAGCACACACAACCATGTGATCTGACATATAAGCGCATTTCAATGGACCCTCGCCCTGTATCAACGTATAACCATTATCCTGAGAAAAATAGATACTCTTTTATCCTGAACGTTTTATGTATCATAAACCGTTTTCTTTTCTCCATTCGGCAATCTTTTTATGATCTCCTGATAAAAGAATCTCCGGAACCTTCCAACCTTTATAGTCATCAGGCTTCGTATACTGCGGATATTCAAGTGATCCCTCTTCGTTATGCGATTCCATCTTTAACGATTCTGCCTCAATCACCCCTGGGATCATGCGTGAGATAGCGTCAAGCATCACCATCGCGGGAAGCTCTCCACCAGTCAGCACATAATTTCCAATCGAAAGTGCTTCGTCCGCAATGTGTTCTGTGACGCGATGATCGATCCCCTCGTACCGACCACATAAGAAGATAAGCTGATCATAGGTAGCAAGACGTTTAGCATCTTCTTGCGTGAACATCTTTCCAGAGGCGGCCGTGACAATCACCCGAGTTTTCTTCAACCGACGTTTCACTTTTTTGACCGCCTTCTCAAATGGTTCAACCTTCATCACCATTCCCGCTCCTCCACCATACGGCGTGTCATCTACGGTCTTGTGTTTGTCTGTCGTCCAATCGCGGAGATTGTGCGCCTGCACCTGAATCAATTTGTCACGCTGGGCTCTCCCCAAAATAGATGCCTCTACATAGGGGCTCACCACTTCTGGAAAAATCGTGATGACGTCAAATTGGATTGTTCTTTTTTTCATATCATGATCGATGTGCACTCCCTACGACTTCGGAAATTGAATTAAACCCATCACGATGAAGAAGTTGCGCGAGTCCGCGATTCAATTCTCCAATCAACTGCGGACCTTCGAAAATCATTCCGGTTGCAAGCTGAACGAGGGACGCTCCTTGTCGAATTTTTTCATAGGCATCCTCTGCCGTAAACACCCCACCCACTCCAATAATCACATAGCGGTCTCCTGCTTCAAGATACGTATGTGCGATAAGCGTATTAGATGCTTCGTAAGTTGGTCTTCCACTAATCCCCCCTTTCATATGAGGCTGAATTTCATCTTGCACGATCTCGCGACGACCATACTGTTTTGTGAGATTTGAAAGAATAATCCCATGCACACGATGACGATCCATGACGGCGATAAGGGCATCAAGTTCTTCGATGGTAAGGTCAACCGCACTCTTTATAAAAATGGGTTTCGACGTCTCAATACCATCGAGACGACTAAGCAACGCCTCGAGTCGTTTGGGATCTGAAAAAGGTTCTCCTCCAAACGCATTCGGACAACTAATATTGATGACAAAAAAGTCTCCCGTATCACGCATCGTGGTAAACCCCTGTACATAATCCTCGATCCCGGACTGCGTCTCAACGGTTCCAGGGCAATTTGTCTTTGCAATACTAATTCCTATCGGCATGGCGAACGTTTTTGTCGAAAGACGAGAACGAATGGCTTCTCCCCCATCATTCATCAGTCCGTAATACACCACAAGCCCTTTCGACTTTGGAAGTCTCCAGAGTCTTGGTTTTGCATTCCCCTTACAGGCCTGTGCGGTGACCGATCCAACAATCTCATACCCGAACCCGATACTTGGGAGAATCTGCGTGAGTCGTGCATTTTTATCGAACCCCTCGGTAAGCCCTATTGGGTTTGAAAAGTGTATTCCTAAAATCTCTTGGTGGAGAGAATCATCCTGAAATGCACATAGCTTCTGCGCCATGCCACGTGCAAGACGAGATCGGCCAAACCGTTCACCCACCTCGCACACCTGATCATGTGTCCATTCAGGATCACATCGAAAAAAGAAGGGTTTGAGGACGTGTTGATAGCCCCAGCGTTGAATGTTTGTCGCGAACATAAATAAAAACCGATTACTCATACAGAGTAACCGGTTTTATCTCTTTGATCTAGTTTAGATCCCGAGATCATCTACAGACATATCGTCATCGGACGCACGGTCGAAGGTATCACTTGAACTTGTCTCACGTTCTCCACGATCTTCACGATCTTCGCGACGTGGACGACGTGATCCTTCTGGCTCATAGATTTTCAGGTTGACGCGGGCATTTTCCTTTGCACCCACAATCTTGAGCAATGTGCGTACTGCGCGAGCTGTCTGACCCTGACGACCAATGACATAACCCATATCTTCTGGGTTGATGTGAAGAGTGATGAGGACACCACGTTCGTCAACAATGCGTTCTGTTCGAACATCATCTGGATGATTGACGATCCCGCGGACAATGTACTCAACGAACTCTTGGTCGAATTCTTTCTCAGCCATAGCAATTACAGTAGTACTTATAACGGTTTCAAATCGTTATGACCTCATGAGTGTCTCTCGACCAAGGCAGCATGGAGCCTCCCAAGACACAAGGCCAATAACCCTTATATGGTAGCCGAAACATACCAAATGTCAATCAAATCTCCTTGTCCCCAACATATCCCAATAAACAAAGACAAGCTATTGACAGGTTTTAAAAGCTTTTATACAATGCCCGCGCTCATTACAACTGAACAATCTCCAAATCATGCAAACAGCTTTTAACAACCGAGCTGTTTTAGACAGAAATTGTCTTTTGTATGATTGCAACGTTTATTCCAGACACAGTAATTGTGTCGAAACTAACAGAGTCTTGATTTATCAAGATTTATATTGAGAGTTTGATCCTGGCTCAGGATGAACGCTGGCGGCATGTCTAAGGCATGCAAGTTGAACGATTCATATTTCTTCGGAAAGACTGGAAAGTGGCAAACGGGAGCGGAACACATTGGTAACCTACCTCGAACTCGTGAACAACCATTGGAAACGATGGCTAATACACGATATTGATGACGTGACTTCGGTCGCATCATTGAAAGGTCCGCCGGTTCGAGAGGGGCCTATGTCCTATCAGCTTGTTGGTGAGGTAATGGCTCACCAAGGCTACGACGGGTACCGGGCGTGAGAGCGTGGCCCGGCTCACTGGGACTGAGACACTGCCCAGACTCCTACGGGAGGCTGCAGTCAAGAATCTTCCGCAATGCACGAAAGTGTGACGGAGCAATGCCGCGTGCTCGATGAAGGCCCTCGGGTCGTAAAGAGCTTTTATTAGGGACGAACAAATGACGGTACCTAATGAATAAGAGGTTGCTAACTCTGTGCCAGCAGCAGCGGTAATACAGAGACCTCAAGCGTTATCCGGATTTATTGGGCGTAAAGGGTCCGTAGGTGGTTTTATTAGTCATTCGTTAAATCTTCAGGCTCAACCTGGAGGCCGCGGGTGATACTGTAAGACTAGAGGATGGGAGAGGCAGATGGAATTACTGGTGTAGCGGTAAAATGCGTTAATATCAGTAAGAACACCAAAGGCGAAGGCAATCTGCTGGAACATTCCTGACACTGAGGGACGAAAGCGTGGGTAGCGAATCGGATTAGATACCCGAGTAGTCCACGCCGTAAACGATGAGTGCTAGATTTTGGGAGTATCGACCCTCCCAGAGTCGACGAACCAAGCTAACGCATTAAGCACTCCGCCTGGGTAGTACGAGCGCAAGCTTAAAACCTAAAGGAATAGACGGGGACCCGCACAAGCGGTGGAGCGTGCGGTTTAATTCGATACCAAGCGAGGAACCTTACCTGGGCTTGAAAAACAGCTGCAAGCCACCCGAAAGGGAGGCCGCTTTCGAAGGTGCTGTTTAGGTGCTGCATGGTTGTCGTCAGCTCGTGGTGTGAACTGTTCCCTTAAGTGGGGTAACGAGCGCAACCCTCGTTCTGTGTTACAAGTGTCACAGAATACTGCCCGGGCAACCGGGAGGAAGGTGAGGATGACGTCAAATCAGCATGGCCCTTACGTCCAGGGCAACACGCGCGCTACAATGGTAGGTACAATGGGCAGCCAAGGAGCAATCCGGAGCAAATCCCACAAAGCCTATCTCAGTTCGGATTGAAGTCTGCAACTCGACTTCATGAAGCTGGAATCGCTAGTAACGGCCAATCAGCTACGTGGCCGTGAATACGTTCTCGGGTCTTGTACTCACCGCCCGTCACGTCAAGGGAGTTGGTAACACCCGAACGTCGCCGTAGGGCGGCGGAAGGTGGGATCGATAACAGGGACGAAGTCGTAACAAGGCACCCGTAGCGGAAGCTGTGGGTGGATCACCTCCTTTTTAAGGAATCATCCAGCATTGACTGGACATGATCCTAGGTCGAGATCAGTTCTCTGATCGGAACAAAGCATTTGTGAGAATGCGAATGGGGTAAACATTGCAATCATAGAGAAGACAAGCACGGAGATTTGTTCAAGAGCCAAAAACACCCAGTGTTACTGGGTGTTTTTGTTTAGAAAATAGAATTTACCCCCTTGCCATGTTTTCACCATTTTGTTATAGTTCTCCCGTCATTTCGGGAAAAAATGCCTAAATTCTACGGGCGTATAGCTCAGCTGGTTAGAGCGCTACACTGATAATGTAGAGGTCGGAGGTTCGAGTCCTCCTACGCCCACCACCCATCGCCGAGGTAGCTCAGTGGTAGAGCAGAGGACTGAAAATCCTTGTGTCGCCAGTTCAATCCTGGCCCTCGGCACCAAAAAAGCACTGGATCACCAGCGCTTTTTTGTTTCCTTAATTTGAAGGTTGCTTATCCATCCTATTCTTCACTCACGGAAAGAAGTTGTACGCCGTTTACTATCATCTCTATGTGAGCTGATCGAGTTACATTCCCTTCTGAGAGCGTGAGATCTGCAGAGCGGGCATCTCCCCCCTCATTCACCACAGAGACCGTACAGACCGCATCGACTGTTGAAACGGCCGTAGGACTGTAATCTGGATCGAGATTAAGCTGAATGAGAAGTTCATCCATGCAACCGAATAGATGGGCTCGTATAGAAACAGCACTCACCTGCTGATCTGAGTCAATAAAACTATTAAACCCAGCTGTCGCCAGCGCTGACATCATCGCAACAGCCGAGAGACCTACAACCAGGACGGTAAAGAGGAGAACGGCTCCCTGTTCGTGTTCACGTACATTCATAGCTCTGTTGTATATGGCTGTAAACTGATCGTCGTATCCGTCGAAAATGAGATATCTCGATACGGAGACCCGTCTGCATTGAGAACACTCATCGTCATGCTGATATTCAATCCCGTTAATGTTCCAGCGCTATCACGAACGACCGCGACATTCCAGACATTCACATCAATATCCGAATCTGTGATCCATTGCACATTGGATGCTGTCTCTCGTTCTAAACGATCTATTGTCTGATCACCCCCGATAAATGCGATTGCGTCCGCTGTACGGCTTAACGTCACAGAAACCCCCTCTGCATCCACAAATACGAGAGAACTATCGTCTGTCGCAAGTGACGAGCCTGTGACATCAATCGATTGTGCTTGATTTAATTCATATTGAATTTCAGAAAAAAGAACCGCGGCTTTTTCCTCCATACGGATTTTCGGATCTACCGACTCTGACTTTTGAATATATCCTAATGTCACCATCACAAACGATGGAAGAAGAATGGCTAAAAGCCCAATATAGAGGACGGTTTCAATAAGACTAAATCCTTTACTTTTCATAGAAGCTAATACGTTGGCGTAAATGGTCCAAACGTAATGGAAGATCCATCTGTACACTCATACGTAACCGTGATGGTCGTACCATCCATGGTTGCATCAAACTGTGTCTTTCCCATCTCGATTGTATCGCCATCGGCAATATCTCCATCATCTCCGTCAAGCACGGTCCCACTCACCTGCGTCCCTAATGGAGTTCCTGGCCCTGAGCTCGACCAGAACTTATCTGCATCAAAAAAGATTTGTTGAATTTGAGCTCCGTTGTCCCACGTAAGAATCATCTTATCGATTTCCTTTTCTTCCCCAGTGTTATTTGTAATATAGATCTCACGCAACTGTTTTCCCCCAAACCAACTTGCCCCAAGAACATCCCATTCAAGTTGGCCACAATCACCCCCTGGAACAAAGCAGGATCCGCTCGGATCATCCCAATTCGTTCTGAGTGTACGTAAGAGGATCGTTTGTGGATTCCCACGAAGATCACTCCAACTCACCTCACTTTCCAAAAACAGACTATCTGTATCCACCTCACCACCAGAGCCAATGATCTGACAAGCGCCATCACGCTCGACCGCTTGAACCCGTACCACCCGCGTCATACCATTCCCCAGATCTTCTGGACCTGAACTTCCGAGCGTCCATTGATTCGAAGCAAAACCCAATGACCCAACGTCTGTGAGTGCGAGCTCCTCAAAACCAATTGTCTCAAGAGCTCCAATCCCCTGATGAGCCTTCCAAAGCGCCTCCTGACGGGTCATAGACTCAGCAGTCGTCCTGTGTGCCGTAAGAAGCAATCCAAAGGCTCCAACGAAGAGAAACCCGGCAAATGCAATGGCAAGCAAAGCTTCTAATAATGTGTACCCTTGTATAGATCGGATCATAATTCGCGTGTGACAAATCCCTGCTCAGAAATAGTAACCGATCGTGGAACGCCAAAAACCTCAAGGTCCACAGATCCGTACATGGAAGTCTGACCAGAATAACGAGTAAACACCACTTCATGATCATTTCCTGTCACTGGGGAAGATCCAGAAAAATCCACGGAGATGAGATCTATCTTGTCTGAAAAAGCGAATGATTGATCAAGAGAACTATTGCGGGTTGCATAACTAGCGCCCTGGAAAACAATTACTTCACTCAGGTTTCGTGTCACTTCATCATACGGCAAATACACCCCCCAATCCCCTCCTTCTACTCCATCGCGTGCGCGTCGAGAAGCAGTCGTTAAAATATTTTCGAGGTAGGCATCCGATGGTCCGATGAATAATCGCTTAGACACTTGAGAAGCCCCTACCGCAGTAAATCCAAAAAGAACACTAAAAATCGCTATACTTACGAGAGCTTCCACAAGCGTAAAACCTTGATTCTTTTTAGAATGATCCAATGACTTCATAAATCGGGGTCATAACGGCAAGAGCTAATCCCCCCACCATCACACCAATAAATATCAGAAGGAATGGTTCAAGAAGCTGGGAGAGATTATCTGTCACATCAGAAACTTCCTGCTCGTAAAATTTTGCGAGATAAATAAGCATGTCCCCTAGTGACCCAGCCTGCTCCCCCACATAAATCACGTGTGTGGCCATAGAAGGAATGAGTCTTGGATGCATTTCAAGAACAGAAGAAAGATCATTTCCTAATTTTATGGCCTCTGTTAATTTATCGAAAATATGCTTGTAATACACGTTATCCAGAACGTTCTGTGTAATGATCACAGCTTCATCAATCGGAATTCCGCTTTGAACCATCGTTCCAAGGGAACGAGTAAATCGAGCCAAATTTACTTTCTTGGCGATCCCTCCAATAATAGGAACAAGAAGGATCATGCCATGAAGTGCTGGATCAAAAAATGAAATTTTACGAACCGTTCCAATCAACAATAGAAAACCAATAATACCAGCAACTGTAAGTATTCCGTGAGCAGAAACAAACGTCGCAACCGCAATCAATATCTTTGTGGCTAACGGAAGTTCCACGTCCAATGACTCGAACATATCGATCACATTTGGAAGGACGAACACAAAAATTCCAGCCGCAATAAGGAACGCAACGATAACAATAATCATTGGATACATTAATGCCCCACGGATTTTTGAGTTCAACTCATATTCCTTCTCCATCTGACCCACAACGTTCAGAAGATTCCCCTGCAAATTTCCTGATGATTCACCAGACGCTACGAGATTGATGAATAGCGGACTGAACACATGAGGAAACGCTGAGAGTCCTACGGCAAGTGTCTCTCCATGCTTCACGGTCATTGAAAGATGATCCAGAATTCTTTTCAAAGAACCTTTTGCTTGCTTGTTCAGGACGTCTACTGACTCATCGATCGCTAATCCGGCTCCAAGAAGAACCGAAAGATACTTCGCAAAGATAAGCTTATCTTTGCGTGAGAGCTGGACATTGAGTCTCAACCAAATGGCTTTAAGGGCATTCTCTCTCATACCTACTCTTTCATTACACGAATAAGCTCTTCGATCGTTGTTTCTCCTTCACGAACTTTTTCAACCCCATTTTGAATCAATGTCGTCATCCCCTCTGCAACAGCCATGTCTTCGATTTCCTGGCTACTCACACGCTTCACAATGAGTTTTTGAATCGCCTCCGTCACCTCCATCACTTCATAAATACCGACACGCCCTTTATAACCCGTGTTATTGCATTCAGCACACCCCGTCACTTCAATGAGTTGCAATTTTGTCTTCCCTTGAAAAAGGAGCTCCAATGTTTGTTCGTCCAAGCTCGCCTCCAAATCCGCTCGTGATCGCTCCTTCTTTTTTCGACACGCCTCACAGGCGCGACGCATGAGCCGTTGGGACACCGCTGCATTCAACGTCGAAGCAAGTAAAAAAGGTTCTACCCCCATATCGAGCAAACGGGGAATCGTGGTTGCCGCATTATTTGTATGGAGTGTCGAAAGAAGTTTATGCCCAGTCAACGCGGCATTCACCGCAATTTGCGCTGTTTCTTCATCACGTATCTCCCCCACCATAATCACATCTGGATCTTGTCGAACAAGGGCACGAAGACCTTTTGCAAATGTGAGTTTTGCAGATGAGTCCACCTGACTCTGATTCACTCCTGAGATAAAAAACTCAACAGGGTCTTCAATGGTTGAGATATTAATAGATCGTTTATTGAGAATTTCGAGGATGGCGTAAATGGTTGTGGTTTTTCCTGAGCCTGTTGGTCCTGTGGTAAGAATCATCCCCCAAGGCTTATGAATGGCCCGAATAATGACATCGTAATCTTTCTTCTCAAATCCTAGTTGTTCAAGCGTGAGATTATGTGACTCACTTGATAATAGACGCAGTACCGCCTTCTCTCCGACATTGGTCGGCATCACAGAGGCTCGAACATCTACGGTTCCTGTTGCCGTCGCAAAACTATCTCTTCCATCTTGCGGAGCTCGATGCTCGTCCGTCCGCATATGGGTCCGGATCTTTAACAAAGCAATAATGCGATGATGCAGTTCATTGGGAATCGTGAAGTAATCATGCAATATGCCATCTATGCGCAAACGAATACGAGCTTCATCCTTATCTGGTTCAAGGTGAATATCAGAGGATCGAAACGCATGGGCAAATAACAACACTTCATCATACAATTTTGATGTCGCATTTCCTGATGTATCGGTGAGAGCCTTCTTGATGTCTTCATCAATCCGTTCTCTTGTTTGTGCTTTGATGGGTTGCGTTATCTTGGAACCTTCTTTTTTCTTTGCCATACGTCTCTAGTATAGCAATTCAAGACTCTTTCTGAAACAAAAAACACCGGGACAAGCCCGGTGTTTATCACGATTATCGTGAAGCTGTAATTTCTGTTGTGGTCTGTTCATTTTCGCAGGATCGTACCGTCACAATTCCATTTGAATCAACGGAGATCGTGTATCCTGATCCTTCGTTTCCTGAAGCACTTCCATCATCCCAAGTCACCACTCCGGCAGGGCTCACAGGCATGGAGTCCATATATCCTCCAGTAACCAACCCGGCAATGTCTACACAACTCGTGTCAGCCGTCACGGCTGTTGTACAAGCTGTGTTGTTATCATCACATCCAGCAGCCATCGTAGCTCCATTTACCGCCATATACACACTGCCAGCCGTAAGTCCGGCGATAGATGCGAGATGATCCCCTCCATTATCTACTTGGTAGAGTTTCACCGCTGACAAAATTTCCTGAACGTCATTCTGTCGAACAGCGTCACGAGCCTGACCAAAACGTGTCGCTGGATCAAGAGCGACGAAGATGACCGCCACGAGGATTCCAATAATGGCGATAACGACAAGAAGTTCAATGAGTGTGAACCCTTTTTCCTGAGTGAAGGATTTCATAGAAAAGATGATTACGTAAACTTAGAATTTATTACACATATAATAACACAATGTCAGAAATGTACTCGAATATCATCCACACCCTCATCCACAAACTTACTCAATCAAATCCTCATCCTGTAATTTCTTCATGGATTGTGCCATAGAGATCATGCCTTGTTTCTTGCCCGTTTGAATAGCGGAGCGAATCGTTGGAAGATTATTTGTGCGAATGGCATTTTGCACGGCCATACTACTTAAAAGGATCTCTCTTGCAGCCACGACCCCTCCCCCCTTTGCGGGTAAGAGCTGTTGGGCAACCACGATCTTGAGCGTGGCAGACAACTGAACTAAAACCTGTTGTTGTGATGCCCCCTCAAAAACATTCACGATACGTTCTACCACCTCTGCGGCGTTTGGAGCATGTAAGGTTGAAATAACCAAGTGTCCCGTTTCTGCTGCAGTGAGAGCCAGTGAAATAGTCTCAGGATCACGCATCTCCCCCACAACAATGACGTCAGGATCTTGACGAAGGACATGTCGCAACCCGAATTGGAAACTAGGGAAGTTAATTCCGAGCTGTCGTTGCTCAATAAGCGACTTGTCATTTTGAAATCGATACTCGATCGGATCCTCAAGGGTCACGATATGTCTGGCGTGCCTTTGGTTGATGGCTTGAATAATCGCCGCCATGGTTGTTGATTTTCCAGATCCTGTTGGTCCACTGATGACCACAAATCCCGATTCCATGTCTGCGATCTCTAACAAGGCATCTTCGAAAAGCAGTTCCTCAGGGGTTGGAATCTTCGAAGGAATAAGGCGGATAGCAAGTCCCAGACCATTAGATTGTTGATGGATGTTTACACGAATGTTCACATCCCCGACAGAGCTCCCTACATCAACATCTCCTGATTCTGCCAACTCTTTCAGCTGAACTTGAGTCAGAAGGGCATTAACAATTTTTTGAACGGAGGCATTCGTCAGTACGTCCTTTCCTAAAATCTGAATCTCACGATGCACGCGCATAACAGGAATAGCTCCTGCCACAAGGTGTAGGTCCGATGCTTTGGCTTCCACAGCCAACTGTAAAAAGATTTTTAACTCCTCCATAATGATTCAAGTATAGCAAAAATTCGTTAGATCTTCATGTGCTCAAGGGCTCTTGATAAATATTCTGTATATTGATATAGTCTTGCCGTTATCGGGATGTAGCTCAGTAGGCTAGAGCGCTTGGTTTGGGACCAAGAGGCCGCAGGTTCGAGCCCTGTCATCCCGACCACAGCGGGTGTTGTATAATGGCTTATTATGTCAGCCTTCCAAGCTGAAGATGAGGGTTCGATTCCCTTCACCCGCTCCACCAAAAAACCTCGGTTTCAACCGGGGTTTTTTGTTTCAGCTTTTTACCATCTCTTTGTACTTGCCGTAATCGCCACAGCGAGGGCATCCGCCGCATCATCAGGCTTTGGAATTTTTGCCAGATCGAGAAGTTCTTTCACCATTCTTTGCATGGCCATCTTTCCCGCTTTTCCATCTCCTGTCACCGCCTTTTTGATCTGAGCCGGTGTGTATTCAACTAAGGGACAGCCTGCTTGCGCCGTCATCAGAAGCGCCACACCTCTGGCGTGTGCCACGTTCATGGCTGTGGTCGTATTCTTTCCGAAAAACAGTTTTTCGATCGCCACGACATCAGGTTGATGATGAACAAAAAGATCATGTAAATCATTTCCAAGATGAAGAAGTCGATTTTCAAACGCATCTCCTGCAAGCGTTGTTGCAACGCCATAATCCACTAACTGCATCTTGGACCCTTGCACATAAATAACACCAAACCCCATTCGACCGTAGCCTGGATCAAGTCCCATGATAAGTTTTCCCTCCATATCCTTAGATTTCATGTATGTCTATTGCTTGCGTGTTGTGTCTGTATGAATGTCGAGCCATAATACGCACAAAGAATAACAAAATGCCCACTATGAGACAACCGACTGCCCTCTTCATTATATGTGGCTATGGGGTGCCAAAAGACATGACGACAGACATAAACTATCGCAGTTATTTAAACATTGCATTCAATTCGATCTATGCAACAGCAGGGAAGGATCCTGTCGACATCATTCTCTGTGGAGGACCAACCAATGGAACCCCTCCCTATGAACTAACGGAGGCGCACGTCATGAACACCTACATGCAAACTCACCTCCAGACCATTGAGAACTATGGTCAAAAGCTCAACTGGAATGTCCACTTGGAAGAACGCTCTCTTTCAACCCTTGAGAATCTTGTGTACGCAAAAGACCTCATTCAAGAAAAAGGACTCATGGGTGAGATCACGGTGTTCTGTGAAGAGACACGCTATCAGCGAAACAAAACCATCGGAGAGATCGTGTTTGGTTCACCTATCCATGTCCAATCTATCGATTTCGATGTTTCAAAAAATCGCTACCTCGATCCAGCACTGATTGAAAAGAAGGAGCTTACAGCAACGGAATCTGACATCTGGACGCTTGAGAATCAAGACCGACGTTCATCTCACCATGCATTCTACCAAGCAAAAATTGATTGGTTCCGTGAACAGGAAGCGCGAGGCATTCCTCATGTTGATGTGGTGCAAGAATGGTTCACAACGAAACTTTGGGATCTGACGAAAGAACTGATGCCAGACCATCCACTGCTTAAAAAGGAAGAGACTTCATAAGCAAAAACCACCCTTCGAATCGGCCATCAGATGACCTTTCTCAGGGTGGTTTTTTGTTGAACGATTTAGAGTTCTTTCTGACTCTCTGATCCTTCGGCAACGATGGTATTGTCGGCAAAAGCTTGTTCTATTTCTCTATCAAGCTCTTTGGACGCCCCCCTCTGCTTCCGAGATCCTTCTACATCTCCAATCAGCTCATACTCCATATCCTCGAATCCCGTTCCAGCTGGGATCAAACGTCCAATGATAACGTTCTCCTTCAAACCTTCAAGACGATCAACCTTTCCGGTCACCGCAGCGTTAATAAGCACGCGTGCGGTCTCCTGGAAGGAAGCACTTGAAAGCCATGAATCAGTCGACAATGAGATCTTCGTGATACCCAGGAACAATGGAGCAAACGTTGCTTCCTTTTGTCCCTTTTCAATAGGGTCATTTGCATCAAGGAAAGTCGCCTTCTCAATAATTTCTCCAGGCAAGAGATCTGTATCCCCTGGATCAACGACACGCACACGAGAGAACATCTGTCGGATGATAATCTCGATGTGCTTGTTGTTTACCTTCTGTCCCTGACTTGAGTAAATAAACTGAATTTCCTTCGAGAGATACTTTTGCACCGCATCTTGCCCTTTGAATTTGAACAAGATTTGAAGATCAAGATGTCCATCTGTAATAGCGTCTCCAGCCAACACCTCATCCCCATCTTTAATATACAACGTATATCCAGGTGGAATGATGTACTCGCGAACCTTGGTGGTCTCGTAAACAACCGTTACAGTATTCTCCTTTTTAAGGCTGATGATTCCATCACCAGGAGAAAGAATTTCCTTTCCGCTTGATTTTCGTGCAAGCACCTGACCAAGCTTTACCTTATCTCCTTCTTTCACAAAGAGCTCACCCGTTTTTCCATACAACTGAGTCTCTTCTTCTACTCCTTCGTAAGAGATTTGTACGGTCTTCTGACCCGGACGCATGTCGAGAATCTGTTTTCCTGTTCCGGCTTGGACGATTTCTCGTTGAGCGGTCTCTACTTTCGCCTTTCCAGAGACTTCGGCCATGATGGCTTTCTGCTTTGGATTTCGAGCCTCGAACAGTTCCTCAACACGAGGAAGTCCTTGTGTGATGTCTTTTCCAGCGACTCCTCCCGTATGGAAGGTACGCATCGTCAGCTGTGTTCCAGGCTCTCCAATAGACTGCGCTGCCATGATCCCCACACTGGTTCCAAGCTTTGCAAGTTTATTGTAGGCAAGATCGTATCCGTAACACTTCTGACACACCCCTCGACGCAGATGACAGGTCATCACTGATCGGACGTGCACTTCATCAAGTTCTTTTCCAGATTCTTCAATCGCACGAATATGTTCTTCCGTAATCAACTGACCAGCTTCTACAATCACCTTTCGTCCGCCTGGCTTTTTCACTTCTGATAAGGCAAATCGACCAAGAACACGCACCAAGAGAGGTTCGCCGATTTCTTCAGACTCTTCACGCGTCAAAACCACTCCCTTATCATCTCCACAATCTTCGGTGCGGACAATCACGTCTTGAGCCACATCGACGAGACGACGTGTAAGGTACCCAGCGTTCGCTGTACGAAGAGCTGTATCGGTAAGCCCCTTACGCACTCCGTGAGAAGAGATGAAGAACTCCAGCACATCGTATCCTTCTTTAAAGGAAGACTTCACCGGCAGTTCGATAATGTCTCCAGATGGGTTGGCCACAAGTCCCTTCATACCCACCATCTGTGTCATCTGACCCCATGATCCACGGGCACCAGACTCGATCATCGTATAGGCTGGGTTATCTTTTGGAAGAGCCTTTTTCGCTTCTGCGGCAATCTTGTCCTTAATCTCATTCCAAACCTTCACGATAGAAGAGTGACGTTCACTCGATGTGAGAAGTCCTTGGGCAAAGTAGTCTTCCACCTCACGAATACGCGCATCTCCTTCAGAAAGCAGAACTTGCTTGTCTGGCATGTCTGGAAGGTTTGCCATTCCCCATGAGTATCCAGCACGTGTTGAGTACTTAAATCCAATTTCTTTCAAACGATCAAGGAAGACCGCCGTCTTTTCAGAACCATGAAGCTCGAGATAGAACTTTACGATGTTCGCTAGTTCTTTCTTTCCCATCACCTGGTTCTTAAACTCAATCTCTTCAGGGAACTGAAGGTTCACGAGAAGTCGTCCAGGGGTGGTAATGATGGTTTCCCCATCCTTCAAACGCACCGCAATCCACTCACGCAATCCAATTCTTCCAAGTTGTTCTGTATACAAGGCGTCCGTTTCATTTGCAAAGGCCATGAGTCCTTCTTTTGACTCCGGCATAGGCGTGACATCCATCGTAAGGAAGAAGATTCCCCACGCAATATCCTTTCCAGGAGTTGCCACAGGTCCACCGAACGCTGGCTTCAACAGGTTCTTGGTTGAAAGCATGATCTCTCGAGCTTCTGCACGAGCTTCTTCCGTCAAAGGAACATGAACGGCCATCTGGTCTCCATCAAAGTCCGCGTTGTACGCATCACAGACGAGTGGATGGAGCTGAATAGCCTTTCCTTCAATCAACTTAGGATGGAACGCTTGGATACCAAGACGGTGAAGGGTTGGAGCACGGTTCAAGAGCACAAAGGCATCCGTCGTTACTTCTTCCAAGATGTCCCAGGTTTCAGGTCGATCACTTTCGATGAAACGGTTTGCGGAACGAATGTTGTGAACGTACTCACGATCAATCAGTTTTGAGATCACAAATGGCTTAAAGAGTTCAAGAGCCATCTTCTTTGGAATTCCACACTGATCAAGACTCAAGTGAGGACCCACTACAATCACGGATCGACCTGAATAGTCGACACGTTTTCCGAGCAAGTTCTGTCGGAAACGTCCCTGCTTTCCTTTAAGCTGGTCCGCCAAAGACTTCAACTGTCGCTTCTTTCCTGTTGCAGCAATAACCGTCTTACTGTGTCGCGCGGAGTTATCAATAAGGGCATCAACCGCCTCCTGCAACATGCGTTTCTCATTTCGAGAAATCACTTCTGGCGCATGGAGATCGAACAATCGTTTCAATCGGTTGTTTCGGTTGATCACTCGTCGATACAAATCGTTCAAGTCAGATGTGGCGAAACGTCCCCCATCGAGTGGAACCATTGGACGAAGGTCTGGTGGAATCACCGGGATGGCGTTGAGAATCATCCACTCAGGCTTCAAATCATTGATGAAGAATGCCTTCAAGAGCTTCACGCGTCGAAGGAGTCGATTGCGTTTCGTCTTTGTTGCTGTTAGTAATTCCTCCTCAAGCGCTCGCATGGTCGCTTCAACATTTGTCCGTGCAAGCATTTCTTTGATCGCCTCAGCTCCAATGTTTGCTTCGAAAATGTGTCCGTACTTCAGTGACCACTCGTGATACACCTGCTCAGAAATGATGGCCATGACCTTCATCTCTTTCAGATCCTGAAGAACCTCATCGAAGTCTTCTCCGAGTTCTTCTAATTTTGTGTCACGAATTTCTTCAAGACGTTTGGTCTCTTTATCAATAGCTTTCGTATCTTCTCCAAATTTCTGTTCGAGACGTCCAACATCACGCTTGAATTCCCCTTCAATCATTTTTTCCTTACTCTTGCGTTCTGATTTTACTTGTTCAATCGTCTGCTCCTTTGCTTCCTCATTCACATCCGTCACGAGGAAGCTGGCAAAGTAAATAATCTTTTCAAGATTCTGAATAGACACATCAAGAATGGTTCCAATCTTCGATGGAACCCCACGAAGAAACCAGATGTGACTGATAGGGGCGGCAAGTTCAATGTGGCCCATGCGTTCACGACGAACGACAGAGTGTGTTACTTCAACACCACATTTATCACACACGATTCCCTTATAACGGATCTTCTTATACTTTCCACAATAACATTCCCAGTCCTTGGAAGGTCCAAAGATTTCTTCCGCAAAGAGACCTTGCTTTTCAGGCTTCTGCGTTCGGTAATTGATGGTTTCTGGTTTACTTACCTCTCCAAAAGACCAAGAACGAATGGTGTCCGGGCTTGAAAGACGTAGGCGAATCGAGTCGAAATCGGTGGACTTGAGGGATTCTTGCTGTTTAAACATAGAAGTAATGGTTACTTTGAACGACTCGTTTTCTTTTCTCCAGGAAGTTCGACCTTCTCCCCGTCTTTCATGAGCTCTACGTCTAGGCAGAGCCCCTTGAGCTCTCGCACCAGCACGTTAAACGACTCCGGAATATTCACTTTTCTAATTGGCTCACCTTTGATAATCGATTCGTACGCTTTTGATCGCCCTGGAACGTCATCGGATTTAATGGTGAGAATTTCTTGCAAGGTGTGTGCCGCTCCGTACGCTTCCAGTGCCCACACTTCCATTTCTCCGAAACGCTGACCCCCAAATTGAGCTTTTCCTCCGAGTGGCTGTTGTGTGATGAGCGAGTATGGACCAATAGAGCGTTGATGCATCTTGTCCTCGATCATGTGCGAGAGTTTCAAGATGTACATGTATCCAACGGTCACCGGGTTCTCAAAGGCGTCCCCTGAACGACCATCAAAGAGCGTCACCTGACCTGAGCGAGGAAGACCTGCGCGTTCAAGCTCGTCGTGAATCATTTCCTCTGGGACACCGTTAAGTACAGGCGTATTCACGTTGTACCCAAGGGCGTTCGCTGCAAGACCCATGTGCACCTCGAGAATCTGACCCAAGTTCATACGAGAAACAATTCCCAATGGCGTCAAAATGATGTCCGCAGATGTTCCGTCTTCAAGGAACGGCATGTCAGCCACTGGGACGATGTTGGAAATAACTCCCTTGTTTCCATGACGTCCTGCGACCTTATCTCCCACCTGAACCTTACGAAGGTCGGCGATGGTTACCTGAATAGATTTAATAACTCCAGGAGACAACTTGTCTCCTTCCTCTCGAGAGAAGACGGTCACCGCAACAACCTTTCCGTGCTCACCGTGCTCGAGATACATTGAAGAATCACGTACATCACGTGCCTTTTCTCCAAAGATCGCTCGCAAAAGCTTTTCTTCTGCAGAAAGTTCTGTCTCTCCCTTTGGGGTAATTTTTCCGACCAGAATGTCTCCAGACTTCACTTCTGCTCCTACACGGATGACCCCTTCTGCGTCGAGGTTCTTTAACTTATCTTCAGAAACGTTTGGAATGTCAGAAGTCACCACTTCTGGACCGAGTTTTGTGTCACGGACATCAATGGTGTAGTGCTCGATATGAACACTGGTGAAACGATCATCTTGAACGAGACGTTCAGAGACGATCACCGCGTCCTCATAGTTGTATCCATCCCATGCCATAAACGCGACGAGACAGTTCTGCCCAAGAGCGAGTTCTCCCTGATCAACAGCGGATGAATCTGCAATCACGTCTCCCTTTGTCACTTTCTGTCCTTTTTCAACCACAGGACGTTGATTGATTGAGGTTGAGTTGTTTGAGCGAAGGAACTTCTTCAATTCGTATTCCGTCTTGTTTCCGTTCTCTGCGGTAATCTCAACACGATTTCCTTCTACCGCTGAAATCTCTCCAGTTTCTTCTGCCACAACCACGTGACCAGAGTCGCGAGCCGCTCGACGTTCAGAACCCGTTCCACAAATAGGAGCGTCTGGCTTAATCGTTGGAACGGCCTGACGAGACATGTTCGTTCCCATCAACGCTCGTGTTGCGTCATCGTGCTCCAAGAACGGAATGAGGGCTGTTCCGATGGACACGATCTGCTTTGAAGAGACGTCCATGTAATTCACCTCTTCCTGAGAAACAATTTTAGGCTCTCCGTACTTTCGTCCTCCAACGAATGCCTCAACGAAATGTCCGTCTTTATCAAGAGGGATCGTCGCTGGAACGGTAACGGAACGTTCTTCTTTAAACGCATTAATAAACTCCACTTCATCTGTCACGCGAGAAATTTTCTTTCCATTCTTTTCTTCCTGCACAACCTTTCGGTATGGCGTTTCGATAAATCCGTAGTCATTGATGATCGCGTAAGACGCAAGGTGACCAATCAACCCAATGTTTGGTCCTTCAGGAGTCGCAATCGGACAGATACGACCATAGTGCGTCGGATGAACGTCTCGAACTTCAAATCCTGCACGTTCACGTGAAAGTCCTCCAGGACCCATAGCAGACAAACGACGCTTGTGTTCAAGTTCCGCTAATGGGTTTGTCTGATCCATGAACTGAGAAAGCTGTGAGGACATGAAGAACTCACGAATCGCTCCAATCACAGGACGTGCATTAATCAAACGTCCTGGCGTAAGCGTGTCGATGTCTCGGGTAGACATACGATCTCGCACGATACGCTCCATACGAGCAAGACCCACACGGAAACGTCCTTGAATGAGCTCTCCTACTGCTCGCACGCGACGGTTTCCAAGGTGGTCCACATCGTCTGGTTCTCCCTGTTCAATGTTCAAGCGAATAATCTCACGAATAATCATGGTGAGATCTTCCTTGGTGATAATACGATTTTCTTCTTGAGCGACCATGACTTCATCGATGTCCTGGTCAAATCGAAGATTGAACTTGTATCGCCCAACCTTTCCAAGGTCATAACGATCAAAGTTAAAGAACATGGAATGAATAAGACTCTTGGCATTATCTGCCGTTGCACGATCACCTGGACGAATACGTTTGTATACTTCAATCAGTCCTTCGTCCTCATTTGTGGAAATGTCTTTTCCTAAGGTTGATTCAATGTAGTGATTTGTTGGATGAATATCGATATCCTTAAACAACTCGATAATCGATTCATCGTCAGCAACTCCAAACGCACGCATCAGAGCTGTGACAGGAACTTTTCGCTTTCGATCAATCTTTACCCAGATCACGTTTTTTGGATCTGTTTCAAATTCAAGCCATGCTCCACGGTTTGGAATAATTTTTGCTCCGTAGTATCGGCGACCGCGGTACACGTCTGCAGTAAAAAAGGCTCCAGCAGAACGAACGAGCTGAGAGACAACAACACGTTCAACTCCGTTGATCAAAAACGTTCCTCGAGGAGTCATGATAGGAAGGTCTCCGAGATAAATCTCTTGTTCCTTCACATCCTTTGTACGCATATTCACCAATCGTGTTTTCACACGCAATGGCGCCTCAAACGTCACATTCTTTTCACGAGAGGTTTTTTCATCGAACTTTGGTTCATCAAGATAGTAGTCGTCAAAGAACAACTGAAGATCCCGACCGATAAAATCGGTAATAGGCGTGACCTCTTGAAAGAGTTCCTTGATTCCCTCTTCATAAAACCATCGGTATGAACGACGTTGGACCTCAATCAAGTCTGGCACGTCCATGGCGTCTGGCACGGCATTGGAGAACGTCTTGCGTTCCCGTGTCTTTACAGGTGTTCGGCGGTAAATAGGCATAGTCTCTTTAGAAACAAAAAACCTTTCCTTACAAAGGAAAGTTATGTTATGACTGGTTAATAAGGGTGGTACGCACCATCAGAGAATTGGGTATTTATCCGGATCATGGTCCCACAACCAATAATCCAGGTATTTCTCTTTATGCGCCCCTTTCCTGGTTGACCGTTCTGCCGTATACGAGTCCAGGGGTTGTCAAGTTTTGCTAAATTTAGCTCAACCTGACGCGAATGCAGGGCGATCGTAACATGTGAATAACCGATCGTCAAGTGCCGAGCGCGGACGAAGGAACCCCTCCTTATCCACACATACTCGCCCCCGAAAAACAAAAAACCTCCAAAATGGGGTTTTTTAGTTTCATCCTCTTTTCCTGGACCTAAGGCTGCGGAGTAAGGTCACGAAGTTACATCCGAATCAGAACGTTTGAGCATGAGGAGAGAGATTTTGGTCGCTCAGCCTTACGGCGAACAACCTATGCTCGCGATTTAGACCTGGTTGTATCGTACCAAACTTCGCAGCCTCAGATGCAGGAAGCAACAAAATTTTAGCAAGAATTAGGAAGAAATCAAGACCGTCGATCTCATCTGTGCACGAATTCCTCGTGAACAGGTGAAATAGTGGGTCCAGACAGAGTCTGAACCCAGGCCCGAATGGGCTACGTGGTCGCCGGAAGTGCCAGCGACGAAGTGGAAGGAGCGAGGTGCTCAGCTTCGGTCGCAAGACCGTCGTCAGCCTCTTCGTCCTTCTCCTTGAGCTTGAGGAAGGCGAAGAACAGTTCGATGAGATAAGAGAAATCGACTTTGGCCGTCTCCTCCCCGATCTCAAGTGCTTCGTGGTGGCGCGTGAGCCAGAGCCCGAATGCCCCAGCGAACGAGACGCAGAGCGTCTCCAGTTGGTTGTCCCGACTGTTCTCGACCTCGAACTCGGAACCGTACTGCCCCCCTTCCGGATAGATGATCCGGGGCTTGTTGGGCACATCTCCGGTGAGCGGATCGTTGGGGTCGGGCAGGACGGACTTGGTCCGCACCACCTCGAACTGGTAGAAGCCTGCCTGACGGCCGGCGCCCTTGGACGTCCAGTGCTCGGGTCGTCCCATCCCGGCGAACGCATCGATGGTGACGACCTCGCGATCTCTACTCTTGGAAGAGTACGTGCGAGGGGCGAGCCGACCAGGCTTGACCGACATGTGCTGGTAGACCAGCAGGCAGAGCTCGTCGAGCTCCTTGTACGAGGTCCCCAGGAACTCGAGAAGTCCCTTCTTTCCGCGCTGTTCGACGTCGAGCTTCACAGCTTCGTCGAGCTTCACGTAGAAGGTCTCGACGAGGTTCCAGACCTCAGACGTAGCCGAGATCTTGCGAACCTTTCCGAGCAGGAGCCTCATGAAGAACAGGACCTTCTGACACTTCTTTTCGGCTCGGGCGCGCGCGGCCACCGAGGCCTCACGCAACACCTCCATGTTCCGATCCCCCATCCCTCCCCGAAGGGATTTGACCTTGGGAGCGGGAGGCGGGCGGGCGGGAGCTTGCAGAGCACGCGGGAGCTTGGGAGCGTTGTCCCAGCGGGGGGAGGGCGTCGTTCGCGGGAAACTCCTGGTCGGACGACCCGCGATCGAGACATCCTTGAGCGACGGCCCCATGTCCGATCGCGGTCCGCCCGTATGAAGGGTGGGTGACAGGGTGGGCGTGCGCGTGGGCGTCCCGAGCGCCGGGATGATGAGCGGGTCGTCCTTCTTGACCCCGAAGTTCGCGAGCGCGATGAGGAGGCTCTGTCCAGGCCTCTCCTCGTCCTTCAGGCACCAATGGCACGTGGCCTTGGCGATCGCGTCTTCCGCACTCGTGGCCTCTTCGAGGACGACGAGAACGGGAAGTCCTTTCACTTCGCCGTTTGGCGGAAGTTCTCGGGGGCACCGACAGCACTTCACTGTCACGGGCATCTTGGTTCCCATGTCGTGTTCCTCCGTTGGGGTTGTTGGGATTCTGGAACGTCCTGTGGCCTTACAATTGAAAAGCCCATATCTGGAGAGAACAGGATATTCACCTGCAGATATGGGCCTTTCAATCATCTTATGACTCTCTCCAGATGACATAAGATTATTCTTTGGTTGGAAAAAGCAAGAACAAAAATTACCAGAAACCATGCTTTTTGTCAATGAACCACAGGCCGAGCCACAATGTGATAAAATAAACGCATCTATGGCACGAAAAAAGAAACGTTCCACCAAAAAACGGTCGGAGCACGTGAGCTTTGAGCTCAACCCAGAAACCAAACGAGGCATTTACGTGATCCTCCTTTTTGCAATCGCTGTCCTCATCTTTCTTTCTTACTTTCACATCGCTGGATCAGTGGGGGTTTGGATTAATGCCTTGCTTGCATCCTTCTTTGGGTTAGATCGGTATATTGTTCCTCTTATTCTCATCATCATAGGAGCAACGTTGGCCTACCCAGAACGCGGGAAACTATCGACCTGGAATTACCTTGGGTTGTTGTTCTTTTTCCTGTCGTTCAATGCGCTGATGAATCTTTTTCTTGTAAACAGACCTGAACCATTCACCCAAGACCTCACCATGGCCGGCGGGTATCTTGGTCAATTTCTCGCAACGCTTCTGAGTACCTTTATTGGATACTGGGGCTCCATTGTGAGTGCCTCTGCCCTACTCCTTGTTTCCGTCCTTCTGATCTTTAACACGTCGTTAAGGTCATTAGTTGGAGTTCATTCACACCTCACTGGATGGTTGGGAGAGTTGATCCACAAAAAGTCTCTTCGTCATGATCATGAGGAAACGGAGGAAGATGAATATGAACTCGAAGAGGAAGAAGACGAACTTGAAGACGAACAAACAGAGGAAGACGTGGAAGAAGATGGAGAAGAGGAAGTTGAAGACCATCGCTTTCATACAAAACCTGTACAAGCCCCAGCATACGAAGAAGTCGCTCTGGTTTCTCGTACCCATCGAGAAATTGCGATTCCTATGAGTCTCCTGTTGAAATCAAACTCAAAAGCTCATGGAGGAGACACAGAACGCAATAAAGAAATTATCGAAAAGACGTTTCAGGAATTTGGCATCAATGTTGAAATGGGGAAAATTTCTATCGGACCAACCGTGACGCAATACACGCTTAGACCTATGCAGGGCGTGAAGCTCTCTCGCATTGTCAGCCTCCAAAACGACCTTGCGCTTGCGCTTGCCGCTCACCCTCTTCGTCTTGAAGCTCCTATCCCTGGACAATCCCTTGTGGGAATTGAGGTTCCAAATCACAAAGTCGCAACCGTCACCCTTCGTGACGTCATGGAGACAAATGAATTCAAAGCAAGTAAGTCCCCCCTGTCCCTTCCTCTTGGAAAGGACGTCTCAGGATCTTCCTACACCATTGCCTTAGATAAAATGCCTCACATGCTTGTCGCGGGAGCAACAGGCTCAGGAAAGTCCGTCTGTTTGAACACCATGATCGTTTCCTGGTTGTACCAAAATGGACCGGATGATCTTAAATTGATTCTTGTGGATCCAAAGCGTGTGGAACTCACATCCTATAATGGGATTCCGCATCTACTTGTTCCGCCAATTATTAGTGCAGACGATACCGTTAATGCGTTGAAGTGGACTATTCGGGAAATGGAACGACGACTGGATCTCCTTTCAAAGGTAGGAGCCCGCAACATTGATGGCTATAACGAGAAAGCAGAAGAGCGCATGCCTCGGATCGTGTTTGTTATCGATGAGCTTGCTGACCTCATGAGCGTGAGTGGGCGAGAAGTTGAAGGACATATTGTTCGCATTGCTCAAATGGCACGTGCCGTTGGGATTCATCTGGTTCTTGCCACACAGCGCCCAAGTGTGGATGTTATTACCGGACTCATTAAAGCGAACGTTCCAGGACGTATCGCGTTTGCCGTCGCCTCCCAAACAGACTCGCGAACCATTCTCGACCAAGCAGGAGCAGAAAAACTTCTTGGACGTGGAGACATGCTCTTCACAAGTGCGGACGTTGCCAAGCCAAAACGTTTACAAGGAGCCTTCATTTCAACGGAAGAAGTTGAAGCGGTGGTAAAGCACCTCCGTCGCAAAGGTGAGCCAGATTACAACATGGCCGTCACAGAAATCACAAAAGCGGGAACTGTTTTTGACGACTTAGGAGAACAGGACGATATGCTCGACGAGGCAATTCAAACGGTTTTGGAGTCAGGAAAAGCTTCGACTTCCTATTTACAACGCCGACTGCGCCTTGGATATGCCCGTGCAGCCCGCATTATCGACATGATGGAAGACGCAGGCGTCATTGGTCCAGGACAAGGAGCAAAGCCACGAGAAGTATTAATTGAATCATGGCCTCCAGGCTCAGACGCAACAGAAGGGATGCCAACAGCGCAAGACGATTACGATGAAGCGTATAAGAATGAGGATCGCTTCAGTAAAGATGATAAGGAACCTGAGATGGAGGAAGAGCGTTTTGAGGAAGAAGAGGAAGACATGAGCGATGATGAACCTATGGATGAGGATGAAGAAGCGGAAATCAATTGGGAAGATCAAATAGATGACAGTTGGATTGAAAAGGAAGAAGAGGTAAAATAGGCCTCGTCTATGGCGTTTGTTATTCGAAAATTCGACTACACAGAATCTCTTGGTGAAAAACTCAAGGTTATTCGTCATTCTGCGGGCTTTACTCTGTCTGAAATGGCTGTAAAAACAAAAATACGAAAGGCATTTCTCAAGGCTTTTGAAGCGGGTGACTACGCAAAACTTCCAGACCCCATTTATGCCAGAAATTTTCTAAAGGTCTACGTCCGAGCCCTTGGCGGAGATGTCGATTACTTCATCCAGCAGTTTGAATCTGAATGTGGAACCTGTGACTTCACGAAAAATGTACACCTTCCACGTCGTCGAGCTCGGGCCCTTCAGTTTCTCGTTGCTAGTCGTTTTGTAAAAGTATTCTTTATCGGTTGTATTGGTCTTGGGATTGTCGGGTACTTCGGTTACCAGATCCGAGCTATCATTTCTCCGCCAATCCTTCTTGTCTACGAACCTTCTGACGGGATTCTTACAGCCGATGCTCTTATTTCCGTCACAGGGCAAGCTGGAGAAAACGCACAGGTCACCGTAAACGGTGTCGAAGTTCTCCTTTCAAAAGACGGAACGTTTGAACTCGATGTGGCTCTTGAACGAGGACTGAATGTCATCGCGATTGAATCAACAAAACGCTACTCTCGCCCTGCCACAGAATATCGACGTGTCGTCCTTCAACAAGATCGTACCCTCAGCCTTTCAAAATAAGCCCGTCGTAAAGACGGACTTATTTTATCCACATCATGTCAGATAGTTGTTTGACAAAAGTCTGACATCATGTGAAACTTCACTCAGACGTAACACCTCTCTATGTCCATTGAACCCATCTCCGTCCGAGACTTCTTGAGAAACTTCGCTAGTATTGTCGATCCCTCTGGAAAGAAGAAATATCTCATTATGAAACATGGGAAACCGATCGGCATGTTTACCCCTTGGGAAATTGTCAAAAAAGAGACCCTTCCAGAGGATAAAGCCTCTCTATCGATTCTCGAGAAATACTAACTTGTATCTTCACAGAGCTCTGCTAAGCTGATCAGAGTTTCTGATAATCATAACGACATCTATGGCAAAACAGGTAAAAAAGGAGGTTGAAACTGATGCACGCTCAAAAGCAGCATTGGATGCTATTTCTCAAATTAAACAACGTTTTGGCGAGGGCTCCATCATGCGTCTTGGAGAAGCAAAGACGATGGAAGTCGATGCTATTTCTACAGGATGTCTTTCATTGGATCTTGCTCTGGGAGTCATGGGAGTGCCTAAAGGACGTATCATCGAGATTTACGGACCTGAATCTTCAGGGAAATCAACGCTCGCACAACACATTGTGGCAGAAGTCCAAAAATCTGGAGGACTCGCCGCCTATGTTGACGCAGAACACGCACTCGACCCAGAATATGCCCAGAAGATTGGAGTAAACATCAATGAACTTTTCATCTCTCAACCTGACAACGGAGAACAAGCTCTCGAGATTGTTGAAACTCTCGTTCGTTCAAGTGCGGTTGATGTCGTTGTGATCGATTCCGTTGCCGCCCTTACCCCAAAGGCAGAAATCGAGGGAGATATGGGAGATAGCCATATGGGACTCCAGGCTCGGCTTATGAGTCAGGCTCTTCGTAAACTTGCTGGGATCGTAAGTAAGTCTGGAACAACCGTGATCTTCATCAACCAAATTCGTATGAAGATTGGGGTGATGTTTGGAAATCCAGAAACCACCACCGGGGGAAACGCCTTAAAATTCTATTCCTCCATCCGCATTGAAATTCGTCGTGCCGCACAGATTAAACAAGCAGAAAAAATCATCGGAAACAGAACAAAGGCAAAAATTGTAAAAAATAAGGTCGCCCCACCGTTTAGAACGTGCGAGTTCGACATCATGTACAACGAAGGGATTTCTATTGCAGGAGACATTCTTGATATCGGTGTTCCTTATGACGTTATTAAGAAAAGTGGAAATAACTACTATTTCAACGAGGAGAAATTGGGGCTTGGTCGAGAGAATGCGAAGGCCACACTTAAAGCCGACCCTAAGCTCATGATGACGATCCGTAAAAAAATCGAGGAAACAATAAACGCACCTGAAGAAGTGAATCTTAAGGAAGAGGAGTTTGCGAATGAACTTCCTGAGGATGAATCAGATAATGAAAACACGTCTTCGTAGGAATAACATAAAATCGGGGCTATGACCCCGATTTTATGTTATTCCTTGCACGAACTCACCCAGCTCGTTATCCTAACTCTAGTGCCACCTCGTGCACAAAGGAGCATCTGTGAGCGCTGAAGGTCAACAAACTGGTTTTCAAGCTGGCATCGAACTCGAATGCGCACTCAGCGAGGCCCTCGTTCGTGCGGGAATTCCCCATGAACTCACGCGCGGGAGCGACGAAAACCTCGATGAGCGCGTTGACCTTCGGGTCTTCCGCCCACCGTTTGAGTCTGGTCCCGTGTTCGAGTTCCAACTGACCCTTCGCGAACACGTGAAGCGGAAGATGGTTGAATTCGCCGTCGCGGCTCTAAGGAACACCCGTCGTGGCATCCGGATCTATCTCGAGATCCTGGGGAATCGTCGAGACAAGATCACGCACATGGCCGAACGCGTCGTCTACGCGATCAAGTCCATCATGCGTGACCACACCCACTTCGGACCCCACAACCTCATCGGCTTCCGCGTCCATATCGGTCGCGAGAAGCGGTCGCCGAGGCTGGAACGGTTCGATCTGCTCTACCTGGTTCGTGACGCAGTTCGTGAGGTCTTCCAGAGAGAAGTGCTTGCCTTCCAACGTCATCAGATCCAGAAGATGCGTGAGCACATCGCTCAACAGAGAGCACAACGAACTCCTATGTTCCCGGTCACGAACAACTTTCCCTGGAGGAGCGAGCACAGGAGACCCACCCCTGCACGTCCCATGAGATCGTGCAGTCACACGACCTTCCCACGCCGACTTCCCTAGTCGAGCAAATGAGGAAACGTATGTTTCCAGATCATTGGACTCGTGAAGAACTCGATGCTGAGTATGGAGACAACCCCGCACACGCATCAGCTCCTACTCACGCTGAACTCACTGCACAAGTGGACGACGACGAGCTCAAAGAGTTCTGGGATCAAGAGGACGAAGGAACATCCCTCCCGCCAACCAAGCCAGAAGGGAACATCCTCGACAACCCCGACTTCACGGACGTGGTCTTCCAGCTCGAACAGCTGGTCAGCGCCCGCCTGAGAACGCTGGGGGTCGACAATGACCTCACGTGGAGGGATTCGAACGAAAGCCCTCATGTGGACATTCGTGCACACCACCCCTCTGGGGCTCGAGAGCAAGACTTCGAAATCCGCATCACCTTGGGCACGAAAGAACCCAGACGGCTCAAGGCCTTCGTGAGAGACTCTCTCGAGACAGTCGATCGTGGGGTGAGAATCTATATCGAGATCTGTGCAACGGCAAAGCACAGGTTCTGGATGTTCGCTGAACGTGTCGCTCAGGCGATCCGCGAGATCACACACCGATTCCAGGACTTCGGTCCGCACCGCCTCATCGGTGTACGCATCTACGCGAATTCACACCGTAGTGTCATGGAGCCCATCGACATCATGCGTCGCGCCCACCTCCCCCCTTCTTTCTCCGGGTAGACAGCCTGGAAAAGAAAACAGCCTCCACAACGGGAGGCCTTTTCATTTCTCATGTTTATTTGCTTACGCGTTCGGCGTAGGCACCTGTGTCTGTATTTACAAGAATTTCATCTCCTTGATTGATGAACGCTGGAACTTTCACCTTCAATCCATTATCTAGTTCCGCCTCCTTCAACACGTTTCCAGACGCCGTATCTCCTTTCACAGCTGGCTCTGTGTAGACAACCGTATACTGCACTTTTTGTGGCGCTTCAATCGTGAGAGCATTTCCTTCGTGCATCACCACTTTCACTTCCATCCCTTCTTTAAGGTAAGGAATTGTATCCTCAATTTCAGAAGCGGCAATCGATGTTTGTTCATACGTTTGGTTATCCATGAACGTATACAACACACCATCTTGGAAGAGATACTGCATCTTTTTATATTGCACATCTTCAAACGTCAGGTTTTCCGCTGACTTAAAATTTTCTTCTTTTACCTTCCCTGATTGAAGATGCTTTGTGCGTGTACGCACAAAAGAACTTCCTTTTCCAGGACTGACGCGTTGAAAATCGATCACCATCCACAATTCTCCATTGCGATTAATAACCGTTCCTTTCTTAATATCGTTTGGTGATGCCATACAAATTATTGATGAGTAAACAGATTATTTGCAGGAAACAAGAGAACGTCTTGAATCTGCGAGTACCCTTTTAACACCATATGGAGTCGATCGACTCCCAAAGCATTTCCAAAGGTAGGTTTGTGGATGGATGGTAACAGTCGCAAAAGCTCTTCGTCAATTGGGTACACAGGTTTTCCAAGCGTCTCTCTCTCATGGGCTTCCTCCATAAACCGTGATCGTTGTTCAACGGCATTCGTGAGTTCTGTAAAACCATTACACAGTTCAACCCCGTTGATATAGAGCTCAAACCGCTGTCCGTATCGTCCATCTGGCGTCAGATCGGAAAGCGATGCCTGATGACGTGGGTAATCGTATAGGAAAAGATTTTTTCCTTGAAACGTAGGCTCTACCTTTTCCAAAAAAAGCCGATAAAACAGATCAGATTCTGTGTCTGTCGGATCACAATGAATCCCAAGCGTCTTACAGGTCTTTTCAAGTGTTTCCTTTGTGGCATCGTCTAAATCGATTCCCGCTTCACGAAGAAACACATCGCGAACACGGTAACGCTCGATCTCCTCATGAAAACCAAGGTGCGAAAGGAGCGCCTGAGTTTCATCCATACAAGCGTGATAGTCTTTCCCAATCTGATACCACTCGAGCATGGTAAATTCTGGATTATGAATTCCACCCAAAGACTCCTGATTTCGAAACACTTTTGTGAGCGTGAAAATGCGCTCTAACCCCTGACCCAGAAGCTTCTTCATGGAATACTCCGGACTCGTAATCAACCCAGCGAGGTGTCGCTTTCCGTTCGGCTCCTCGACGTGCGTCTCAAATGGCGTCAGGTTAGGCTCCATTCCTGGGCTTTCAACAAGAATAGGTGTTTCAACTTCAAGATAGGTTCGTGACTGAAAAAACGCGCGAATCCCTTCGTTGATCGCATGGCGTTCTTCAGCAATTTTTCTGAAATCTTTCATAAACGAAAGACGAGAGCCTGTGCTCCCGCCTTTAATCTCTTTTAGCGCTGAACGAATGGAAGGAGGGCCATGATACGAGCGCGCTTAATCGCACTTGTAAGCTGGCGTTGATGTGTCATACACACCTTTGAACGTTTCCGTGCAACAATCTTCGCGAAGGAAGAAAGGAATCGACGGAGAATGGTCACATCCTTATAATCCACTTGATGAATGTTGTTAAAGCAGAAGTAACACTGCTTTTGTTTATTTACGACTGGATTTGGTTTTGGCATAGGGGTTTAAAATGGAATATCCTCGATCTTAATCTCATCATCTGGATTTGGAGCTGGATCATCTTGTGTTGGAGGAGATGGAGGAGTAAACGATGCGTCTCCAAAACTTCCTACGGAAGAGGCATTCACAGAACCGGAAGGAGCACCTCCTGTTTTGTCTAAGATAATCATGTTCTCTGTCACAATCTCTGTGCGATAGCGACGAACGCCATCCTGACCTTCCCAATCTCGCGTCTGCAAACGGCCTTCAATATAAACTTTACGTCCTTTATTGAGGTACTGTGCGCAAATATCTGCAAGCTTTCCCCACGCAACAACGTTATGAAACTCGGTTGCCTCTTGCTTCTTTCCGTCTGGACTAGCCCAGGTACGATTTGTGGCAACAGAAAAGGTACACACGTTTTGTCCTGAGGGGGTCTGACGTGTTTCTGGTTCACGAGTTAGATTTCCAATGACCGTAGCTCGGTTAAGCGAATACATACACGTATAGGGTTAAATGTTCTCAGCAATGTCTCCGTCAAGAATCTTATCGAGTTTTTGATCGAGCTCCTCCATCGTCAACGAAGCATCTTCTGTAGAAGCAGGTGTTGGGGGAGCAATTTCAATTTCCTCCGCCTTCTTTTTAGATGATTTTGAAGATGAAGGACGCTTTGTCTCTTTCTCAACTTTTGCTTCCTCGGAAAGAGGAGGAACGTAAGAGCTGAGTTCAAATGTTCGCTCAACAGCTCCTTCTGGACGTTCCAAAATGGTATGTCGAAGCACTTCTTCTGTCAGACCGATTCGTCGATTGAGATCTGAGAGAGCTGATCCTTCTGCATCGAAATGCACAAGAATGTATGATCCGTGTCGGATCTTCTTAATAGGGTACGCAAGTCGGATCTTTCCTAAATTCTCATTTCGAAGAATTTTGGCGCCCGCGGTCTCCAAGAGCTTTGTCATGACTGCTTGGATTCCACCGATTTCTTCATCGGTGAACTGCGATCCTACGATATAGAGGAGTTCGTATCCTTTCATAGGTGTACTGGTCCCAATTGTTAGGGAGGGACAACCCCATAGATGGGGTCTTGGACAGTTAATATTTAGCGGTCGCATCCTAACGTTCTTTGCCAAAAAGGTCAATATTTGGGAGGATGTCTTTCGTATGATCTATTTCATCCTTGGAAGCCATCCGGATCTCTCCCTCACAGAGATTAAAGCCGTTTTGGGGTCTGACTACCAACCTGTCTTCAAATCCAAAACGGTTTTATTGAATAAAGACGTTTCAATTGACCTCACTACCCTGCAAGAACGTCTGGCAGGAACGATTAAAATTGGACGGATTGTGAAGGAAACAACCGTATGGAACAAAGAAGAGGTAACAGAATTCCTCTCTGATCTTGCGCGTGAGGCAAAAGGAAAGAATAAGATTAGTTTTGGACTCAGTGTCTACGACCTCGATGACACAAAGGCTACAAAAACGTTCGAACGAAATCTCGACGCCATCGGGCTTGAGATCAAAAAACGATTGAAAGAAACCGAACGTCCCATTCGCTACGTCAAAGGAAAAGAACCTCAACTCTCATCAGCCATTATCGAAACAAATGGCGTGCTCTCTTCTGGTGGGGAGTTTGTTTTCTTTATTTCAACACGAGGAATCTTTATCGGACAAACACAATCCATCCAAGATTTCAAAGCGTGGTCCCATCGTGACTTTGGACGTCCCGCTCGAGATGCAAAAGCTGGCATGCTTCCCCCAAAGCTCGCCCGTATGATGATTAACCTGGGAGGGATCGATCCAAAAGGAAAAATCGTTCTTGATCCGTTTTGTGGATCAGGAACCGTCCTTATGGAAGCAGCACTCATGGGTGCCACAGAAATTATCGGAAGTGACATTTCTGGGAAGGCAACGGCCGATACGGCAACAAACATGAAATGGCTTGCAGAAAATTTCGACTATGTCCCGCCCTCACAATCTATTTACACAATCCCTGCCGCCGAACTTCCTTCTCTTTTTCAAAATCAAGTTGATCTCCTCGTGACGGAAGTCTTTCTTGGAAATCCACGAACACGCACCATCGATGCTCAAGAGGGAAAGCGACTCGAGCAAGAGCTTCTTCCTCTCTTTGAAGATGCGTTTCGAGTCCTCAAAACGCTCATGAAACCTGAGGCAAAAGCGGTGGTGGCATTCCCCGCGTTCAAACAAAAAGACGGTACTTGGTACCGTCTTCCCCTGCGATCACTTTTACCCAAACTGGGTTACACAGCACACGAGAACTTTCTCTATTTCCGTGACAATCAATTTGTGGCACGTGACATTTATGTACTCACTCTAAAGTGACATACATCTCCATCTTGCATCGTATACTCTTTTCCCTCTACACGAAGTTTTCCTGCGTCACGTGCGCCTGACTCCCCTTTGTACGTCACAAAGTCTTCATAAGTAATGACCTCAGCACGAATGAATCCCTTTTCAAAATCTGTATGAATGACTCCTGCTGCCTGCGGAGCTTTCGTCCCGCGCTCGATCGTCCAAGCGCGGGTTTCTTTTTCTCCGCTTGTGAAATACGTTATGAGATTGAGAAGTTCGTAACATTTGGCAATCAGCCGATCAAGACCTGACTGCTTCAGTCCAAGCTCTGCGAGAAACAGCTCCTGATCTTCGGATGACATCTCCATGATTTCGCTCTCGACTTTGATGCTCAATGGAAGCGCAAGACGTTCAGGCCCAAGCGGACTCTGCCAATCGGATTTCGAGGCTGTCGCCTCATCCACATTAACCACATACAAAATAGGTTTGTTTGTCAGAAGCGCTATATCACGAACTACCTTCTTTTCGTCGTCTGTTAGCTCAATAGAGTTCGCCATCTTTCCTTGTTCGAGCACCGCAAACCATCTTTGCAGAACAGACTCTTCCATTTCGAGTTCTTTTGTCTTTCCGGCGCGCATTTTTCCTTGCACGGCAGAGAGGCGTTTTTCAACCGTTCCAATATCCGCCATGGCGAGTTCAATTTCGATGGTTTCAACATCTCGAGCAGGATTAATGTCTCCTTCCACGTGATGCACGTTCGTGTCTTCAAAATCTCGAACAACATGCACAATCATATCGACCTCCCGAATGTTGGCGAGGAATTTGTTTCCAAGTCCTTCTCCTTTATGAGCCCCCTTAACAAGACCGGCAATATCAACAAATTCGATCGCTGTGGGGATGAGTTTCTGTGAGCCTGACATTTCTGACAATTTTGCTAAACGTGCGTCAGGTACCTCAACAACCCCAACGTTTGGTTCGATCGTACAAAACGGAAAGTTCTCACAATCCACCTGTTTTTTGGTCAGCGTTTTAAATAAGGTGGACTTTCCCACGTTCGGAAGCCCAACGATTCCAACTTGTAGCATATAACATGTGTATTCGATGGCGAGTATATCGATAAAAAGACTCTGTGTCGAGATATTTAAAAGCGGACATCATGGGGATGTCCGCGCGTTGGCTCACCTGGCTTGGCTAGGTGGCCGGAGTCGGCTCAGCTCGCGGGGGGCGGGCTGATCTCCTCCTCGGGTGCCTCGATCGGGACGTCGAGCTCGCCGTCGTTGCCGTCGACGGTCTCGTCGCTGACGATGACCTCGTCGTCGGCCTCGGGCTCGGGCTCGTCGGAGCCGGTGTCGTCGGCCTCGTTGTCGGCCTCGGGCTCGTCGGTGGTGCTGGTGCCGGTGTCGTCGGCCTCGTCGGTGCCATCCGCGGAGGAGGCGCTGAGGGCGTCCTCGTCGACGGGCTCGTCGGCGTCCAGGCTGGCCTCGGGCTCGTCGGTGGCCTCGGGCTCGTCGTAGGTGCCCATCTCTTCGCGGAGCTGGGCGTCGAGCTCGGACATCTTGGCCTGGAGGGTGAGCCGGTCGATCTCGAAGGCCCCGTTGAGACTGTCGATCATGTTGTCGATCGCGCGCTGCTGGATCACCAGCTTGGCCATGACCTCGGTGACGACGTCCATGAGGACCACCGTGATCGCGAGCGTCACCTTCTGGGCGAGCTCGTTGTTGAGCAGATCGGCGAACCGGCTCTCGTGCTCCAGGTAGCCGATCAGGAGGATCGGCGAGCCGTCACGGTCCTTCGTGATCATGTAGCGCACGCCGTTGATCTCCGACGGACCGCCGGGGACGAGGATGTCCATGTCGAGCGCCGGCCTGCCGGTCTCCCTGCTGATGTTGTTGGCCATGTCGCGGGCGAACTGGGCCATCCTCCCGGCGAAGCCGAAGCCGCACTTGGGGCAGACGCCCGTCACGCGCAGGGTGCGGGGATCGACGATGTCGACCATCTGCAAGGCGGCGACCTCGAGCGGCGAGGCGACCAGGTCGAGCACCACGTCGCGGGCGACGGCGTTGACGGTCTCGGCGCCCGGGAAGGCGCGCAGGTCGCGGATGTAGCTGTCGAAGTAGTCCTTGAAGGTGGTGATGTTCTTGAACCACATCACCAGCGAGCGGCGCTGGTGGTCGGTGGTGGCCTCGGGGGGTCTGGCACAGATGTTAGTCATTATTTTGTAAGATTCTTCGCAGTAGTAAGCGAAGTTTTTTGTTTGAAAAAGTGTTGTGTCTTTTTTGTG
>PFEU01000015.1 GCA_002793515.1 Candidatus Uhrbacteria bacterium CG10_big_fil_rev_8_21_14_0_10_48_16
CTGCCGGTAGGCAGGGTTCGGGCACTGAAATCTCATTCAATTATGAATGATTTAATGACCCGACTAATTCAGCGAGAAAAGAATATCATATTGATCAGAACCCTGCAAGACTGACTTATTCCCCCTTTATGACTCAAAGTCGGTGGCTGGGCCACCGACTTTATTGACTTTTCTTATGTAGACGACTACGCTCACATGGCTGTCCGGTCGCTCTGGCGACTTCTGTGTGGTAGGCGATGAACGAGGAGCTCAACGAAAGCGCCAGACTTTCACCCCTCCAACTCCTTAATCGTTCAAAGCTCATAACCAAGGGCTATCCATGGCGCCCCCGTTCTTCCCAAGACATCTGGCCCTTCTCCCAAGAAGTTGCTCGGGAACATTCGCGATGACCAGGTAATCGCTTGCAACCTGTCGCGAATAGGTAAGAGGAATAAACCTCTGCATAGAATGGCAAAGCACGTCATCTGTTTTTGCCTCGGACTCCCTTCCCCCGCTAGCACACATCAGCTAGCGGTCTTTTTTTACCCCTCTTGCTTAAAACCCCCTCTCTTGTGCTAATATCTGGGTATATGAAATACATCCTCCCCACAATCATTATCCTCATGTGTGCTGGTGTTATTGGTGTTCTTTTCTATATCACGACAACGGAAATAGACTCTACTGGTAAGATTCATGCCGATCTCTTCGATCAGGCCAAAAGAACCTGGGATCCTGTCATGGAAGTGCTCCCCTTTGAACCGAATCCAACAACACAACTCACCATCCGATGGCAACCACCTGAAAAAGACTACAATCATTTCGTCATATGGATTTCAACCGCTTCAGGGGAACTTCTTAAATCAGAATCTGGCGAGCATGACCGGGTCAGTCTTGATCCTGATGGTCTTGAGCCAGGCACAGAGTACGTCTTCGCCATCCAAGCCTGTATTGATCCAGATTGTAAACGCTGGTACATCGGCCAAGATGAATATCGAGGAACAACTGAACGTCTCACAGAAGAAGGAGACATCACCGAAACAATTGACGCAGAATAACCTTACAAAGAGGCGAAAAGCCTCTTTTTTGATTGACAAATACCCCCTTTATTGGGTAGGATCTTTTTATCTTGGCTAGAAAAGAGGGGCTAGCCAGATTTCCCACCTCAACTCCCCACACCCCCTCACCGGAGCACCCCGTGTCTCAGCTGATCCTTCCTCCTGCTGAAGCTGATCCTTCCGCATCGTCCGCCGTTCATCCCACCACCCCGGCCTCCCCGGCCACCATCAAGCTCCCGAAGCTCGAGACCGAGCCCGCCGCGATCTTCACCAAGACCTTCGACCCCACGTCGGAGGACTACGGCGAGAAGGTCGCTGATCACCACAAGGTCCTCGGACGCCACGTGATCATCGAGCTCCTCGCTCCCGCTGGCGCCGATCGGACGCAGCGCCAGCGTCTCTGGCAGAACCACCAGGGCGTGGTCAACTTCGATCGACTTGGCATCGCCGCCAAGGCTCTGGAGCTCGCCGGCATCAACTGGCGCCAGGCTCGCAACATCCGCGAGGTCCTCGAGTGGGCCGACGCGCTCCCCTCGTCGTCCACCCACACGCAGGAGGAGGTGCACTAGCAGACTCCAACCTGCCTACATCGCCAACTTCCTACTGGTCTTGAACCAGAAAAACCAGCTCTCGCTGGCTCTCCCTACGCCCCCGCCTCTAGCAATGCTATGCGGGTTTTATCTTACCTCAACAAGATCAAATCCTTCGCCATGCCGTTCGCCTAACACGATCGCCAACCGCATTCCTTTCTTAATGAGATGATCCTTTGTTAATTTTGCGATAGCCGTTCGGACAAACGTTCTCTCGTTCTGGGTCTTCATGACAAATGGTTGTGCCCCCCATCCCATAGCAAGTTGTCGAGCTTGTCGATCCGACCCCACGGCAAGAAACAGAGGAACTTCTGGACGCGACTTCAAAATCGTTTCAGACCACGGAGCAAGGATATGAGAGACAAGCACTCCATCAATCGACCCTCGAAGAGCCAATAACTTTACGGCCAAAGATGAGGCACTTACCAGATCACGATCATGATCCATGGAAAGCTTCACATCGTCATACGTAGATGCTTCTGCCTCTTGCGCGATTTTCGCCATCATTTTGACGGTCTGCAACGGATACTTTCCTGTGGCAGACTCTCCAGAGAGCATCACGGCATCTGTATGATCAAACACCGCATTCGCTACATCTGAAACTTCTGCCCGTGTTGGGCGAGGGTTCCGAATCATGGAATCCATCATTTGTGTCGCAACGACAACCGGTTTTCCTGCTTGTCGACATTTCTCAATAATTTCTTTCTGACGAATGGGCACCTCTTCTGCAGGAATCTCGACTCCCAAATCTCCACGCGCAATCATGATCGCATCCGTGACCGCCAAGATCTCTTCAAATCGATCGATCGCTTCATGCTTTTCTATTTTCACGATCACCCGTGCAGGAACGGTTCCCGGTGGTGTGTGTTTTTTAATCAAGCGCTTCATGGCAAGCACAGGGGCAGGTCCGGTCACGAACGATAGAGCAATCCACTCCACTCCCTGCTCCACACCAAAAACAGCGTCTGCTTTGTCTTTTGTCGTGATGGAGGAAACGTGCAGTTGAGAATCTGGAAAATTCATTCCTTTGTGAGATGTGATTCTTCCTCCATTCACCACCTTGGTATGGATACGATAACCAGAAACACGCAGGACGTTAAGCTCAAAAATACCATCATCAATGAGGATACGATCTCCTTTCTTCACATCCAGATGAAGATTCTTATACGTGACCGGAAGAACACCTTCCTGATATCGGTCTGCGTTTGTTGAGATGATCATCGTTCCTCCTTGAGGGAGTTCTACCCCTTCTTTTGGAAGTTCCCCTAGTCGAATCTTTGGGCCTTGGAGATCTCCGATGAGAGGGACGAACTTTCCTGCTTTTTTTGATGCCGATCGGACCGTGCGAATCAATCGCTTATGATCCGCATGCGTTGCATGAGAGAAATTGAGCCGTGCAACATCCATCCCTGCGCGCATCATCTTTTCTAATACAGACGGACTTGCACTCGCTGGCCCAATGGTACAAATAATCTTCGTTCTTTTTTTCATAGTTATTCACCGTACTCGGCAAGTGTTACTTCAATGTCGATCTGCTCTGTCCCGCGCAAAATAGTAATAGTAATGAGATCCCCCGGTCGATAGACCGAGATACGTTCTGCGAGTCCTTGGTCTTCCGAGAGAGTCTCACCATTAACGGCAATAATAATATCATCTTCTTGAAGTCCTGCTACATCGGCCGGAGATCCTGCAAAGACCCCGTCTTCTCCTGGTTGATCTCCTGAGACAATTAAAGCGCCGACTTCGTACATAGACGCTTGATCTCCCTCCTCCTGAGGGTCCACGAGAACATATCGGACGCCAAGCCAAGGACGTACGATGCGCCCATAGAGTTGAACATCTTCTACCGCCCGCTTTGCCTCATTAATCGGGATGGCAAATGCCACGGACTCCCCTTGAAAACTCACAGCCGTATTAATCCCGATCACTTCCCCCAGAAGATTAATCAATGGTCCTCCAGAATTTCCAGGATTAATCGCGGCATCCGTTTGAATTGCCTGTTCAATCACCTCTGCATTATACGAATCCCCCGCGCTCACGCGACGATTGATTCCAGACACAACGCCTTTGGTCACCGTATTACGAAATTCCGATAAGGTATTCCCGATCGCAATCACGGTCTGTCCGATACGGATCGTATCTGAGTCGCTCAGCGTGACAATCGGGAATGCGTCTCCTTCCACACGAAGGACGGCAATGTCTTGCAAAGGATCAATATCAACAAGTTCCGCGGGAAGCTCATCTCCATCGTTTGTGACCACAAAGAAACTTACGCCTTCTTCATCCACCACATGACGGTTTGTGAGGAGATATCCATCTTCCGTCACAAAGAATCCTGTTCCACTACTGATTTCAATAAGCTCTGCGGACGATGCCTCGTCAAGTGGTTCAAACGGGTAGTAGCGATCTTGAAAAAGAAACCCCGCTTCCTGTTCAAGTTTCCCCCGCTCTTTTTTTACAACGATACTAACCACCGCTGGCGTCACACGCTCCACCACGGCGATACTCGCACTTTCATCTTCAATCAACTCAACAATACGAGACTCAACCGCCTCCGGACTCATACTTGTCTGAGAAGCACGAAGCCAGGAAAAAGACCCTCCCTGCGAGGTGAACACAAGGGTTGTGATGGCACCCGCCACAGAACCGACCACGGCAGAAATCGCAATGGTTATCACAAAGAGAATGTGAGGAATTGAACGTTTTGTTTCTTCCATAAAGTTATTTTTTTTGACTTGGTGATTTTTTTGGTGTGCGTCCGCGACGTTTAAGTTTTTGAAGTTCTGATTCAAACGTTTCTACATCCTCAAACGAACGATACACAGACGCAAAACGGATATACGCAACTTTATCAAACGATTTTAAATTCTTCATCAAGATCTCTCCCAGCTCCTCCGTCGTGAGCTGACCTCGTTTCTTTTTTTGAACATCTCGCTCAATCTTATGCACGAGCTTCTGAAATGCCTGATCGGTAAACGGACGTTTCTCCAGAGACCGCATAAGACCCTTTGTCATCTTGTCTCGCGAATACGCTTCTCGACGACCATCGCGCTTCACCACCGTCAGATCGAGCAACTCAACCTCTTCAAGCGTGGAAAACCGAAAACCACATTTCTCGCACTCACGTCTTCTTCGGACACTTGCTCCGTCCGCTGAAATACGTGAGTCAACCACTTTGGTATCCTTATGATTACAAACCGCACAATACATAACACGCTTAGGTCATCCAATTAATCGTCCTTGTAGTATATCAAAAAACGGCCCGTTGTGGGCCGTTCATCTACATCATCTTCTTTCGGATAAAGGCCGGGATCTCAATCTCATCCTCTTCTTTTTGTGGTCTTGGGGGTGCGGACATGACTGGCTTTGGAGCAGGCATCTCAACCTTTGGAGGGGCCATGCGCTCGGGAGCCGGTGCTTGAAAATTCACTCGAGGCTTCTGTTGAATAGGTTCATCTTCTCGGACACGCAAGAAATTATTTGTTGGAGGAACCCATGTTCCTTGAGCCTGAACTTCAACCGTTCCTGGAGCCTTTGTTCGACGCTCTCGTGAATCAAATCCTGTTGCCACAACCGTGATACGCACCTCGTCCTCCATCCCATCATCGATGGTTGCTCCAAAAATCACACGAGCATCTTCATCTGCAGAACCAGTAATCACCTTCGCCGCTTCTGCGACTTCATGCATCCCGAGGTCAGATCCTCCAGAAATGGTAAAGAGAATTCCTTTTGCTCCATCGATTGAAAGCTCAAGGAGCGGACTTGCGATTGCTTGCTTTGCGGCTTCTACCGCACGATTTTCACCTGACGCGCGTCCAATTCCCATAAGGGCGGAACCTGAACAGGCCATAATCGCCTTCACGTCGGCGTAATCGACGTTAATGAGTCCAGGAACGGTAATCAGCTCCGCAATCCCCTGAACACCTTGTCTGAGAACGTCGTCAACAACATTAAACGCATCCATGAGGGACGTCTTCTTGTCGATGATCTGAAGGACACGATCATTCGGGATCGTAATAATGGCATCAACATGTTCTAGGAGCCGATCAAATCCATCGTCCGCAATTCTGCGTCGTTGAGCTCCTTCAAAGGTAAATGGCTTTGTCACAACCGCAACCGTCAGAGCCCCAATATCTTTCGCCAATTTTGCCACTTCAGGAATCGCTCCTGTTCCTGTTCCTCCTCCAAGTCCACAGGTCAAAAAGACCATGTCGGCTCCGGAAAGAGCTTCTCGTATTTCATTCTGGTTTTCTTCCGCAGCCTTTGATCCAACATCTGGATTCATTCCGGCTCCCAATCCTCGCGTAAGCGTTTTTCCAATCGGAATCTTTTTTGGAGCAAGGTTTTGATTAAGCGCCTGAACATCCGTATTCACAACCATGAATTCTACCCCCTTGATGTTGTCGCTGATCATGCGGTTCACGGCTGCACCACCGCCCCCTCCAATACCAACAACTTTAATCTTGGCAAAGGTCTCGATATCTGGTTTAACTTGGGCCATAAAAAGTGTTTGAACAATTTAGATCTTCACAATTACGTGTCTGAAAACGAGAAAGAACTTGCTTGAACAAATCATGTGCTCAAAATTCGCTACACTGAGCACAAAAATCATTCAACACTTTAACATCGACACCACCCCTGTCAAGAAAATAAAAAAGAAGATGTGTATATCTTCTTTTTGAAAATCGATGATGTCTTTCTTACGGTTTAAGTGATTGGAAGATTTTTTTAAACCCAGAGGTGATCTTGTCCATGTCCCCAAAGCGAGTAAAGAGGTTTCCAATTCCCCCTTTTCCACTTGAACCTCGAATATGGTGACCCCACAGGACAAGTCCCATGGCGGTACTCATCGCCGGATCATTTACTCGATCAATTACGCTCGTCACTCCAATCGGCGTTCCAAGAGAAACAGGTAAACGAAAGGCGGATTTAGCAGCGTCCAGGATTCCACTTAATTTTGCCCCTCCTCCTGTTAGAATGATTCCTGCTGGAAGCATTCCTGATCGATCAATCTTTTTTAACTCACGATCAATATGTTCAAAAATTTCCTGCACACGAGCTTCGGTAATATCCGCTACGAACCTCCTTCCCACAATCTCTTCTTCAGGAGCTCCGAGTTCCCCAAGATTAATTTCTTCCTTCTTATTCACATCGTCCGGAAGACAGGTAGCGTAATGCAGTTTTACTTGCTCAGCGACGTCAATGGACGTGCGCAATCCGATCGCAATATCTGATGTTACATGGTCTGAACCAATAGGAAGAACAGCTGTATGGAGTACGTCACCTTCCTCAAAGACAACCACATTTGTTGTGGAAGCCCCAATATTTACCACACAAACCCCAAGCTCTTTTTGACGATCAGATACAACGGCTTCTGCAGTTGCGAGGATAGAAAAGACAAGATCTTCAATGTCGAGTCCTGTTCGATAGACGGCTTTTGTCAGATTCTTAATTTGAGAACCCAACCCCTGAATAATAATGGCATCAACCTCAAGACGAATGCCGTTCATGCCCACGGGGTCTTTAACCCCTCGTTGACCATCCACGGTAAAACTTTTTGGAATCACGTGAATAATTTCATAATTGGTCGGAGTGGCGACCGTACGAGCTGCTTCAATCGAACGTTCAACATCCTCATCACGAATCTCGCCATCGCTTCTTCCAACCCCAATAACTCCCCGAGACTCCTGGGAAATGATGTGACTGCCATTGATCCCTACCCAAGCTTTACTCAAGGGAACACCCGTAATGCGCTCTGCTTGCTCGAGAGCTCGTGAGATTGACGACACAGCGTCTTCAAGATTCGTAATGGTTCCTTTGCTCACTCCAGATGAGGGTACCTCAACAGCTCCAATAATATGGATTTGTTCTCCTCCTTCTGGTGAAGGCACGAGCTTCCCTACCGCAGCACGGATCGCATACGTTCCAACATCGAGTCCTGTAAATATCTCTTCAGACATAACTAGTTCCAGTATATCGTTAACCGAGGGAGCTCACAAGTTCAAATAGATGGGGGTAAAAGATCATCAGACCCACAATCGCAGAGATTATGGAAGCAATCAGAACGGCTCCCGCCATAATATCCTTAATATCTTTCACAATAGGGTGAATCCTTGGTTTAAATGAGTCCACGATCCGTTCAAAAATACTATTGATCAGTTCGAGGGTTAATACGGACCCAATCAGCAGAACGAGAAGGATCCACTCAAACATCTTCACCTGAAAGAGATATCCAAAAAACAAAACCCAAACACTAATAAAAACTTGAATACGAAAACTCTGCTCAGAACGAAACACAACAGCAACACCCCGAGTGGCGTGTCTAAAACTTTTACCCATTCGTCCTAGATGAATCATAGTCGACTATCAATAGTAAGGGAGTGAAGAATCTTCTCTTGGAGGGGAAACATTTTCTTTGCATCATTGGGTTTCTCATGATCGTACCCAAACAGATGGAGAATCCCATGCACGATCAAAAAACTGATTTCATCCCGAGTCGAGTGCCCCATCTCCTGCCCCTGAATCTTTGCCTGATCGTAACTCAGCAAAATTTCTCCTTTCATCTGCTCACCATCTAACTCAAATGAGAGGACATCTGTGACACGATCTTTCCCTCGCCATTGTCGATTCAGCTTCCTCATCTGAGCCTTGCTGATGAATCCGATAGAAACGTAAACCGTCCCTTTGACCTTCAACGCACGTGAACACGCTGAAAGTACTTTTTTCAATTGAGCGATCGGCATGCGCTGTCCTCCTTTGAGAAGCGATTGATTGAGTTCAGCTTCGATCATACCCCTTCTTCAACCACAGGCTCTTCAATAACCTCGACCTCCTCGCTTTCCACAACTTGAACGCTGTTAATCATCATTTGGAATGTTTGGAGATAATCAACCCGGGTTTTAATCCCTGTATCATACTTGAATAAGAGCACTCCTGATCCAAGATCGATGTAGGCGCTTAATTGATCTTCTCCCTGGATCATCTGAAGTCCATTTTTCGTGGTTCCCACAAGCGGACGTGTGAGTGTTAACTGCTCATCTGCCCAATCTTCTAAGGTTTGTGCTTCCTCCTTTTCCACAAATGTTACTCTAAAGCCCTCACCTGTTTGCGCATCCATCACCAGTTCTCCCTCCTCCTCTTGAATATCCCATATTTTTGGGTAATAAAATTCATAGGAAACGCGAGTGGTTGCATGAGTCATTGCTTCAACAAGACCAGACTCAAGAAGTGTTCCAAGAGAGGCCGGGTTATAGCGATGGAAAACTTCGTTTCCGTCCAAGAACCCATCGGCATCTGTATCAGGAAGTCGAGAATCGGTTCCGTACACAAGCTTCTCCTCCGTATCCGTCAATCCATCTGAGTCTGAATCCACCCCTGGCGTGACTTCCACAGGGAACACATCTGGTTCCTCCACAGGTTCTGTTACAGGCTCCTCCACAGGCTCTTCTACGGGCTCTGTAGTCGTGGGAGCGGGTCGAGTCGTGGTTGTTGGGGTGACGTCTGTAGTTTCAGTCGCATCTGGAACCGTTCTGAGTAAGAAGAATCCACCAATACTCAAAAGTAACAGGACGATTACCCCAATAATCACGATCTTCTTGGTAGAAGATCCCTTTCTTTTTGTTGGAAGCGGTTTTGGCGGAGCCTTTGGAGGAGCCACGGGGACTCCAGGCGTTCTTACTTCAATAGGACTTTTGACCGTTTGTTTTGTCTCTGGTTGATGAAGCACGGCTTGCGCCCCATGCCGATAGCGCTCAGGCATCGTAAAGACTCGCGCCTCTACCCCTGAGGGAGCGCTTTGAGCTGATTGTGGCTTTTCAATTTGCTGAAGATTTTCCTGAGCCATACACGAGCGATCGGTTAACTTGATTCAGATGGAACATCACGCAAGAGACCCTCTCCATTTGGATTGTAACCTCCTTTCACTTCTTCTCCATCAAGGTACCCGTCTCCATCTGTATCAGGATTCAATGGATCTGTTCCCCAGGTCATAATCTCCTCTCGATCAAACAACCCGTCACTATCTGTATCCGCCGCACGAATACTTGTTCCGTATTCGGCTTCTTCTTCGTCTGTGAGTCCGTCTTTATCTGTATCCAAACGAGAAGCGGGTTCCTCCTCCACTTCTTCTACAACTGGTTCTTCCACCACCTCTTCTGCCTCCTCTACAATGGGTTCTTCTGTGGTTACAGCCGTTGGAGAAACAGGTGTGACAGATGTGCGGGATCCAAGAATTCTCATGGAAAGAAAGAAGGATGCAACGACGATCACGATAATTCCCACCACAAGAAGAATGGTCTTCCATGTATGTCCACTTTTGTCTGGAGACAGCTCTGCGATACGTCCACCCATGGACCCAGCTCCAGACGCTTGAGGTGGAGTGGATGAAGCCATCACAGAGGCAGGCGCAGAAGGTGACTCTGAAGAAACAACAGGTTGATCCGTAGGAGCCGTGACCTGAGGAGCTGACTTATCCGTTTGCTCAAACATGTCTTCGGGCTCTTTTTTTACATCATCGAACATAGCGGGGTGTTTAATACTTCAATAGATTATTCGAGTAGACCTGGGCCATTTGGATCATAGCCAGACGCGACTTCGTCCCCATCTGAATACCCATCTCCATCCGTATCAGGATTCAATGGATCCGTTCCATACTCAGATTCTTCCAGATCTGTAAGACCATCTCCATCTGAATCTTCATCTTGAACGGACGGCTCTGTGTCCTGTTCTGAAATAGACGTGAGAACAAATTCTAGACAGGTGTCACGATTTAACTCGTCTGACATTTGATCACAATAGATTCGATCTAATGAGTCATCCGCCAGATCCTGCAAACGCAAGTCTTCGCACTCTGCCGAACTTCCTTGGGCGACACACGTTTCATACGTAAGCGGAACGGAAAGTGTTTTTTCACACCGGCTTCGTTTTAGAGAGTTCGTGATCAAAGAACAGGAGGTAACATCTCTCGTCCTTAGAGCAATATCTTGATACACCCCATCCACACAATCCAACTGCCACGCTGGTTCTTCAATTCCCTGACAATAGAGAACATCCTCCGCCGATCGTGCAATAGCCCAGTAACAATTGTCTTTCCCTTGTGTTGACTCAATCGTATCACACACCTCAGATGAGGTATGAGCTTGGGCAAGATCTGTCATGACTGATAGTAAACACGTCGCCTCATTCTCAGCCAGTTCGCACTTCGTACTGGCATTTGATACCTCCTGCGAACCAACGGTTTGTGATAACAATAAGTCGTCCTGACTATTGTAGAAGACACGGAATCCTACAAATACGAGTAACAGAATCAATAAAACGACACCCGCCACTAAGGCAACAGGTTTCCAAGAAATTGATACTCCTTCTTGTGGGTAGTCATTCAAATCCATAAATTATTCGTACGGACAGTAGGTCAAATTAATATCACTAAACTCCATAGACCCAGAGCCATAGAAGACGTTTCGCAGAGGAACCGTTTGTTCTGTGGACTGACAGACAAATCCTTCTGGAAATGGAAGTTCTTTATCAGAACCTACCTGAACTTCTCCTGTGGTCGTTGTCGTATCTCCAGCGGTATTCGTTGCCGTAAACGTCACATTTGTTCCCAGAATCGAGTCAACAATTGCCTCGTACATCAGAGAAATTTCATCCGCACTTGAGGCTGAGTAAGCATAGTTCCCTTCACAATCAGTCACGCTTGTTGTACTTGACCAACTACAGGTATTACTCGACATGTGCGCCATGTATCCCTTCAACGATGAACTCGTTGTCACCGCAGCTGAATAAATAATGATATCTGATCGTGGAATTCCTTCTGATGAACCATCTATCAAATTATCAGCAATTTGAGCCACACACGCAGAAGTGTTAGACCAATCCTGTGCAGATGGATAATTTGACCAAGAGTAACCTGAACATTCATCACTCGTTGAAGAAGAAATAGAGAAGGAACCGTTATACCCTGGGTCTCCATCAGAAAGAAGAATGATGATCTTCACTTCTGCTGTCGAACTCGAAAGCACGCTAATGGCCTCCTCAATTCCATTATAGGTAGGAGTTCCACCACCGACAGCGGTGAGATATTCACCGATGATAGTTATCAGACTAGACTCTGAGCTCAAACCGCTCAATCCGATATTTGTTTCTGACCCATCCGTTACACTACAAGAACCACTCGTATCCGTGTCACTGTCACATTCACTACTCGAATAACAAACTTCTCCTGGATAGGGTCCTCCACTACATATTCCTGTGCTTCCTGAAAAAGAGACGAGCGAGATCTGCATATCAGCCCCATTCCCTGAATAGGCATCGAATAAATCTTCGACCGCATTTTGCGTTGCTTCAACCACGTAGTCGATGCGTCTAACCCCCACAGGGGCACCATAGTTCTCACAGACATAGCCAGTCCCACACTGAGAATCAGACGAACATGCATCTCCGTCGTTTGATCCACCATTACAGTACTTGCTTGCATCCACATCCCAGTCCATACTTCCTGACAAGTCTGTCACAAAGACGATGTCTACGTCCGGTGGAATGACTTCAGAATCATTTACGTCCGCGGTAATCTTCGTTGCCACATTACACGCAGGAATATAGAGTGCCGCATTGTCTGGTGAGTCCCCTTCGTCATTCAAATAACTGTACAGACTGATTGAGTCTGAAGGACTTGAGCCTGAGATCTCGCTTTGAACGAGCAAGCCTGTTGTTGCATACGCTGTTGGACACGATGACCCACAGTCATCTGCACAGTATGGAGGGACACACTCACCTCCCGAACAACTATTTGTATCGTATAATGTACTATCAGAAAGCGAAGAAGGAGTCCCTCCTGACCAACTATCGTAATTGAGTGTACAGTAATCTCCATTTTCTGTTCCTCCGTTACACACACCTAGCCAGTGACAGGTGAACGTATCACCAGAACTATTTGTGGTTGTGTCGTACGTATCGTCACAGGCGGTTGAAACCGTACCAGTTGACACATCAAAATATTTCAACTGCTCGGAATAGGTTCCGTCACAGATCTCTGAGCCATTTACTTCCAAGTCTCCACAGTACCCCCCTGAAGCACTCTTATACTGACAGATTGAGTTACAGTAATTACAGGTTCCTCCGTAAGAAGCTTCGCAGACATTTCCATTTTCTATTCCATCATCACACGACTCAAATCCGACATTGACGTAGTCATCTCCACAGATGTTCAACTCACACGTGTTCAAACATTCATCATTATTTGAGGTGTTTCCGTCGTCACACACTTCATCTCCTTCCAATTCTCCATTTCCACACACCTGATCCCCTCCAACCGGACCGGTCCAAGAAGAAGGCCAGTCACACGTCGCGGAGCATGTACGATAACGGAAGAGGTCATAGGTATTTGTCGAACATGTCGCCCCTGATCCTGTACATTCTGAATCTGAGGTACACGCATCTCCCGCATCATCTCCCCCGACACAGATAGACCCTGTTCCCGGAGCCGTTGTAGCCGTTGATGATCCGCACGTATCTCCACTGTCACAATCACTGTCGGACGTACAGGTTGTCACAAGATCGGAACAGAGTTTTCCTTCCCATTCCTCATAATCTCCATCACAGTCTTCTGATCCATTCACGACCCCATCCCCACAAGAAAGCCCTGGGAGGGTACAGTTATACGAGCAGTTATTTGCATTCAAATCATACTGACCGTTTGAGGTCGCGCACCACGGTGAACTCGTTGTCCCTGTTCTGTCTGGACCGATGGTCGTCCAACTTCCAGAGTCCGCTATGAGCGTGGCATACGTGCTTGTCGTTCCACAATCACACTGCTCGCTGGAAGCAAGGTACCCATCTCCACAAGAAAACGATCCTGTTACGGTACATGTATCACTACAGTGACCATACGTTCCGTTTAAAGATCCATCATCACAATCCTCACCGGTTTCAACCACGCCGTTTCCACAACTATAAGGGGAACATTCTGCTCCAAAAGCCTCAGCTTCAGTTTCTGTTTGATACGCATCGGTCACGGTTGATGCTGAAGCTCCACAATCGCTATCACACGCAACCGTGATCAGCCCAGCATTTCCGTCTGCATCCGTACAACCAATCGTCATCGTATCCCCGATCTCACAGATCTCTCCTGCTCCCTGTGTTCCATCACCACACAAAGCAGAGTCTCCCCATAAATTTCCGTCACAAAATACCGGTGACGTTGAAAATCCGGTCAAGACCGTCGATGGCGCATTTCCTGTTGGATACTCAACGTAGATCGTTACTTCATCAGTACTATCGGTATCAATCGCCCGACTCCATGCATTTTTTCCAGCAAGTTCAAGTTGCGCATACAGACGATAATCTTCTCCTCCCACACTCTGGTACCCATACAGATGAGAATTTTCAGGACACATAAATGTTCCTGCTTCTCCATTCCAACAAGATGCATCGTCAAACCCCTCTGCGGAACAGTTATAGAATTCATTAATAGGATCCGTTGGGAGTGCCGTGCCTAGTTCATTGGCAAAGGCAGAATTCCATGAACTCCAGATAGAGTTTGTCAGGGCTGGAACAAACGTTCCTGATTGAACCTCTGGGAATCCAGCGACACAAACTTCTGCACCTGGACAATCACTGTCCTGATCACAAGACTGTCCTTTTGTGACATCACAGTGGCCGTTCTCGTCTCCGTACGTATCAATCAATGCCGACATACTCGTCACATCGATCAATCGTTGCATATCACGGGTCAGTTTTGCTTTTTGCGCATCGCAGATAATCGTGCTGTCCTCAAAACTCTCATAACAGTCACCGTCCCATTCACAACTGACATAGTTTCCAGAGTCATCGGTTGCATAACTCTCATCCGTGCTGTCCTGACATAAGTTGATATCCGTCACCTCATCTGTATTGGCATTGAATCGCCAGTTCTCCAAAATCTGTGCGAAAATCTCCTCTGCATCACTGCTTGCGTTGTCGTTGTACGAAACGATGTACATGTTTGGATAAATGAAGGCGTCTGATTCAACAAGATTGGCCGATGTTGCATAAAGCGTATTTCCAGATTGAACGGCCATGTACCCATCAAGTTCTGTCTGCGTGAACGCCCCGGTGAACTCCTGTTCTTCTGCCCATTCAGATGGAGAAAGATAGCTGGCATTTGAAAGAACTCGAACCCCGATGGCATCACTTGATCCTTCAACTTTAAAGATAATCTCCTGAATAATTCCTGAAGATGAAAGAGACGTCACGTCAATTGGCTCCCCGAGAGACGGAAGGTCATCTCCTGTGTCTTCTGGATCTCCAGCATCACGACAGTAATAGAATGAGAAGTTGCTTGGAAGCTCATCCTCCACATAAGGGAACCCAAGACTTGAATCTAGGGCTGGCCATGGATTCTCACAGAGGTTTGCGGTGACTTCTAAGGTCCCCGACACGGTTCTTGCCGAAGACGATTCACTTCCAGCCGTACTTGGATCAAATAATTCATCCACGGTGATCGTGGCGGTACTCAAGACAATTTCTCGACCAGTATATCCAGACGCGGTGTAACTACGTGTTGTATCCTCTGGATCCTCTCCTTCAACTGCGACGACATCTCCTTCTTCGCCGTCCGTTTCTGATGAAGTCCAATTCCAATCCCACTCATACAAATCCGTAATCGGTGAAATCTCCTCGTATCCTCCGGAACGATACGTTTGTGGAGTAGAAACAAACGCATGTTCTTCACCCGTCGAACTGAAGTACTGAATACTCAGCGACTCATAATCCTCAACAGGCGTGATTCCTGTATCTTCCAAAAGCACACGATCTAGATCACAGATTTCTTCTCCGACGGCAAAGGATTGTGAGAAGTCTTCATCTTCACAGTCGTCATCAATACACAACGTGACATTATTCTCGCTTAAGACTCCCGTCTTTTCCTCATCGGAAGAAACGTCATCTCCCACCACCACAAGTTTATAGACAGCGTTCTCTTCTAAGAGCGATCCATAACGCAGATACACACGGGAAGTTCCATCTGCTTGTTCTACGGTTTGATAGGTCACGGAAACATGACACAGGAATGTACTAGATGCATTCACGTCACGACCAAAGAGACCGAGAACAAATGACTTCACCCAATGCCATACTTTTCCTCCAAAACCGATCTCTGCTGAACCCGTTGCCCCTAGATAGCCAGACGGACAGTCCTCAATGGCACTAATCGTTTCTTGCACTCCATCTCCATCGGAATCAACCGACACGAGATCGAGATACAAATTCGCATTGAACTCATCTTGACCAATCGTTCCGTCGCCATTTGTATCTTCTGTCTGATCGAACGTCGCCTCATTCATGGTTTCTGAAAAATCAATCCAGACCGCACTATTGCGACAGAATCCGTCATCTGTTCCAGACGCAAAAGCGGACGTATTATCTCCTGGATACAGAGCTCCATGCGTTGGACGTTCGTAACAACAGTTACTATCTCCACATCCCAAACCACCGGCACCACATGATTGATCTGTGGTACACGAACAGTATAACCGGAGGGTTGCGTCATCCGTCACATCACCATCTACCGTTACAGAAACCGTTGAAACAGCATATCCTGTCTCCTCATCAACTTCTGTTGGAGCTCCTGTTGCGACTTGCGCCACACCGTAATCTCCTGTTGAAAACGATGCAGATGAAAGCGCATCACACTCTTCTCCAATACCTGTCGCGATCCCATCCCCACAAAACGATGGCGTCGAGTACCCATAGGAAGACCCAGACCATAGACAGCTGTTTGAGCATCCTTCCTCACTGTCACACTCCTCGCCTGTATCCACATCTCCATTTCCACAACAATTCAATGAATCTGCGGTTGGGCAGACACTTGTTCCTTCGTAAAGACAAGCAGAAGAACATCCGTCTCCTTCGGCGGAATAATCCCCTGGATCACAGTCCTCACCGTCTTCGACGACTCCATTTCCACAGGTCGCATAGATATCGGTTTCTGCCGTTGATCCTTCAATAAGACAATTGTTTGAACAGCCGTCACCTCCTGAACTATTTCCATCATCACAATCTTCTCCTCCTGTGTTTGCCACCCAATCCTGTGTTCCATCTCCACACACAGATCCAATCGCGCGAGCCCCTTCGTTTTTACATTCCGAAGAACATCCATCCCCATTTAAGAGATTTCCATCGTCACAGTCTTCTCCTCCTTCGCTCGCAGACCAATCGCGTGTTCCATCTCCACAACATCCTGAACCCGTAATTTCACAACTATCTCCTGAAGCGTATGGACACTCTGTATCAGATCCAGAACAGCTATCACCTGTGAGAGAACAAGCCCCTACACAAGCACCTGAATCACACGCTCCATTATTTGAGCATGATGCTTCTGCGTCTTCAAAATCCTCACACACCCCCTCGTCTGAACAGCTTCCACTTTCACAATCTACGCCATCCGTACATGCTTCTCCTACGTCTGTCGCTGAAGAACAGACAGCACTTTCACACGACTCTTCACAAGATGAATCGTTTGTACACTCAACCCCAGAACCCGCGCAGGCTGAATCGCACTGAACATTTCCTTCATTCAAACATTCAGCAGAACACCCGTCACCATCTTCAGACCCTCCATCATCACACTCCTCAGAATCTTGAATGATATCATCTCCACACACCCCATCGGCTGTTGTGACAGGAGCTCCTGCGTTCAAACACGCAGCCGTACAGTAACTTGGAATATTCGTTGTTAATTCGATGGCACCATTCGAAATCATGTAGGACACAACCTCATCTGATTCCACAGCGCTTGATGCAACACCATTGCTGTTAGGAACATCTTCTGAAGTCCATGGCTCCCAGGCAAACGAACCTGATTGGAGTGTTTGACCTTGAGCGGAACAGTCGTCTGGGGCTCCTTGTGCAGTTGCCTCAAATTCTGCTCGCTCCCCAACGTAGCTCATGGTCGCGAGCTCTGGATCAAGAGAAATCGAATCAATAGCACAACTCACGGCATCATTCTTTGTCCTAAAAATCCAAGAGAAGTCATCTTCAAAGTAACGATTTTCGTCCGTTCCATAGTTTGAACCAGACTCAGAAAGAGCCACGCCTGTTTGTGAAAGCACAGCGTCACCGGAAACGACCACTCGATACCAGGTATTTGGTTCCATGGTTTCCCCATCCTCGAATTGAATAGAGAACTTCTGTGTTGTAGGACTATAGCTAATTGAATCAACAAAATCGGCTTCATCAATTCCAGAAGTCTCGCACAGTGAATTGTCACAACGATACAACGTAACACTGTCTTCATCGATCGTTGTTTCACTCATGACCGTATTAAACTCCGCCCAAGGCAACGCATTCACGCAGGCGGTGGTACATTGCGGGAAGTAGTCATCAATTTCTGGATCGAGGAAATTAATCGTCAATGCTCCCTCTCCGGAAGGATCGTTCTCTGCATCCGTAACCGTGGCCGTAATAATCGCTGGGTCGCCCGCGGATGTCTCACTCTGAGCATAGACCTGGTTTGTACAGATCCCTGACCACGCAGAGGTTGGGATCAGGACATGATCGCTCACGGAATCCCAGTACAATTCGTAACCCGCACAACTTAAGGCCACACATTGATCATTTTGTGCGGTCAGTTGAGCCGTATAGTTCACGTAATCTTGTTCTCTTTGCGTATACTCACCAGGACGAACATTCACATCCCCCACTTCACAGGGAGCATCCGAAGTACTCGTGGTAAATTCCCACGTATAATCTTCTTCCATGTACCCCCCATCCGCACTCCTGATCTGATCAATCCCCTGCAGAGTCACACGATAGAGAGTATCTGTTTCAAATTCTCCTGTTGGATCCCAAGAAAATCCCGTTTCATCCGGCGTTGGCATGGTTCCAGGAACCGCTTCCCAGGTGGTACATGCTTCCTCTGCCGTTGCCGTACATTTTTCTACAAGAACCGTTGAGGTTGTAAGCGTTGAGGCATCCATGGCCATATTAAATTCGGCCTGCACGCTTGCATTCATACAAATGTCTTCCGGGTCACTCCATCCCTCCCATGGGGAAGGCGATGTCCCATCTTCATCACACTGAACAATCACTTGCGGAGTATTTGGGGTAATTCCGGTCGTCACTTTAAACGCATAATGCGCAGACACCTCTTCTGTCGTATCACAGGTAGAGGAACATGAACCATCTGAACAACAGCTCTCACCCTCAGAACACAAATCAGCATCCTCACGACAATCCCCTACTTGAAAGGTGATTGAATTAGATGAATAGCCATTCTCTGCTTCTTCCACAAATAGCGGGCCTGTCACCGCATCATCTGGAATAACCACCGAAGAAATCTGATCATTTTCCCAAAGACCAAAACTCGCATCTTCTACTGAATAGAACGTCACGGTTCCATCATCTGAGCCCAGATTTTCTCCGTATATCGTAATCTCCGTGTCAGCCGGACCTGCGGACGGATTGATATCACAAATGGCCGGACCTGGGGTGTCATCGAGCACGACAAAATCTGTCGCCGTTGATTCATTTCCATCCGCTCGCTCTACTGTTACCGCATGCGTCATGGCTTCAATCGCATCTTCTCCTTCTGTAAGATACGTCTCTGGCACCTTTACCGTAATGTACGTGTCATGCCAAAAATCATCTCCACATACATCAGGAAAATCTGTATCTCCCAATGCGGTATATCCTAATGTTTCATTTTCAAAATTGATCGATCCTGTTGTCGTTCCAAATCCTGTTCCGTAAATCGTTACATATTGACCTGGTGGCCCCCAATTCACCGCATCATCACACGTGGCCCCCTCGCTACAATCGTCATCATCGCCACAATGCACATTATCGTCTGAACAAGCTTTCCACCCTGAATCAATAGAGGAAATGATCGGATCAGATGAACTCAATACATCCTCCGCCGTAAAGGCAACAGTATTTGAACCAACACGAATAGACTCGCATGTTCCAGCATCCTCACCACAGTCATCATCGCTATCACAGTAATCGAGCGTCTCCGAACACCACGAAGTCGCACAACTCTCGCCAGCATCTGTATCGCAATCCTCATCTTCCGAACATGTCTCTCCTGTCTGTGCCCCGTCCGTATCAATACACACATAATCCCCTGTAAAAACTTGTGCACGGTAATTTCCTGAGTTTACATTAGGAACAACCACTTCAAGACTCTCGTCTGCCCAAGAGACATAGGAACTCGTCTCATAATTTGTGAAATAAAACGTTGAGGATCCCTGAGAGGAGCCAAAACTGTTTCCATACACATCAATCGCACTTCCATAATCGTCCGCATCCGGATCAAGCGCACAGATTCCTGGACGCGCGATGGCATTCACGTCAAAGTCTTGAATCGATGGACCATAATCATCATCCGTTCGTTCTTCTTCCGCTTCTGCGGTCACGACTGAAAGCGGACCGTCAACCGCTGAACCAGGAACTTGCACAATAATCTGACTATCTGACCATTGAACTGACGCATTACATTCATACGCCGAAGCCGTCACGTCATCACCGCTTTCTGTCCCTAGGAAATAAATGGTTCCTTCCTCATCTCCAAATCCTTCTCCAGAAATCGTAATAAGATTCCCTTCCGCTCCGTCCCCAGGAGAGACGCCTTCGATCTTTGGGACAGTGACACACGCCCCATCGATACACTGTCCACTGGAACAATCCGCGTTCTCCGTACAGGCATCGCCGTCACATGATCCACAGTAATACGCACCCGACGAGTCACCTCCACAATCAACATCTGTTTCTCCGAGGTCTGTATCAAGAACTTCGTTATTACAGTTGGAGGCACGGAGAACAACAGTGACACGACTAGCCGTGTCTGTATTTCCGGCACAATCATATCCCGTGGCCCAAATATCATACTCCTCATTTGTGGTATAGCCTTCCGTGTCCCATTCTTCCGCTTCATCCGCATAGAACGCATTCTCTGCATCTCCACCCGTGAGCGCTCCTGCCGTTGAATAATCGACTCCGGATGAATACAGAGCTTCGTCGTCATCAATCAGATAAAAATCAACCGTTGAAACACCACTGTCATCTGTGGTCATGGCCTGAAGCAGTTCAATAGAACCTGCGTAGAAACTTTCTCCGTCTTCTGGCGCGTCCATTTCAACCGTTGGGTCTGCAATATCAATCTCGCTTCCAGTCGTGAAGCTGAACGAACATGGATAGGTCGTTGTACAGGTAAGAGAAGACCCTAAGGTTGATTCAAGAACCGTCGAATCAACATCAACCGTATAGGTACTTAATGCATCGAAACAAAACTCGTCTTCGTATGGACTCTCACAGGCTTGAGAGGGGGTGAACGTCACGGTACGACTTCTCACACTGAACGTTCCGTCAACCGCGTCCCCGCTTTCATCTCGAATGAGAATTCCCTCCTCGACGGTATCTGAATCAACATTTTTTGAAAAAACAAACTGTAACTGAAGGTTCTGCAAGGCTTCTGCACACTCCGTATTTGCGGAACTCAGATAAAATACCGAACTTCCTCCCCCATCGGTATACCCTCCTGAATCAGAGGGGGACCCTGAAATATCGCCACCCGTAGCCCCCACAAGCGCATTCAAAATAAACTGTGCAATCGCAAAGCTGGCAAAGACCAGAACAAGACCAATCACGGAATTGATAATGATCTTTTTGGCTGTTTTTACACGCTCTTCATTTCCCCCTGCGGTCATCCAAACAAACCCTCCATACACCATGAAGGCCACCGTCACCACTCCCACCACGGAAATGGCGGTACGAATGAGGCGGGCAATGATCACCGTGATACTTGCCGAGGTAGAAAATCCTGCTGTCTCTGCAAAAGACTCAAGATTCACATCTTGCGCCGATACAGGGACAGCAAACAGAATTCCCGCACTGAGTGCCAGTGCGAGGAACACACCTAGGATGGATGAACGGTTGAGTCTACGCATGTATTTAAAGTTCGGTTTCGCTATTATCAGGAAGCTCTTCATCTAACCCATCAAGTTCCTGTTGGTCTGATTGACACGCACTCGAAGAGGCGATTCCGTTACAACAATAAGGTCTTTCCGCATCCCGCCCTTCCGTACAATTTGCCCCTGGTCCAATCGCTGGATACATACAGATCTGATAAGCGCTCTTGATGTCATTCGTCAGAACCGGCCAATAGTCCCACCCTCCGAGATCTGTACTTACGAATGTTGGGTGCTCGATCAATACGGTCGTGCGTTCATTCGTATCATCATTGGACTTTCGAATGGCAAACCATGACTCATAATACGGATCTGGCCATAACGACACACTATGTGTTTTTACGGTTGAAGACTTGAGGTAGGTGTTAAACGTGATTTCTATATCATTTGTCTGATTGATTTCGTCTTCTTCAATACCTGGATCAAGTCCCCCATCAATAATCTGTGGGACTGAGTCCTCAATGTCGTCTGTGGTTGTGAAGTTCCAAGAGTAATCATCGTTCTCCTCCCCGTCTGCACAGTCTATTGTGTCCGTTGCAGATCCACAGGCATCTCCATCGTTATCTCCATCGAGTGAGTTTGACGCAGCGTCCACCACTCCATCAAATGTATATCCTGCTGGTTCTGCTTGCGGGATCTCGTCTTCATTCAATGTCGCCGCGTGGGCAAAGGCTTCAATTGCCTGATTGGTTGGGAGGCAGTAAATGGTGTCTCCACAGGGATCTTCCCCGCAAGCGTCTGTCGTCGTGAAACTAATCGTTCGGTACGCGTTACTAATCTCGAACGTTCCTTCCACGTTTACCCCCAACGCATCAAACACTTCAATATTGGTGAAGTACGATTCTTCGCTGGCAATATACGAACCCGTCGTTGCCACAGGGTCCATGGCTTCAGAGAAGTTAATCTCAATCGTGATATTTCTTGGTTCGGTAGCATCTTGCTGTGGAACAACTGACGTGACATACGGAGGGGTCAAATCAATCTCTGTTGAAACTTCAAACGTCCAGCTATACCCACTTGAATAAGCTCCAGAAAACGCGGATGACCCATCATCTTTTTGAATACTGGTTGTAAGGATGACCGTATAATTTGTATCCTCTTCAGAACTTCCCAGGTAATCCACTGGATCGAACACAAAGATTTCAAAATCTTCGTCATACGTTACGACAACTTCCTCTTCTGTAAGAGCTCCCCCTGGACCGTCTTCAGTTGGGTAGATGATAATGCTGTCTGTATTCAAATAATCAACCGTATCCGTATTTCCGTCATAATTACTAGCAATAGATTCTGGGTCGATCGCTTCCTTAAAGCTCACGAAGATCCGTGTGTTGCGAGCGATATCTTGTGCATCGCGCTCAGGATAGTGATCATCCAGAATCCCTCCTCCAAGTGAACCTGAGAGCGGTTCACTGAACGCATCGGCAATCGCTGACGATGTTCCGGTAAACGCCGCATCAAGAAGACGATTCAAAATAAACGTCGTGATGCTATACGCAGAGAAAATAATAAACAGTCCAATGATGGATTGTTGAAAAATCTTTTTGGCTTTTTTTATCGGATCCGGTTCTCCACGCGCGAGGAGATACAAAAACCCCGCATAAATAACCAAACAGACAAAAATGATTCCAACAAGCGTTAAAGCCACGCGAATCACTCGAGCAACAATGACGGCGATATTATCTGTTGGAAGGGTTGTGGCTGTTCCAAATTGTTCAAACGCCGTTTCCTGAGCCAATGCTGGAGGAGCGCCGAGAACGAAAAACAAAACACAAAATGCAACGACTCCAAGCAGGAGCGCGCGCGAATGGGGTACGACTAATTTCATAAAGAGACGATGCATGGCGGGTGCGCCTCAAGACCAACTGGGTAATGTGGTCATGCGTACATCTATTGTAGCTTATTTACCCACTTCTTCGCAGTGTCTCATTGTGGATAGAACCAAAAAGAAAAGCCCCGAGTGAAGTCGAGTGTCCTCCTTGGGTGATATGACTCACACAAGAGGCTCTTCTTCACACGAGGCACGTGTGCCGCTTCGACCGATGTGGTCTAGACGGAGTCGTGGTCGTAGTCCTCTTCGTCCTCTTCGACGATCGGCTCGCCGGTGAGAAGGTTGATTCGAGGCTCGTCATTGTGAAGACCGTAGGGGTAGGTGGGATCTGCGGGATCATCACCGTCACTCTCCCAGTCCCAGAAGATCAGACCATCCTCCCACATGTCGAGCTTGTACCACCCACGGCTCGGTGGCGCAATGTGAGCGGGCATCATGATGCCAGGACGAATGGAGTAGATGACGATGAACTTGCCCCAGTCACACTCCTTGACCTGAGCGATCACGGTGACGGTCTTGGTCAAGGGGGCGCGCGATCCGTCGACGACGAACTCCCCCTTGAGCCCCTTGCGAAGGGGCCTCAACTCGAACTCCTCGGGCCTGAGGTCGTGGTCTTCCACCTCCACGATTCGCTCCTGACCGTCTGCGTCGCTGACGGTGTACTGAAGGCGATAAGCCGGGTCAGCCAACTGATCCACCATGGACGTCCAGCCGACGAAGAAATCGAAATCGAACTCCACCGCGTTGGATCCGCCGTGCGGAGGACGCTGACGCAGGATCTCGTGCACCACCTTCTCCTGGAACCAGAGCTCATCAATGAACTGCGCCGGGAAGTCCCAGAGAGCAAAGTTGCCCGCCTTCTGGACGGTACGGCCACGGAAGTGACGTTCACGAATGATCTTGTTCTGTCCGTTGTCCAAGACCACCGCCACGATCTCCCCACTCGGAAGCGTAAACCTACGAGGCTTCATCTCGACTCCTGCCGGAAATGCCGGTTCAGGTTCGACAGTGCTGGAGTGAATCCCCAACTTGCGAACGACAAAAGATACCAGAAAATGGCACTTTTGTCAATCTACCAATCAAAAAACAGGCTGAAAAGCCTGTTTTTAACACTCTGTCCTTTTATCCAATCTGTTGGAGGAAGATGGTGAAGAAGGCGAAGAGCACGGCAACGACCACCGTGACAAATATTCCTGAGGTAATCTTTGAGATTGCGGACTCATGAGCCTCATCTCTAAACGAAGCGGTCATATAGTCAAACCCTCCACTCAAGATCATCGTAATCGCCACCACCCCTAACCAGAGCATGAGTACGCGAACAATGCGCAACAGAAATATCGTATACGAAGATGTTGTTGAGAAGTTTTCTATCAGAGGAATAGAAGCATGCGCATCTTGCGTGAGAAACCCAAGTCCAATCAAGACAGGGAAAAAGACTCCGAGGAGCGATCCAACGATGGATTTCACGCGGTTTCCATCTGCCCGACCAGCAACCGCTTTCATCGCTGAGCCCATGGCTTTCCCCATATCCGCTTTGGTTGTTGCTCCAGACTGTTCAACGGCCTCTTTCACAACCGCCAACAATGCTTCATCACTCATCTCAGCCGGAAGATATGCTTGCAAGACAGACACTTCAGTCTGTGCACTTACAGCCATATCCTCACGACCTCCTGCGATAAACGATTCGATGGAGTCCTTAAGTTGCTTCATCTGCGCTTTGATCACCCCCTGCACTTCTTCATCTGAAAGTTCATGCTGAAGATCAATCTGCTTATTCTTTATCGCAGATAGCAACAAACGCAACGTGGATAGCGTTGCGTTGTCTTTGGCTTTCATAGCCAGTTTCATGTTCTGTGTAATCGTCTCTGTCAAAGACATACGATTGTGTTTTTAGCGACGGCGAGGTCCTCCTCGATCCGTTTCATCGAGCTGTCCAATACGGATAAGGTACTGACGTTTTACTCCCGTCACAATACGACGAAGCGCACTTCGTTTGACCTTTGCTTTGTTAGGCTCGCTCTCATGAAAGCGGATCTTTCGTGTTTGCAACATGTTTCCACTTTGCTGAACACGTCGACTAAATCGACGATAGAGACCCTCAAAACTCTCACCTTTTCGACGTTTTACGTTAACCACACGTTTTCCTTTCAACAAAAATTAAATTCAACAGGATTATGCGAGAAATGCCCTATTTTGTCAAGTCTTTCCGAGAAAGATTTGATCCCTAAGCAACTTCTACGGGTGACTGCATAATCGGATCAACTCCTTCTTCGTGACGAAGCTTCTTTTTTACGAGCCCAACGACTTTCTTCACATCAACAATCTCTTGTGCTCCTGACTCCATATCACGAATGATAATCGTCTCATCTAGGACTTCCTTTTGACCGAGAATCAGTGTGAACTGTACCCCAAGCTTATTTGCGACATCGAGCTGTGCCTTCAAGGCATTCTTTCCAAAGGCTTCTGCCACGGGAATTTTCGCCTGACGGAAATCTTCAAACAATTGAAGACCAATGCGACGAGCCGCGTCTCCAAGCTGAGCAAAAAATACTTGTGGTTGTGGTCGTTCAGGTGGATTAATCCCCTTTGCTTCTAAGGCACGTGAGATTCTCTCAATCCCTAAAGCAAATCCGCAACCTGGTGTCTCTGGACGCCCACCAAGTAATTCAACAAGCCCATCATAACGCCCTCCTCCCCCAAGAGCGACTTGCGCTTTTGCGCCTTCATCGTCTGCGAGGACAAACTCAAAGACCGTGTGTGTGTAGTAATCAAGTCCTCGTACCAAGTAAGGATTAAGCACAAATGGCACTTCCACTTCTTCCAAAAACTCCAAAACTTTCATGAAGTGCTCCTTTGACTTATCGTCCAGCCAATCAAGAATCTGTGGGGCTCCCTCAAGAAGTTCGCGTGTCACCTCTTCTTTACTATCTAAAATACGCAATGGATTCTTTTGAAGACGACGCTTATCCTCATCTGAAAGTTTATTTCGGTGCTGACGGAAATAGGCGACAAGCTCGGCAAGATACGCCTGACGACACTCCGTCGTCCCAATGGAATTGATTTGGACTTTTACGTCCAATCCGAGTTCACGCAAGATCTGATATCCGATCACGATCAATTGCGCATCTACAATCGGTTCGTTCACCCCAAAACTTTCAAACCCCGCCTGGTAAAACTGACGATATCGACCAGCTTGTGGGCGATCATGTCGGAACATGGGACCGGTGTACCACATCTTTACGGGCTGTGGGCGATCGAGCATGCCATGACTGATATAGGCGCGAGCCGCACTGGCTGTTGCTTCTGGACGCAAAGAGACAGAACGATTTGAAGGATCCGTAAACGTATACATTTCCTTTTCAACGATATCTGTTCCTTTTCCAATCGTTCGATTAAACAATTCAGATCGCTCGAGAATAGGGAGCTCAATTCGATCAAAGCTGTATGCTTCTGCCATCGAACGAACGGTATCTCGAATCAAGTTCCATCGTCCTTGATCATCAGAAAGAATGTCTCGAAAACCGCGCAACAGATCAAACGTTTTTCCAGATTTTTGTTCTCCGTCCTCTTCTTTTTCTTTTTTGACAACAGCAGGCTTTGTGACGGACTTAGGAGCCGTTGCCTTTGTTGGCACTTTCTTTTTCGCAGGCATAGGAATCATGAGGTTAACACGTGTTTAAAGATTGTATTCCGGAAGATCAAATGTCCCCATACGTGAGAACGGAAGTCCTCGAACCCACACACGACCGATGACATCGTCACTTTGAATAGGACCAAAGCTTCGTGAATCCAGAGAGGCATCTCTATTATCTCCAAAGACATAATATTCATCCTCACCTAATGTCACTCTAACTTTCCCATTTGTTTGTTCGTCATCGAGATATTCCTCTTCCAAGACAAGGCCGTTTGGATGTTCAACATTATAGATAATCACGTTGCCTCCTGTAATTTCTACGGTTTCCCCTGGAAGGCCAACGATTCTCTTGATAAAAAACTGACTTGGATCTCGTGGATAACGGAAGACCAGAATTTCTCCTCGGAACGGATCACGGAATCGATATGTCAGCTCATCTATAATAAGGTACTCGTGATCATAGAAGTTTGGCTCCATGGATGCGCCTTTCACATAAAAAGGTTGGATCAAGAAGTATCGGATCGGAATAATAATCGCACTTGAGATAAGAACGATCTGAACAACCTCAAATAAGAAAGAGGCGACCGCTCCACCTACCGGGCCAAAGCGCTTGTATAATTTTTCCTCAACGGAAGAAAACCGTGCTTGCATACGTAAAAGGTTGGAGACAGTAAAATCTTCTCAACCCTACCAAAAATTTGGGTCCAAAGCAAGGGAATGACCATAGAGCAAAACAAAACAACCGCAACAGGAGCGTTGTGGTTGTTTTGGTGGACGTTGGAGGACTCGAACCTCCGACCTCTGTCGTGTGAGGACAGCGCTCTAACCAGCTGAGCTAAACGTCCATATTTCCAGAATAAGCTCCAAAAAAATACCACGCTTTTCATATTCCTTCAACCTCTTGAACGGATGGATAATTTTCGTTATAATAGGGACTGAGGAGTTATGGACAAACATAAAATTGACCTTCTGAACGAGCATCCGCACCAGCGCACGCAAAAGCGATCGCCGGTTCTTTTTTTTGGACGCACGCTCGCCATTCTCCTGATCACAGGAGCAACGGTCGGTGCGGTATTTTCCTATCAAGTCAGCTCGACTTCTGAAAGCACAGGAACATTCCCAACGATTTCTTTTTTCTCCACCATCAAGCATCTTGTCACTTCAGATGACAAATCATTAGACGGAGAGGATTCAGATCGAGTCAATTTTCTTCTTATGGGAATTGGAGGCGAAGGACACGATGGTCCCCAGTTAACCGACACCATCATCTTCACCAGCTACAAACCATCCGATGGATCGGTTGCCATGATGTCGCTTCCACGCGACATGACTGTTCCGATTCCGGACTATGGATACCGAAAAGTAAACCATGCGAATGCTTACGGGGAAATGGAAGAGACAGGATCAGGTCCCATCCTCGCCTCGCAAGTCATTGGGGAAGTTCTTGATCAAGATATTCACTATTATCTGCGTGTCGACTTTAACGGATTTGCAGAATTTATTGACGCCATTGGAGGGGTCGATGTCTACGTAGATAATTCCTTTACCGATCCAAATTATCCAAGCCACGGAAAAGAATACGATACGTGTGGATACGAGGAACCAAGTGAAGACACCGTGGTCGAACAGGAAGAGCCTAGTGAGCTCGCACAAATTCTCGCCATCGACTCAGAAGAACAAGGAATTTTAGAAGAGGCGTTACTTGAAGAAAATACGCCAGAAGTTGTTCCCAACTACTCTTGTCGATACGAGACCCTCACCTTCTTTGAAGGATGGACACACATGGATGGACAAACGGCTCTCAAGTTTGCGCGTTCCCGCCATGGAAATAATGGTGAAGGATCCGACTTTGCTCGTTCAGAGCGTCAGCAGAAAATTATTCTTGCCGCAAAAGATAAGGTCCTTTCCGCCTCGACGTTCCTCAATCCTTCCCGCATTTCAAAAATGCTTGAAGCACTGAAGGATAACATCGCCACAAATCTCGATGTGTGGGAGATTGTTCGTCTCGCCACAGAGCTCAAAGACGTCAGTGCGTCTGAGATCACCCACCACGTCATCGATGCTTCTAGCTCCTCTCCGTTATACTCGACGGTCCTCAATGGGGCGTATGTCCTTCTTCCAAAAAATGATGACTGGTCCCCGATTCAAAACATTGCGGAAAACATCTTCACCCCAGATGACGAGCTAAGCGCGAGTTTTGCCCAGGCCCCTGAGCAAAAACCAAAATTTGTTCGCGTGGAAATCCAGAACGGAACAAACATTACGGGTCTGGCCTTCACAGCCTCTCAACTTCTCGACGGACAAGGTTTTGACGTGATCAAGGTCGGAAACGCGAGCACACGAGGGTATGAGCATACCGTTATTTACGACCTCACAAATGGACAACGTTCAGAAGAACTCAAAGCTCTTCGAGACTTTCTCCAAGCGGATGTCACACTTTCGGCAACAGGATGGCTCATTAGTGGAGATATTGTGCCAAAAGAGATCACATTTACCTCGGACGACTCAGAACAGCTCACTACACAAGACGACGTAGATTTCCTCATCATCCTAGGCGAAAGCGCCTCATCCCTTGCCAGAAACTAGAAAATAGCCCAGAGTCCCGACACAAGCGTCGGGACTTTTGTCTCAAAGATAAAATCCCATTACAATACGTATATGCCTCATCAACCTCCCGTGGTCGCCCTGATCGGTCGAGCTAACGTTGGAAAATCTTCCATCTTCAATCGTCTTCTGGAAACGCAGAAGGCGCTTGTTTCAGATGTCGCTGGAACAACCCGCGATCGAAACGAGGGCGACTGTCTCTGGAGAGGTCGGATTATTCGACTTGTTGATACCGGAGGAATGGACATCAACACAAAGGACGACATGGAACTCAACATCCTCAAACAAGCGGAGTTTGCCATCGCGCGTGCTGATATTCTTCTCTTTGTCCTTGACGCAAAAACGGGAGCGATGCCACAAGAGCGTGCCTTGGCCGATCATATTCGAGAATCAGGAAAGCCTGTGATCGTTGTTGCGAACAAAGCAGAAAAAGTGGCTGAACGCCTAAGTGTCTCCAATCGAGAATGGCAATTCCCTGGACTCCCAGAACCTCTTCCTGTTTCAGCGGCACGAGGAAGTGGACTTGGAGATCTTCTCGATCAGGTGTACGAAAAACTAGAAGCTCTTGGAAAACCGGCGGTTGACCCATTTGAAACAGATGCCATCAAAGTTGCCGTGATTGGAAAACCAAACGTTGGGAAATCAACCCTTCTTAACGCCATCCTTGGAGAAGAACGTTTCATCACGTCTCCTATTTCGCACACTACCCGCGAACCAAATGACATGCTGATCACGTTGAATGACAAACGTTATCTGTTTATCGATACCGCTGGAATGCGAAAACAAGGAAAGGTGAAAAAAGCGGGAGGACTTGAAGAAGCCGCTGTACGACGAAACGAACACATCGTGAAAATGGCAGACGTGACCATTCTCGTCATGGATGCAAGTCAACCTATTGGAAATCAAGAAAAGACGCTCGCTGGTTTTCTTAAAGATTCTGGATCTGCCGTGATCATTGTGGCAAATAAATGGGATCTCATCGAAGACAAGAACACCACCACCATGAATCGCTACCGTGAATACTTTGCGGGAACACTTCCCTTCCTCAACTGGGCTCCTGTCATGTTCCTTTCGGCTCTCACAAAGCAACGTGTGAACACGCTCTTTGCTGAAATTGATCGGGTCTATGCCAACCGTGCCATCGAGATTCCAAATAAAGATCTCGCAGAATTTCTCACAGAGGCACAGACACGTCACAAACCGATGATTGGAAAAGGAAAGACCGTTCCGAAACTCCTTGGATTCAAACAGATGAAATCAGAACCTCCTCGTTTTGACTTAATCCTCAAAGCAAGACGAACAGATGCCCTCTCAGTTGCATACATTCGCTTTTTAGAAAACCGTTTACGTGAAAAATTTAATCTCACCGGCACCCCTCTGAGAATCAACATTCGTATCGCCCGAGCTGTGTCAAAATAGATCTCTATGAACGTTCTTTTAGGACTCGGAAACCCTGGATCAGAATATGAACGCACACGTCACAACGTGGGCTTTCTTGTATTAGACGAACTTGCTCGTCAACAGGGCGTCACCTTTACTTCAAAGCGATCCCTTGAAGCGGAGGTTACTGAAATACTCCTCAACGAAACACGTGTGCTCCTTGCTAAACCGCAAACATTCATGAATGCGAGCGGTCGAACCCTTTCCTCCATTCTTTCAAAATATCCCGTTTCCCCTGAAGATGTATTGGTCGTGTACGACGATGCAGATCTTCCGTTTTCTGATATTCGATTGCGCACAAGTGGAGGAAGCGCCGGGCATCGGGGCATGGAGTCCCTCTTGTCCGTCCTCCCAAAGGGAACGGGGCTGACTCGTATGCGTATCGGGATTGGGCGACCATCTCACCCGGATATTCCTCTGGACGAATTTGTCTTAGGTCGATGGACACCCGCAGAAGAAGAAGCGCTTCCAACCATTTTTGCCACCGCCATCCAATTGATTGAGCAGGAGCTCACAGGGCTATGATGGAGCAGGATCGCATGTTTTGGATCGCCCTCACGGCGTTTCGCCCCTTTGGTCCCATCCGCCTCGGACGACTCGCGCGACGTTTCCCCTCTATGGAGCGGGCGTTTACGGCGAGCGCGCTTGAACTAACGGAAGCGGGAATCGAACCGCACATTGTCAATCGATTTCTTCAAGAGCGTATTCATATCGACCCCGAAGCTCTTGCACGTGCCTGTGAAATCCAAGGAGTGCACATTGTGACCATCAAAGACGAGATCTATCCTCCACTCCTGAAGGAAATCTTTGACCCACCTGCGCTTCTTTTTGTTCGTGGAACTCTTCCTGACCCATCTCGTAAACATCTAGCGGTTGTCGGATCACGCAACGCAAGCCCCTATGGCATCCGTGTAACGGAACACTTGATCGAACCGGTCGCGCGATCTGGGGTCGTTATTGTCAGCGGACTTGCCTACGGGATTGATGCAAGTGCTCATGACGCCACATTGCGAGCCCATGGCACCACGCTCGCCGTATTAGGATCTGGTGTTGATCAAGAAAGTATCTACCCTTCGCGAAACAGAGCCCTTGCCTCACGCATTCTCGCGTCCGGTGGTGCTCTTATCTCAGAATTCCCTCTTGGAACTCCCCCACTCAAACAACATTTTCCTATTCGGAACCGCATAATCGCAGGTCTATGCCACGGAACACTCGTCGTCGAAGCCACCATAAAATCAGGAACGCTGATTACCGCCCGCAGTGCGATGGACAGCAATCGTGACGTCTATGCCGTGCCTGGGTCGATTGAATCCCCTCTTTCTGAAGGACCTCATGATCTCATCAAACACGGAGCGACTCCTGTGACAGAAGTAAAGGATTTATTCGGCATCGAACCTGTTCCAGAGGCGATTCCAACCTATCAACCAACAACGGAACACGAGTCGCAAATTTATACACGACTTTCCACGTCCCCCATCCATCTTGATGAGCTTATTCGTTCCACACAGTTGCCGACACCGACGGTTATGAGTACCCTTACTCTCATGGAAATAAAAGGAGTCATCCGAAACGAAGGAGGACAGTTCTACACACGTCTTGCTTGACGAATCGATTCAAATCTCTCGTAATATCCAAACATGTCTAAACTTCTCATTGTCGAGTCACCGACAAAAGCGAAAACCATTTCAAAATATCTTGGAAAGGACTACGTCGTTCTTTCTTCGTTCGGTCATATTCGTGATCTTCCGAAAAGCCAACTTGGAGTTGATCTTGAGCATGATTTTGCTCCGACCTACACCATTCCAACCAAAAGCAAAAAAGCTGTTGCAGAACTTAAACGTGCCGCAAAAAATGCTGACACCATCTATCTAGCAACCGACGAAGATCGTGAAGGAGAAGCCATTGCGTGGCATGTCGCAGAAGCGTTACAGCTGAAACCTGATCAACGCAAGCGCATTACCTTTCATGAAATCACCCGTGAGGCTGTCGAAGAAGCCGTCAAAGAACCTCGAGAGATCGATCTCAACCTCGTCAATGCCCAGCAAGCGCGACGCATTCTTGATCGACTTGTGGGATACGAACTCTCTCCGTTCCTGTGGCAAAAAATCCGATATGGTCTTTCTGCGGGTCGCGTGCAGTCCGTAGCCATGCGTCTTATTGTTGAGCGAGAACGAGAACGTCGGGCATTTACCATCGAAGAATACTGGACGATTGACGCAGAGTTTGAAAAAGAAGAACTGGTGTTCCCCGCAAAACTTATCACGATCAACGGAAAGAAACTTGAGAAACTCGAAATTCCAACACGGGAAGAGGCTGAAAAAATCACGCAAGCGCTTTCTGGATCTGAGGCACGCGTGGGAAACGTTGAAAAGAAACTTGCAAAGAAGGTTCCCCCAACTCCTTACGCCACTTCCACCCTTCAGATCGATGCAAACACACGACTTGGATTTAGCGCCAAACAAACGATGCGCCTCGCGCAAGAACTCTATGAAACCGGTCGCATTACCTACATGCGTACCGACTCCATGAATTTGGCAGAGAAATTTCTTGAAGAAGCGCAGGCGTATATTCGCGCAACCTTTGGGGAGAAATACGTGGAAGGAGCAAAGCGTTATAAAACGAAAAAGAAAGGAGCCCAGGAAGCCCATGAAGCGATACGCCCAACCAGTGTGAGTGCAACCCCTGAATCGCTCAAAGGGTCTCTTGAACCAAACGCGTTAAAGCTCTATACCCTCATCTGGAACCGGACACTCGCTTCCCAACTTCCCTCTGCCCAATTAAACCGAACACGAGTGGATATCAACGTAAAAGAATATCTCTTCCGCGCGAATGGATCTTCGGTGGCGTTTGATGGATTCATGAAAGTCTACCACTCTTCAAAGGAGAAGATTCTCCCAGAACTGACGGAGGGAGAAACCATCAACACAAAATCCATTCTTCCAACGCAACACTTTACAGAACCTCCAGCTCGCTACTCTGATGCAAGTCTTGTGAAGGTTCTTGAGGAATACGGCATTGGACGCCCTTCCACCTACGCGCCAACCATCGGAACGATCATCGACCGTGGATACGTGGAACGAGACGACAACAAAAAACTTGCTCCCACAGATATTGCCATGATCGTATGCGATGTGCTCGTCCAGCACTTCCCACAGATTGTAGACTTTGAGTTCACGGCAACCATGGAAAATACGCTCGACGAGGTGGCAGAGGGAAAAGTTGAATGGATTCCTATGATGGAAGCCTTCTATGGACCATTTCACAAAAATCTTGAAAGCAAAACCAAAGAAGTTGTTCGAGAAGACATCATGCCTGATCGAGAACTTGGAACGGATCCTGAATCAGGACTTCCTGTCATCGTAAAAACGGGGCGGTTCGGAGGTTTCGTTCAGATCGGAGAATACACAAAAGAAGATAAAGAAGCAGGAAAACCCAAACCGAAAAGTGCTTCTCTCCTGAAAGACATGCACATGGAATCTGTTACCCTCGCGCAGGCTCTTGATTGCCTCTCCCTCCCGCGAGACGTTGGAATGACAGACGATGGGAATAAGATCATCGCAGCCGTTGGGCGTTTTGGTCCGTATCTCAAAGCGGGCGAAGTCACAGCAAGTCTCAAAGAGCCTCATGATCCTCTCACCATTGATGTGGAGACCGCTCGAATCATCCTGAAAGAATCAGCTGAGTTGAAGAAGAAAATGGCGACACCTATTGCGGAGTTTGGAGACGATCCTACAACAGGCGGGGCCATCCTTCTCAAGCATGGACGCTTCGGACCCTACCTCACAGACGGAATCACAAATGCCTCTCTTGGAAAGACACGTGACCCTGCAGAGGTGACGCGTGAAAGTGCGATTGAGATTCTTATCAAGAAGCGAGCGCAAGGAACAAAGAAATTTAGGAAGGCAAAAACGGCCCCCCCGAAAAAGACTCCCAAACCAAAAACAACCAAACCAAGAAAATCATAAAACGGGCCTACGCCCGTTTTATCTTATGCCGCGACAGCGACAGGAGTCTCCTCTTTTTTACTTGCTTCATCTAACTCATCACCAAGGAGGTCTGCCACATCTTTTCCTAGTTTACTCTCCAGCACTTTTTGTCTCTTCTGTTTCTTTTCTGCCGCATCTAGTTTTGACTCATACTTCTTTTCACTTGCCCGAAGCTCTTTGAGAAGCTTATCCGCAAGCTTCACGCGATCTTCTTTGTTTTTCTTTAAGTGCTCATACAACGATTTATCAACTCCCATCCATTTTGCTGATTTATCAAGAAGGGACGTGATAAATTTTACCCCTGGAAGTTTCTTGTCAATCATTTTATCCGCAAGCTGATCCATCCCTCGAGCAAACCAATCGACAACAGGTAACGACTTCCATCCCACATATAACGCTCCTGCCCCAATGGCCGCCGATTTCAGATTCGCTATTCCAACCGCCGAAGCCACAGCAACACCAATACTCGCCCCCGCCACTGCCGCCACTGCTTTTGTATTATCTTGATCAAGAATCGATTCGCTTGAAAGACGTTCGAAGAACGATCGCTTTTCAGCTGGAAGATTCTCAATGCGAACAACTTCTCCATCAGGAGCTTTTCCAATATCCACAACAGAGACGGGAGTCACAGGACTTCTGTCAGGACTTGATCCAAGCGCTCGCGCACGAGCCGATCGCATCCGGAGTCGCCGTATCAGGCGTTCGCACCGCGTGGGGCGGACGAGGTCCTCGATCAGGAGTTGCTCCATCTCCTCGACGAGGAGCCGATCGATCTCTTTCTCGATCTGGTCCGCCACGTCCGGAATCAGGACTTGGAGGCATCTTCATCGGAGCAAATTTTTTACGTGGCGTTGAACCTCCATCAGACATAGAAAAAAGGTTAAGTATTTCTCTAAAAATAGCATAAAATATCCATTTTGTCAATGAGAATCAGGGCTTTACGCAAGTGATACACCAATGTATCGTAGAGAAAGTATGAACGAGACAATCCGCACATACGACGATCTCGAACGGCTCGTCAAAAAAACATACGCCTCACCGGACATTGAATCTCTCCGACACGCATTTGATTTGGCAGACAAGGCGCATGCAGGTGAAGTGCGTTTGACCGGTCATCCCGTCATCTCACATCCCCTTGCTGTTTCCTATCGACTCGCAGAAATGGGTCTTCATCTCAATGTCGTCATCGCTGGGCTCCTCCATGACGTAGTAGAAGATTCTGATGTCACGATTGAAGACCTAAAGAACGCCTTCGGAGAAGATGTTGCGTCTCTTGTAGAGAGTGTCACAAAGCTCAAGCACGGCATCAAATACCGAGGCGCAGAACGCTACGCAGAAAACATGCGAAAAATGTTCTTGGCAATGGCAAGCGATGTTCGAGTGGTATTCATGAAGTTCGCGGATCGTCTTCACAACCTCGAGACACTTTACGGACAACCAAAAAATAAGCAGGAGCGGATCGCACGTGAATCACTCGAAATTTATGCGCCGATTGCTGGACGCTTAGGGATGAGTGAATTTAAAGGAGAGCTTGAAGATGGAGCATTCGCCTACCTCCAGCCAAAAGAGTACGAGCGGATGAAAAACATCATGGATATCAAGGTGCGAGAAAAAGGAGCCTACGTCAGTCGCATCATCGATCAAGTCGAAAAACTTCTCGGAACAACAAGTGCGACCGACTTCCAAGTTCATGGCCGAATCAAACGTCTCTTCAGTCTTTTTAAGAAACTCAGAAAGTACCAAGGGGACCTCAGTAAGATTTATGATCTTATTGCCATCCGGATCATCGTCAGCGACGTCGAAGAGTGCTACATGGCCCTTGGACTGCTTCACCAAAAATGGCGTCCTGTACCGGGACGTATTAAAGACTACATCGCCCAGCCAAAACCAAACGGGTATCAATCTCTCCACACAACCGTCTTCACAGAAAATGGAGAGATCATAGAGTTCCAAATTCGAACGCTTGAAATGCATGAACTCGCTGAGTTCGGAGTTGCCGCTCACTGGCGCTACAAAGAAGGTTCGCGAAAAGCCGTGAAGAATACCCGCTGGATGGAGGAGCTCGCGCAAATTCAGAAAGAACTCCAAACAAAAAAAGACTTCATGGAACAACTGGAGGTCATGAAGATTGATGTCTTCAAAGATCGTATTTTTGTGTTTACTCCTCAGGGGAACGTTATCGATCTCCCAGAAGGAGCAACTCCCATCGATTTCGCCTATGCCATCCATACGGAAGTCGGAAATAAATGTACCGCATCTCGCATCAATGAAGTCATGCGCAACCTCGACACCCCCCTACAATCAGGAGATATCGTCGAAGTGGTAACAGACAAGAATCGTCGTGGTCCAAACCCAGATTGGCTCAAATTCGCCAAGACACGCCACGCGCGAACGAAGATTAAAGATGCGACCAAGAGAACGGTCAAAGGATGGTTCGCAGAAGTCCTGAAAGGAAGAGAGAAAGCAAAGAAATAATCAGATAAGATACCTATCAACGATGGTTATTCGAAAACAGTTCGTATAAATACGAGTTATATGAAATATACTTTTCCTTTTAAGGGCTAAACGCCCTTTCGCTTTTCTATTTTTAGGGCAAATTTGATTTTTCTTTTTTATAGAGGGGAATATATGGCGTCCCGCCGTATTCTCGGCGGGACGATTTTAATAAAAAAACCATTCATATTCGCTCAAACAATCGCTTGAAAAAATATGAATGGTGGGGAGCGAACAGCGTGTGACTGCTCGCTCCCCAGTGGTGACCGATCATTTTACGCGGATCGGTCGTACGCGACTCGCGTGCTACGAGTAGATGTCATCCGAGGGAGAGAGGAGGTACTTGAGCAGCAAGTCCCAGCGCTTGATACGCGGACACCTGCCGTCGAGCTCTTCACGCCTCTCCCGAGGTGCATTCCAGTCCTTGACTACCGCGCGCTCCTCGGGAGTGAGCACGGAACGGTCGAATTGTACCAAGAACCTGCTGTTGCACAAGAGCACCTGCGCGCCCTCAACAGAGAAAGGCGTCGGCCTGCTCTCGGACTCGTTGAAAGCGTCGAAGCAGGCCGAGGCGGGGTGGGAGTGGTGGTCACTGTCCGTGAGGACCGCGACGTACTTTGCACCCTCCTTCGCCGCGAGAAGCGCGAGGAAGATGCCGACCGGCATCTCCTTTCCCGCGAACCTCAAGCCCTCATCGGCAAGCGGATATCCGTATGCGGGCATCAGCAGGTCGACGAGGACGACATCGAAGAATCCTTCAGGGAAGTCCCCTTTACCACGAAGGATCGTTTGTCCCTCGCCGTAGCTGTCGGTGGTTACCAGGCTGTGCTCCCCATCGAGCTGCCTCCGGGCGGCGTCCTGGTGGATGGGGTTGTCGTCAATGACGAGGATTTTCATGACTGTCTCCTTTCTAAAGAGCATGATCTCCCTCAGACCCATTCCGAGTTTGAACAAAGCAGTATAGCATGGCTAATAGCTTTTGTCAATCGCTTTGCGCATTATTTCAACTAAAACAAGCCAAAAAGGTGTCTTGGCGGGGCGCAATTCACCCCTTCATTTCCCCTCTTGCGCCCCGCCAAAACGAAAAATCAAATTTGCCCTAAAAATAGAAAAGCGACCCTAACGGGATAAAAGGAAAAGTATACATCACATAACACTGGACATGCGGTTCGGGCTTTCCCCGAAAGCCCTCACCCAAATTGAAAAACTCCGTTCTTTTTGATAAAATTGAATAAGGAAGCGGGTTTTTTCAACTTCGCATGTCCAGAAACGTTAAATGCCATTTGTTGCTGATGGCTCTTCAAGAACATAATCAGCCTTCTCAAATTTTGCCTTGTTTTCTTCCCCTAACGACCTAGTTAAGTATTGGACAAAATTGTCAAAAATCTTTTTAGATTCACCGTCCAAGCCCTTATAAACATCTGACTGCTTAATATCACCAAAATTCCAAGAAAACTTCACGAGTAATTCTGGATTGTCCTTTATAAAGCTAATACAATCTCCCAGTTCAGACTTAGCAGTTCCCAAATCTTGCTGTAAAAGAGGCTTCGCCACTTTCAAATAATAAATGATAATTTTGTCCTGTTTATCCTCTACTTCTTTTTCCAAATGGCTTATTTTTTCATTAAAACTATTGTAATCAGAAAGCATTAAATAAACTTCAAGTAAATTGGCCAAGCTTCCAAAATCAGTCGGATCAATAACATAGATTTTTTCATAATACTTTTTGGCCCTAGCCCATGATTTTTGACTAATATGCCTAAGCCCCTCCTCTTTAAATTTTTCTAGCCGATTTTCTGCAACTTGTAAAAAAGCAAAGTAGCCAACAAAAATCGCAAAAACCAAAGTTACAAAATGACTTAGAATTGAGATATAGCGGTCTATTAAAAACTCTTCAGCGTAATTTAAAACCATAAAATAAGCCAAAACAGAGAAAAGAAAAAAAGGCAGAACAAACTTCCAATAACCTTTAACAATCAAAAGCTGTGCAAAAAATCTTAAAAAGAGTTTTTTACCAGGAGCTTTCAATGCAGCCCCAAGAGCTACACCAACAGCCAAAACCAATAATAACGCTAACCAATTTTCCGTTAGAAACTCCAACATATTCAAGATTATAAATCAACTAATGTATAGCACATAAACGCAGCAAAAAACAGCACTTAACAAGGTATAAGCGGTTACGTTCAGTCGTTTCACTCCTTCGCTTCACCCATATTTGCGGGTGATCCGCCTTCGGCGTATTATATCACCCGCAGACATCGCTTATACCTAGACGTTAGCCAAAATAGTAATAATTTTCCATGCTAGTAAAAAAAGAAATTTTGGAATGCGTAGCTTTTATCCTTTATAAGGATGACAAGGAACAATTTCATTATGTTGGCACCGCTTTTTTCCTCGGTGAGTATGTTGAAGATATAAATAAGACATTCACTTATATCGTCACAGCAAAGCATGTAATCGCCGGCATCAAGACTAAGCAAAATGACGGTAACGTTTATTTACGAATGAATGCAAAAACAGGAAGCACAAAATTAATTTTATTAAATCTTGAAGATTGGCAATTTCACGAAGACGACCCTTACGCAGATGCAGCCGTATTCTTTGGCCCTCCAGATAACGGTGAAACTGAATATAAATGTTTCCCCTTCAGTGGGCTTGCCAATGTTACAATTCTTGAGAAAGAAGAAATAGGCATAGGAGATGAGATATGCCTCACGGGGTTATTTATAAATCATTTCCAATAAACTGCAAAATCAAAGCAGGGATAACAATAAGGTACACTTGTTTCTGAGCTGAAAACATAGAGTCTAAAGCAAAAATAGGGCCGAAGCCCTGTTTTTAAAATCCACTTAAACGGTCTAGAAGGTCGAGAAGTTCTTCTCGTGAGTAAAAGGCGATCGAGATGGCTCCTTTACCATGAGACTCATTGATCACGACCTTTGTTCCGAGAATTTCACGAAGTCGTTTCTCATGTGCAAGAAGGTTTGGGTCTTTGTGTGCGTTTCCTTTTGCCGAGCTCTTTCTTGGCGAGCTGGTCACGCGAGCTTCCGCTTCACGGACACTCACTCCCCCATTCAACATCTGTTCAAATAAGTCTTCACGGCGTTCTTCATCCGATTCAGCTAAGAGGGTTCGCGCGTGGGACTTTGTGATCTTTCCCTCACGCAACGCTTGGAGCATCACTTCAGGAAGATCAAGGAGTCTCAATGTGTTCGCCACGTTTGATCGACTCTTTCCGACACGTTTTCCTACCTCCTCTTGGGTCAGGTTAAACTCATCCACAAGAGCCTTATACGCAATCGCCTCTTCAAATGCATTCAGGTCCTGTCGTTGAATGTTCTCGATCAGAGCCAACTCGAGCTTTAATTGCTCGCTCGCCTCACGCACAATCACCGGAACGGTTTTAAGACCGAGTGTTCGAGATGCACGCAATCGACGTTCTCCTGCAATCAACTCATAACCCGTTCCAACACGTGTCGCCACAAGTGGCTGTAAAATTCCATGCTCTTTAATGGAAGAGATGAGATCTTCCAGATCTGCTGGAGAAAAATGATGTCGAGGCTGACGAGGGTTTTCAACAATCTCATCAACCCCAATATCCAAGATCTGAGTTCGTGCCTCGGGAAGCACCTGTTCAGTCATGGTTTGTTTTTGTGGAATCAAGGAACCGAGTCCTCTTCCTAATGCGGATTTTGTACTCATAGGTTAAACGCGACCTTCTTCACGTAACAAAAATTCTCTTGCGAGACGTTCATAGGCTTTTGCGGCTTTTGATGCCGCATCATATCCGAGAATCGTCTTTCCAAATGATGGAGCTTCCGCCAAACGAATGGAACGTGGAATCACACTACGAAAAATTTTATCTGGAAAATAACGATACAGTTCCTCTAACACCTCTTTTGAAAGACGTGTGCGACCGTCGTACATCGTGATCACGGCTCCCATCACCTCCAAACTAGGTTTAATATTCTCCCGTACGAGATTCACCGTATTGAGAAGCTGGGTGAGACCTTCGAGAGCATAATATTCCGCTTGAACAGGGATGAGCACAGAGTCCGCTGCCACAAGGCCATTGAGTGTAAGCATGCCAAGTGACGGAGGATTATCGATAAAAATATAATCGTAATCATTTCGTACTTCCAACAGAGCTTTACGCAAAAAATGCTCACGCTCTTCTGCGTTCACGAGTTCAACACTTGCTCCGGCTAACGCTTGCGTGGCAGGAAGAATACTGAGCCCCTCATGCTCTGTGGTGTGAATCAAATTTCGAACCGCGTGTGATCCAACAATCCCCTCATACACCCCTGCGGAGAGCGTTTTGTGATCAATCCCCACACCAGAAGTGGCATTCGCCTGTGGATCCAGATCTACCAATAATACGAACTTTCCTGCTTGCGCTAAAAACGCTGCCAAATTTAATGTTGTTGTTGTCTTCCCAACACCCCCTTTTTGATTCACGACCGAAATAATATGTGCCATAGGAATACCGACAGTATACCCAAAAGATGGACCAATTAAAAGAACCTCGTTTCCGAGGTTCTTAGAACGAGAGGATTATACGGTGACAGAAGAAGCGGTTAGAATTCGAGCTGTCCCACTCTTCATGGGAGAAAGGTGTCGATACAGTCCCATGTAGGCAATCATAGCGACAGGAACAGAAACAAGAATTCCGATAAAGAAGACGAGATACCCTAACATCACGATTGTTCCGAACACCTGTTGGAATCCATAAATATCCCACTTGATTCCATCTGTCATCTGCGCACTTGCTCGAAGCGCCTCCATGGGTTTCATCCCCTGATCAACAACCAGCATAGGAGCAAGAATGTACTTCAGGGACCAAATGATTCCCGGAATGATAAAAAGGATTAGTCCAATCATCACGATAAGACCATACAAAACAGTGACGAGAAGATATGGTAGAGCACGTTTGGTTTCTGAAAAAAGCACTTTGATAGAAACCTCTTTCCCGTCAACGGCGTTGAGAAACAGTCTCACAAACCCTGCCCCAATCACGCTTCCCATCGCAATATAAGAAAGGAATGCAAGGAGGGCAAAAATTTCTTCTTGTTCAATGGCCCCTCCAATGATCAAAATAATCCCGGCAGGAATGATGACAGCAAGCCCCCCAACAAATGTGGCGACAATATAGGTCCCTACATGTTCTTTTGCTTTTGCCCATCCCATGCGTGCAAGAGCACTATCACTAAACATTTTTTCTGACATAAAATAATCCACGTTAATAGTATGCTTCTAGTATGATTGATAGGACTCTCCCTTGTCTAGTGGAAGCATTGCTATCCACACAAAAACACCCCAGCGTTGCTGGAGTGTTTTTGGTGCCGCGGGCGGGAATATTGAATTTGAGGCAAATCCAATATTGCACTCGTTCGCTCGGTACAAAATAGAAGTCGACAAAAAATGACTTCTATTTTGTACACTCACTCTCTCCTGCATCGAACCCGGGTGCGCGTTCTCATCCCGCACCACGGCACACAAAAACACTCCAGCATTGCTGGAGTGTTTTTGGTGCCGCGGGCGGGAATCGAACCCGCACATGGTTGCCCATACAGGATTTTGAGTCCTGCGCGTCTACCGGTTCCGCCACCGCGGCATGGAGCGAATCTTCAGACAAGCCGTCTTTAAAAAAGATGAGATACGCTGTGCTGGAAGGCGGAAAGCTCGTGAAATGTAGGTAATCCTACATTGAACGAGTTTCCGACTGAAGCACAAGTAGATCGCTTTTTTAAAGACGGCTTGGTAGCTGGAGGGGGATTCGAACCCCCGACCTCGGGCTTATGAGTCCCACGCTCTAACCAACTGAGCTATCCAGCTATGTAAAACGCCCAGGATTGGCCAGCTACTTGCTCTTCAGTCGGAAACTCACTCGATGTAGAATTTACCTACATCTCCTGAGCTTTCCTCCTTCCAGAGCGGCATATCTGACACAATCCTGAACGCTTTACATTCGAATACAAATCTTTGAGGCACGGCAAATATAGCGAATATAAGTTATTTTGACAAGGGTGGAAAAACAAAAAACACTCCGCGAAAAAGCGAAGTGTTTTTGGTTGCGGGGATCGGATTTGAACCGATGACCTCTTGGTTATGAGCCAAGCGAGCTGCCAGGCTGCTCTACCCCGCAGGCCAGTTATATACGATTCTTGCGAGCTCGTCAAGAAATCGAGACAAATGACACGGGATCGATTTTCATTTTCTCTGAAAAATGCTATCCTTGTCTGAGTTATGACCCTTACGACTCATGCGACTCTAGGAGCTGTTATTGGCCACGCCACCGGGAATCCTGTTCTCGCTTTTATTTTTGGCTTTATCTCTCATTTCCTGATTGACATGGTTCCACATGGAGACACAGGATTAGCCGATAACTACAAAATCCACAAACGTCGACGAAAGCAGGCTCTTGCCTACGTGACGCTCGATGCGGTCTTTGCCCTCTTCTTCGTCCTCATGCTCGCAAATACCCGAGACATTGAATCGATGCGCGCCTACTCATGGGGAATCGTTGGAGGAGTGTTGCCCGATCTTCTTGTGGGTATTTACGAGATCACCAAAACACGACTCCTCCGTTGGTTCAACACCCTTCACTTCGCCTTTCACGACTACTTCGTGAAGCGCAAAGGAGATGTCCCGCTCTACTACGCCATCATGGCCCAAGTCGTCTTAATCGCCTATTTACAAACAAAACTCTAAAACGAGGCCTCATGCCTCGTTTTTTGTTTGACCAACGTTTTTCAAAACCTTCAGCGTTTCTTTTGCGGTGCGAGTCCAACTGAACTCTGTTGCGCGCTCGAGACCAAGTTCGCGAATCTCTCGCACCCCCTCTGGTACAAGAAGACACTGAATCAAGGCAAACGACATGGCCTCGATATCTTCAGGGTCAACATACACAGCAGCATCGCCCCCCACTTCTGGCAGAGCTCCTCGGTTCGAAGCGATCACGGGAGTTCCGACGGCCATTGCCTCAAGGAGCGGTAACCCGAATCCTTCGTCTAATGACGGATAGAGCAAGCATGAGGCGCGAGCAATCAGATGCCACTTCTCCTCTTCGGTCACAGGCCCTAAAAACTGAATGACGCCGTTTGGCTCAACCTCTTTCCATGCGTGATTGATCTCAATAAGCTCTTGTTCGATTTCTTTTGTGTGCCACCCTTTCTTTCCAGCCACAATAAATCTCACCTGCGTGGCTTGTTCAGGTCGACTTTTTAGAAACGCATGAAACGCACGAAAGGCGTTGAGCAAATTCTTCCTTGGCTCAATGGTCCCAAGAAACAACACGAAGTCTCGATCAAACGGAAATCGCACATTCGAATCGTCTGCATCTTTAAGCGCGTCATACGCCTCTTGAAGATCCACCCCTTCATAAATCACCTGTGTCTTCCCAATGGTTGAGGGGATCAGAGCATGGAGTTTCTGTTCCGTCGCACAAGACACAGCAATGACTTGTGTCGCACGTTCAAGACTCTTAGGAACGATCACGCGTGTAGCAAAATTCTGATGTTCTGGAAACCATTCCGGATGATCATAGATCGCCATGTCATGAACGGTCACAACACTTTTTCCAAACCATCCAAGAGGGATTTGTCCAAAAGGAGAAAAAAGGACATCTGGGCGTCGCAGAAAAAAACGAAGGGGCAATAACACATGACGAGAAAGAAACGAAAGCTTCGGTCCGAATGATGGAAGAAGAGTGACATGAGGACCCATCTGTTCAAGTTCCTCACGTCGAATGCGAGAAAGGGATGGTGGGGTCGCCACAAAAAACTCATGAGAAGATGCTGATCGCAATAGTTCTGTCGTAATCGACCAACTATAATGCTCAATTCCGGCTCCTCGAGACCCATCTGGCGCACAGAGGGTTGTTCCATCAATCACGATTCTCATAGAAGTTGTATTCCTTGAAAAACACCTTGTGTTATTCCTAATACGAGGAGACCTGCGACGAGAAGACCCAGGACGATATAGGGGATCGCAATAGTCCGTTTAATCTTAAACAAAACGGCTAACACAGAACCCGTCCACACCCCTGTTCCTGGAAGTGGAATCGCGACAAATAAAAACAGGAAAAATGCTCCCCATTTCGAATATCGATCCCCGTATCTTTTTTGAAGTTTCTCAAAGTGATGCTCAATGCGGGAATTGATCTTAGGAAAATACCGAAGCACAAATGACATCGTCGGAGGAAGAAAAATATACACAAGGAGAATCGGCACGAGGTTCCCTAACACCGTACTGACATATGCCGTGACAGGATCAAGCTTGAACACAAGGAGCGCAATGGGAAGAGCGGCTCGTAATTCTGTCACGGGTAAGCTCGCCAAAAGAGCCGAGGCGAGCTCCGGAGAAATCTGTGCGACCATGCTCACAATGGCATCAATCATAGGGTCTGCCATCCAAATGTTTTATACGCCCACACGGCTAATGCCTTCACGTCTTGAAATCGTCCTTGTTTTGTTTCTGAACCTAAAACGACCACGATAATATCCCCAGCTCCTTCATGCGAAAAAATCGTTCCTAAACAATACCCAGCTTCCGGAAGGAATCCTGTTTTTCCGCCAAGAATGTTGTACGGCGCCTGATCCACAAATGAACCAAGAAGCTCATCAGTACTTTCAATCACATACGTACGTCCTGAGGAACCTGTAATCGTCACCGATGAGAGTTCTGTGATCTCTCGGATGGTATCGTTTTCAAGGATCTTGTCGAACATGATCGCTAAGTCTGTCACCACAGAAATGTTCTTGGAAGAAAGGCCTGTTGTGTCATCAAAAGTTGTCGCTTTCATCCCAAATTCCGCTGACACCTCGTTCATGCGCGCCACGAAATCTCCCAATGGCATTCCCGATAAACGTGCCAATGCAGCCGTGGAGCTATTGTCACTCCCAACAAGACTCGCTTTCAGCAGATCACGAATACTCACGGTCTCTCCAATAGACAAATGAAAGGCAGCTCCATACCGAATGTCTTCGGACATGAGGGTGGATGGAGCATCCAGGTCTGGACCTGTCTGCAAAAAGACGTACGCCGTCATCAATTTTGTGATCGACCCGATCGAACGTGGTTCACTGATATTTTTTTCAAAGAGGACCTCATGCGAATTTCGATCAACGACAATCGCACTCTGTGCGCTCGTCACAACCCCCATACTTGTTGACACAAGCTTTACCGGAGCGATCTGACGATTCGGTGCTTCTGGGAGACGGTGCGTAATCACTTCATAGGCTTCAAACAAATCAAACGGCCGTGAAGAGGCTTCTGGAAGGAGGGCCCGAGCCTCAAGTTCTCCCGCGTCTGCTGGGAAAAACTGCAACAACGTACTCGCCAAAACAAGATGGGTGAAAAGTTTTATGATCATACCTCCTCTTCAGGTTCTCGATTCAAGAGTTCTGCCACTTTTTCATTTGTGTGAAACGCCTCATACTCCGGAAGATCCTCAAGACGATTTGTCCCAATGGCCTGCAGAAACTCATGGCTGACATGATACACCGGCTGAAGGCGTTCCTTGTCTTGCTCCTCAAGAATATATCCTCGAATTAACAGATTGCGGAGAATCAGGGAACAGTTCACCCCTCGGATAAGTTCAATCTCTGGTTTTGTGATTGGACCTCGGTAGGCAATGATCGTCAGCGTCTCAAGTGACGGTCGTGTGAGAGGGCCTGAGGCTTCTTTCTTTAAAAACTTCGCCACAACCTCTCCTGAGGTGGCATTTGAAACGAGTTGGACAGAACCATTCTGCTCCATGAGATGAACCCCAGATGTCTCAACATTAAATCGCAAAGCAATATCATCGATCGCTTCACGCACAACTTCCTCTGAAAGATCAAGATGCTTTCTCAAATCGATCAATTTAATTGGTTTCGCCGTAGCAAAGAGCACAGCTTCAATGGTGGTTGTAACCATAATTAATCTACGCGTTTTATTTCAATTTCATCAAACACCCCAGACTGCATGACAGACACGGCTCGTTGCTTCACAAGCTCCAGAAGAGCGAGGAAACTCACCACGACATCCACTTTTGATTTTCCTCCACTGGCAATCTGACGAAAGGTCATTTTTGTCCGAGAGAGAATCGCATCGTGAATTTCGCGCAATCGTTCTTTCACAGATACCACCCGTTCCATCGCGGCGGTTTGAAGTTTAAAAAATGGTTCAAGTCGTTTCAAGAGTCCTGTAAACGCCTGCGCGAGATCAGTTGGGATCACGTTCGTCACAACCTCTCCCTTCTCCATTTTCACAACATCCGCCTGGACGCGTTCAAATGACTGATTGAGATGATCAAACCGTTCCTCAATGAGTTTCGATGCGTCGACAAATTCTTTATACAAACGGAGTTGGAGCGCGAGAGTTGATGGATCCTCTTGTTCCATTTCAACCTTCACCGGAAGAATCGCTTGCGACTTAATAAGAAGCAACTTCGTTGCGACAACCAAAAAATCTGCGAGTTCCGCCAAAGGAACCTCATGCGTGTCCATGTAATGCAGGTACCCTTCGGTCACACTCGCAAGGGAAACTTCCGTAATCGGAAGTTCTTCCTCTTGAATAAGCTCAAGAAGCACATGAAGCGGTCCATCAAATTGTTCCGATCGAACTTCAAAAGCCATAACTAGCCCTTATTATATAGGAAATCGAGCAGTTCGCAAAGAAAAACAACGCCTCAGAAAGGCGTTGTTTACTTCAAAAATGATGTTTTATGGTCTTAATCGCTGAACATCTCGAGGAAATATCGTTGCCTCTTTAATATTCGCAAGCCCAAGCACGTTTTGTGTCAGACGCTGAAGTCCCATCCCCCATCCTCCTTCTGGCGGAATGCCGTACTTATGCATCATGAGATAGTCCTCAAACTCCTCTGGTTTAAGTCCTTTTGCTTTAATGCGTGCGATTTGTTCGTCGTAGCGATTAATACGCATTCCACCGGACACAATCTCTGAACCAAATCCAATAAGATCGAAACTCAATGTCAAAGAAGGATCTTCTGGATCGAGTGCCACATAGAATGGACGTTTTGTTTCTGGATAATGCGTGATGAATAGGAACCCTGTTCCATGCTCACGTGGAGCCCACACCGTCGACAACCACTTCTCGGCTGAAGGCGACAAATCAGGTTCGCTGGTTTCATCAATCCCCGTTCCTTCTTTATAGATCTCAAGCGCCTCTTGCAATGTAATGCGAGGAAACCGCTCTCCCAAAGGAGGGAGAGTCACTCCAAGAAGCTCGAGTTCTGGTTGGCACTCCGCCTCAACCGCTGTGAGCATCGCGCGAGTAGCTGACTCTCCATACGCCATGACGTCTTCCATACTCTCGACGAATCCCACCTCAAATTCCAACTGGTTAAACTCGGTCAAATGTCGAGAAGTCGCAAACTTTTCCGCGCGGAACGAATAGGACACTCCATAGACCCCCTCGTAAACACCCATCGTAATCTGTTTGTAGAGCTGGGCAGACTGCGTCAGGGTTGCCTCACGTCCGTAATATTCCACTCGAAAAAACTCCGCTCCGCCTTCGGATGCTGCACCTGCCAACACAGGAAAGAAAATTTCCGTGAAGCCCTGCCCTTCCATAAACTGACGAAAGCCATGCACCAACGCGGCTTGTACACGAAAGATCGCACGCTGTTTTGGATGACGAAGCGTCACCACGCGATTATCTAAAAGGGTATCAAGCTGAACATCCACATCATCTTTATTCACCTCAACCGGAACCACATCTTTCACGGGAGAGAGAATCTCGAGCAAGGTTGCTTGAATTTCAACTTCCTTCGCGTTTGGATCTTTCGATTGCTTCTTCACGACCTCCCCTGTCACCTTCAAGACCGTCTCGACTTGAAGACCTTTCAGTTGCTCGAGCTGTTCAGCCGTCAACACCACTTGCACGAGACCTGATCGGTCACGCACAATCGCAAATCCAAATTTAGCCATGTCACGAAGGCGATGAAGCCACCCAGCGACGACCACTGTTTCTCCGAGCTTCTCTGGAAGCTCACGAGCAAGAATTCTATTTTTCATACGGCACGATTTAAAAAGACCAGCATATACGCTGGTCTTTGATTTCATCTATGTTAGATAGACAAGATTGACCAGCATCGCTGAGGATCATTATTGTCGTTATTATCCACACGAAGGCTCAACTTTGTCATAGGTAAATCTATTGTTTCTCATCCTCAGATGACTGTCAAATGAGGATGTGTATTTCTCACTTATGGGGTAATTCTATTGATCATGCGTGGGAATGGGATGGTTTCGCGGACGTGGTGGAGACCACAGGTCCAGGCAACGATGCGTTCGAGACCGTAACCGAACCCGGAGTGTGGGACCGAGCCGTAACGGCGCAGGTCGAGATACCACTCAAACGGAGCTGGATCAAGACCGTGCTCACGAATGCGCTCCATAAGTGTCTCGTAATCATCCTCGCGCTGGGAGCCTCCAATAATTTCTCCATACCCTTCTGGCGCAAGAAGGTCATTGTTCAAGACGCGTGTTGGATCTGCCGGATCGCGCTTCATATAGAAGGCCTTCACCACGGCTGGATACTTTTCAAGGAAGATCGGCTTATCGTATTGCTTTGTAAGAAGCGTTTCATCGTCTGCCCCAAGATCATCCATCTCCCCAATATCACTTCCCATCTCCCGGAGCTTTGCGACCGCCTCTGCGTGCGTTAAGTGTACGAATGGCGCTTGTACTTTTTTGAGAGGTTCAACATCACGCTCCAACACCTTCAGCTCATGCGCACAGTGTTCAAGCACATCGGCAACGATGCGACAGATAAGTTCTTCCTGAATTTTCATGTTCCCTTCGTGCTCCACAAACGCGGCTTCCGCATCCATCATCCAGAACTCTGTGAGATGGCGACGTGTCTTTGATTTCTCCGCACGAAACACCGGACCGAAATCAAACGCTCGTCCGAGACTCATAATCCCCGCCTCTAGGTACAACTGTCCCGACTGAGCAAGATAGGCTTTGCTTTGAGAAGTCGTCTCATCTGCCTTCTCTTCATCTGCGAAATAATCGAGTTCAAACAAGTCTGTTGTTCCCTCACACGACGTTGGGGTCAAAATCGGGGTATCGAATTTAATAAACCCGTTCTCGTGAAAATAGGCGTAGGTCGAAGTAATAATTCGATCACGAACACGTTGAACCGCCCACTGACTTTCCGCACGCAACCACAGATGTCGCTGATCAAGAAGAAAATCAGGACCATGCTCTTTCTTTCCAATAGGGTATCCCTCTTCCGCAATCTGAATCGCTTCGATCGATTGTCCTTCAAGCTCAAACCCAAGAGGCGCACGTGCATCCTCCTTTACCAGCCCACGAATGATGACCGAGGACTCAAGACGCATGCCTTCGAGGATGGCCCATTGATCTTCTGGGAGATCCGTCTTCATATACACCGCCTGCATACGACCGGTCCCGTCGCGAAACTGTAAAAAGAAAATCTTTCCGCTTGAACGGAAATTATAGCACCAGCCTTTGAGTTCTACCTCTTCTCCAATGTGCTGATGAACTTGTGAAACAGTAAGTGTCGTCATAGTGAGACTAGCTTAGCATACCCCGCATGCAGCCCTCAATGAGGAGGCTGGGATCACAGGAAAATGCGAAATCATAAGGGATTCTACGCTTTCATGAAAACCTAAGAGATCATCGGCTCGTAAATGGGGTCGAAGATGCGATGCAAAAGATGCCTCAAGTCCAAAGCGAACAAGTTTCAACGCCCCGTCCGTCATCGGTCTTGAGGCGAACCACTGTTGCTGGTCACGCTGGGCACACCCTATACACACCACTCCCCCTTTGAGTCCGTGCCACTGATACTGACCAGACACAATGGTCTCTCGACACGCAAGACACTGATTCAGTTCTGGACGATACCCGACACACATCAACAGCTTCAAAGCAAACCCTCCTAATAAAAATCCCGCACGCTCTTGTGATATTTGTGTATCGTCATTCAAAAATTCTAACCACGAAAGAAGCAGATGATAAATGTTCGAGTCATGTTCGTCCGCGCGCGTTCCAATATCAACAAGGTGGAGAGCATTTTGAGCAAGAACGAGTTTGGGAAGGTTCGCATAAATCGAAGGGAACGATTGGAGTCGATCAACTCCCGCCACAATTTGATATGCCCGACCATGAATCAACATGAGATCAACAATCGCCACCGTCTCCAGATGTGGGGTGAGCTTCGCAAGCGTCTTATGTCCTCCACGGGCGAGAAATTCCACCTTTCCTTTGGTGGGAGTGAAAACCGAATACCAACGATCCACTTCCTTGTGGTCGCGTCGCGATAAAACAATCCCTTTTGTTTGATAGATGACAGACATAACTACCGTCACTCACGGGCCGAATAAGAATCATGAAAATAGAAGCATCTGAAGTGAGTCCTGATGTTCCGGTCTGAGGAAACTGATCTTCCCCCGGAGCGTAATACGTCCCAAAGAGAATATCAATACAACAACAAGAGTGATGCGAAGTGCATCACTCTGAAACCATTCAATCAATTGAAGGAATCCCATTTCAAACATGGTTAGTACACGAGTCCATCTTTCAATCGATCAGGATCGATTGTGCGATCAAAGCACGTATACCCGCTCATGTGAGACCAGGTATTAAAATTTCCTCCTATGTCGTAATACATCATGGGCATCACCGTTCGAATTTCATCGACGGAACCATCTGCTTCTGTCGTGAATGTCGCACAAAGTTGAAAACTGAGATCTCCGGTCACGAGGTACGCATACTCAACTCCGGATTCAGGATCCATTGGATTTCGATATCCAAGAATATCGTCTTCAAGTACCGCAAGATTCTCTGGGAGCACTTCCTTATCTTGCCAATAACCAACAATGCTCGACTGAATCGTTGAAAGATCTGAAACGCGTTGTTGGTCAAGTCGAACATCGCGCTGTTTGCTTGGACTTCCCACAACGATCATGCTCGCCACAATCGCCAGAACAATAATCACAGAACTTCCCACAGCCGCTCCCATGGTCACGCGTGTAGGTGCCCCTGGATCACGCTTTAATTCCCACAGGTAATACCAAAACGAGGCAACAGCCACTAACAAAACACAAACGACTTTTAAGGCAAATCGTGTCGTCAGTTCTCCATCGAGGAAATAATTAATGAGTGTGATCAGATCAATAATAATGGTGATCGACGCCACAAAGAGCATGAGATGCAGAAGCCACTTACGAATCCAAATATGTTGCTTGTCTGTATCGGCGCGCAAATCCTTTCCAATAAAAATCGACATGAAGATCACCACAGGCCAAGAAACAATAAGCGCAGAGATCGCTCCTCGAATGGCCTGGAGCGCTCCCTCTCGATACCAGTAATCAAGCTGGTCAGGGAACTGAATATTAATGTACTGGAACATGAGCGTTAAAAAACTCACAACCCCCACGATAAACATGGCGATCAAAAGAAGATACGAAAAGACATCTCGGGCGGAGCTTTTCGATGAATGTTGTTTTGTCATATGGATCTAGTATACCCTTTTTTCTATAGAAAAAGGAAAAGATACATTGACGAGCCTCTAAAAATCTCCTATTCTCAAAGTCCTTGATTCACAGGAGAACCCATGAGACAGACTCAGCTTGTCGGGACGGCGAGATTCACACAAGCAAACAGCGAACACACTGGTAAGATCACCATTGTGCAAGGGATACAAAGCATCTTCAACCTTGTGACCATCGAAAACGTCGGCCAGGGCAAGGTCAAATTCGATCGAGATGGATCGTTCAGGGGATCCTGGGCCATGAACAACGAGATCTACGACGTTGATGGTAAAGCCCATGGCGACCAAAGCTCCTGGGACGGAACCTTCATCCTCCGTCACGTTGAGACCAGTGCCATCATCGCTCGAGGATCCTTCCACGTCGAAAAAACCAGCAGGTGAACTGCTAGTGTCTCTTCTCTAGAGCCGTACGGGCTCTTTTATTTTTCTGATTTTTCTTACCCTCTCAAAAAGAACACAGCAACAAACAGCACCATAAAGTTTATTGTCGAAACAACACACCAGGTACAAAAAGCTCGTAACACCAAAGCCTGAATGTACGTAAAGTACAGTGAAAAAAGAAACCCAACGACCACCACCGCCGTCACAGGCCAAAACGGAATCATTCCTTGGATGAACAGCCAAGTTCCAATGAGAATCGCGACATACATGGCGAGGCCTGCGTAGGAATTTGGAAACCCAAACAATTTACTTTGCGGACTCATTTGGACTTTTTTACACCACTCGTCTGGGAAAAAGAGGCATTTTACAGGAGTCTTCGTTATGGAGTGATACGAAAGATAGAGCGTATCAAGAAGTCCGATACCCGCAAAAATGAATAAGAGCGTTTGATATAAAGGCATATGAAAAATTGGTTATAGATCGTATGAATAGGCTATTCAATCGGGAATCCAGCCATCTCCCATGCGGTAATTCCTCCCTCAACATTATAAACCTCTTTAAACCCAGCCTGATCGAGAACTCCGCACATCGCAGAACTTCTTCCGCCCGTCCGACACTGAACGTACACATGATCATACGCACGCAGAGCTTCCTTATACAGGGCAATCTTATCAAGCGGTTTATTGTGCGCTCCAGGGATATGTCCTTCGAAGTACTCCTCAGGAGATCGAACATCAATAAGAATAGATGTCTTCATCTGCTCTGGATCATGTAGAACGTTGTGTAAATCTTGAACGGAAATGCGTTTCATACAAATGAATTTTTGACTGCACGATGATTAGGAAACGAGTTTTATTAAAAACCGATAGATCTCAACCATCGCAAACGTATCGAGTTTGCAATACGCGAGTAAGTCTTTCGCAATGTGATCCTTTTCCTCTGTGGGAGTCGCAGGGTTGATCATACGTTCCCAACGCTCAATCGCCTGATCTCCTTTTTGAATCCCAAGTGCTTTGTAGGTGAGGTGCGGAACGATCACGGGCAATACGTTCTTAATGCTGGCACTCCCCTTAAACTCCGCATCCACATAATAGCTTTTGGAAAAGACCGTCATGAGATCAAACATGTTGTCATTGATCTGCTCAATAAAATCCGCCTTGTCTGGATGGAGTTCCGCGAGTTTCATGTTTCGCTGTTTTTCATACGTGCTGTACCACGAGATGACTGTCGCATGTGGATTCATATCTTCGATCATGCGATCAAGTAGTGGTCGCGTAAAATCTCCAACCGGATCCTTCACCAAAAACTCCTTGTGCTCAAGCGTTCCGTCTTCTTGCAACGTATGGAGAGAGTACTGAAAGGGCACTTGCTCATAGGCGCCAAATCCATCAAAACGTGGAATGGCACTTGAATATCCTTCGTAATCGAAAAACTGCAACGGAAAGATAAGCTCACTCAGGAGTTCCTTGATCCCCTCATGGTCGATGATCGGCGACCCAGCCATATAGGCATCGTACTGTGCTCTTTTTGCCCCCTTCAGTTTTTCTGGATTGTCGATATCTTCAATGCGAAAAATACTCCGGTCAATCCAGTCATAAAACAATGCCTTGCTTCCTCCGATCCGATTAATATCATGAACAGAATATTCCGGGACATCCGGATAGGAATAGGCAAACGTCGTACATTGGGCGGAACGTCCACGATACAGACAGTCACATCCCTTTGGTTCAGGTCCGCTCAACTCAACTTTCATGGCCTCCATTTCTTCTCTCACAGCTTCTTCGGCCATCAGAACCTCCTCTGTCAAATCTGCGGTGATAAACAATTCCTGAAAATTAACTTTCCCCTTCTGTCGGTAAGCGCTATTGAGATGAATCACTCCGGCCTTTACAATCGTCAGTCCCGTTCCCTCAATGACCTGTTTCTGAAAAGCAAGATCATTCACATGATGATGAGGCACCTCTCTTTTTACATCATTCGTCGCTTTCACTTCGTACAGCTCCCACCCATTCAATACGCCATTCCATCGCAAAATATCCGCTTGCACAAAAAACTCCTCGAATGAAAACGCTCCTTGAAAAAGCGTATCTGGTTTCAACGCAAGCACATTTTGCGTTTGAGGCACGGCGCGCATCCCAACGAGTTCAATCAGTGTCCCCTCAGGAAAAAGATGTCGTGCGGACTCATCGGCGACGTTTCCTTCTTCAATAATCTTCTTTTCAAATTCGGAAAGCTCTTTCCCTTGAAACAGGTCCGGTTTGTGCTTACGCAACCACAAATTCTTCCGACAAAAGGTATATTCAAGATAATCCGTTTTTGTGATGTACATAGTGACCGCATGATACCAAAGTTTTCATACTATGGGGGAGATATCCATAGAAACATCCTCTTTCTCATGTTACCATCCCTTCATATGACCATTCCCTCTCATGCACAGATTGTGCGTTGGCTCACCATCGCCACCTGCTGTACGCCTCTGTTATTTGCCCCGTTCGTACTCACCCCATTTCAGGCTCCAACGTTCCTGGCGTTTAGCGCACTCGTTGCGATCACGCTTCCATTTTATCTCTCTTGGATCAAGCAAGAACGCTCACTGTTTCCAGACAAAGGGAATCCTCTCCTTCTTGCCGTCATATTCTATCTGGGGATTCGTCTCATCAGTGCGGTATTTGGCGTGGATCCATGGAATAGTTTTTTTGGAAACGAAGCCCGTATCGGAGGACTCATTCTTCAGCTCCACCTCTTTCTTTTTACCTTGTACCTTTTTGCGTTGCTAAAATTCGATCGTGAAAAATTTTTCCGCTCTGTTTCTACCACGTTCATCCTTCTTGCGAGTATTGCCAGTCTCCACGGAATTCTCGAATATCTGAATATTCTCACCCCTCTCTCCGCAGGCTTTGAGTCACGAAGTAGTAGCGTGTTTGGAAACCCTGCCTTCTTTGCCTCCTTTTTAGTGATTCCCTTGTTTTTGGCGATAGCACGATCCCTATCCGAAACATCTAAAAAATACAAACGCCTTTTCCAAGGAGCAACTGTTCTCACCTTCCTTGCCATCCTGACAACGGGAACACGGGGAGCATTTCTTGCGATCATCATTGGAATACTTCTCACGATCACCCTTCGAGTCGTCTTCACCTCAACCACAAAAACACGTCGCCGGCTCATCTTAAGCGCACTCGTGTTTCTCATCCTCCTCACCGGATCATTTGGCATTGCTCGCACGATCGCTCAACCCGACACGGAACTCTACCGATTTACGCACCTATTCACAGACACCGGTGTCGAACGATTTGCCTACTGGAACATGTCTTGGAAGGGATGGAAGGAACACCCGATTCTTGGAAACGGCTACGAGAACTTCTACCAAACAAGTACCTCACATTTCGATCCTGCTCTCTATGAATTTTCGAACTTTTGGATCGACAAGCCCCATAATGCGTTTTTCGAAATCCTCTCTACCGGAGGATTGCTCTCCTTGGTGAGCTATCTCACGCTGATTGGACTGATGCTCTACGCACTCAGGCAATCCATACGTAAAGAGAACGACTCATGGACTCCTCTTCTGTTGATCGGAGCCGTCATAGCCTATCTCGTCCAAGCATTCTTTCTCTTTGACCTCCTTGATTCACAAATCCCTTTTGCGTTTCTTCTTGCCTATACGGTGCTCTTATTTGAGAAGGATCGTGCCCCCACAGGAGCAATCCCTCTCTCCAAAAAAGCGCTTCCGATTTTGATTCTTGGCGGGGTCGGGACGGTCGCTCTCATCGTGTTCTTCTATGCTCCCATGTTGCATGATCTCTTCTACGCCATGGAGTCTCAAGATGCGGTAAAGCACAAAAATTGGGAGCTTGCCCTTGAGGATACCGCAAAGATTGGGACCTCTTGGATGGCGTTTGATCACCACCTCACCGCGCGAAACCGCTATGACCTCTTACAACAAGCGATAGATGCCAATGTTCGAAATGCATCGTTTTATACGGAACTCTTTCATCTGACCTACGAAGCGCAGGAGCGTGCGATTGCACGACACCCGCAACATATGGAGTACCTCAATGAACGTATTGGTACCCTGATCTTTGAAGCCCGATTAAAAGCAAAGCCCGTTTCAGATGAGGCCTTCACCTTAGCTCAACGGTCGATTGCCCTTGCGCCAAATCGCATCGAGTCCCTCTTTCTTCTGAGCCAAGTCTATCAACAAAACAATGAATGGGAATCCGCGATCGACACGATTGAACAAGCCGTGCGTATTGCTCCCTCGAATGCCCTCGCTATGGGAACCTTAGGCATGTTGTATTTCCAAACAGGAGAAAAGGAACAAGGCGCCCTCTATCTGCGTCGTGCGCTTGAAAAGGATTTTCAGTTTCTCCCTTCCTACGTAACGGTTGTGAGCCTTCTCTCAAACTACTATGCCGAGATAGGAGATTGGGAATCCAATATTGCCCTCTTCACGCTTGCCATCGAACGCTTGCCCTACGATTTTGATCTCTACACCACCCTCGCCACGTCCTACCACATGGCGGGAGACGACGAAGGAGCACGAAGAATTGCGGAACAACTTCTTGCCATCGATCCATCCACAGAGGAAGGGGTACGAGCATTTTTAGAAACCCTTGACACACAAGAAGAGGTGTACTAATGTACAAGTACACTATGTCTACTCCAACAGATTGGCGGGAAGATCTTGTCCATCTCATACAGCTTGCCGATGAGGACCCAACGGTTCTCCCTGCCCTTCTTGAGGACTTGCTTACCCCCGAAGAACTCACAGCCATGGCTCAACGATGGCAGATTATCAAAGAACTTTATCGAGGCACCCCTCAGCGCGAAATCTCCCAAACCCTTGGGGTGGGAGTTGCGACCGTCACGCGCGGTTCACGCATGCTGAGAAACCCTCAAGGCGGATTCCGCCGTATCATCGATATGATTTTAAGCACGAAACGTCCAACGGGCCTTACCAAGGCCTGGCGAACTCAACTCACGGAATAATCCCTGAGCAGAGATTCGTGCTGTCCAAACAGCCTTTCCACTCAGGGAGGGTTGTTTTTATTCGGAGCGTCGCATGACCACAAGACCCATCTCTCTCACGACCCGTACCGGCGAACAGATCCGTGTTCGCCTGCTCGACTCGCTTCCCTCTCGTGAGCACGCCATCGTGTCCGCTTCTGAGGGATTCGGTCAGCCCATCGACCCGGCTCTGAGTCTGGATGTGGAAGAGCATCTTGATGCGTGCCACTTCGGATTCCAGTTCCTCGACGCAGACGGGCAGATCGCGGGGTTCACGCTCTTCAAGCACTTCGACGACCTTCTGTGTGGAGGCGGAATGATGATCCGACCTCGCTTCCAGAAGTCCGGTCTCGTGCGCGAAGGGATCAAACTCGCACGTGACCGCACGCAGGCACGCTTCCTGGCGTACCGCACGCAGTCTCCGCGCATGTGGTCTGCCGGACGGAGCGTCACCCGCATCTGGGGTCTGGCACAGATGTTAGTCATTATTTTGTAAGA
>PFEU01000029.1 GCA_002793515.1 Candidatus Uhrbacteria bacterium CG10_big_fil_rev_8_21_14_0_10_48_16
AGGGTTCTCACTTCAAAGAAAGCTCATTCTCGCTGCCTGGTATCTGGCTCTTAGACAGGGGCAAAAACCAACACGGAAGTTGTATTAGCTCTTTATTATAATTTCTGGCTAGGACAGGTAGCTTTTCAATTTTATCCGAGGGGTATATAATCTTGCTGTTTCAATATGTATATTCTCAAGCTTTTACAGACGCTATTTCTTGGTCCCCGCATCACCGAGAGGAAAGCCCAGTTTTTGGGAAAAGATGTTGAATTTGAATCTGCCGGTCAGGAGTTGAAGCAGATGATCAGTTCGCTTTACGGTGGCCGATCGCTCCGTATCCGAGCTGTTGACGGTGGTTCAACAAATGCAGAAGAAATCGAGTTGACAGCTTTGAGTAATGCCTACTATGACATTGAACGTTTCGGATTGTCTTTCGTTGCGTCACCTCGACATGCAGATATGTTATTTGTCACAGGACCTATAACTAGAAATTTAGAAAGGGCGGTTCGATCGACGTATGAAGCAGCACCACAGCCCTGCATTGTCGTGGCAGTAGGGGATGGAGCTTGTACAGGCGGGATCTGGAAAGATTCGTATGCGGTCGTTGGAGCTGTTGAACATGTTATTCCCGTGCACCTGAAAATTCCTGGTGATCCTCCATCACCAACGGACATATTGGTGGCACTCATGAGCATCCTTAAGAAGAATCCATAACCTATGTCGCTGTTTAGCCAGAATCTTCTTTTCGCAAGTTTGCTGTTCACTCTATTTTCAGGTATTTGTGCCTTGGGTGGACGATCGCTCGTGTTTCACAAACTCTCACAAGGACTCCTTCTTGTTTCAGGAGTTCTGGGGATGCTGGCGAGTTTCAAAGTACTTCTTGCACCACAGACAGTTTTGTATTTCGGTCTTGCCTCGTCAGAATTTTTTCCTGTGTTTCAACTTGATCCCTACGGTGCTGTTTTTTTCCTGCTTATTTCTCTGGTGAGTTTTTTGAGTGCTCTGTACGCCGTACCCTACCTTGCTTCATACCAAGAAACCTATCACCTTCAAAGTCTTAATGCTCTGGTCGCAACGTTTGTTCTAGGGATGCAGTTGGTAGTTGTCTCTCAAAGCCCCATGGCCTTCATGCTTGGTTGGGAAACGATGTCCCTCGCTTCCTTTTTTCTTGTTGTAAGTGATCGATCTCATGAATCTGTCAAAGCAGCTCTGTTATATTTGGTTATGACACATCTAGGAGCAGGAGCTCTCCTTATCGGATTTCTATTACTCGCACAAGGCTTCTTCTTTGCGGATTTTGAACAGCTCGCTGCACTTGCAGCCTCGGCTCCTCTATGGATTCTCTCCGTGTGCTTTGGATTGTTCTTCTTTGGCTTTGGTTCAAAAGCAGGGTTGGTTCCATTCCATGTTTGGTTACCTGAGGCTCATCCTGCTGCCCCCAGTCACATCTCAGCGCTCATGTCAGGCATCATGCTCAAGGTAGCTTTATATGGATTCCTGCGTGTCTTGTTATTTATTCTCCCACCGATCGGAGCAACCGCCTCCTTGTTCATTCTCGGATTTGGACTTTTGAGCGCACTGTACGGAGTACTTTATGCTGTGGTCGAACGTGACTTCAAGAGAACACTCGCTTTTAGTAGCATCGAGAACATTGGTTTGATTTTTACCATGCTCGGCGTTGCTTTTTTTGCTCAGTCACAAGGGTTGGAGGGACTTTATCAGACAGCCCTCATTGCTGCGATCTTCTTTGCGATCGCCCATGCCATATTTAAGTCTGGATTATTTCTTGCCTCCGGTCTCATTGTACGTGCAGTGCACTCCCGTGATCTCGAAAAGATGGGTGGACTCGCGCGTCAGATGCCACTGTTCTCAATGGTGTTTTTCGTTCTCTGTTTGGCTGCTGCGTCGTTGCCACCGTTTGCTCCGTTTTTTGGTGAGTGGATATTCTTCCAGAGTATACTGCAGAATTTCTCATCGCAGAATCTATTCGTTACTATCGTTCTCATTTTAACCTTTGCCGTTATTGCGCTCGTTGGTGGACTTGCAATTTTTGCTATGGTGAAGTTGTTTGCAATCTCTATGTTGGCGGAGCCACGTAGTGAGGCGGCTAGAGAGGTTCACGAGAAGCCTCGAGCTGGAGAACTCTTCAGTGTCGCAATTCTCGCCTTCCTTGCACTTGGATTGGGACTCTATGCACCTACGGTCCTTTCTTTGATTGGAGCGAGTGTTCTTGTTTCCTCTCCAGCAGAGATAACGGTTGGATCCGCAACGATACAACCGTCACTCATCTTCTGGTTGTTGTTGGGATGTGTCTTTGTTGTGTGGATCTTACGACGGATTTTCAGCCGTACTGCGCATGAGCGCATCTACCATGGTTGGGATTGCGGTCAGCCAATTGATGCATCCATGGAGTACACAGCGACCGCATTTAGTGCACCTATTCGTTTCTTCTTCCGTTTGATTCTGAAGACAAAGAAGACTCTCGTTGCGCAACCCGTCGTGGCGACCAATCCATGGATTACCACACGCACAGCCACCGTGGATCTGCGATCTATCTGGATGGATTACGGTTATGTCCCATTAGGACGTTTCATTATCGGGATGGCAGAGCAGGTGAAGAAAATTCAAAGCGGAAACATTCGATTCTATTTGTTGCTGATGTTCCTCACTCTCATCTTAACCATTTGGGTTGCTTTATGAGTTTAACGATAGCCGTTTTTATTCAGGGAATCGTCGTTCTCGCACTTGCACCATTGGTCACTGGGCTGGTTCGGTGGTTCAAGGCACGTCTGCAGGGCCGTCATGGAGCCGCTCCTTGGCTTGTGTACTTTACCTTGTTGACGACCCTCAAAAAAGAAAACGTTATTTCTGAGAGTCGTTCCTGGGTCTTTCGATGTGTCCCGTTTGTTGTTTTAGGGATAGCACTTTTTTTAAGTCTCACGCTGCCGATCGTGTTTCCAAGTGGTGGCATTCCCCAAGTAGATCTGTTTGTCTTGGCTGGTGTGTTGGCACTGAGCTCCGTGTTCCTTGTCTTGGGTGGACTTGATGCTGCCACGGCGTTTGGGGGGATGGGGGCCAGTCGGGAGATGACGATCGCAGCGCTCATTGAACCCACAACGTTAATCACCTTTGCCACCTTTGCTAGCGTAGCTGGAAGTTCTTCCCTCCAAGATATCTTTGGAAACGGTATCACTGTGATCTCGCATCCAGCACTTTTATTAAGCTTTGTGGCCCTTGTATTGATTGTCTTGGCAGAAAACGCCCGGTACCCAGTTGATAACCCAGCGACGCACCTTGAGCTCACCATGGTGCACGAGGCAATGGTGTTGGAATATTCCGGTCCGTATTTAGCAATGCTTGAGTATGCCTCCTCAATTAAGCTCACAGTTTTTCTGCTGATTCTAGGTAATCTTGTAGGTGCAGGCCTCCTCACAACGGTCGTCATAGGATCCTTTGCCTTGGCCCTTTTCGAGTCAACAATAGCCAAGATGCGCTTTTTCCGTATGCAGGAGTACATGAGCATCGCATTCTTCCTTGCATTAGCTGGTTTGATTCTCATCTTCATCATATGACGAACTCATTGTTTTCACTCCTCATGCTTGTTCTGTTTGTCGGAGAAACACTTACGTGTTTCACACTGATGCGTTTGCCAAGTCTCCTGCGGTTTTATGCACTCTCATCTGTAGCACTGGGTGGTCTGGCAATTGGGCTTGCATTAGAGGGGGGTGGAGTACATCTCATCCCCGTGGCAGTTGCTGTTGTGGCAGTGAAAGCGTTGCTTGTTCCGTTCGTCATTAAGCGCATGGCAGAACGTTCGGGTGCATCGCTTCGACTCGTTTCATCCCTACGTCCATCCGCAAGTTGGTTCGTTGGGATAGGAGTATTTGGATCGGGTATTTCTCTCGCGCTCCACTCACCGCTGTATCAGATGAATAATATGATCCAGACACCCGCACTTCTTCCAATCTCCTTTGGAGTCATTTTGGTCGGACTGGTTATGATGATTATTCGAAAAGACTTATTGTCTCAAATGATCGGTTTCCTTGTTCTAGAAAATGGGATCGCCGCTTTTTCTCTCAGTGCTTTGGGTGGCATTCCTGTTGCGATCGAATTCGGGGTGTATTCAGCCGTGCTCATTGGTGCCATCCTCATGGCGACTTTAAGCCAACGTGTACAAAATCTTCTAGGAACACATGATACGTCTCACCTAAGTGAGCTGACGGACTAGTATGGCATTATTTCTTCTCTTTGGAATTCTCCTGGCCGCCTCCTTGGTGTGCCTGCACCCACGTATGAATGAACGAGCTCTGCGATGGGTGGGTCTTCTTGTTTCTGTTATCACCTTGGTCAGTATCAGCTGGTTCACGGTTCCTATCTTGTTTGGCATCGCGCCAGGCCTACAGTCTTCTTGGTGGGAGGTTAATCGATTTTCTTCCTTGATGGCTTCGCTTGTGGCGTGGCTCTATGCCTGTGCCATGCTTGTGAGCTATCACTACCTCGACGTGGAGATTCGCAAGGGAATCCTGACATTGCACCAGATACGGCTTTATATGTTGAGCGTTCCACTCTTTGTTCTGTCCATGTTAGTGGCTATTTTTGCCAACAATGTCGGACTCCTCTGGGTGGCGCTCGAGGCCACAACGCTTTCCACCACCATGCTTGTTTCCTTTTATGGAAAGAAGTCTTCTATGGAAGCAGCGTGGAAATATATCATGCTGTGTTCAACAGGAATCGCCTTGGGATTGTTTGGTATTCTTGTCATGGGCTATGCGGGTTCAGCAGCAGGTTTGCATGAGGCAGAAGCATTTCGAATTAATTTTCTTTCGGATGTGGCGCCATCCATGAACCCTGGCATTGTCATGTGGTCGTTTGTTTTTTTGTTTATCGGATTTGGAACCAAGATCGGATTAGTACCTATGCACACCTGGCTACCGGATGCGCACAGTAAAACACCGGCTCCGGTCTCGGCCATGCTTTCCGGAATTCTGCTAAACGTTGCCTTTTTTACCTTGTTGCGATTTAAGAACATCGTCGATCAAACGCTTGGATCAAGTGACTGGACAAATCAGTTTTTTCTCCTGTTTGGTGTTCTGACGATCATGCTCCCAGCGATCATTCTGCTCATTCAGCGCAATTACAAGCGTATGCTGGCCTATTCCACTGTGGAGCACATGGGGATCATGGCGTTTTTGGTCGGCCTCGGACCTGTAGGGATGGTTGCCTTTACTGTTCATATGATCGGACACACGCTCGCTAAATCAACTCTGTTCTTTGGAGCCGGCGAGTTACTCCAGCGGTTTGAGTCAACCAAGTTCCACCTTGTGCACGATGTCATGCGTCGCGCTCCACGAACTGGATCCCTCTTTCTCATTGCAACTCTGTTCCTTATTGCAGTCCCGCCAACAGGATTGTTCCTGAGTGAGTTTGTCTTAGTGGGACTAGGAATGACCGTAAGCCCAATCCTTACAGCCTTAGCTGTCTTGGGAATTACCCTAGCAGGATTGGGTTTGCTCAAACACTTGTTTGAGATGTTGTTCGGCCCTGTCGTCCCAGAAGAGAAGCAAGACACACCGGTTGAAACATGGAATCTTACACACACGGTCATGTCGCTCCAACTGGCAATCGGACTTGTGTTTGGTATCTGGGTGTTGTTTGGAGACGGATGGACAGTTCTTTCTGGAATTAGCAGTTCGATTTTCCCTCTATGACGTATCAACAGATTTCACAACTTCTCCCCTCTAATGCTAACGCACGAGGAGATGAGACACATTGCCAAGTGGAGCCCTCGGAGTTTTCTGCTCTCGTAGAAAAGCTCCACCTGGGATTAGGACTCCCTCTCTCTCTTGTCTATGGCACCGACAACCGTAAAGAGCTGGGAACTTTTGGTGTTCATGCGGTGTTGTCGATCGACGAAGAGGCAAAGTGGATTGTGATCTCGACATCTGTGTCTTCAGAGAGTCCAGCTTACCCATCTTTGACCACGACCATGATGGCGTCTCATTGGTACGAGCGCTATCTTCAGGACATGTTCGGTATCGTTGCCGAAGGCCACCCAGACCCCCGTCGATTAGTGCATCACGAAAACATTCCCGAAGGAACCCACCCTTTGCGAAAAGACTTTGCTTGGAATACGAAGCTCGATCACGCTCAGGTTCCATACCCAATGCATCATGTGCAAGGGGAGGGGATCTACGAAATTCCCGTGGGGCCGATCCACGCAGGTATCATCGAACCTGGGCACTTTAGATTCAATGTCGCTGGTGAGCGTATTATCACGCTAGAGGGCAAGCTATTCTTCACCCACAAGGGGGTCGAGAAATTGCTTGAGGGGAAAACGCCGACCGAAGCGCTGCCATTCATTGAGCGATTGTCGGGTGACATGGCCGCATCTCACACGCTCGCATTTTGCCAGGCCATTGAAAAGATTTCAGGCGTGTCTGTTCCTTCTCGGGCGAACGCCATCCGCGTAGCCCTGTGTGAACTTGAACGTATTACCATGCACATTCACGACCTCGCTAATATCGCAGGTATGGGAACGGGTTATACTCTCATGGCTGCAAATGGGTTCCGCATAAAAGAAAGGCTTATACGCCTTTCGCAGGATATCCTTGGGAATCGATTCTGGCGCGGAGCGATCGTGCCCGGTGGTGTGACACGTGACTGGTCCAAAGAGGAGAGTGATCTTATTGATCGTGTGGTGACAGAGGCCGTGAAGGAAATGCAAGAATTGATAAAGATGGCCATGCAGTCCGATGGTCTACGCGAGCGTTTAGAAACAAGTGGCGTGTTGAAACACGACGCAGCTATCGCCTACGGAGCCGTTGGCCTTCCAGCTCGTGCCTCCGGTGTGATGCGCGATGTTCGTTCACATCACCCCTACGCCGGCTATCCTGAAGTTTCCTGGAAGATCGTTTCAGCTGTGAGTGGCGATGTTTATGCCCGTTATCGTTGTCGTATCGATGAGCTAGACATTTCGTTGAGGATCCTTCAAGAGGCCCTTCACCTGCATCAGGACACCCCCGTAGCCGTGGACGTACAACTTCAAGACGGTTCAGCTCTGGGTGCGGTCGAATCGTGGCGTGGTGAGATTCTAACCGCAGTGCACCTCAAGGAGGGGAAAGTGGAGCGCTGCATGCCTCGCGATCCGTCATTTTGCAACTGGGCATTGTTTGCAGAACTAGGGCCAGGGAACATCGTCCCGGACTTTCCACTGTGTAATAAGTCCCTCAACCTGAGTTACTCAGGAACAGACATGTAAAAATAGGAAGCAACTCGGCCGTCTGGTCGGGTTGTTTCGTTCAAGCGTCCAAAAAATACGAATAGTGTGCTCTAGGGGTCGAATTTAAATGAGGAATTTTATGATAAGCTATACACAATTATGAGTCATGATTTACTCGCAAAACTGAACCCTGAACAGCGTGAAGCAGTCACACACACGGAAGGACCTCTTATGATTGTGGCGGGTGCTGGGACGGGGAAGACCACGGTCGTCACCCATCGTATTGCCTGGCTGATTATGCAGGGGCATGCGAAGCCTGAAGAGATTCTCGCCCTGACCTTTACCGAGAAAGCATCGTCTGAAATGGAGGAACGCGTTGATGCCCTCCTACCATATGGATATATCGATCTTCAAATTTCAACCTTCCATGCGTTTGCGGAAAAACTGTTAAGGCAATATGGCGCGGAAATTGGACTGTCACGAGATGTCCGCCTGATGACAGAGCTCGATGCCTGGCTTCTGACACGACAAAATTTCGATCGTTTTGAACTTGATCACTACCGTCCGTTAGGAAACCCGACCAAGTACATCAAGTCACTCCTCACACACTTTTCACGAGCAAAGGACCTTGGAATTGACGCCGTTGACTATCAGGCCTTCGTGGAGGCAAAACGAATGGCACCTGAGTTCGATGAGACCGACGAGGTGGAACTGAGTGAACAGAGGCGACTGGAGGAGCTTGCAAGAGCCTATACAACCTATCAGGAGATCTTGCACGAGAATGATGCGCTAGATTTTGGAGATCTCATGCTCTACACACTTCAGCTACTGAGAAAACGACCAGCAATTCGTAAAAAGATTCGTGAACAGTATAAGTTTATTCTCGTGGATGAGTTCCAGGATACCAATGATGCGCAGTATCAGATCGTAAAGGAGATTGCCGAACCCCTAAGAAATCTGACAATCGTAGGAGACGATGATCAATCGATCTATAAATTTCGAGGCGCCTCTCTCACAAATATCCTCACATTCGAAAAAGATTTTCCAGAATCAAAACGTGTTGTTCTGACAAAAAATTATCGATCTGCCCAAAAAATTCTTGATACCGCCCATGCGTTTATTCAACATAACAATCCACACCGGCTTGAAGCATCTGAGGAAAGAAAGCTCTCCAAGAAATTAGAGGGCATGCTTGAATATACCGCTGAGGTAGAACACTTCCATGCCCCAACTCTGGCAGAAGAGGTCACACGAGTTGTTGACCAGATAGTAAAGCTTCGCGAGGCGGAAACAGAAACTGTATGGAGCGACTTCGCGATTCTTGTGCGTTCAAACACGGCAGGGACAGATTTCGCCACGGCTCTGGATCGACATGGAATTCCTTATCAATTTCTCGCATTGAGTGGATTGTATACAAAGCGACCGATTCTTGATCTCATGGCCTATTTGCGTGTCATCGATACACCCTTTGATAGTGCCAGCATGTATCGCCTCCTGACTTCATCGCTGTCCGGAATATCTGATCGCACGATCATGGAGCTAAATCGCCTAGCGTTGAAAATGGGGAAGTCCCTTTTTGAAGCATGCGAGCAGGTTGCGACGCTTCAAGAAGTTTCGCTGGAGGAACAAGTGCTCCTCAATAACCTCTTAACGCAGATAAAAGGTTTCCAAGAGGATGCCCGGACACGTCCAGTAGGAGAACTATTCGTCATTGTGGCGAAGGAGTCGGGGTACCTCGAGAAACTCAA
>PFEU01000012.1 GCA_002793515.1 Candidatus Uhrbacteria bacterium CG10_big_fil_rev_8_21_14_0_10_48_16
TTCTTCCGGTCTTGCAAAAATTGAAACAGGCATATCTTGTTTGGTTTGAATATTATCCGAGCATTCCAAAAATCCACCGACATACGCTTGCCTCACGTATTGATGCGATCCTGATCGAAGTCATAGAAATGACAAGCACGGCTGGGTTCACGCCAAAAGCTGATAAACTGCCATACGTACGAGTCGCCATCCGAAAACTCGATGCGGTAAAAATTTTACTTCTGGTTTTATGGGAGACCAAGTCACTCGATAATAAGAAGTACATCGCATTATCAGAAAAACTCTCCGAAGTTGGGAAGATGCTGGGTGCGTGGCACGGTTCTCTCATCCCAAAACAAAACTCCCCAAACAATGCGTCCGGAGAGAAATGAAGAGGGTTGCGAGTCGTGAGGACCCACCGGTCCCCAGGATTCCACTGGTTGTCGGGGTGACCGTTGTTGGTCTTGAGCCTCAGGCCGTCCTCGTCGTGGTAGACGTAGAAGACGTTCAGGTCGCCGTCGGAGTCCGTCACAAATGCGCAGGCAACCTTCCAGAACACCGCCCGTTGATTCCTCTCTGAGCTGTATCGAATTCGTGATTTGGTTACTCACCTAGATGCCTGCGCCAAGCATCTTCATTTTTGAACAACTTCTGCACCCACTACCTACAACCATGATTGAAGATATTCTCAGTGCAGAAGTGCTAGATTCGGCAGTCAGCAACCTTAGCCACTGGCATATTCGCCTAGTACCACAGCTAGTTTACAAGACAAAAAGAAAAAGGACTAAGGATCCAAGTGCCAGAGCATGGCACAGGGTCTTAGTCCTAAGGGCTAGGGCTTGCGAGACGTGAGGACCCACCGGAACCCAGGAAGCCACTGGTAGGCGGGGTGACCGTGGTAGGTCTTGAGCCCCAGGCCGTCCTCGCCGTGGTAGACGTAGAAGACGTCCAGGCCGCCGTCGGAGTCCGTGATTCCTTCCATACCGATGCGACGGTAGTCGCCCTTGGGCTGGTCATCGAACTGGTCGGCGAGGGCGAGGCCTGTTTCAGCAGGACACCGGTAGAGGCAGAACCTGGCAGCTCGCTCGAGGAACTGAGCGTAGGTGTAGACCTCCGTGAAGCCGAGGTCGGCTCCGCTGACGTCCACGAGCGGGAGGTCGATCTCCTGCTGGGAGCAGACGGTCTTGGCCGCGATGTCGCGGACCCAACGGTTGGGCACACGGCCACGTCCCTCGATGGACTCGAGGTAGGCCTCAGGGGTCTGGTGCCGGCCGAGCATGACCGTTCGCCAGAGAGGGAAGGTACGCTTCTGGACGATCACCCGACCACCGTTCTCGAGGAAGCGGGTGAACTCGGCCTTTACTCGGGTCATGTCCCCAAGCATCTGCGCGACGGGGAGACGACCCCAGGGCTGGCCCGAGCCGAGCTCGAGCAGGAACTGAACCACCTGATTGGCGAGTGACATACTGTACTCCTGCTGTGATGGCTCCCTATCCCACACCCTATGTGCGAGTAGTTCTCCTTAACCACAGCGACAAACGCTCACAAAGGCACTTGTCGCTACGGTCAAAATGACGCTAAACTATAAATGAATTATGCCAAAAAGTCAAGTAATCAACCAAGAAACCACGCAAAAAGAAGGTTTTCTCCTTATCGATAAACCTGCTGGTATGACAAGCCACGATGTCGTGAATCGTGTCAGACGGTTCACGGGCGAGCGTCGTGTGGGGCATGCTGGGACACTCGATCCGTTTGCGACAGGTCTTCTTATTGTTGGTGTTGGTCGAGGGGCAACACGCGAAATGCAAAATTTGGTGGGGCTCGATAAGCGTTATGAAGCGACGTTTATCCTTGGGGCGAGTTCAACAACGGATGATATGGAAGGAGAGATTCTAGCGACCCCCCTTAACCCCCACTTGAGAGAAGAGGAGATCGAAGATGCTCTGAAACAATTTATTGGCGAGATTGAACAAATTCCCCCCACCTATTCTGCCATTAAGATTGGAGGAAAGAAAATGTATGAGGCTGCCCGTGAAGGAAAACCCCTCGAGGCAAAACCACGAAACGTCACCATCTACTCCATCAAACCAATTTCCGCCCCAACAGTTCAGGATCATACTGTCCATATCGATCTTGTGATTCACTGCTCAACGGGAACCTACATTCGAGCGATCGCTCGAGACCTCGGAAAAGCTCTTGGAGGAGGTGGCTATGTTGAAGAACTTCGTCGAACCTCCATTGGTCCATTTACCATTGACCAAGCACACGCACTTGAATCCCTAAAAGAGGGCGTCGAAGAGGCCTTAGTTCCTGTGAAGGATCTGTTATCTCCCCTTTGACAAAACGAGGTTTTCAGTGTTAATCTGAGATCGCGTAACTTAATGATTAGTCACTGGAAGAAGCTCGCAGATTTCACGAAAGTCGCCCTTATTATGCAACATTTCGCTTTAAACCTCACTGTTTCAAGTCTCATCTCTTTTCAAATAAAGGGATTGTTGTTGTAATTCGTTTTCGGAAAATCTGACCCTCCATTCGAGCTTCTCCCAAGTAGAGAAGTTTTATGTTAACTCAATTCATCATCGCAATCGTTGCCCTAGGCCTTGGGTCTGGAGCAGGATACGCGATACGAAAAGTCCAAGCGAAGAAATCAGGGGATCATGCAGAAGCACGAGCCGAGCGCATGCTGGCTGATGCGAAAGCAAAGCAACAAGAAGTCCTTCAAGAGACCAAAACGCACGAACAACAAGCCCTCCTCCAAGCCAAAGAAAAGGCGATGAAAATCATCGAAGAGGCGAAACAAGAAGAACAATCACGTCGACGAGATCTCCAGGACCAACAACGACGACTGGAAAAACGTGAATCCATGTTCGACCAGAAGCTTCTAGAATTCGAAGACAAAAAAACAGGTCTCGAAGAAAAAACAAAGGAGATCGAAAACATTAAAGACAAAATCCGTCAGATTAAAGAGGAACAGATCGCAAAGCTTCAAGAGGTTGCCAAGATGAACCGCGAAGAGGCTGAGCAAAAACTTCTCAAAGAAGTTGAGCGTGATGCGCAAGATGCTCTCATGAGTCGATTGCGTAAACTGGAACAGGAGACAGAGGAAGAACTCGAGGTAAAATCTCGTAAAATCCTCTCCCTTGCCCTCACGCGCTACGCCTCAAGTGTGTGCACAGACACGACAACTACGTCCGTTGAGCTTCCAAATGATGAGATGAAAGGACGTGTCATTGGAAAGGAAGGTCGAAACATTAAAGCCATCGAAACCCTTACGGGAACCGAGATTATTGTTGACGATACACCAAACATGATCACAGTCAGTGGGTTCTCCCCTATTCGACGACAGGTTGCCAAACGCGCTCTGGATGAACTCATTAAAGACGGACGGATTCACCCGGCCCGTATCGAGGACGCCATTACGAATGCAAAAAAGACGATCGCAAAGGACCTTCGAAAAGCGGGAGAAGATGCGCTCTACAAACTTGGAATTCCTGTTTCTTCTATCGATCCAAAACTCATTTCGATCTTGGGACGCATGAGATACCGTACCAGTTACGGACAAAATGCCCTCCAGCATTCGATCGAAGTTGGAACGATTTCTGGAATGATCGCAGAAGAGCTCGGGGCAGATGTCTTTATCTGTAAAAAAGGAGGACTCTTTCATGATATTGGAAAGGCCGTCGACCACGACATGCAAGGAGCACATCCTGAAATCGGATACAACATCATGAAGAAGTTCGGGTTCCCTGAAGAAATTTGCTATCAATCGATCGCCCATCATGAAGATCGCCCTCGTACCATTGAGGGAGCTATTGTGAAGGCCGCTGATGCGATCTCAGGAGCACGTCCTGGAGCTCGAAAACAAAGTCTTGAACAGTTCATTCAACGCATGGAAGACCTCGAACGAACCGCCGGATCCTTCGATGGGGTTGAGAAAGTCTATGCGATCCAGGCAGGAAGAGAGGTTCGTGTGTTTGTTCAACCAGAAAAAATCGACGATCTCACGGCCTACCGCCTTGCCAAGGACGTCGCGAACAAAATCGAGGCCGAGCTCTCCTATCCTGGAGAGGTAAAAGTCACAATTATCCGTGAAACCCGGGTAATTGAGTACGCAAAATAATCCTTGTAAGAAGCCACTTTCTTTGCTAGACTCACAGCAATATGAACAAAGCTGACTTAGCCGCACAACTTGCGGAACAACTGGATGTGTCAAAAAAACTTGGAGAGGACTTCATTGCCTCATTCGAGGAGATTGTGACACGAACCCTCGTAAACGGCGAAGAAGTCACGATTGCTGGTTTTGGGACGTTTAGTTCACGTATGCGTAAAGGACGTATTGGAGTGAACCCTCAAAATCCCTCACAGAAAATCACCATTCCCTCTGTTCTTGTCCCAAAGTTCAAAGCAGGAAAAGCGCTGAAAGACACCCTGAAAGGAAAACGATCGATCTAAATAGCAAAACAAAAAAGCAGGCCGAAAGGTCTGCTTTGGCTTTGTCGTCGAAACCGACAACAGGTGCCATTGGCAATGAAACACGAGACTCGTATCGTGAAGATAAGGAGGTGCTCATGTCCAATCCGAGTCGCGAAGATTACGTGAAGACGCAACTGCGATTCGCAGAAGCGTGGGCCTCAGCGGAGTGGGAAATCGAGTACGGCCAGCCACAACGGGCTCGTGAGACGGCCCGTGCCTGGGTCGGCATCATCGAACTCATGGTGATGGGTTCGAGCAAAAGCTACACGCACGCCTGCAACACGCCATACCAGCCACCCCGAACCGCGGTCCTCCCGGCTGCCCCGGAGATCAGTCTCTCGGAGATGGCACTCAGCGTGACGTACCTGCCGGCCGGTGCACCGTTCCGGTTCTACCAGGATCACGTCGAGGAGATCGAGAAGTTCCTCGAGGGATTCATAGTCGCTGACGTTCCGGGAGAACAATGCACACGCCAGACCGTGTTCCCGGAGGACCGGGTGCTCATCTCCTGGCACACGCAGTGCCCCCCGCTCTTCGACGACGGGAAGTACCCTGTCCTCTTCAACGTGTTCCTGCTCTCTCCCGACGGGAAGGAGCACGAGACCTCGCGTGTTACCACGCGGATCGTCGCCGCCTTCCCGAGCGAAGAAGGGGCCACAGTGTGGGTCAAGACTCGTGTGGCCGAACTCCAGGCGTCTCACGACTACAACCACGCGCAGCAATGCCTGAACAAGACCTGCGCACGCCGTGGACACACATACGAACCTCGATACGACGAGGACTAGTTCTCATCCGCCACTCACGCCCGGCGGATTTTTCTTATCAGACGGGAGCAAAGCTCCCGTCTTGGTTGAAGAAAAAGCATGTTTGGATGAAAAACAACCCTTCCTCAGGAGAGGTTGGGTTGTATGAGTTAGTCTTTGCGTGGACGAGTGAACCATAGCGCAATGGCTCCCAGGATCAGGAAGCTTGCACAAGCAATCCAGACCTGACTGATCGTCGCGGGCGTGTTGGGCTCATCAGCGATGAACACGTAGATGGCGAGGGGAACCACTGCGAATCCAATCCGTCCCAAGAATGACTGGAGCGAACCGAACGTGGCACGATAGCTCGTGTGGATGCGATGTTGAACGAATGAGTCAGTGAGCGGTTGGAAGAACCCTCGACCAAGTTCATGCACGACCAGCGCAGGTACAGACAACCAAAGTCCCGGAGCCACCGCCGTTGTAAGAAGCCCGAGCCCCGCCAAAAAGATCGCGAGCACGATCATCTTCGCTTCTGACCCAAGAGGAATATCGAGCTTGCGCACGATTTGTGAAGCCCCAATCAATCCGAGGTACATAACAGGCCAGATGAATGAAAGTCCAACCTGTCCAACCTGCGGGATGAAGTAGAGCGCCCAATACTGATTGAACGAAACAACTGCCCCGAACACAATCAGGGCCGCAACCACCCACATCAGGGCGCGACTCCTCATGAGATGGGCAAGGGATAAGCGAAACGCCTGAAGCTCACCGACGTACTCGAGAGACTCTCCCTTGCCGTTCATCAGCTTGTGAGCAATCACACTTGCAAGAAGCCCCGACACCGCAAACGGAACCCAGATCAGTCGATAGCTATAGAGTGCGATCAATGAACCGGCGAATCCTCCCAGAAGCATCAGAATGGACTTGATGAGAGATTCCGTGGCGATGACCTGACGCAGTTCCTTCTCACTTCCCTCGCGTGCCAGTGCGTCTGCGATCCAAGCCGTTCCTGCCCCAGACACGAACGCACCACCAATGGCGATGAGAGCCTCTCCAGCCGCTGCGGACCAGAAATCATGCGCAAAGATGTACGTAAACGCCCCAAAGCTGTAAAAGAGCCCGCCGATCTTCAATGAGTACGCACGTGAACGTCCATCAGCGAACATGCCCGTAGGAAGTTCTGACGCAATGAGGACAGTCCAAAAAATTGCGTTCACCAGAGCAATCTCTCCGAGCGTCAGTCCGATGGACTGTAGATAAGGCGTATAAGCCGTAACGGTTGAACCCAGTCCGATGTAGATAAGCGCAAAGAACAGATAGTACGTGTGACGTGCGGTCATAGCTTCTCCTTCGTGGGATGACTTGAAACAACCAGATGCAGGGCGACACATCCATTTCAAGTCGATTGAATTAAAACAACCCAGTTTCCCGGGTTGTCTTTGTCCTTATTTTTTGGTGAAAATTACCAAATCAAGACATTGCGACCCGAGAAACAAAAAGCCCAAGGAGTGTAGTCGACTCCAAGTGACTGAATCATTTCTTTGTGGAAGCAATTTGCATTCATACAAACTAAGCATAGCTATTTTATAACATTTGTCAATGGACCAACCTTAAATCAAAATACGACCCCCGTGTGGGAGTCGCATTTTTTATTCGTGTGAAGTAAGTCTCTCTGGTGTTGCCAGCCATTCGCTTGCTTGAGCACCGACATCTTCCAATTTCACCAATCGTGCATCAGATTCATGACGCTCCTTCCATTCAATGGAATCTTCTGCAAGCGTCTTTTGTGAGATCACGAGACGCAATGGAATTCCGATGAGATCCGCGTCCGCAAACTTCTCGCCCGCTCGAACGTCTTCCCGATCATCCCAAAGGACTTCGATCCCCATGCGTTCGAGCTCTTCCGTCAGTGAGACAGCTGTGGTTTCAATACGCTCCTTCATCTCCTCTTCCTTTGCAGGAAGCGTCACAAGATGGACATGATACGGCGCAACCGCTTTTGGCCAAATGATGCCCTTCTCATCATGATGAACCTCTACAATCGACCCCATCACCCGCGATGGACCAATCCCGTAGCACCCCATGATGATATCAACCATCTCTCCGTCAGACCCCTGCGTCTTGAGTTCAAACGCCTTTGAGAATTTACACTCCAACGGAAAAATGTTTCCCACTTCAATCGATTTTACGATATCGTACTTATCTGTGTTCTCCCAATCAGATTCTTGAACGATTTCTTTGTTCAATGCCTCCTTCGTTTGCTTATCGATGTAAATCTTATCCTCTCCTGCTTCTGTTGGAACTTGGAATTCATGACTGTGCTTTTCCGTGAAAACTCCCCCTGAGGCCGACGCGATCATCGCTTTGAGACCACAGCGTAGATAGACGTTTAAATAAGCCCCCTTGGCTTTTTCATAAAACTCAAGAAAGTCTTCTTCTGTTGTATGAAAACTGTAGAGGTCTTTCATTGAGAATTCACGACCACGCAACAGTCCGGATTTGGCTCGAGGCTCATTTCGAAACTTATCTTGAATCTGATACAGAGCCACAGGAAAATCTCGATACGATCGAACATGTTCCTTTACAAGTGGCGTAATCACCTCTTCAGCGGTTGAGCTCAACCCGTATTCTTTTCCTCCAGCTCCATCAACTTTAAACATGACGTCAATGGTATCCCAACGACCTGTTGCTTCGTACACATGCTTTGGATGAAGCGCTGGCATGAGCACTTCTTGTGCTCCTAACGCATTCATCTCATCGCGAACAATGGCTTTGATCTTTGTGAGAACGCGAAGACCGAGCGGGAGATACGTATAGACTCCAGCCGTAAGCTGACTCACAAAACCGCCCTGTGTGAGAAGACGTGCATTTGCTGAATCTGCATCATGTGGAGCGTCTTTCGTTGTTTTTCCAAAAAGCTTTGAATATCGCATAGTGCACAAATCCTACCAGATCCAAAGAGAAATCGCCAAATAAAAATCCCTCCGTGCTCAATGAGCTACGGAGGGCAGGCCCACCAACGTACTTGGTGGGGACGGGTCAGGCTTGTACCGTGACCGTTGCGAGGCTCCCCTGCGCCTGACCTGGCCAGACCCGATCGATCTGAGCTTCTACCTCTTGAAGCCACCAGGCACGCATCTCCCAGAACGCCTCCCCCATCGGGAAGTCGATGAAAAGGTTGAACCTTGTCGACCCATGATAGGTTCCAATCGCCGTACTGAGTGTCGTGCGCAATGCCTGGACGTAGCGACGGACAACGTCCGGATGTTTTTCATCGATCCGCGCCCGCTGGTGAGCTCGAAAAAGCTCGGATGTGGTCGACAGACGGAGAATCCAGTCTGATGCCCCTGAAACATCCATCATGAACTTGGTGGGAGAAACACCAAACATCTCTGACGCCGTGAGGATCCCTGACAGACGATCCCACCGTTGCGCATGGGTATCGCACAAATCAACGGGACCCATCGTGAGCTGAACGTCAGCGATTGCACGCGCGACGGGCGGTGTGACCGCAACAGGCATCCCAGGAATCTGGAAGGCACCGATCGGCATCCCAACCTCGACCATCCTCTCTCTCACCGTTGGGCGGTCAAGAAGGAAACCGGCCCAGGACACTTGCTCAAGACGATCTGCTTGAATCTCCACGAGGTCTGCGTGCAGGTGTTGCCAGAGAGCCTCCTGAAA
>PFEU01000017.1:0-13163 GCA_002793515.1 Candidatus Uhrbacteria bacterium CG10_big_fil_rev_8_21_14_0_10_48_16
CGTTGCTGGAACGAAAAACTGGCCGTCACCATGACGACCAGCTCTGTGTGTCTTTTCAATCAAACGATTAGAAACGCCAAACGAAGCTGTCCATCATGGAAAGCTTCGGTGCCGGTACGGATTGAGAAAAACGCTTCTTCATATCTAAAGAAACTGTGCCAGAGACGAAAAAAAGAGTCAACTTTCAAAAGTCTTGGGTGAGAGGGGTGCTGTTATCGCAACACCTCGTCCATCGTCTTTCCTTCTTCATTCTTCCACGTTGTCCAAGCATTGACGGTTCGACCTGCCGCGAATACTCCGGCTTGGTTGGGACTTTTAAAACTGACATTGGATGAAAGAATTGTGACCCCGTCCTTTTCTGCGCCTTGTGACGCGAAAATTTCTTTTCTTTGTTGTATCACTCCAGGAAAATCACGTTCCAAACTTTCTGCATGATGTACATCAATCGAAGAACCAGCTAAGACCGTAAAGCTTCCCCCATCAAATACTCCACGCGCGTCCGTTTTGTTTGTCTTGCAGTACCAAATCTCACTCTCACGAATCTCCTCTTCTTTCAACACATCAAAAATCGGAAACCCAAGCGTAGCACTGATCAAACAGACGTCCTCAAAAAATCCCTCAACCATTGAGATCCTAAATTCGTGGAGATTATCCATTGTAGGTGCGATCCTATTGTGCAATTTAGTCCTCTTCGCTTCTTGTACTCGTGCAACAGCAATAGACTCTAAATATCCAACGTCCCCTGTTTCCAACGAGGAATCTTTTGTCACAAACGCAATCGCAAGATCCCAATAGTCTTTACTCAGATCCGCGTCATGTGTACGCATGCGCGCAAGAAAATCTCTGCTTTTTCCTACATACGCCTGTTCTCCGTCCTTGGAAAGTAGTAGATAAAGAGCTGGCTTTGAAAGCTCATCGTGGTTCTTTGCCTCATTCAAAAGTTCACGAGGAATGACATACGCGCGGATAAGCTGATAGGTAAGCTCCGCAATCTTAATCCCCGCCGGCTCGCCATTTGGAAGATGAATGGTAATTGTTTTTGGACGCATACTGTCTTAGTCACTACTCAAGACATCTGGAGATCTTGCATTAATAAACTCCAGACTAATTCTTATGATACAGATTAAAGATCTCTAGAAGATATATCGAAAAACTTTTCAAAGAAACGTGTCAGCTTGTCAATGACCTTTTCACGAATCTTTGTACGCTCTCCCGTTGGAGAAAATCGACTTACTGGAGGCAAAACTTTCGCAATCTCTGTCCCCGTGATGGCCACTCCACCATCTCGTAATGCACTATTCACAAATGCAACTGTCGCATCATGATCAAGATTCTCAGTTGAGATGATTTCTTCCAGCTCTTCCTTCTTTCGTGTGCTCACAAAGCGCTTCCACTCCTCATCCACCATGGATTGAGCATCGAGCGTTGCAATAAATTGATTGATCAAATCCCTCTTGTTTCGTAACTCCACGCTTGAATCAATAGCTTTATTGATATCAAGAAGCAATTCCTTATTTTGAACATGATCCTCATGATATTTCTTGATGAGTCCAAGGACGTAGTCAATATTGATCTCAACTTGCTTGATTAACTCCATCTCGAACACGACATCATCATTCACGTTCTCCTTTTCACCTTCAACTGACTTACGGAACTCATGATACAGGTCGATGTACATGCTGTGATAATCCTGAATGTCACGTTCAGACAACATGTCGCTTCCAGCAAATTCGTCGAACGTTGTCAGGATATTGCGCACACGCAAAATGGCACCGTATAGACAGATAAAATCCTTTTGTGCTTGTTCGCCAATAATTCGCTCCGCGACAGGAAATTTCTCCATCAACTCCACAATAAGACTTGTATATCCACGAACTTCTTTGTCGCTATCTTTATAACCATTGAAATATTCCTCGTACGACTTCATCAACACAATTCCTCCTGCCTCTTTATCACCGAACAGAGCAATCGCCTCGTTTGTAACTTTTTCAAGATTGCGGAAACAAACAATGTTTCCAAACGTCTTCACACTGTTCAAAATACGGTTCGTACGTGAGAACGCTTGCAAAAGGCCGTGTAGACGAAGATTCTTATCAATCCAGAGCGTGTTCAATGTTGTTGCATCAAAACCGGTCAAAAACATGTTTACAACAATCAACACGTCGACTTCGCGACTCTTTACTCGCAAACTTAAATCTTTATAGTAATTCTGAAACTTATCAGACGACGTATCATAAGAGGTTCCAAACATTGCGTTGTAATCCTCAATCGCACGTTCCAAGAAATCACGGGAGCTCTTATCCAGTCCGCTTGTATCTTCAGAGTTTTCGTCGATCATGCCGTCCGCATCCTCGTCATTCACACCAAAACTATAAATGAGCGCAACCTTTAGACGCTTATCACTCGGCTGATCTGTGAGTTGCTTCTTGAACTCCGCGTAATACGTTTTTGCGGCGTCAATGGAGGACACGGCGAAAATCGAATTGAATCCGGCAAGTCGGCGATCCTTCACCTTATAGAACTTATTCCGCTTTGTTTTTTGGTCAAAGTGCTCCCGAATATACCGAGTCACATTTTCAATGCGCTCCGGTGCAGAGAGAATGGCCTCGCGGTCAATATCTCTCACTTGTTGGTCTTCAATATCCTCCGCTTCACGCACGGTAGAAATGTACTCCACCTTAAACGGAAGAACGTTCTTATCAGCAATCGCATCCACGATCGTATAGGTGTGCAACTTGTCTCCAAACGCTTGTTCTGTTGTACGCAAATCTGGTCGACCACCTGAAGACGCATTCGCAGCAAAAATAGGCGTACCGGTGAATCCAAAAAGATGATATTGCTTAAACGCTTTCGTAATTCGGTCATGCATGTCTCCAAATTGTGATCGATGACACTCGTCGAAAATCAAAACAACGTGCCCATTGAAAATCTCGTGCTTACCATTACGTCCAATGAATCTGTCGAGCTTCTGAATCGTTGTAATGATGATACGAGCGTTCGGATCGCTCATCTGCCGAGCTAATACCGCCGTGCTTGTATTGCTATTTGCCGCGCCCTTCTGAAACTTGTCGTATTCAGCCATGGTCTGATAGTCCAAATCTTTGCGATCGACAATGAACAACACTTTGTCGACAAATGACAGTTTACTTGCCAGCTGTGCCGTCTTAAAACTTGTAAGGGTCTTCCCCGAACCGGTTGTGTGCCAAACATATCCTCCTGCCTCAAACGTCCCGAGTTTTTTGTAGTTTGTACTTGTTTCAATGCGATTTAAAATGCGCTCCGTCGCCACAATCTGATACGGACGCATGGCAAGTAACAGACGATCGGATGTAAAGACACAATACTTTGTCAAAATATTCAACAATGCGTGCTTAGCAAAAAACGTCTTGGCAAAATCCATCAGATCCGTGATTGGTCGGTTCGTCGCGTCCGCCCACCAACTGGTAAATTCGTAACTGCTGCTCGTTCGCTTACCCTTCTTTACAGAACCTTCACTCGATTCCTTCAAATGTCCCTTGCGCGTGGTATTGCTGTAGTACTTGGTATGCGTGCCGTTTGAGATAACAAACAACTGGACGTACTCAAACAATCCAGCCGATGCCCAAAAACTTTCACGTTGATAACGATTGATTTGATTAAACGCCTCTTGAATAGCCACCCCGCGACGCTTGAGCTCAATGTGTACGAGTGGCAATCCGTTTACCAGTACCGTCACATCATAACGATTGGACCGTTGTCCGTCCTCTGTTGCGTATTGATTCACGACTTGTAAATGATTGTCATGAATGTTGTCTTTCTTGAGAAGATACACGTTCTTGACCGTGCCATCTTCTCGAGCAAGGTTTTTAATATAGTCCTCTTGAATGGTCGCCGTCTTCTCTTCAATGCCTTGATTTGAATTTGTAATCTCTGACGCAAAAAACTGTTCCCATTCAGAATCGGTAAACGCAAAATTATTCAACTTTTCCAGTTGCGCTCGTAAATTCGAAACTAAATCGCCTTCCGAGGTGATTGCAAGATATTCATACGCCTGACTCTCGAGTTGCTTGATGAACGCCTTTTCAAGCTCATCCTCACTTTGATAACTCGCCGCTCGTTTTTTATCCGCCGTATATTCCGCCATCACCGTACTCTGCGAGCTCTCCGCAACCATGTTGTACTTTTTACTGTCTGTCATATTCTTTTTCTTTGAACATCAGCAACTGGCCTCGATAATATTCATACTGTTTCCGTCGAGCCTCAAGCTCCGCCGGAAGACCAATAGAAATATCATCCACAAGCGCATCAAATTTGTCGAGGATTGAGACGATACGGTTTTGTTCTGCGAGAGGTGGGATGGGAACCTCATATTGCTTTATCATGGATAAGTTTAAACCCCCTCGCGTTCCGTCACCAGACGAAATTCTTCTAAGATCATCATACCTTCCCTTTAGATAGTAATAGAGATACTTAGGATTCAACCGCTCATCAGGCACGATAGAACAAAGTGACTGATTAGTGCAGAGTTCAATTTTTGTAATTGCTACCATTCCTCGGGTCTTTCCTTGACCTGCAAGCGCAACAACAACCGTATTTGGTGGCACCATTTTGGTGCTACAGTTTTCGTACCCAGACTGAGTTATCATTTTTTCTGTACTAGATATGGTTCCAAAATTTACTTCACCAGAACTCATCCATGGTATTGTTCCGTTTTCCCAATAAACCCTCTCGGTTGTCTTTGGAGTAGCGCCTGCAAAGCATTCAGACATTTCACCAATTTTCCCCATTTCGACATCTGGTCCAGAGCTAAAAAGACTATTTCGATAATACTCGTACTGCTTCTTTCTCGCTTCTAACTCCGCTTCTAACTCCGCTTCTAACTCCGTAAAAGAGTCTAGCACACGAACAATTTCTTTTTGGATTGGGAGAGGTGGAATGGGGATTTTGAATTTTGAATACTGAGAAATCCAATGACGTGCATGGTCTGTGGGCTTGTAGTGAATGCACTTCATCGCATAGTAAATAAATCTAAAATCTACGTCCGCATCAATTTGAGGACGCAACATTTTCATGGCTGAAGATTTCACCTTAAAATGAAAATCAACCCAGTGAAATGCCGTCGTGAAATCGTCAAAAATTATGACAGGTTGATCTTGATTAGCATCATAAATACCGTCGGTTTCATCCGTATATCCAAGAATAAATGTTTGACCAGCGGTTAAAACGGGTGTGTGAAATTCATCACTGTATTTTGTCGAATCAACCAAATACTTCGTTGGTTGCTCATAATCCAACACCTTGCCCAACTCCTTAAACTCAACCCCCTCCGGGCACAGCTCGGCGATCAGTTTTTCGATTTTACTCATATATTTCAACATATCTTATGTTTTCCACCTGAATCTTTCGAGAAAGTCATTATATGCCTCCACGAATAGGACCTGATGAGTATCTGGAAAATGTTTACTCTCAAGTTCAGATAACTTTCCATGACTGTAGAGATTGATAAGTCGATTGATAGACTCCTTATTTTGACCTTCAAGGCAATCAGTATAGTTTCGATAACCGAGAAAATTAGCTGTCTTTTCTAGCAATCCTCGAAAGAGGTTAAAATGATACCTGTCTAAACTATTTAAGGCGATTGCTTCTGTTATTGTCTCCCTGATGACATGATGATATCCAAATGGTGAATCGTCCTGTTCTTTAAGTTTTAAATTGGCACCGCTCCGCAATAAGATCCACGATTTTTCTTTACAATCCTTTACACGAGAAAACCCATTGAATAAAACATTGAAAAGCAATGGGTGGTGAGTTGTTATTAAAAACTTAATACTACTACTTTCGAAAGAGCGAATTGTATCAATCAAATCAACAGCTAATGTTATGATTCCTGTGTCGTCTATTGATGACACAGGGTCATCGATGACAATAAGTTCAAGATTGTTGAATTGGTCTGTTTCTCGATCATCCTCCTTTGTACCCAGAGCTAGTAAAACATTTTGAAGAACTGTATAAAAAACAGACCAGATAAACAAACTCTCTTCACCTCGAGAGATTTTGATATTGTCTTCACTACGTTCGTCGCCTGGAGAAAAGTTAAATGTAACCTCCCCACCAACAAAGTCATAGGAAGGAAATATCTTTGATCCAATAAGCTTCTGAAAGTAATCTGTAATTTGCCCCTCCAAACCCTGGTCTATGATGAATCTAATGATTCTGGAGTCTGATTCCACTTGAAAAATACAATTCGCATTATCCCAAACGAATAAATCTTCAAAAAAAGCATTGTAGGATAAGCAGGTTCCCGACTCATCATCAAAAAAACTAGAGAGTCGCGTCTTGCCAGTCCCGTTAAATGCATACAAAATCCCGATCTTCTTCTTGTCCGAAACGGAACACAGATCAGCCCGCATTTTCCTGGCGACTTCTTCTATACTAATGAATTCTTCTGTTATTAGAGACATATCAAAACGGAATGTCTTCTGTCTCAACACCTGAAGCTCTTGTTTCTTCTACTTGTGAAGCGCCGACAAGACGTTTCGCTCTTTCCAAGAGATAGTCATAAGTAATGACATTCAGAGTTGTATAGCTCGAGTTTAAAACTCTGTATGCCTCTTTCTCTACTTCACCCCAGGACAGCGATCGACCATAAATAAGAGTAATGCGAGGTTTCACGATCGGGGTATGCTGAATTTTTTTGTTAAACTCCAAGTCATTAATTTTTCTTTCCGTTTGTAAAATGTATCGATTGCATTGCATTGTTGCTGAAGTCAACTCACTCCTTGGAATAAATTCGGAAGTCCAAAATGGAGCATTGGGAAGTTTTAATTCAACGATATCAACAAACCCATCGTATGATTTCAAAAGATAATCAGTGATGTTATCAACGTCGATATGTCGTTCATCAAGTATTTCGACGAAATCAGATCCGAGAATCCATGAATTTTGAGAGAAGAACCTTTGCCAAACTTCTTCATCTTTTCTGACAGCAAGTGTTGTTTTATATGCATCAAATTCCTCCGGATCATTCAAAATTTTATCAAAACGCTCTACAGCCTCCTTCTTTTGAATAAGAGAATCTATATCTCCTATCTTGATAAGACCATAATGCTCCGCTATTTCACTAATCTTATCTCTACCTTCGGGATCAGATGCAATAAGAGTAAGGAATCGTTGCACTTCGTTTGAATCGTTAATAATCGATTCATCAAATACAACTGTCTTGTTTGATACAGCTTTAAGATCAAGCTCTGCAAACAAAGAAAGGAGCTGAAGTATCCGCTCAAAGTCTAAAGTAGAAAAATGTATTTTTTCAATTTTCGTGCCGTCAACTTTTGCGACTTCAACACCGTTTATCTTCTCGTTGTTGGTAAGATAAGTAATCCGTAAGTGTATCCTTGAAGAAATCTTGACATCTAAGTCGGCATTAATTCCTGCTTCGATTATTGATATATATTTTCCCGTTCCACCTGGAAAATCGGCAACGTAAATAACCCCGTCTTTTTTATTTCGGATAATATCCTCCTCTGATGTCTTGAATGCATCTTCCCATGTCATAACTACTCTTTCTTACTCTTTTTGACCTTCCCTTCCACCTTCTTCTCCAACGCCTTGATACTCTCCAAATACGTCTCCTCGACCGGGGAGAGAGTCTTGGCTTGGTACTTGCGATACTCATTTATTGCTTTCTCCTTAGCTTGTTTGGCGCTCACGCTACCAGCATCCTTTAAAACACCTTTACCAAAATTCTCCGCAAACTTATCTAACTCGGCTACCCAGTCAGCCATACGCATTGGAGTATGTTCCTGCGCTTTAATTTCTGCTAAGTCAAAAAAAGCAGACACCAAACGGTTGAGTCGGAATAGCTCATCTTCTGTGAGATAGTTTTTAGCGATACCAATCTCCGAGAGTACCGGCATGGCCCCGGCAAATGTTGTGAGACCTAAAAAATCTTTTTCGGCGTCAACACGTTGATAGATGGTCTCTGCAGCTGTTTGCTGATTCGTTGCGTAGTGAAGTTTATTTTGTACGACCTTAAAAAACTGAACGGTCTCCGGTGCTTTTGGATCATAATCAGTGCTTGTCATGTACAAATCCAGAACCTGACGATAGAGGGCTTTCTCGCTGGAACGAATGTCCCTGATTCTATCAAGAAGTTCTTTCCAGTACTGCCCGCCACCGTTACCCTTCAAACGCTCATCATCCATCGTAAACCCTTTCACAATATACTCACGTAGCCGTGCGGTTGCCCATTGTCGAAACCGAGTACCTTCAACAGACTTAACCCGATATCCAACAGAAATGATTACGTCCAAATTGTAGTAATTCGTAGGCTTTGTAGAAAAATCGGGATTTCCGATTTTCTTCATGGAATTTACTTCATTTAGCTCATTTTCAGCATAAATGTTCAGAATATGCTCATTGATCGTAGACCGACTTTTATTGAATAGCTCCGCCATCTGATCAATGGTAAGCCAAACCGTCTCACCCTCAATGCGAACCTGAATAGTCGGCTGGCCACCGTCGCCTGTGTAGATAATGATTTCATTGTTTGGTTCTTTATCCATATCCTATTTGTCTCCTTCAATATCCTTCACAATCTCGTCAATGGCTATGCGTAATTCTTGCTGACGACTCACAATTTTCTCAATCTCCAGGTTCAGCTCCTTGATATCAACCACCTCACGTGTGTCTTTTTGCTCAACGTAACTCGATACCGCAATATTGTACTCGTTCTCGGCAATATCTTTGTTGTCGACGAACTTGGAGAAATGCTCAGCATCTTTGCGTTCAGAAAATGTATCAAGAATCCTCTTAATGTTTTCATCTGTAAGTTTATTCTTGTTGCCGTTTCGAACGAATTCTTTTGACGCGTCAATGAATAGTGTTTTGTTGTCCTTCTTGCTCTTCTTGAGAACAATAATACAAACAGCGATCGTGTTTCCGAAAAAGAGATCGGGTGCAAGCTGGACGACTGTGTCGACGTAGTTGTTGTCGATGAGGTACTTACGAATCTTCCTCTCAGCACCTCCGCGATAGAGAACTCCTGGGAATTCCAAAATTGCTGCGGTCCCGCTTGTGGAAAGCCACGACAGGATGTGCATGGTGAAGGCAAGATCCGCCTTACTTTTTGGCGCGAGCACACCGGCAGGCGCAAAACGTGGGTCGTTAATTAATAGCGGATTGGCGTCACCCTCCCAATTTGTTGAATAAGGAGGATTGGAGACGATGGCATCGAACGGTTCATCATCCCAATGTTTTGGTTCAAGTAACGTGTCTCCATAAGCGATATTAAACTTGTTGTAGTTGATATCGTGCAAAAACATGTTAATGCGACACAGGTTGTAGGTTGTGAGATTGATTTCCTGGCCAAAAAATCCTTGTCGAACATTGTCTTTGCCAAGCACCTTTGCAAACTTTAAAAGAAGTGAGCCAGAGCCACATGCGGGATCGTATACTTTATTGACCTCGGTTTTTCCAACAGTTGTTATTTTCGCAAGAAGTTCACTCACTTCTTGGGGGGTATAAAATTCGCCTCCGGATTTTCCAGCGTTGGAGGCATACATGGTCATCAAATACTCATACGCATCACCGAATGCATCGATGTTGTTATCGATGTAGTTACCGAGTCGAAGATCTCCAATGGCATTAAGAAGCTTTACAAGCTTTTTATTTCGACTCTCAACCGTCCCTCCGAGCTTATTAGCATTGACATCAAGGTCATCAAACAATCCCTTGAGATCCTGTTCGCTCTCAGTACCCTTGGCAGAGTTCTCGATGTTTCGAAATATACTCGCTAATGTCTCGTTCAAGTTTGCATCATTGCGAGCCTCCTTCTGCACATTTACAAACAACTCGCTTGGAAGAATATAAAAGCCTTTTTCTTTTACCGTGTCTGCGCGCCCAAATTCGGCTTGCTTATCTGAAAGAGTGACGTAGTCAAAATCTTTATTTGTACGTCGCTCGTCGGCATTGATGTAGTTCGTAAGATTCTCACTGATGAAGCGGTAAAAAAGCATTCCAAGCACATACTGCTTAAAATCCCACCCATCTACAGAACCACGCAAATCGTTGGCGATCTGCCAAATCGTTCTGTGGAGTTCAGCTCGTTCTTGTTCTTTGGTCATAGATTATACTTTCTAACAAAACCCAGGCTATTTGCGCTGGGATCGGTGCGTATATAATACCCTCTCACCCCCTCATCGTCAAAAGAAAAACGGCCTATTTTGGCCGATATTTCTTAATATTCTGTGTACTTCTTCTTGTTCCCCCGTGCTTTCTCGATCGGATACTTCTTGGCGCTTTTTTCCATCTTTCTTAAGAAGGCTTCCTTTAGATCGATGTTGTGATCGTGGGCGATTTGGAGGAGGTAAGCAAGGACGTCGGAGAGTTCGTCAGCTAAGTCCTCGTTTCCTTGTGGGGTGCGCATGGCTTCCATTTCTTCTTCTGTTTTCCACTGGAATAGCTCAGCCACTTCGGAGGCCTCGAGCATGAGGGAAATAACCATGTCCTTGGGTTTGTGAAACTGCTTCCAATCTCGCTCCTCACGGAACTGATTAATGATTTGGGTGAGTTGTTGAATCTCGTTCATATCCTACTTCTTACTTAATAACAGGAGGATTAATCCTACCATTTTTTCTTTCTCTTTCGGCTTGCTCTCAGCAACAAGCAGGGTGAGTGCGGTTAGTGCCTCGGCAGACATACGTGCTGGGTTGAGAATGCCGGCTCGGCGGAGGAACCACACAAACGAAAAAGCTCCGCTTCGTTTGTTGCCGTCTGTGAATGGATGATTCTTTACAACAAAGTAGAGCAGGTGGGCTGCCTTCTCTTCGAGTGTTGGATAGAGATCGTTACCACTAAAAGATTGAAAGACGTTCCCGACAATTCCCTCAAGACTTCCTCTGCTTCTCTCTTGACCAAAAATCGGTGTCGCCTCTTTTTTCTTCACTAAGTCTCTCTTGAGTTCCACAAGAGCGTCGGCAAGTTCCGTTGCGGTAATGACAATCTGTTTTTTCTGTGCACCACGCTTTGGCAGGGTTGCTTTGTCGTAGGCATCAAGTGAAAACCACGTCGAGGCAAACATCTTTACCAGCTCGAGTGCGTCTTGGGCCTGCACTTGCCCACCGGATGGAAGGAGTGCTTTTACGTCCTCCACGGCGTGCAGAAATGCGTCGTAGTTTTTGGCGAGCCGTTTTTTGTTGATGGTGTACCCGTCGACGATGTGGCTTCGCAGAGTTTTTGTGGCCCATTGTCGAAAAACAGTTGCTTTCTTTGAGTTCACCCTGTACCCGACCGAAATAATCAAATCAAGATTATAGTAGGTCACCTGATATGTTTTTCCGTCCTCGGCAGTATGTGCAAAATTTGCACATACTGAATCTGCCTCAAGCTCTTTATCACGAAAAATATTACGAATATGTTTCGTAATTACAGAACGCTCAACAAGGAAAAGCTCAGCAATCTGTGCCTGACTTGCCCAAATCGTTTCTTTTTTAAAATCCCCCTTGAATTCAATCGCCCCTGAATCTGCTTGGTAAATAATCATTTCTTTTTTCATAGAGAGTCGATAACGGCGAGGAGTTCAGGAAACTCGTCCGTCCCCATGGAGTCCATCGTGAAGTGTCCTCGGCCGGGGAGTTCGATGAAGTCTCCGCCTAGCGCCTCGTGAAACATCTCAACGCTTTTCTTTCCGTCCTCTTCTTCGTCGTCGGCGGTGAACATCACGATACGTCCGACGCGTTCTTTGATCGTCTCATCTATGGGATACGTGTAGTACGCATCACGTCCCACTTTGTCGGGATCTGGAATCTTCCATGGGGCGACGAGGATGAGTGTGTCGATTTTTTGTTTTGTGTCGCCGAGCCATCGAACGAGGAATGCACCGCCACAAGAGTGACCGATCAAGATCGTCGATTCGTTTACGGGGTATTTCTCAAACTCGACCTTGAAGTTCTCATACACTGGCGCCCAGGGTTCTGGGAGGAGCGGTACCTGCGTAGGAATCCCGCGTGCATTCAACTCGCGCCGGATCCACGGGATCCAATGCTTGGTATACGTCCGCTCGCTTAAGTCCATGAGCGACTCTTCGTCACCAGGACATCCGTGCACAACGAGACAATTTTTTTGTATCTCACGCATACGTTACGCTCTCACTGTTTTATCAACCTGCTGAATGGCTTTCACAAGCTTTTCTGGATTGTTCTTTACCCAGGTAGCAACTTGTTTGAGATAGCTTGGATCGATATCTGATCCTTTTCCTGCAACCTCCATCAAGCCTCCTGCATCACTCACCAACTTTAAAACGGCGTTCATATCGATATTTCCTTCAGCATCTCGTGGAAGCGCAGCTAAGGTGACCTCACGTGCCATCTGATAAAAGGTGGCCTCTGGATCATCATTAACCTTCTCCATGGCATTCCCCATATTCCCCAACGAATTCCCTATCATGTTCAAGGGGACTGAAGCCGCACGGGCCTGCGGAAAAACTTTTGCAACCAAACTCATGATTTTAATCACATCTCCCCCAACCTTCCACCGAAATTCTGCCTTTTCTCTAAGAGAAAGATCTTCTGGTTCGACATCAAGTGTTTTTGCCAGAGCCCAAATAGCAGTCTCTGAACTCAGAGCCATGGCGGGATTGAGGTATTCGAGCTTGGTCGGCTTAAATGCTCCGAGGAACTGTGCGATGGTCATATGGTAGCGCTCTTGCATCATGTGCTCGAGGACGCCTCGGTACATCGCCTCATTATCCTTATTGACTTCCGTACTTGCGAGCTTCAATCCCGCAACAATCTCAGCCATGGCTTCACGAGATTCATCATCCAATTTCCCTCCACGTAACGCATCAACCACATCTTGCGTTGATGCTTCTCGCGCCTCATCCTCTGGAAGACTCTCAAGCGCTTCAATCGTTTTGTGATCTTGATGATCAACAGCCAATTCAACACCGGAATCTCGTTTTGGATTCACTTCAAACACTTCGTGAGACATCTCTTCGTGTTCTGGATTCATAGATTTTCTAATTCGCCTTCTAGTAAGATTGGTTGCATCGCGATAATTTCGATGGTGTATCCCATCTCTGGAATGGGGTGTAACAGGTAGATCTTTTTGTGAAGAACATGCGCGAATCCCATCTCGAGAAAGGCATTCCCGCCGATGTATCCTGGCACGGAATGCTTCTCATAATT
>PFEU01000017.1:13181-46492 GCA_002793515.1 Candidatus Uhrbacteria bacterium CG10_big_fil_rev_8_21_14_0_10_48_16
TTTGTCCTCATCTGAGAGTCCAACATATTGTGCATTGGATGCAGACACAAATGCTTCATGCCCATGCGCATCTAGCCATTCCTTAGCTTCTTGCGCCTTTTCCGCATACTGCATCGAATAACAGAGAGTGATTTTCATACAGAAGTATCTTAGGTTGCCTAGGAGGAAGAGTCAAAAATAAAATCCGTCACCACGGATGGTGACGGAGTGCGTTGAGTTGCCGAGGTCTTTGCGACCTACTTGCGGTGGCGGGGCCCGCGACGCCCCTTCTTGTCGTTCTCCTCGTGCTTCTTGGGGAAGACGAGCTTCTTGAGGGCCTTCCTCGTCCCCGAGCTCCCCTTGCCGGAGCACCCCGGGTTGGCCTTCAGGTGACGGTTCATCTGACCGCCGTTGTTCGTCTTGTACCCACAGTTTCCAGGACAGCTCTGCATCGTTCTTTTCCTTCTTCAGTTGGAACAGAGAACACGGGTGAAACTGGATGTCCGTTGACCTCCAGCACGAACACAATGCCATACTCAACGCAATCTTGTCAAAAAACCCAGTAAAACAGAAAAATCAACGCAAGTTTGATGCCCGAAACACCTCTGCATCAAGAAGGTGGGTGATGTCTTCATGGTTCTCGTTGATCGCATGAAGCATGACAGGCTCATCCACCCCGATCGCATAGGCAACGGAAATAAGGACCTCTTTGGCAAGACCTTCTTGCACGATCTTCAACGCAACCTCGCGCGCTTTATGGGTGGCGGAACGATCAACTTTAGAATTATCTTTTCCATGTGTTGAACCTCCTCCTCCTGGAAGCACGCCCCCGTACCCGTCCACCGCAAGCTTACGCCCGGTCAGTCCAGAATCCGCATTGAATCCTCCGGTACTCCAAGCTCCAGCTGGATTAATTAAATATCGTGGCTCCGTAACCACCCCCATCCCCTCCTTAAAAAGGAGGGGGGAAATTTGTTTTAGAAGTTCCTCTCGCACCTCTTCGAGACTAACATTCTCATCATGTTGCGCACTCACCACAATCACCTCGGGTTGCCCATCTCGAATAGTAACCTGACTTTTTCCATCGCTCTTAAGCCATGGAAGTTCTCCTGACTCACGCAAACGTTCAAGCCCATCGGTGAGAGCTCGTGAAAGCTCAACCCCAAGTGGAAGACCACTCTGCGTTTCTGAAGTCGCGTACCCGTACATGATTCCTTGATCCCCCGCTCCGCCCTCACTGACCGCTCCTCCAATCTGAGAAGACTGTTCGATGAGGTGAAGACGAATCTCAACAGGGTCATAGGCAACAGCATCGAGAACTTCTCGGGCAAGTCCAGCATAGTCAACCTGCGCATGCGTTGTCACTTCGCCTCCAATCGTGAGCACCCCCTTACATCCGAAAACCTCAACGGCCACTCGGGCAGAAGGATCTTGCGCAGTGATCTCTTGTAAAATTCGATCAGCAATTTGATCACAAACGCGATCAGGATGACCTTTCGTCACAGACTCAACCGTATAAATCGATGGAAGTAATGGCATAAAAAAATGCTCTTTCCAAAATAGAAAGAGTGGTTATGAATTATCTTTCCCAATTGGGCGAGAGGTCGCACCTTATCATTTCTGACAGGTTGCCCAGCCTAAAGGCCGGGTCCGGCTACGCCGGACGGGTAGATTTCGTCGTCACCAAGGTTTTGGCGACAGACATCGGGCTCGTTCCCTTCCTACACTCTTGATAGTCTTCAATTGTGGTTTGATGTTACATCAAACAAGGCTATAATGGAAGTATTAACCTGATCCTTCTATGAAATCACTCTTACAAAGACCTTGGTTTACCACAACAATAGGCATTCTCGCGGGAATTCTAATCCTTTCTGGATCCTTCTATTACCTCTTCCGCGAACACCTCCCTCAATCAACCTTCACCTTTTTAGGGGAACGCGCCTTCGGAGATCTCTCACTCGAACAAGCCGTAACCACGGAAGACGCAGTAGGCGCTGGAGGAGGATCAGCCTCAAGCCTGAGGATGTACCCTATCGTGGCAGATGAATTTCCCTATCCTCAGGAAGTCATTGCCTACGAATATCTCTACCAAGGAGAACTTCCCGATCTCACAACTGTCGATCCAACCGTCTACCGACGCGTGAATACGTTTGCTCTGCCAACTGTTCTTTCTGACAGTTTCTCTCAACTCACCATTGGGATCCTGTCCCTCTCCACATTCAATAATCTCGGAATTCAAACCATCAGCCTCAATGAATCAGATGAAACGGGTTACACGGTTGCTTTAGACATTCCTAATAATACCCTTTCTATTTCGCGCCAAAACGAGTACTGGCAAACCTTTGATACGACCCGCACGCTTTCTGCGTCTGACATTCCATCCAACGAGGCTCTTATTGAGAAAGCCAACCAATTCCTCGTCGATCATCAGATCAACGCCTCTTCATTTGGAACTCCAACCGTTGACCGAGCATTCATCGACCCTGAGTCATGGGTCCCAGATGCTATGAGCGTGATATACCCAGCCCTCGTAGAAGACACAGAAGTCTGGTCTCTTTGGGGACAGCCATCCGGTCTTTCTGTTTCTGTCAGTCTTCGAACAGGAGAGGTTGATAATCTTTGGGCTCCAGGTGCCTACTCGCTCGAAGCATCCGCCTACGAACTCACCACCAACTCGGAAGAAGTTCTTGCTGTCGCACAACGTGGAGGGCTTTGGGAATACATGCCAGAAAATGCCGATGTGACCTATACCTTCCTTCTTGGAGAACCTGAACTCGTTCTTGCCGAGCATTACCAATATGATGCCGAAGAGGGTTCCACGATCCTTTATGTCCCTGCCTTCCAATTTCCTGTGGTGGAAGGTGATGCAGATGCGCCGTATCAAAGGCCATGGATCATTGTTCCGCTCGTAAAAGATATTCTTGATGAGGCTGGACGATCTTTTCCTACAGAGCCGTTCCTCCTAGAAGAAAAGGAAATTCTGCCCACCGAAGTCGTGAAATAAAAAAACACCCTCCCAGTCGGGAGGGTGTTTTTTTACTCAGCAAACCGTATCGGAATTTCGATCGCATCATCATTCTCAGGAAGCCCAGAAGGGTTATCTCGTTGCAAAATCAATGCGCCATTTTTCATAAAGTCTTGTACTTGGCTGAGATCCTCAACGCCCTCCGTGAGTGGAAGAACATCCGTAAACTCAAGCGTTGCCGTAAACGGCACCATGTCTTCTGTCATCCATTCGCCCTGTGCGGTCGCATACCCTTCTGCGATAATCAATCCGTCCCAATTGACGAGAGAGAGCGGAAAGGTTGCTTCGAAGTACCAGAAACCAGGAACTTCCCCTGTGACGGTCAACGGTGAGGTCACGACCGAGCCCTGAAGGGGTGAGGTCACAACTAATTCGACTCCCTGCAAGGAAGTAAACGCTGTTGAAGGGTCTTCTGGCGGGATGATCTCTTCTTGCTCTTCAGGGATTGAAGGAGAAGGGGGAGGAGCTTGAACTTCCCTCCAAACAATAAAAGCACACACAACGATCAGAACGACAAGGAACACGCGATAGAGATGATTCATAGATGATCGATATAACTTTGAACAATTAACATCGCCGCAAGAGCATCTTCGTCTGCTTGTGCCTGAAACTCTTGTTGCAAACGAATACTCTCCACACTGGTAAAGGACTCATCTTCTTCATAGACAGGGACCTTTACCGTCTCTGAAAGGGTTTTAATAAATGATCGCGTTTTCTCTAACTGCACAGAGGAGTGATTCCCCTGTGAAAGCGGGACTCCCACAACAATACATTCAATATCTTCCTGCTCCACCAATGTTTTGAGATCCGAAAACGTTTTTTCTCCTTCGTTCACAATGACTTCTAGAGGGACGGCCATATGCGCGCTTGATTCCCCAAACGCGAGACCGATCTTTCTGTCTCCATAGTCGATCCCAAGAATTTTCATACGGGAAGCGGTGTAAGTATTTCCGCACCCCCTTTTTTTGTAATCGCGATCGTCACTTCAAAATGTGCGGCAATAGATCCATCAGACATCACAATACCCCATCCGTCGTCGGCCGTATCCACATGATAATCCCCTCCCATTCCAAGCATCGGCTCAATGGCAAGACACATGTTTTCCAAAATTTCTACTCGAGGATACTGACTTGAAACAAAATTAGGAACGTGAGGAGCCTCATGTACCTCGTGCCCCACTCCGTGTCCAACCAGGGCTCGAACGATTCCATAGCCGTGTGGCTTCACATAATTTTCGACCGCGCGCGAAATATCTTTAATCTCCCCCCCAACCTTTGCTGCAGAAACTCCCGCGAGAAGGGAAGCTTTAGTTACATCCATCAGTTTTCGCGCCTCAGGCGTCACTTCTCCCACCGCAACCGTCACCGCCATATCTGTACAGAGTCCTTCAAACCAACACCCGATATCAAATCCAATCACATCTCCTTCTTGCAATTGATAATCACGATTTCCAAGACCGTGCACCACTTCGTTATTAATAGAGATACAGATCGTACTTGGGAAAGGGGTATCATCTGGAGTGCCCTTGTAGCCCTTGAACGAAGGAGTTCCTCCTCCTTCTCGAATGACCGCCTCTCCAATCGCATCAAGATCCTTCACAATCGCTCCAGGAGTCACGGCATCAATCGTTGCTTTTAGAGCCCGCGAAAGAAGCGCCCCTCCACGGCGCATCGCGTCTATTTCTTTGTCTGTTTTTGTCAGTGCCATATTATTCAAGTGCGGTTAATAGACGGGCAAAAACCTCTTCGATGGACCCAAGTCCATCAACATGTGCTACAAGCTTCCCATAGTTCTCAACGACCGGCATGGTGTCATGCTCATAAATTTCTAAACGTCGTGTGATGGCCTCAGGCGTATCGTCTTCGCGTTGATACCAGGCGCTTCCACACGGACAGAGATCTCCAACCTTCAACCCGTCGTGGATGGAAGCAACCTTCCCACACCCACGACATGTTAGACGTCCACCCAAACGTTTTAGTGATTCCGCACGAGGAACATCAATAACAAGGACATGCGTAGGGATATCAAAATTGAACGCCTCATACTGAGACATATTTCGTGGATACCCATCAAGAATATATCCATTCTGGGTGTCTGATTTTGCTAAACGACGTTTCAGCATCTCCGCTGCATCCTCATCACTGACAAGCTCGCCTGCCTTCAAAATACCAGAAAACTTCAGACCTAGATCTGAACCACTTGCAATCTCATCGCGCAAAAGCTGTCCCATCCCAAATGCGGGAATACCTAATCGCTCTGAGAGTTTTTCTGCTTGGGTCCCCTTTCCGCTTCCTTGCGGGCCCATAAGAAGGATTTTATAAGACATATGAGCTCAGTATACCAGAGTATGGTTCAACGTCGAGTAATCAAAAAATCGCCCTCGGCGATTTTTCTCTGTTTAGATTTCGTATTCACGCATGGTCATCTGTGCCTCAATCTGCTTGATACTATCGATAACCACAGCCACGATAATCAAGATAGAAGTTCCCCCAATCACGAGACTCGCGTTTCCCGTAAACTGTTGGATCAGAATCGGAAGTACCGCGATAAGTGCAAGGAAGAGGGCACCGGTCAGAAGCAATCGATTTACCACCCACCCAAGATAGTCTGCCGTCTGCTTTCCTGGACGAATCCCTGGAATGAATCCTCCTTGCTTTTGAATATTCTCAGCCACCTGATCTGGATGAAAAATGACAGCGGTATAGAAGTAGGCAAACACAACCACGAGAATAAAGTAGAGGCCTCCGTAGATCGCCTGATTCTGGAATGTTTGCAAGGTCCATGTCGCAATGGTTCGCAAGAGTTCCGTCTTTGCTCCTAAGAAAAATTGAGCAATAACGGTTGGAAACAAGACAATGGAAATAGCAAAGATAATTGGGATCACACCCCCCATGTTCAAACGCAATGGAATGTGTGAACTAACTGCTCCGGCACTACGAGATCCTCGTACCGCTCTTGCATACTGAACCGGAATATTTCGCTGAGCTTCATTCATTACGACAATCGCAACTACCGTGACAATCGCCATCACCACAAAGGCGATTAACGACACGAGCTGACTCCTGTCATACACGGAAAGCGACTGACTTAGGAACGTCGGAAGTCCTGCAACGATTCCCGCGAGAATCAAGATAGAGATTCCATTTCCAATATTTTTTTCTGAAATAAGCTCTCCGATCCACATAAGGAACATGGTTCCTGTTGTCAGACTCACGATCGCAAACAATAATGTGGTCATTCCTGTATTGGTGAAAAACTGACCTTGTTGCGAGAGAAGAAGGATAAGCCCATAAGCCTGGATGATGGCAAGAGGGATCGTGGCAAGACGGGTCCACTGATTGATTTTCTGGCGACCCTGCTCTTCCTTTTGCATCTCTTCCACTTGCGGAATGATCATCCCGAGGAGCTGAAAGATAATCGATGCGGTAATGTACGGCATCACCCCCATCGCCACAACCGAGAAGCTCTCGAGTGTTCCACCGGAAAAAATGTTCAACAGTCCAAAGAACTGATTATCTCCCCCGAAAATACTTTTGAGCGCAGAAGCATCAACACCTGGAACAGGAATATGCGCGGTTACTCGAAAAATAATGAGCATGGCAACAATAAAGAGGATGCTATTACGCACCTCTTTTGTCTTCCAAATCCTGACAAGCGTGTTCATAGAAAGAAGAATTTAACGTGCAACAACGGTTCCACCTGCTTCTTCAATCTTCTTCTTTGCTGCGTCAGAAACGGCACAGTCCGTAAGCGTGATAGAAATGGTAATAGCACCTTTGGCAAGAACCTTTACGGGAAGGCTTGTTGACTCAATGAGTCCTTTCTTCAACAAAATGGCTGGAGAAACCTTTGCCCCGCTTTTAAATTCACGTGAAAGCTGATCCACATTAACAGATTGAGCCTTTGGACGACTACTCTTGAACCCTCGGTTCTTTGGGGTCGCAAGCATGATCTGTCGAATACCAAGCTTTTGAAGACCAGTAACTCCAGATCGAGCCTTCTGACCTTTGATACCACGTCCAGAATATCGACCCGTTGAACCCAAACCACGTCCAATACGTTTTTTGGATTTCTGAGAGCCCTTCTGCGGTTGAATGGAGTGAAGTGTAAGAGGCATAACGCTTAGGTTTTATCAGCTACCTTTTCAACGTTCTTAGTAGCCTTTTCCTCGACAACACGGAGTTGCTTGATAGCCTCAAGTGTTGCTTTGGCAATATTGATCTTATTGTTTGAATTGATGATCTTTGAAACAGCGTTTGGTACTCCAGCAAATTCCAGAATCATACGCATAGCTCCACCGGACTTAAGTCCAGATCCTTTTGGAGCAGGCTTCAAAAGCACAAGTGCTGAACCATACTTTACCCAGACAGGATGTGGAATCGTTTCATCCACCAATGGAACGGTAAGCACGTTCTTCTTTGCTTGTTTGTAGGCTTTTTCAATGGCGAGCTGTACGTCACTTCCTTTTGCCACACCAAAGCCCACACGTCCTTTCTTGTCACCAATCACAAGGGCACAACGAAAAGACATACGCTTTCCACCCGCGGTCACACGAGTCACTCGAGCGAGATCCAAAATCTTCTGTTCAAATTCTTGAACAGGTCGTGCATCACGTCTTCCTCGTCCTCGGCCTCGTTGACCTTGACCAGACTCACCCCCTCGACCAGATGGTCGATTTGATGAAGAAGCTGATTTTGCTGGTTGTACGTTCTTTGCGTCTGCCATAATACTAAATAGTCAATCCTATTTCACGAGCTCCCTCGGCAACAGCCGCGACACGCCCATGAAAACGATAGGATCCTCGATCAAATACTGCTTTTTTAATTCCGAGTGTCTCAGCTTTTTTCCCGAGCAAGATCCCAACTTCTTTTGCAACTTCAAGCGGGGTTCCTTTTTTCTCGACATCTTTATCTGATGCAGACGCGAGCGTTCGGCCTTCCTCATCATTGATCAGTTGCACGTAGATGTGCTTGAGACTTCGCTTAACAGAAAGTCGCGGGCATTCAGCCGTTCCGTGAAGCCGAGCTCGTGTGCGGATGGCACGACGGATGGCATTTTGATGCTTTTTAACAATAGCTAAACTCATACTATTCACCTGCCTTTTGAGTCTTTCCAGCCTTGCGACGGATGACTTCCTCGGCATATTTAATTCCCTTCCCCTTATAAGGTTCTGGTTTTCGAACTTTTCTAATCTTATCAGCGAGTTCACCAACATCATGCTTATTAGCTCCGATAAGCGTAATGGTGTTCCCTTCTACAACGGCATCCATTCCTTCAGGAAGCTCGATACGAACATCGTGAGAGAACCCAACTGCTAAAACAATCTTACGTCCCTCGAGGTTCACACGGTATCCAACTCCATTTACTTCAAGTTTTCGGGTGAATCCTTCTGTAACACCGATAACCATATTCGCAATAAGTGCTCGGGCTGTACCCCACATGGATCGCTCGAACTTATCGTCTTCTTGGTTCACTGTAAGCTGAACTTCTTTTCCATTTTCCACATCGACAAGATTTACTGAAACAACAGCATTCAAATCTTCTTTCAATTCCCCTTTTGGTCCTTTCACCATCACGATCTGATCATTGATAGTTACTTCGACTCCTTGAGGAATGGCGATAGGTTTTTTTCCAACTCGAGACATAGGCGATTATGAAATCTCACAGATTACTTCTCCACCCAGATGACGTACACGTGCTTCCTTGTTTGTCATCAACCCATTTGGTGTCGACAAAATAGCAATGCCAATGTTCGACAACACGACAGGAAGCTCAGTGGACTTCGCATAAATGCGCTTTCCGGGTCGACTTACGCGTCGAACCATCTGAATTTTTGGCTGTTTATTCTCGTAACTCAATTCCACGCGAATCGCTGGGAACTTTGCCGTCGTTACTTGCTCAGCTTTTGTGACATATCCTTCCTTCTCCAAAATCTTTGCAATCGCAAATTTGATTTTTGAGTACGGGAAAGATATCTCAGCTTTTCTTACAGCCTGAGCATTACGAATACGAGTCAACATGTCTGAAATAGGATCAGTCATCATAGGGTTACCAGCTTGATTTTCTTACACCAGGGATTTCACCGCGATTCGCTAATTCCCGGAAGCAGATGCGGCAGAGTCCAAAAGCTCGCATATACCCTCGATTTCTTCCACATGACCAACATCGGTGAACAATCCGTGAGGAAAACTTTGGGCGCTTCTTTGATTTTGCAATTTGGTTTGTAGTTGCCATATGCTATTCCTCTTTTTTAAGTGGGAGCCCAAGTTTTGTAAGAAGTGCCTTTGCTTCTGGATCTGTCTTCGCTGATGTTGAAATGGTGATTTGAATTCCGTGAATAATGTCGATCTCCTCACTTCGGATCTCAGGAAAAGCAATGTGTTCCTTCAATCCAATCGAGTAATTTCCTTGTCCATCAAATGACGTATTCGGCAAACCACGGAAGTCTCGCACGCGGGGAAGAGAGACTTTAATAAGTTTCTCGAGAAAATCCCACATACGCTTTCCTCGCAACGTCACTTTCATTCCCACGACGAGTCCCTGACGAATTTTGAAACCAGCGATTGATTTTCTTGCTTTTGTAGAAACGGGTTTCTGCCCAGAAATACGAGTCAGAGTCTTTTCTGCGGTTTCAATATACTTCGCATCTTTTATTCCTGCTCCAAGACCAACGTTAAGCGTAACCGTTTTAACGGTTGGAACAGCATGAATGTTTTTGTACCCAAACTCCTCTTTTAGTTTAGGAACAACTTCTTCTTTATAAAAAGTTTGAAACGCCATAGAATTACTCGATATCTTCAGACTGACCCTTTGATCGGATCAATCGAATTTTGGTCTTCTTACCCTCTTTATCTATAAATTTATATCCAACGCGACCAGACTTTCCAGTTTTTGAAGAAATTACCTGAAGGTTTGATGCATGAATAGGAGCTGGGAACTCAATCTTTTGCCCCGCTCGTTCTCCTTGCTTCTTCAAGTGCTTGGTAAGCATGTTTACCCCTTCAACAACCACACGCTCAAGTTTAGGAAACACCTGAATGATGGTTCCCTCTTTTCCTTTGTCTTTTCCCGCGAGAACGCGGACTTTGTCGCCAGTCTTAATCTTCATATGCGTTAGAGCACCTCAGGAGCTAAAGAGATGATCTTGTTATACCCCAGCCCACGAAGTTCACGTGCTACGGGTCCAAAAATACGAGTCCCCTTTGGTTCCTTTGTTTTCTTATCAATAATGACGGCTGCATTTTCATCAAAACGAATATATGTTCCATCCTTTCGTCTCGTTTCTTTTCGTGATCGAACAATTACAGCTGTCACAACATCACTCTTTTTTACAGCCCCATGAGGAACGGCTTCCTTTACTGATGCCACAACTAAATCTCCGATAAACGCATACCGTTTTTGATATCCTCCGAGTACGCGAATCACCTTGAGTCTTTTAGCTCCCGTGTTATCAGCGACTTTCAATTTTGATTCTTCCTGAACCATATACTAATTTACGGTTTTCTTAGCGAGAACTCGCCAACACTTCGTCTTTGAGTATGGACGACATTCCTGAAAAGAGACCTTTTCTCCGACACCGTATGAACCATGCTCATCGTGAACATTGAACTTGGCGCTCTGCTTATATCGTTTTCCGTACTTTGAATGAACCACTGTACGATCTACGCGTACCACAAGCGTCTTGTCCATCTTGGTTGAGACGACTTCTCCGGTAAACGTACGTTGAATTTTCTGTGTAGTCATACAGTTATTCTGACTTGGTTGTTTCAATAACTTCCATCTGAGCAAGGAGTGTTTTGATTTTTGCGATTCCACGTTTTAACACACGAACTTCACGAACATTTTTCAACTGATTTGATGAAAGCTTAAAGCGCAATTCTTTTAATCGTGCGTACGCTTCATCCATTTCCTTCGTGAGTACTGTGGCGCTTTTTGAGCGCAATGTTTTTACATCCATATACTAGTTCACTTCACGAGTAATGATCTTTGTTTTGATCGGAAGTTTATGTATAGCCAGTGTAAGAGCCTCACGCGCAAGAGCTTCATCAACTCCCCCCATCTCAAAAAGGATTGTTCCTGGTCTGACCACAACGACATAGTGGTCAACCGCTCCCTTTCCTTTTCCCATAGGCATTTCTGACCCTTTGGAAGTCACAGGCTTATCTGGAAACACGCGAATCCAGATCTTTCCACCACGTTTAATCGCACGAGTCATGGCACGACGTGCAGCCTCAATTTGACGTGAGGTTACCCAGGCGCCGGTCGTCGCTTTAATGCCATGTGAACCAAATGCGAGCGAGGTCTTGCTTGTAGCAAGACGCTTCCCTCGTGCCCGGCCCTTATGCCATTTACGGTGTTTCACTTTTTTAGGAATCTGCATAATCGTGAATTTAGGTATTGTCGAAAACCTCTCCGCGGTTAATCCAAACCTTTACACCTGTTGCTCCCCAAATTGTTCGAGCGGTCACAGATGCGTAGTTAATATCTGAACGGAGGTTATGAAGAGGAATTTTTCCTTGAGAAATAGTTTCACTTCGAGCGATATCGGCCCCATTCAATCGTCCAGCTACGGTAATCTTAATTCCCTGGGCACCTGACTTCATGGCACGTTCAATCGCCATCTTCATAATTCTACGAAATGGCATGCGCTTCTCGATATCAGCGACAATCTGTTGACCAATCACTTGAGCGGAAAGAGATGGTTTCTGAACCTCCTTAACATTGATGCTCAATTTCACTCGGCGACCACGGAAAAATTCTTGTTTAATTTTCTTGGTCAAATCCTCAATTCCTGCTCCTCCACGTCCAATGATAATACCTGGCTTTGCAGAGTGAACAATAAGTCGCACTTCTTGTCGTGATCGCTCGATTTCAATGCGGTCAATAAGGGCATCTTTCAAAATCTTTTTCAAGAATTCCCGCATCTCAACATCCTCTTTCAAGAACGTCTTAAAATTTTTCTTATTCGCAAACCAAACACCATCCCATCCACGGATGACACCTATTCGGAAAATGACTGGATGTACCTTCTGTGCCATATGAATTTAGTTCGCGGTTGATGACTTACGATCCTTTGTTACACGTGGTTCCAACGTAATCGAGATATGTGTTGTGCGCTTTCGAATCGGAGCCGATTTCCCAAAAGCTCGCGCACGCCATCGACCCAATGTTGGACCTCCATCAGCGGTAATGGCCTTCACAAACATTTCGTCTGCATTCAGTTGAAAGTTGTGAACGGCGTTCGCAACGGCTGAATCAAGAAGTTTGGTGACAGGCTCTGCTGCCGCCTTCTTCATCACATGTAATTGTGATTGTGCTTCCTTGACTCCTAAGCCACGAATAACATCAATCACAAGACGAACCTTGCGAGGCGACATACGGATATAGCGTGCTGTTGCTTTGACTTCCATAAGATATCAATGATTACGCGGTCTTTTGAGCCTTTCCTCCGTGACGATTGAATTTACGTGTTGGGGAAAACTCACCAAGCTTATGTCCAACCATATTTTCGAGGACACGAACTGTAATAAAATCTTTCCCGTTATGTACAGCAAACACGAATCCGACCATTTCCGGTGTAATCGTAGATGAACGAGCCCATGTTTTAATAGGAGCTCCTTCACCAGGCTTACGCGCGGAGATTTTCTTAAGGAGTTTTGGGTGGACGTAAGGTCCTTTTTTCAAACTTCGAGACATATTACTTTCCTCCTACGAAACGTCCCTTTTTGCGACGTTGGATAATCAACTTCGTTGACGCCTTCTTTTTTCGGGTCTTTACACCCAGAGCAGGCTTACCCGTTGGAGTCTTCGGTTGTTTCAGTCCAATTGAGTTACGTCCCTCTCCACCTCCATGAGGGTGATCTACTGGGTTCATTGCTTTACCTCGAACGGTCGGTCGCCATCCTCGATGACGTGTACGACCTGCCTTTCCCCATCGAATCAATCGTCGATCAGGGTTTGAAGCGTGTCCAAGTGTTGCCATACATTTCTTCAGAACCATGCGAACCTCTCCAGAAGGAAGGCGAACTGTTGCATATGATCCTTCTACAGCCATGAGCTGTGCAAATGTTCCGGCTCCTCGTACGATCTGCGCTCCCTTTCCAGGTTTCAATTCGATGTTGTAGATTTCCTGGCCAATTGGGATGTGTTCAAGCATGAAACGATTTCCTGTCTGAATCTCACCCTTACTCATTGATGAAACAACGATTCCACCAACTTCTAGACCGATCGGAGCAATCATGTAACGCTTTTCTCCATCGGCATAGTGGAGAAGTGCAAGACGTGCTCCACGATTTGGATCGTATTCAATTGACGCAACCGTTGCTGGGACATCAAATTTATCTCGTTTGAAGTCCACGATTCGGATACGACGTTTCGCTCCGCCCCCACGATGACGCACCGTGATTTTTCCACCCGTACGACCGGCAAATTGTTTCTTTTTGATCGTGAGCTTCTTGTGAGGACTTGTCTTTGTAATATCAGCAAAATCATCAACGCTTGAGAGACGTCGTCCTGGGGTTGTTGGTTTGTATCGTTTTACTGCCATAGGATTAGACGCCTTCGTAGACGTTAATAGTCTGTCCCTTAGGGAGCGTTACAATTGCCTTCTTCCAATCATTTCGCTTTCCCATTCGGCGACCGAAGCGCATATTCTTTCCTCGTACATTCAAAATGTTGATAGAAAGTGGTGAAACACCGTAGAGACTCTTAATAGCGGTTCGAACCTGAATTCGATTTGCATTCTTTTGAACAACGAAAACGTATTGGTTTGCTCCTGCAAGAGACGCCGACTTCTCAGAAATGAGAGGCTTTACAATAATGTCTGCCTCATCAACACCAGCAAACTTTGAGACATCTGAAGTTTTTGTCGCCTTTGCAACAACCTTTTTCTCATCAGACTTCTCTTCGGTGTCTTTATTCTTTTTGACTCGATTTAAGATTCCCATACGTTAATTGCGTTTATAGATATCCGTCACCATAGCCACAGCAGGTTCGGTGATTAACACGTAATCAAATCGCAATAAGTCAACAATATTCAGTGTGTTTGCTGGGATTGTTTCAATTTCCTGCAAATTGCGCGCAGCACGACTAACTGTTTTGTTTTCTGGGGTGGTCACGATAAGAGTCCGTTTTCCAGATGTTGGGAGGTTATTCAACACTTCGACGAGCTGTTTTGTTTTTCCTTCCTCTAAAAGGAGCTGATCAACAGCAATAAGTCGTTCGTGTGTTACTTTATCACTCAACACCATTGCCAAAGCCTTTCGACGAGCCTTGTCGTTCATCTTGACTCCAAAACTTCTATCGTTGCGTGGACCAAATGTAATTCCACCACCAATCCAGATAGGAGATCGTCGAGAACCATGTCGAGCGCGACCCGTTCCTTTCTGCTTCCAAGGCTTCTTTCCTGATCCGGCAACTTCCCCACGAGTCTTTGTGTGGGCAATCGCTTTTCGTCCGTTTGATGTCTGCGCAACAACAGCCTCATGTACCAAAGCGGCATTTACTTTGACCGAAAACAAGCTCTCATCAAGAGTAAGCTCTCCTTTGGTCTTTCCATCTGTTGTATAAAGTTTTACGCGTACCATACTGTTTTTCCGGCTCGGGCCTTAATCATAACCAATCCTCCACGTGGACCTGGAACAGCTCCTCTAATAGCGATGACGTTGCTGTGTGCGTCTGTTGAAACGACCTCCAAATTCTTGACAGTCACTTGCTCACCTCCCATACGTCCCGCCATTCTCTGACCTTTAATGACTTTTCCTTGACGCTGAGATCCGATCGATCCTCCCATACGCTGCTGATCTTTGTTTCCGTGAGTCATAGGTCCCCCCTTAAACTTGTGACGCTTCATAACTCCGGCATATCCACGACCCTTTGAAATACCAACAACATCTACACGGGTCCCTGGCTCAAATACCTCAACCGTGATGGTATCACCGCGTTGCAATTCATTATCAGCTCCAACATGAAACTCTTTAAGATCTCTCACTTGTGGGAGATCTTTTAGGTGTCCGAGTTGGGGTTTAGGAAGCTTTGCTTTGAATCCACTTCCGACTTGAACAGCAGAATAGCCGTCCGTTTCTGTGTCACGGACTTGTGTGACAGTGTTTGGCTCAGCCAGAATAAGCGTGACAGGAACTACCGTTCCGTCTTCTTTAAACTGCTGTGACATTTCAATTTTTCGTCCAATGATGAAAGACATAATGAAGCTAGCATAAAAGCTAGAAGTCGAAAGAAAACAGTGTTTCCTACCGGCTTCTAGCCTCGCGATCGAACAGGTTTATCTAAACCCACATCTTCGATTGGCTGAGGAATAAACTATTGTGATAAACGAATTCTCCGTATGCAATCTTTGAAGCTCAGGAAGGTTTTCTCCGGGATTCACGCGTAGACATGAGATCTCTCTTCCTTGTTCTGGGATCACTGGATGGGACAGAGAACGGACATGAGCCAAGTGAACTTTGCTCGTATCCGTTCTCTGTCCCGAACTTTTTTTAGGTCTTGATTTCGACATCTACCCCCGCAGGAAGATTTAGACTCATCAGTGCGTCAATGGTCTTCTCTGTTGGGTTTGTGATATCGATCAAACGCTTGTGTACACGCATTTCATACTGGTCACGAGCGTCCTTGTGGACAAACGTAGAACTATTGACTGTGTACTTACGTTTTTCAGTCGGAAGAGGTACTGGACCAATAACTTGTGCTCCAGAACGTTCAGCCGTCTTTATGATCGTCTCCGTAGCTTGATCAATAATCTTATGATCATATGCTCGGATTTTGATGCGAATGCGGATCTTTTCTTCAGTTTTTTTCTTGTCGTCAGACACAGGCGTAAAGAAAGAACGAAAAGGAGAAGTGGTTAAGCCACTTCTCCATAATTATTATTTGATAACTTTTGTAACAACTCCAGCTCCAACTGTGCGACCTCCTTCACGAATAGCGAAGGACATCTTATCTTCGAGAGCAACTGGTTGAATCAAGTGAATCGTAAGATTCAATGTATCTCCAGGCATAACCATCTCTGTTCCCTCTGGCAAAATAACTTCACCAGTCACATCTGTTGTACGGATGTAGAACTGTGGCTTGTATCCCTTGAAGAATGGCTTGTGACGTCCACCCTCTTCCTTTGAAAGAGCGTAAACTTCTGCCTCAAATTCTGTGTGAGGGGTAATAGATCCTGGCTTAGCCAAAACCATTCCGCGCTCAACATCTTCCTTCTTTACTCCACGCAAGAGAAGTCCTGCGTTGTCACCAGCTTGACCTTCGGTCAATTGCTTGTTGAACATCTCAATTCCCGTTACAACGGTCTTTGAAGACTCCTCATGAATTCCAACAATTTCAACTTCTTCGTTGATTTTAACCATTCCGCGTTCAATACGACCAGTTACCACTGTTCCACGTCCTTCAATAGAAAATACGTCTTCAATTGGCATCAAGAATGGTTTATCTGTATCTCGAACTGGCTCAGGAATGTACGTATCAAGAGCATTTACAATCTCCATGATTGGCTTTGAAGCCTCTGGATCAGTTGGATTCTCAAGAGCCTTCAATGCAGATCCACGAATCACAGGCACTTCATCACCTGGGAACTTGTACTGCTTCAAAAGATCACGCACTTCCTCTTCAACGAGATCAATAAGCTCTGGATCGTCTACTTGATCAACTTTATTCAAAAATACAACGATTGCAGACACACCAACCTGATGAGCAAGAAGAATGTGCTCACGAGTTTGTGGCATTGGGCCGTCAGCAGCAGAAACGACGAGAATAGCTCCGTCCATCTGTGCCGCACCAGTAATCATGTTCTTGATGTAGTCTGCGTGACCTGGACAGTCAACGTGAGCGTAATGACGCTTATCAGACTCATATTCACAGTGAGCTGTAGCAATAGTAATACCACGAGCTTTTGACTCTGGAGCTTTGTCCAAGTCATCGACACCCTTTGATTGGGCAGTCATTCCGTTTGCGGTCAAAACCGCAAGAAGAGCAGCCGTAGTAGTGGTCTTACCATGGTCAACGTGACCGATTGTACCGACGTTTACGTGCGGCTTGTTTCGATTAAAGACTTCAGCCATATGGATTGAAGTTGGGTACGATTTACCCAAAAAGAGTTACGTTTTTATAATAATCTTATTGATTCTCAAGACGTGCGAAAGTATAACAGAGGGTATTGAAATGTGCAAGTCTTTCCCCTCCAACCTATGGACAGATGGGGGAAGGATCATATTATCCCTAATATTAGGACTTTTTACTCAACAGGCTCGAGATAGAACTGTTCTTCACCGTACTCATCATCTATTTGATTTTTTTCATTTTCAGGGTTTTTTTGCTCAACCACTTTCTCAACAGGTAATTCCGTTTGAACCTCTTCAATTGCCTCCTCAACATGTCGATTTGCGAATGCTTGATACTGTTTTTCAAGTTCTGCAAACTCTCCTTCACTTAGTTGATCTATGTCCCAGGTTTCTCCCTTCTCTTCAGCTTTCTGCATCACGTTCCAAATATCTGGTCCTTGAGCTGGCTGAGTGACATGTTCTGGCTCAATTTCGACAGGTTCTTCAAAATCCTCATCCTGCCAGTCATTTTCATAGCTCATCTGGGCATCTAACATCATCTCATACTGATCCAGGTCCATGACAACAAAAGCATCGTCGCCATCTTTATCAACGACCACCATTGTATCCCCTGTTTTTCGAACAAGATTCAAAACTCTATTGAGATGATTTTCCATAGTGAAGGCATTGTAGCCAACGTCCGTTATGTGTCAATGACACCTAAGAAATCCTGTGTTATCGTGACAATAATCCTTTTTAATCCTTTTTCCTTACCCTTATGCAAGTCGAACTCGATTCAAAGACGATGCCAAAAATCCCCGGTGCAAAAGTCGCTATTCTCCAAGCAAAATGGTATCGCGAACCTCTTAATAGAATGGTCCAGAAAACGATCGATCTTCTTGTCGAGGCAGAGTGTCCAAAACCAGAAGTACACATCCTTCCTGGTTCTTTAGAATTACCTCTTGCAGCACAAGCGCTCATGCGAACAGAAAAGTATGATGCAATCATCTGTTTTGGTGCCATTATGAAAGGAGAAACGTATCATTTCGATATGATCATGAATATGTGCGCCGAAGGATTTAATCGCGTGATGTTAGAAGAAGGTGTTCCAATCATTATGGAAGTGCTCCCCATCAGCTCAAACGAGCAACTTGAAGCGAGAAGCCAAGATAACTCCTTCAACAAGGGAATCGAGGCTGCTATGGCAACCGCAGAAATAATTGATTGGCGACGTCGTAACCTCTCTAAATAACACGTATTTGTTCATAAAGATTATTCGTGTTTTTATGAACAAAATCCCCTATTTCCTAGAAAAACATTGCGTGGGAGGATAATAAGCCCGTCTGGTCATTGACAGAATCCTTCTCTTCTGGTAGTCTATACTCTTGTGCACATATGTAATCCCAAAGCCTTCGGGCCTTGAGGATCAGTAAGACTTCTTTATAAAAGCTTTACGGAAGACATTTGAGCAATAGATGCACAGGACAGAGTAGATGAACAGGAAGAAATAACATTGTTACGCCTGAAACAGAACTTCGTATCTCAAATGCAAAAACACTCGGGTCATGCCCGAGTGTTTTGTTTTTTATCTCAGCACCCCTCCCCACTCCATAACCTCGAACCCATCACGATTTGCACGCGGAAGATATGAAGGAGGATCTGATGGTTCCCATGCATCAAGTCCCTCATAATCCATAAGGATCCGGAAGACATGGTCTGGCCTAACTGAGAGACTCAGTGGTGCCAACTCATTCATCACCGCCGTTCCATGAAAACCGATTTTGTAGAATGGATCAGACTCCATGCGTGGTAACCAGAATTCAAGAAAGTCTTCGATCTCAGACGGGGTAAAATTCATCGAGAAGAGCGTTGACTCAAGAAAGAGCTCAACACCCTCTTGCTCAACAACCCAGTACGATTCTACTTGCGGATACAGACCTCCTCGTCCTTCCCAAAAAAGATATGGATATGTCACTCCATCTTCTTTGTTTACGATCTGTCCACCTGGATACGCCGTCACCTCCCACCCGTCCCCATACGCTGGTTCGGTATAGGAAAACCCTCCTCGTGGGCTTACCCAAACAGTCATGTCGGTTGTTTCTTCAGGGTAGAGATAGATCACCGGCTTTCCACACTCAACTGGTGGAAGAAGCTCATAATTCATCAATTCAACCCAACGACCAAGGGCATCTTGAAAATAGATATACGCATGCTCAAACGCATCGTAGGATAGAGGTTCCTCATCAGGGGAAGACCACGTTGTAAGATTGAACGCGTCTGCAAAATATTCAATCTCGTAACTCTCAGGTTCGTAGATGCTAATCGTAGCATTTGCATCGTACGTTCCAACGCCTGCCTTGGTTAGACGAAGTCCATCCACGACTTCCTGGGAAACCACATTCGTGAGTGTTGTAAATCCACACCCACCCAACGCTCCTTTCATATATGTCTGGGTATTCTGAGTTCCGTCATTCCAGGTAATCGACGGAATCCCCTGAGAAAGAATGGGAGTCTCATCTCGCGTCGCATACTCAAAAAACACGACTTCTAAATCATACCAAAGAACACGACCATCCTCATCGATCAAAAAGTATTGATTTTTTCCCACCTGAGTACTCGCTCCTTCCCCTGCTTCATACCCAATCAACTCTTGACCCCCTTCTAGATGAATAACATTCTCGGATGCAAGAACTGAAGTTGCAATCGATGAATCAAATCGCACCCATCCACCAGAAAGGAAGAATCTGTTTCCCTCTGCATCTTCGATAGACTCATCCGCGATAAGGTCTGAAATCTGAGCGGTGATATCAATCGTATATCCTGGCAAATCCTCAAGGATATCCACGTTATTCCAGCCGAGAATTTCCGTTGCGGTATAGGTGTTTAATGATGGAAATGACTCTCCGGTGCTCCGCCCCTCTTGATCAAGAATGACGGAATTTTTTTGTTTCAATGGATCTATCAGAACATAGAGCATCCTATGAGAAAACCCCAGCTCTTCCGTCCGTGCCGTTGCCAGCTCCAAGTACATCCCGTCATACGCTCCTCCCACAATCGTCCCTAAACGGACTTGAGAAAGCTGTAGTGGATTCCCACACAACGGCCATTCTTTCTGTTCATCCCACCCAGGACAAAGAGCACTCGCAAGAACTGGATCGACCGTCACATGAGGTTGCTTAAATGGATCAATCCAATCAACCACAAGTTCACTCTCTGTTGAAACGGTTAAAGCTGGTTCTGAGGAGTCTTCAGCAATGTCATTCTCTTCATCCTCACCAAGATCAGCTTCATTAACCACCGCCTGCTCATCCCCTGTGTCGTTGGAAACGAGTTTGAATAATTGACCCCCCAATTGAGCGATAAAAAGCCCGCCGATAAAGGAGGCAATACCAACGAGCACAACGACTCCTGCGAACCCAGAGGCTCTTGCGGGTGATGGTGCGTTAGGTTGTCTATCATTCATACGTAAACGGAATGACACCTGTTAAAGTAGACGAGACAAGCTCAGGTGTTGAGAGCTTAGCGATCGTTGAAAAAATTGAATCTGCTTCCTCATCTGATACGGGAACAGGCTGTCCGTTCACGACCTGGATTGGGGATAGATATATCGTACCACCTGTCTCAGTCAAAAGCACAGCCACACTCAACCCAACATTCGTTCCCGGAAGGATTTGATCAAAGATAAAATTCCCAAGAGAATAGACAACAGGAATATCTTCAATCATCTCTATTCCTTGAATCACGTGGGGGTGCGAACCAATAATGAGATCTGCCCCGGCATGAACAATTTTTTTTGCAAGTTCGCGCTGAACCCCTTGAGGTTCAGGGATATATTCTTCTCCCCAATGTGGAAGGACGATCACAAACTGACCACGCTGTTTCTCTTCTTCAATCACGGGAGGGACGTCTTCAATGTTCGTCCCAAACTGATGATACCCAATCATACTGACGTGATCGAATCGGTATACCGAATCACTGAGCGCATACCCCCCAAACCAATCGATTCCCATTTGGTCGAGCCATTCCTGTGTTTCTTGTTCCCCTTCAATGTAGCGATCTCGAGAATGATTGTTTGCAAGACTCACGACATCTACGAACGGTTTCATTGCCTCCACAAATTCTGGAGCAAACGTAAATCGAAACGGCGGATCCTCTGTTGCCACAGAAACATCTTCACTGATTGTTCCTTCGAGATTTGCCACGCGCACGTGCGCCCCTTGCAGGTAGCGATTCATCTCCTGCCAGGGGTATTCAGCTCCCTCCATCTGAATGCGTGAACGTACCCCGCGATCAAGCATCATGTCTCCCACAAACTGCAGGGCAAGAAATGGCTCACCTACGGCTTCTCCTTTCTGAAACGTCCCAAGGATATGACTTGTATTCTCTCGCCAATCACTCGTCGCCCCCATCTGAAGTGAGCTTCCCCGATGGTGAAGGTTCCACTCTTGCGTGCCACGTAAACGATTAAGCTCAAGCAATGTTGCGAGAACTGAATTTGCATCAATCTCAAGGGAGCAGGTATCTAAACAGGCTCCCGACTCAATCGTCCGCAAGGTGACATCGTCATGGAAAACACGTATATGTTCCGGGAGATTATGAGACATGTCGATGGAAGAGATCACGATGGCTTTTGGGACAACCTCTTGGAGCGCCCCCGCAAGAGCCTGCACTTCCTCTTGAGTCGCTGTCTCATGAATCATTATCGGGACAATTCGTGCGCGAGGGAAAAACGCTTTCACAAACGGCACAATCGCCGATACTCCATGCTCTTGTACAAACGTCTCTGGTTCATACGATAAGTCTGAGTCGTATTGAACAAGCTTCTCGAGCGCCTCCACATCCACCTCCACATCTCCAAACGGTGTGTTCCAGGTTCCATCCGTTATCTGAATAGGAGCACGCCCAAGAGAAAAATGGTTCGGTGACAAAATCACCACCGTCTTTTCTCGACCTGTTCCAAGAGAGGCAAACGTCTGTGCAATCTTATCGGCGACCAACAAATGATGGGCCACGATTCCTGTGCGAGCCTTTGTCCGAACCGTCTGTTGAGCGTCACTCACAGCCGATTCATACAACGAAGGAGCTGCGAGCTCATACGAAAAGACATGCGACGTATTCTCAAAACGAGGGGGCTCCTGCTCAGCACCCGTTACCACCACTCCCAAATAAAAACACACAAGAACAAGGACTCCCATCCCCATGCGTGTGTGCCAACTCATATTATTTTCCTCCAACAATCTTCTTGATCGCAGGAAGCTTCTTTTGATAATCCATAAATTCAGAGATCTGTCCTCGTGCACGCGCAAGATTATGTTCACGACGCGAGGCATATCGTGAGGCATCCCATCCAAAATAATGGTCATCAAAATAGTCCGCCATAAATCGAGCCGCGAGTTCGAGGGTAATGGTCCCAATCGCCTGCGGAACATACTGCACCTCTTTCTTCGTCATCATATCCCCCGCCCCTTTCTGATACCCTCTCCAAGCAGAGCGAAAAACCGCCAGGTTAAATGTATTATCAATGGCGTCTTCTGCCCCTCCACACCAGGAACGAAATGCATCCCCAAGCTCCACAAGAAGCGGACGGCGGTTACACGTATCTAAGTCGATAATCGCCTTGGCTTCACCTTTGGTGTTAAACAAGATGTTTGAAATCTTCGGGTCCCCATGAATGACACGCATGGGAAGATCGCTTGGAAGAAAATACTTTGGAAGCATGATTGTAAGGAACTCAATTTCCTCCTGAACTTCCGCGACTTCCTCTTTTTTTCCTTTTTTTACAGACTCCAAAAATGACGCATACACTTTTTCTGTTTCATGAAGAATTTTTGTGGACGTAAATGTATACGGAAACCCATCCATCACATGGTGAAACTGAGCATAGAGCTCTCCACACGCTTGAGCCATCTTTAAGTCCTTCAGAACGTGCAGTGTTTTCCCTTTCAGTTTCGTCTGCATTCTCCAAGCATCATTCCCGATCTTGAGTACAACATCTCCCTTCTTCGACAACACCGCTTGGGGGGTAGGAAACCCTTCAAGCGCAAGGAACCGAGTCACAAATAAAAAGTCCCGCCCGATGGCTTTACTCGCAAGAACAGGATGAAGCTTCTGCAAAATATATTGTCCTGTTGGTGTCTCAATTTCAAATGTCTTATGGACAAGGCCATCTGTCACAACTTTCACTCGAGTGACATTCCCTATATCATAGGAACTCAGTACGGCCTTTGGTATTTCATGTTTCATACGGTATGGATATTATCATATTCTTTCTGATTCTTTCTGCAACGTTGGTGATTGTCACTAATGTCCTTGCGATCTATTGGTTTGGTGCGATGCTGATCCCCGCGTTTGCAGGCGGGGCACCGTATGTCCCCACACGCCCTGAAATCATGGAACGTATGTTTGAGCTCGCACAAATTTCCCAAAATGATATCGTCGTGGATCTTGGATCAGGAGACGGACGTCTCGTCATTGCGTCCGCACAGGCAGGAGCGAAACAATCCATTGGCTACGAGATTCACCCTGGACTTGTACGTCTCTCTACCTGGAAAATTAGACGAGCTGGATTTGAAAATTCTGCGATCATCAAAAATCAATCCATGTGGAACGCAGACCTTACTCATGCGGACCTTATTTTTCTCTATCAAATCCCCTACGCTATGGGACGCATCAAGCGTCTACTGGAACGAGATCTCAGGCCCGGATCTCGAATCGTCTCCCATGCGTTCAAAATTCCTGGATGGGAACCAGATGAAGTCCATGGAAACGTTCTTTTGTACAAAATCAAAGACCGAGCCTAGGCTCGGTCTTTTTTGACTAATGTTTTCGAGAAGGTCCTTCTCCACGTTTTTCAACAATTTCCTTTGCGACGTTTGAAGGCACAACATCGTAATGAGCAAACTCCATAGAGTAGCTCGCTCGACCCTGCGTAATAGAACGTAGGCTTGTTGCGTACCCAAACATTTCCGCAAGAGGGACGAACGCATCGATCACCTTTGCTCCAGAGCGGTCTTCCATACTCTGGATTTGACCACGCTTGGCATTCAAGTCTCCGACAACGGTTCCCATGAAATCTTCTGGTGTCACCACCTCAACTTTCATGACTGGCTCCAACAAATTGATCCCTGCCTTCTTTGCCGCTTCCTGGAAAGCCATCGATCCTGCAACCTTAAAGGCGGCTTCTGAGGAGTCTACATCATGGTAAGAACCATCGTAGAGCACGGCTTTTACATCGAGAATTGGATATCCCGCAAGCACCCCACGATCAGCTGCTTCACGAATTCCTTTTTCAATCGCATTGAAGTATTCACGAGGAATAGTTCCACCCTTCACAATCTCTTCGAACTCGGTACCAGCTCCTGGTTCCAATTTCTCCAGATGAATAAGGGCATGACCATACTGTCCACGTCCACCACTCTGGCGAACGAACTTTCCTTCTCCGTCTGCATTTCCCTTGATGGTCTCGCGGTAGGAAACCTGTGGTTGACCCACATTACATTCAACAGAAAATTCACGCTTCAATCGATCAACGATGATATCCAAATGAAGTTCTCCCATTCCAGAAATAATCACCTGGTTGGTTTCTTCATCTGTGCGCACACGGAATGTTGGATCCTCTTCTGCGAGCTTGTTCAAAGCGACTCCCATCTTCTCCTGGTCCTGCTTGGTCTTTGGTTCGATCGCAATCGAGATCACAGGTTCTGGGAAGATAATGGACTCAAGCAAAATTGGATTCTCCGGGTCACAAAGCGTGTGTCCGGTAAACGTTTCCTTCAGTCCTACCATGGCCGCAATTTCTCCCGCATGAACCTCGGTGATCTCTTCACGAGAGTTTGCGTGCAATCGCACAATACGACCAACACGTTCTTTTCCTCCAGTCGATGAGTTCAAAATGTACGAACCTGCTTTTACACTTCCTGAGTAGACTCGAAAGAAGGCAAGTTTTCCAACGAATGGATCCGCTGCAATCTTAAATGCCAAAGCAGAAAATGGTTCTTCGTCTGAACTATGACGCACGATAACCACCTCACTATCATCTGGATCTGTTCCTTGAAATTCTGGAACATCAAGCGGGCTTGGAAGAAAGTCAACGGCTGCATCCAAAAGAAGTTGGACTCCTTTATTCTTCAACGCGGATCCACACAAGATCGGAATAAACTCGTTTGCAATGGTCGCCTTTCGAATAACCGCTTTGACTTCTTCGAGTGTTGGTTCTTCTCCTGCAAGATACTTCTCCATGATCGCCTCGTCATTTTCGGCAACCGCTTCAAGAAGCGCTGCACGATACTCATCTGACTTGGCTTTATACTCTTCTGGAATTTCAACAATATCAATATCCTTTCCTTGATCATCTCGGTAGAAATGCGCCTTCATGGTGAGCAAATTGATCACCCCAATAAAATCTGATTCTGTTCCAATAGGAAGTTGAATCGGATAAGCCTTCTTGGTCAGACGATTATGAACAGAAGCAACGTCCTTGTAAAAATCTGCTCCGGTTCGATCAAGCTTATTGATAAACACCAAACGAGGGACATGAAAATCATCCGCATAGCGCCAGTTGGTTTCGGACTGTGGTTCTACTCCAGCCACTCCGTCAAACACGGCAATTCCTCCATCGAGCACACGCATTGAACGCTTTACCTCAACGGTAAAATCGATGTGTCCTGGAGTATCAATCAAGTTGATCTGGTGATCTTTCCAAAAACAGGTCGTCGCTGCTGCGGTGATAGTAATTCCCCGTTCACGCTCTTGTTCCATCCAGTCCATGGTGGCTTCTCCTTCATGCACTTCTCCAATTTTGTGCTTTCGTCCTGTATAAAATAGGACACGTTCTGAAACGGTTGTCTTCCCTGCATCAATGTGTGCAAAGATTCCGAAGTTTCGAATTTTATCGAGCGGGTATTCTCTTGGCATAGAAAAAAATTATCGACGAGCAAAGTGAGCAAAGGCGCGGTTGGCTTCTGCCATACGCTGAACATCCTGTTTTTTCTTAATTGCATCACCTTCACTATTGGCTGCTGCAATCAGTTCGTCAGAGAGTTTCACGGCCATTGGACGTCCTTTTTTCGCTCGAGCAGCTGTAATCACCCATCGGTACGCAAGAACGTAACGACGATCACCACGAACGCTCATAGGAACCTGATAGTTGGCTCCCCCGACACGTCGACTCTTCACTTCAAGAGAAGGCATGACATTCTTCATGGCACGCTCAAAAACTTCAAGAGGATTCTCTTGTGTCTTCTCTGCAATAAGCGTAAACGCATCGTACACAACCTTTTGGGCCGTTGATTTCTTTCCATCTTGCATGATGTAGTTAATCAACTTTGTGACGTACACGTTGGCGTACTTTGGATCTGGGGTGAGTTCTCGCTTTGGGGCTTGTTTACCTCGCATAGTTTTGAATGATTCTGCCGGTGGTGCTTCCCCCTACGAGAGAGGTACTCCGACGTATGAATAAGATAAATTGAAAACGCTCAAAATGAGATGAAATGCGACGGTCTGGAAGGAGGAAATCGACGAAACGTAGTTCCTCTACATTGAGTCGATTTCCGACTGAAGACCGAGCAGATCGCTCATTTTGAGTGTTTTATTTTTTGGCTTTTGGACGCTTTGCTCCGTACTTCGAACGGCTACGCATACGACCTTCAACACCTTGTGTATCGTACACTCCACGCACAACGTGATAGCGCACACCAGGAAGATCTTTTACGCGCCCTCCTCGAATCATGACGATCGAGTGCTCCTGAAGGTTGTGTCCCTCTCCTGGAATATAGGCGTTAACCTCTGTTCCATTTGAAAGACGTACACGGGCGATCTTACGAATAGCGGAGTTTGGTTTCTTTGGAGTCATGGTGGTCACTTTGACACAAACCCCACGCTTAAACGCGCTTCCTTGTTTAAGCTCTGTTCGTTTTCGATGCAAAGAATCGAGCGTGTACTGCATGGCAGGTGACTTGCTCTTAGATGTCTTTGATGTTCGGCCCTTTCGGACAAGTTGATTGACTGTAGGCATAGGTTAGGTAATGGAGTGGTTAAATCGACTGGTGTCCGAGCGACATAATCACCCAATAACACAACGACTTACTGACTCAAAAAGCGCCTGGAGAGTACCATGAGCATTATTTTCGGTCAAGAACACAAGTGATGTGTAATCTTTTCACGGGAAGTACCTAAAACGTCCTAAAAATTGAGGCAAAGTATCCATTACAACTTCCTCCAATCAAGCCATCACAGATAGCAAAGGCTGGTTCAGAGATAAAAAAGAAGATATTTATACTAGTAAACGCACTTACTAACACAGCGATCATCAGAATCTGAGGGCCACGTGTTGCCACAAACATCCGAAGCTCTTGATATTTTGGACTATCAAAAAGCGCAAAAAAGAGCTTTGATCCGTCTAATGGATGAACAGGAATGATATTGAAAAGCATCAAAAAGAGATTCAAGAGAACGGAGAGAAACAGAAAAATAGAAAGGAGGTTCAAGGGCGCGATTATTCCCCCACCCACAAGGACACGAAAGGCCACACCTGAAACAAGGGCCATCACGAGGTTTGAACCCGGTCCAGCAAGAGCCACCTTCACCGCATCCCATTTAGGGTCTTTCAAATTATACGGATTATACGGAACAGGTTTAGCCCACCCAAAACCAAAAAGTAACAACAAAATAAGACCTGTTGGATCCACATGAGCCAACGGATTCAACGTGAGTCGTCCTTCATACTCTGCGGTCTTATCCCCTCGCAACTTTGCGACAAGCGCATGAGAAAACTCGTGAATCGTCAGGGTGAATGCAATTGCCGACAACCATGCGATCGCAACCGCCGGAGATCCTAGAAGAAGATTGAGAAACATACGAAAGGATTATAGCGAAGAATGGAAAAAGGGCGAAATAGAAAAACCGTACAAACAGGTTGTACGGAACGTCTCAACTATGCGGCGACCTGGTCGCGAAACTCTTCCAGCACGAGACTGATCTCAGATGCTGGGTTGGGGTTCTGAAGGGCAGCTCGCATCCGCTCGCCAATCCCGAGATCGGGATGGCGTGCGTCGAGCTCAGAGAGCTTGCGCATGGCGATCTGCATCGCCCGATCTGTCCGCTCATCCGTTGAGGGACTGTTTTTATCAGTATTATTCATATCTGTCAATAGATGATTCTTATCCTGTAGCACGCAAACCAAACTGTTCTGCTTCTGCAACGCTCAAATCCTGTGTCCCAGACGTTGAATCTACCAGATATCTAAATTCAATATCTCCAATCACGATCTCTGGTTTTTTCACTCCTGCTGGTAAGTCTCCCCCAAACTCATCTACCGCTGTCATCAACAAACGATAAAGGCGAAATTCGGCAAGAAAACGATCCTGTGCCGAAAGTCCAGAAATCTTTTCTTGAATCGACGCAAGTTCTGTAAGCTCACCTGCGACAATATCGAAAACCTCCTCCTCACCAATATCGATCCCCGATTCTGGACGACGATCAAGAAGCTCTTTTTGAACCCATTCCGCATCAAATTCTAGTTCTTCTTGTACTGCACGGGTCTGTCCCGCATATTTTTTAGGAAGATCTCGAACCTCATGAGCAGGTAAACCGGCTCGTGAAGCCTTTGCCTGATATAAAGTCAAGTCTACTATCAGTTTTGATGTTCCTTGATCAAATTTCACATCCGCTCCAACGAGATCAACCCCATATCGAACATCAATATTCACCCCCGTAGCAAACACACGATCAGGATGTGTTTGGGCTTGAGAGGAAACAAACCGTGCTAACTGCATCACACTAGACTCAAGCGTAAGCAAGTTCCCCCCCATTTCTTCAACGGAGGAATCTAGGAGTTGAACAACGTATGGATTCTCATTGACCCTGTCAATCGAGCGTTTACGCTCAGCCATAATCTCATTTGCTTTTCGGCGAATCTTGTCAAAAAAAATCTTACCTTGCTGTGTTTCACGAATACGTGCAGGGAGTTTTAAATAGGCACGAAGAATGTGATCATTAAACTTTCCTAAATCTTCAATCTCAGGAGAAGAAAGAAAACGATCCACCGCCCGTTCAACCTGCTTTATCGTTTTTGCTTCAAGTGCAGACAATGCTTTTTCTTCCATGCCTCGATCTGTATACCGAGTATCTACAATGGGAATCACATTCGCATACTCTTCACGAGTAGGTACCCTAAAGTTACCAGCAGTTTCTTTTCGTTTAAGCATAAAATACCTTATATCTTAGTAAACTCTGTTTACACCTCCACTCGCTCAATCTTTGCTCCTACGCTCTGCAACTTCTCTTGTAGTCGCTCGTACCCACGATCCAGATGATGGATCCCAGTCAGAGTAGAGGTTCCTTCTGCAACCAACGCCGCAACGACGAGGGCGAGGCCGGCGCGAATATCTGGAACGACGACTTCCGAAGCATGGAGTTTAGATGGTCCTGTGATAACCGCTGAGTGTTTGTAGTTTTGTCCTTTGAATCGACAATCTATCTCACCCAGACAGTTACTGAATAGAGTAATATCTGCCCCCATCTCTTTCAAGGAGTCTGTATAGCCGAATCGTTCTTCATACACGGTCTCGTGCACAATACTTGTTCCTTTTGCTTGTGTAAGAGCCACAACAAATGGCTGTTGCCAATCTGTCATGAATCCAGGATGGGTATCTGTTTCAAGCTCGATCCCTTTCAGAGGCTTTGAACCTCGAAATAAAATTCCGTCTTCGTGCACCTCGTATTCTCCCCCAATCTTTCGTACGGCATTTAAAAACGTGATCATGTGCTCGTGCTGGGCCCCACGTACAAAAATCTCTCCCCCTGTTCCAAGGGCCATCGCCCCGTAAGAAGCAGCAGCGATACGGTCTGGCATCACACGCACACGTGTTCCATGAAGTTTCTCAACGCCAACAATCTCAATAGAACGGTTAGCGTTAATTTGAATCATCGCTCCCATATCCTGGAGCATCATAATGAGTCCCTTCACTTCTGGTTCCCCTGCGGCATTTCTAATAACGGTCCGACCATCTGCCAGCACGCCGGCAAGGATGGCTGTCTCTGTTGCTCCAACCGAAGGGTATGGGAGTTCAATAACGGCTCCCTTGAGTCGAGACACACTCGCATGATAGCCGTCAGACGTTTCCTCAATGAGAGCCCCCATTTTTTTTAATGTCTCCAAGTGAAAATTCACAGGACGAGGTCCGATCTTATCGCCTCCGACTAACGGAACAAACGCTTCCCCAGCACGATGAAGAAGTGGCGCAAGAGCCAAAATACTGATTCGATTTTTTCGAGACAGTTCCCGAACGGAATTCGATGTCATGATGGGAGTCACCGTCCGAAGGGTATGTGCTTCGATCCATTCGACCTGAGCCCCTACCGTCATAATGATCTCCTGCGTAATTTCGGTTTCGTGCTGTCGAGGAACATTCGAAAGAATCACTTCCTCATCCGTTAAGAGAGAAGCGATCATCATTTTTGAGGCGGCATTTTTTGCTCCGGACACAGCGATCTCTCCATGAAGGGGAAGACCACCGGTGATTTTGAATATATCGGGCATAGGAACAGAACTCTACCAAAGAGAGGCAACGACGTAAATCGTCGTCGTTGCAAGAAAGATCGGAAGGATCCAATCCACCCAATTAAGAAACCAACGTTCCCCACTATACAGAAATCGAAACACGACTAACTCGAAAAATAACACAAACCCCATTCCCACCATCGTAACCGCAAAAGGAGATGCACTTGTCCCGAACAGGAAAAAATAGATCCAAAAAAGACCAGCAAATGACACAATCACCGTAAAGTAATGCCACAGTAAATAACTTGTTCGCGAAAGGCTGTGAGCCCTATTCACAAATATCTCGATAAGAATCCAGGCGATAAGCGCGTGAATTCCGATGATGAGTGCACTTCCAAAAGTCATAGTTCTTGTAGTTTACACCTCTCATTGCGACTTGACCAAGACACATTATCACCCTACTCTTCCTTCTATATGTTTGTATCCATTATTACCGATTGTCGTGATGACAATGCTCGGACCCGACAAGAAACGCGTTATGCGCATTTATTTCCAGGAATGCACGTAAGCTTCATCGGAGCTTCAACCGATTCAGAAGCAGCTGGAAATGTTTTAGATATCCTCGACAACGCTGATGAGGCCCCTGGCATTATCGCTGTGAACTGCGCTCCACGACATGGACGAGCAAAGAAATGGAAAAATGGGTCACCGTTTGGGTATGCCTGGTTTGAAAATAAGCTGATTGTTGGAACCATTGATGGTCTGTGTTTTTCTTTTCTGAAACGCTTCGATCTTATTTCTGAAATTCATGTCACAGATATCACTACGGCGCTTCCTGTTGGCGGATATTCCCCTGCGCAAATTGAAATGGCATCTCAAACACAATTCAGAAGCTTGAATTACCTTCCACGTCTCGCAAAAATTGTTTGGGACAATCACGATGTTCCTGCTGAAGAACTTCCCATCCAAGAAGTCGCAGACCTGCCAAGTCTTATTTGGTGGATTGATTGCTTCGGCAACGCAAAGACAAGTCTGACTGCAGAAGATATTGATTTTGCTCCTGGCGAGGTAAAGCACGTTCAGTTTGATGACGGGACCTCCATGGATATCCCATGTGTAGAGCGTCTTGCGGATGTTCCAGACAAGGAACCTGCGCTCATCATCGGCTCCTCCGGATTCCGAGATCATCGCTTCATCGAGATCGTTATTCAGGGAGCGAGTGCAACGGAACGATTCCATCTCCATAAAAATGATTCCATCACCATCACCTCCTAACCGTTGACAACATGCCTGAAATAAGGCATGTTTTCGTTCTGCCAACCATGGAGCCGTGATGAAAAAGGCTAAGCCGATCTTGATTCTGTGTCCTGGCTATTGGGGAAATGCCACCCAACCCTTCGTTAGGTGGTGGTTTCGCCACGTCATCCAATTCTTCAGCGATGAGTACGAGATCGTGCTCGTGACCTTCGAGGGAACATCGTTGCGAGACTACATCGCTCATGCGATTGAACAGACAAGAGTTCATCTCAATGGAGCGAGGCCCGTCTATGCGATCGGCTTCTCAGCTGGGGCGCAGGCCCTTCGGGGGATCTCCGAAGAGGTCCCGACGGCCTTCAAGGCAACAGCTCTTTACAGCGGACTTGAAAACTTCGGCGTTCGAGTCCCCAAGTTCTTTCGGGCAGCCTCAACGGCCTTTTGGCCACTGGTGCGATCGTTGTTCACGGGGACTCTCCGTCTAGACACCCTCCAGCAGGTGATCCGTATCTTCTTGACCGCAACCCCCTCCCCTGACGCGCTCGCACAAGAGCTCCTCACCAGGCACCTTCATGGTGAGCGTCGGATGGCCGTCATGCAGGCAGCCACGCCTGGCATGCGGATCACTCTCCAGGGCCTGGAATGCCCAACCCTCGTGGTCGTCCCCAAACAGGACTTCTTTGTAGATAGAGCCACCTACGAAGAGGACAACGTTCTTGAACGCCTCTACGTCGAGGGGGACCATAGCTTCATCACCGGAGATGGAGTCCAAAACCGGGGTCTGACCCAGATGTTTCATCAGATATGAGGTAGGATCTTTGAATGATAAAGAATATAAAAAGCACCCGTCTAAGCCCATACAAGCTTAGTCAGGTCATTAATGAGTTCGTCTTTAACACACCAGCAAAAGTCTGTGCTGAGAAACTAGGACTCAACAAAAACACAATCAATCTCTGGTACGGTCGAATGCGAGATGGGATTGCAAACCTTCCAGATCCAGATCCATTTTCTGGTGAGGTGGAAGTGGATGAGAGTTACTTTGGCAAGAAGAAAACAGGTAAAGGAAGAGCAGGCACCGTCCAAGGACAGGTGGCTGTTTTTGGTTTACGTGAGCGAAAAAGTGGACGTGTCATTGCTCAGGTCGTTGAGGGAGTGAGCGCCCAGCATCTTCTTCCTCTCATTGAGAAGTATGTTCTCAAGGGGTCCACCATATATTTAGATGGGTTTGGTGCCTACTACCATCTCAAAGAGCTCGGTTACTCTCACCGTGTCGTCTACCACGACTATATGTTTGTCGACGAACACAAGGTCCACACCAACGGCATTGAGAGCTTCTGGGCTTATACCAAACACCTCCTCTCAACACGCAAAGGACTCGACTATAAAAGCTACCAAAAACACATCAAAGAAGTTCAAAAAAGACACAACACTTTTTCAAACAAAAAACTTCGCTTACTACTGCGAAGAATCTTACAAAACAATGAGTAACATCTGGGTCAGA
>PFEU01000017.1:46505-50080 GCA_002793515.1 Candidatus Uhrbacteria bacterium CG10_big_fil_rev_8_21_14_0_10_48_16
ACAACTTCTTCCACGCACACGTCTGATCGGGATTTCTCTCCCGATTTTTTTATGGATCTATCCACGAGTCCCTGGACGAGAACCGGTCTTCGGCGTATTATGCGGAAGAAATAAATTCATTATATGACTGAAAAAACCTTTCTCGTGCGAGAATACATGCACGAAGCTGTTTCCATGAACGCAGACGGTAAAACCCTCAGAGACGTCGTTCAACTCATGGTGACAGTCAAACGTAACGGCATCTTTATTGTCGATGCTCAAAACCATGTCCAAGGCGTTGTCTCAGCTTGGGATATCATTGAACATGTCGTTCCAGATTACCTGGAATCAGACAAGCATCTTGCTCCGTTTGAAAATGATGGTGTTCTTGTTGACCGAGTCCTTTCACAACAAGACTCCCCTATTGAATCGTTCATGACAAAAACCGTTCATGTCGTTCATGAAAATTCTTCCATCATGGAAGTCGCAACCATGCTCAGTGAATTCAAAATCCGCCAACTTCCTGTTGTGAATAATGACAACCAACTTGTGGGGTGCATCAACCGAACAGACGTTAAACTTGTCATTGCTGAAATCTTGAACATCCAAACCACCTAATCTCTATGGACCCTTTTCTTATCGCGATCGTTGTTTTTCTTGTTACGTATGCGGTCATCATTTCTGAAAAAATACACCGAACCGTTGTTGCCTTAGCAGGAGCGATTCTCATGATCCTCTTGGGGGTCGTGCACCAGGAAGCCGCCATCGAAGGAATCGATTTCAATACGATCGGCCTCTTAATTGGAATGATGGTCGTCGTTGGAATCGCTAAGGACTCCGGAATGTTCCAGTACGTGGCGCTCCAAGCCGCAAAAGTCGCCAAGGGGAAACCGATTCGAATCTTTCTCCTCTTGGGAATTATTACGGCTTTATTCTCCGCGCTCTTGGATAACGTCACAACGGTTCTCCTGATGGTTCCGGTGACGTTCGTGATCGCCAATAACCTGAAACTCAACCCGAAACCATTTCTCTTCAGCGCCATTCTTCTATCAAATATTGGAGGAGCCGCGACCCTTATTGGAGACCCACCAAACATTATTATTGGAAGTGCAGCTGGGCTGAGTTTTAACGACTTCCTCATGCACATGGGTCCAATCTCGGCTATCCTCACGCTGGCAACCGCACTCATGTTGTATCTGCTTTATCGAAAAGATTTAAAAAAGGCCAATCCTGATGCTTCACGCAAACTCCTCCAGCTCGATCCCCGCAAAGCCATTTCTGATGTCCCTCTTCTCAAAAAATCTCTCTTTGTCCTTGCATTAATTCTCGTCGGATTCATCACGCATGGCGCAACAGGTCTTGAGGGAGCCACGATTGCCCTTGCAGGTGCCGCCCTCTTGCTCCTGCTCACCATGAATGACCCGGAAAAGCATCTGCATGAAGTCGAGTGGACAACCATCTTCTTCTTCGCTGGACTCTTTGTCCTTGTCGTCGGACTTGAAGAAGTGGGAGCGGTTCATATGCTCGCAGAAGGGATGATCGAACTGACGCACGGCGATCCATCAACAACGATGTACGCGGTTCTCTGGGGATCAGCCCTCTTCTCAGCTATTGTCGACAATATTCCTTTTGTGGCAACCATGATTCCACTCATCCAGAATATTGGCGAACTCACCTCAATTCCTCTTGCTCCGCTCTGGTGGGCCCTTGCCCTTGGAGCAGATATTGGAGGAAACCTGACGCTCGTTGGAGCCTCCGCAAACGTCGTCGTCAGTGGAATGGCTCACAAGGAAGGACATAAACTCGGCTTCTTTGAGTACATGAAGGTGGCCGTACCGATGACCATCGTCGCCCTCATTATTTGTACGATTTACGTCGGCATTCGATACACCTAAACCTTATCTTTCAAAACCAGCCTTCATCGGCTGGTTTTTGCTTACAAAAAAACAGGCCGTTTGCGTGCGGGCCTGTTGGAGTAATCACTCACCCCTCTCGCAGAGGAGTGGTGAGAAGTTCGTCCATCCGCGTCCATCCTTCATCGAGAACAGACTGCGCGTCCTCACCAGGAGCAAGTGAGTGTTGCCAGACCGTCACCTGCCCGTGAATCCCGAGTAAGCCTGCACCGTCGAAGATCGTCTTGCCTCCTCGCAGACCCCGCCAGTCGATACAGACGAAGATGATGGGATAGCCCGGAAGCTCGTTCATGAGAACCTGCAGTCCCCCACGCTTTGGCTCTCGCAAACGACGGTAGAGACTTCCCTCACGAGGAATTCCGTCAAAGCGCGTTCCCTCTGCGAAGAGGGCAACGCTGGCCTGTTCACTCGCAGCAAGCTGTGCCATCACACGAAGACGATACTTGTCATCCTCTCCATTTGCTCGTGAGAGCAACGCGTATCCTGCGCGGATGAAGGATCCCCCGATGGGAAACACCTTCCCGATCTCACGCTTGATCCCCCAAAGCACGCTCCGCTGACCGAGCGCGCCCAGCACTTGCGCCATGATGAGCGGATCGAGAATGGTGCGGTGGTTCGCCACGATGATGCAGGGTCGACCTTTCTGAATGAGACCCTGAAGCTGAATGGGCATGCGAATACCCATGACCTTGAAGAGGTACCAGGCGTGGAAGCGAGACCAGCCAAACTGCCAGTCCATCTCCGTCCGACGTCGCTCCTCACCCGTAGCCATCAGGAACATGTTGAGCAGACGCCGTCGAAGAAGATCCAAGGCCATGAGAATGTACCCCAAGCCGAACAGGAACATGGGGACGTGCGCGTACAGTTTCTTGAACATTCGTGCTCTCCGAGAAAGTCCGGCGAGATCGTAACAAATCACATTGTTTGTGTAAACAAAAAAACGGTCCTTACCGTTTTAGTCTGTTCTCTCCATCCACCCTACTTCAGAAACTTTCCAACCCAGTAGATTGTGGAAGAAATAAGAAAGAGAGGGAGAAAGTAATCTGTATAGGTTAAAAACCAAAGCTCCCCTTCATACAAAAATCCAAAATAAATACTATCGAAAAGAAATATCGATAGGACAGCTATTCCCATAACCGTAAATGGATCTACTCCTTTGTGTCCATGAAAATAGAACCCGAATCCCACCCCAAATAACAGAACAACCAGCGCATAATGTACGGGCACAGATATCGCGTACGGAAGCATCGTGATGGCACCAAGAGCCGCAACCGAAATAAGCCACGGGATGAATGTGGTGATCGCCACAGAAAAGATGCGTATCGTTCGAGGATCCATATCTTTGTAGTCTACTCTTTCTTCTATACATCTTTCAACTTTGCCATTCAGCTATTTCGAGCAAATAAGTGACGAGTCGAGTGTATATGAAAATCCGACCCGGGCGTGGGGTCGGAGAGTGAGGGTGTTAGCGAGGGCGAATGCGGGGCGTAAGTTCGCCCACGCGCGCGACGAAGTAGTGCTTGGCGCGACTGAACTCGTCCGTCCCGTCCGCCGCGATGGGCGTGAGCCCCCGGGCGAGATAGTTGCCACGGTACTGACGGGGCGCCGTCGGGTCTGGCACAGATGTTAGTCATTATTTTGTAAGATTCTTCGCAGTAGTAAGCGAAGTTTTTTGTTTGAAAA
>PFEU01000019.1 GCA_002793515.1 Candidatus Uhrbacteria bacterium CG10_big_fil_rev_8_21_14_0_10_48_16
TGGAATGGATAAAGCCATGTGCAAGAAACTGGTTTCTTGTGAAGGGATAAAAACAGCTGAATGGTCTGTGGTGAAAGGTGGAGATGTTTTTACATGGAAACATCCTGTTGTTGTGAAACCTGTGTGTGACGGAAGTTCATTTGGTGTGAAGATCATTCACGATGAGGCTTCTCTGCAAGAAGTGCTCGCAGAGAAGAAAGAAGTTCTTGTTGAAGATTTCATTCAGGGACGGGAATTCACTGTGGCCGTTATTGAAAGGGAGGGGGAGGTAGAGGCCCTTCCCGTCATCGAGATTCGTTCAAAGAATGAATTTTTCGATTATGAAAGTAAGTATGATCCGACGCTGTGTGAGGAGTTATGCCCTGCTCCGATTGAGAAGGAGCTCGCAGGGCAGTTGCAGGACCTGGGTCTGCGTGTTCATGCATTGATTGGGGCACGGCATCTTTCTCGCACAGATATGATTGTTGATGACGTAGGGGGTATCTGGTTTTTGGAGATCAATACGATTCCAGGACTCACCAGCGAGTCACTTACCCCAAAAGCCATTTCTACTGGAGGGCTCTCACTCGAAGATCTTTTGGACGGATGGATTTCTGAGCAAGATAAAAGAACGGCATAAGCCGTTCTTTTATCTAAGCTTCTTTTTGAACCCTTTCGAGTATCTCCAGAAGAGGTTCTTTTGTCAGGAGTTTTGGAATGGTCATGGTCAATCGTGCGCGCACATCGTTGTGCAATGCCTCGACAAATTCGTTTACGTGCTCATGAGGAACGGTAAGGATAAGTTCTTCATAGACGCCGTCTTGAAGAAGCGTTTGAAGCATGTTTGCAAGCATCTGTGAGAAGCGTCGGACTTTTTCTGTATCAAGTTTTTCTTCTGTGTGGGCTGAGTGGATTCCTCCTGGGGTCATCGTGTCAGCTTCTCGCCAATCTTCGTTGTCCTTTGGAGGAAAATCAATGTTGATTTCTTCTAACGGAGTGATATCTCGATCCTTCAGGAGAAAGGGCTTCGCGTGTTCACTATCGGTCATCACCAAGAGGGTTGCTTTGTCGTATGAATGGAGGGGTTCAGGGATTTTCATAGAGCGAAATTTATTTATGGTCAATCTCAGTATATAATAGGTGTGTATGGATGGGAAAACACTTCGACATGAGATTGTAGATTCGATGCGTGAAATCGTGTTCGGTCTTGAGGATGCTCTTGTGTCTACCTTAGGAGCGATTACCGGGATAGCTGTCGGAACACAAAACACCTATGTCGTGATTTTATCTGGACTCGTCATTCTTTTTTCAGAAGCAACGTCTATGTCTGCGGGGAGTTACCTCTCGACAAAGCATGCGCGTGAGGCAGAGGTGTTATTTCACGAGAGGAAAGGCCTTGAAACCCATGAGGAGGTATCTCATCCAATTCGAGCGGGGATTGTGATGGGGACGTTCTATTTGATTGGGGGAATATTTCCACTTTTCTTTTACTTCATCCTTCCTGTTCATCAAGCTGTTCTTCCGGCCATTATTTTGACGGCCACTATCCTGTTCTTTGTTGGATTTTGGGCAGCTTCGTTCACAAAGACGTCAAAAGTAAAAAGTGGCTTAGAAATGATGGCTGTCTCACTCGCAGCAGCAGGGATCGGATACGTGATTGGGCGATTGGTTGCTTCCTACTTTGGTGTGGAGGTATGATAGATGCATATGGATCATCCAGAACAACTTCATCTTAGTGATCAGGTTGATGAGTGTGATGTTTGTCAGTCTCCCATTCTTGATTTAAGTAAGGCATTTACGAATGAATATGATCAGAAGGTCCTTACATTTTGTTCAGAGCGCTGTTTTAAGCGCTATTTAGAAGATCCCGAGTTGTACAGTGAATTCAACGATGATGATGTTTTAGAATAAGATCTAAGGGAAAAGGCTTGAAGAAAGAGTCTTTTTTTGTTACGCTCCGTTCGATTATCTGTAGTGAGCCAGTCGAACTATGAAACGAGAAGTCTATTTAGATCATGCAGCAACAACCCCTCTCCACCCAGCTGTACGCGAGGTGATGTTGCCGTACCTTGGGGAGAAATTCGGAAACCCTTCCAGTTTTCACTCCATAGGTAAAATCGTGAAGGATGATGTCGATACGGCTCGTGCACGAATCGCTGAAATCCTTCATGCTCGACCGGATGAGATTTTGTTTACGTCAGGCGGAACAGAATCGGATAACCTTGCCATCCTTGGGTATGCTCGAAAGAATCAACAGGAGGGGAAGCATCTCATCACCACAACCATCGAACATCACGCTGTGTTAGAGGCCATGATTCATCTCGAAAAGAAGGAAGGGTTTGAGGTCACGTATCTTGAACCAGATCGAGAGGGACTCATTTCTGTTGATCAGGTCGAGAAGGTTCTGCGAGAAGACACCATTCTTGTCTCGATCATGTATGCGAATAACGAGATTGGAACCATTATGCCGATTGCGGACATGGGAAACATGATTCAGAAATGGCGAGACGAACATAAGCGACCTTTTCTCAAATTTCATACGGACGCCTGTCAGACACCTGAGTATCTTGATCTTGATGTCGAGAAGCTCCATGTGGACATGCTTACGCTCAATGGTTCGAAGATGTATGGTCCAAAAGGGATGGGACTTCTCTATCTCAAACGAGGGATCAAACTTCAACCACTTCAGTTTGGAGGCTCCCAGGAGCGTGCGCTTCGTCCAGGAACAGAACATGTGGCTGGCATTATGGGAATGGCAAAATCCCTCGAGCTCGCACAGGCCAACCGTGAAGAAGAATCTGTGCGATTGGCGAAGTTGCGCGACGCGTTTATCGAAGGGATTCAATCGCGCATTTCCAAGACACGTCTCAACGGACATCCAACAAAACGACTCCCCAATAACGTTAATATTTCGATCATGGATATCGAGGGGGAAGCGATGATTCTGTATCTTGATGCCGAAGGAGTGTATGCCTCCACAGGATCAGCTTGTACGAGCGCAAGTCTGGATCCAAGCCATGTGATTTTGGCGCTCGGGCTTCCTTATGAGGTAGCTCATGGATCTATTCGTTTTAGTCTTGGAGCCAGCACAACCGAAGAAGATCTTGCCTACGTTCTTGAAGTTCTTCCTCCACTTGTCGAAAAACTTCGATCTATTAGTCCAGTGCGCGTTGATGAAAAATATTTTGTATGAGCCATAAACAAGAACCGATAAAAGGAACACAGGGAGATGTTACGACGGCAGACAATGCAAAGTCTTGGTTTTATACAGACGTGGTCAAAGATCATTTTTTCAATCCACGAAACTTCATGCATGCGGATGCCCACGAAGAGGATTTTAATGCGATTGGAAAGGTTGGATCTCCTGCGTGTGGAGATGAGTTGCGTGTGTGGATGAAGGTTGATCCAGAAACTGAGCGCATCACAGAATTTCGTTGGAAAACGTTTGGATGTGGAAGCGCGATCGCAAGCACCTCTATGGCCAGTGAGATGGTCACGGAGAATGGTGGAATGACTCTAGATGAAGCACGAGCGCTCAAGCCTCAAGACATCATGGAACGTCTAGGAGGCCTTCCTCAGCGAAAGTTTCATTGTTCTGTGTTGTGTGATAAAGCCCTGCGTGACGCTATCAACGATTACTATCGTCGCATCGAGCAGTTCGACAAAATCATTGTTGAGGCGTCTCGTATCATCGACCCTGTTTCAAAAGTGACAGACAAAGATATTGAGGAAGCTGTTCTTGAAGGAGCACACACTCTTGAGCTCGTTCAGCAGAAAACAAAGGTGGGAATCGGAAATCCTGGATGTCTTCCTGCCGTTGAGGAGATCATTCGTTTTTATAAAGAGAAGTATTTCGGGTAATATGGAGTACAAAGAACGTCTTGAGGCACGTCTTGTGCATCTCAAACCTATTCTCGATTCTGCCGGGCGATCCATCGAGGTTGTCGAAGTGGATGCACCGAGCGTGACATTCCGTGTCTCAGGATTTTGTTCTGGATGTGCGTGTTCGTCGTCCTACAAGGAAAGTCTTGAGGAGCTGGTTGCAGACACGTGTCCTGAGTTAACGACTATTTCATTTATTGAAAATTAGGTATGCCAAAAATTCGTGTACAAGTTGATCCAGATCTGTGTATCGGTGCTGCATCGTGTGTCACCATTGCTCCAGAAACATTCCAAATGAATGATGAGAACAAAGCATGGGTTCTTGATCATGGGGAAGAACCCGGTGGTTCAACCTATGAGCGCTGGCTTGAGGTCACGGAAGACGAAATGGAAAATATCATTCTTGGAGCGCAGTCCTGCCCAACGCTTGCGATCTTCATTTTTGATGAAGAAGGGACTCAGTTATTTCCAGATGTTTAGGCTATGCGGTATTTGATTATTGGCGGAGGGATTGCGGGAATGACCGCAGGAGAAGCATTGCGGAAGAGCGATGCCAAGGCTGAGATTACGATTGTTGATGAAGAACAGCATCCGTTGTATTCACGCGTCTTACTTGGACATTACCTGAAAGGCAAAGTTCCTCGTGAGCGTGTTTTTTTGAAACAAGAAGATTGGTACCATCAGCACACGATCGAGTGGCTTCCAGGGACGATTGCTGAGCATCTCGATGTGAAGAATAAGTTTGTGAGGCTTTCAAACGGGCGCGAGTACCCTTATGACAAATTACTGATTGCTACGGGAACAGCTCCACGACCGCTCGACGTTGACCTTCGGGGGGTTTCCTATTTGCGAACGATTGATGATGCGGATCATCTGTTGCAACTCTTGTCTGAACAAAAGAAGGGGGCTCGTATGGGGATTTATGGAAGTGGATTTATTGCGTGCGAGTACCTCGAACTTTTTCGAGAGCTTGGACTTCCGATCACGCTGGCGTTTCGAGGAGACCGGTTCTGGTCACGCGCGTTGCTTCCAGAAGCAGGGGAGCTGGTAAACAAGGTGCTGGTCGAGGGAGGAGTTGAGCTTCATACACATTCAAACCTCCAAGATCTTGTTGGAGAAAAAGAGTTGAAAGGTTTTGTGATAGAGGAGGGAACACAGGAGGTTTCGATTCTTGGGGTTGGGATTGGTGTCGTTCCTGATTTTACGTGGCTGGCGGATGCGGGTGTTGAGATCGGGAAGGGAATTAAGACGGATGAATTTTTACAAACAAATGTCCCTGACGTTTTTGCGGCGGGTGACGTGGCGGAGTTCAAGGATGTCGTGCTCGGTCGCCAGCTCGTGATTATGAACTGGCAAAATGCGATGAGTCAGGGACGTCACGTGGCAAAAGTGATGTCTGGAGAGCAGGTTCCGTTTGAACTTGTGAGCTCGTACTCGATTAACGTGTTTGGGCTTGAGGCCATTTTTCTTGGAGATGTGGAAGTGTCAGAGGCAGATGAAGTTTATGTGGTTGGATCACTGGAATCCGGTGGAATCACGCAGGTTTTCGAGCGCAATAAGCGAGTGGTTGGAGGGGTCCTGTTGAACCGTAATCGTGATCGAATCCTTATAACAAAGGCGATCAAGAATAAACAGTCGTTTTCTGAGCTTGAATTTGTCACGGACTGACACCATGAACGGTTGACAAAAACCAAGAAATAGCGTAAAAAATGACCTTCTTCTATGTGCGGCTTCATGCCAACTAGAGAAGGTCTTTTGCTTTGTTTGGCTTGTTTCCGAAAGGAGATGGGCTGGATGAAGTACTTCGTACCCCACAACTGCACAAGTCGGCTCAATGAGTCGCACATGGAGGAACCATGGCAAAGATTTTCGAAGCGGTCGCCAAGGCGGCGTTCCAGCGCAAGATCGAGGAAGTCAGTGAGCCCATCATCAAGCAGGCTCTCACGACCGGACTCGACGAGAACCAGACGGCCAAGATGGTCGTCAAGGCCATCATGTCGATTCCGGGCCACCGACTGGTCGGTCACGCACTCTTCAACGAGGCCGGAGAGTTTCTGAGCCGGCACGCCGGAGAACTGTGGCCGGGGGACAACCGTCCCCAGATCATCGCCCTTCGACAGGTCCTCAAGACGGTCGGTCCTGGCCTGGTCGCGACGAGTGACGCAACCGCCGACGTGCTCGAGCAGATCGCCAACGACAAGATCGACGGCGTGATCACCACCCAGCGTAGCGCCCCCGCCGACCGCAAGGCCGACATGGACTACGTGGTGGTGGTGCCCGACCACTTCGGGATGGAACCATTCTTCCCCGTGAAGATGAGTGACACCGGATCGGTCCTCCTGACCCCTCAGGGCGCTCCGCGCGTCTTGAGCCGGAAGTTCGTCACATTTGCAGAACGCTGGATTTGTGACAACCCCAAGAAGGTCATCAAGACCGGCGGGGGACGCGGACAGCAGGGCAAGACCGAGGAGATCGCTCCCACGGCGCCCTGGCAAATCTACTCCTTCCAAGACTGGCTCAAGCTGGTCGAGGGGGGGGACGAGATCGGGCAGGACGTCGTCGATGCTCTGCGGTCGGAGTTCGCTCCGCCCAAGAGCTGGGACGAGAAGGTCTCGCCCGAGACCTGGGCGGTGTTCCGTGCGTACGTGCGCACGCGTCGCGCCTCTCAGAACGCTGGTCGCTCGGACTGGCTGGACCGGGAGGATTCCGAAGCGCTCGTCACGCGCATGATGGAGCGTCAGCCGACGCCCCACCGGGTCAACCAGATGGTCGGGATGGCGCTGTTCGATCGGATCAAGGGAGGAGCCCAGCCGGGTTATCTCCCCGATTCGGCCGTCCAGGAGTTCCACGACGCCATCGACATCTTCCTCTACGGAGACCAGGATAAGCTCAGCAAGATCCTGCGTGCTGTCCGCGATGTTCGCCGTTCGGCTTCGGCCAGCGGTGTCAGCGGACTGCGGGTGAGCATCGCGGTCCTGTGGATGACGTCCGTCATCTGGTTGCCGATCGTCGGCGCCACCCTCCTGCTGTTCATGTCGGTACTGATGTTCATCCAGGGCGTCTTCACCCCGGTGACGGGGACGACGCTCTACTTCGGCCACACGGTCGACTCCAAGGCCGTGGCGCTCTGGCTGACCTTCGGGTCTGGCTGGGTCGCCTACGTCCCGACGTGGTTCTTCCCGATCTTCCAGACGGCGACGAGCTTCTTGAACGGCCTCTTCCCGGGGCTCAAGACGGACTGGCTGTCCTCCGTCGGACGCAAGATCGTGGCGTTCGCGCTCGTGGTCTGTAGCGGGATGGAGTTCTACGCCGTCGCGCTCAACCTGGATCCACTCTTCCGAGTGATGATCCTGGCGGGTGTCAGTGTGACGACCGGCATGCAATTCGCCCGCATCGACTCGGGCTTCCGCTACAAGGTGGAGCAGTCGGTCGAGAGCGCTTCGTGGATCATCACGCTCGTCTTTGGGGCCTTCCCCTTGGCGATTGCGTACATCTACGGGGCCTATCTGGGTAACCCGACGGAAGGGAAGGCGATTCTGGACTGGGCGACCGGTTCTTACTCGTCGGTCTCTGGGCACTGGTACGGACTCCTCGTCCTGCTCGCCCTGGGCGCCCTGTTCGCGGGCTGGGTGCTGTCCCGGAGCGAACTGCTCCCAGACATGAAGTCTGCGGTGAAGAACCCGGCCAGGTGGGTCCTCACCCTGGTGCTCGCGCTGGGCGTTCTGCTCATCCTCAGCGAAGCTCATCGCTCAGGTGCGATTGGCTGTGGAGCGACTCCGACGCCCCTTGCGCCGGTCAAGACGATCACCATCACGACCCCGCCGGCACCCGGTGGACCCTCACGCGCTGAGCTCTGCGCGCGAGCTGACCGAGGCGGACTCTCCAAGTTCGCCTGCGACGACCTCTGAGGAGGACACGTGCGGTACATCTCTGATGTACCGCTTTTCTATTTGGAAAAACCTCATTTTTGGCCTGTTTCTATTGACAAAACCCCCAAAATATGGTATCTTTTACCGTTCATTCAAGTGATTTCTCTCGCAATTGGAGATAGGTTAACCCCTTTGTTTATGGGTAAACACGTTTCTGATTGTGGGAGAAATCAATCTAGAGCTAGCAGTCATACAGACGAGTTGGCATGAGGAGTGAACGATGCGAAACATCCTGATCCTGGTCGCCCTGGCCCTCACCGGCTGTGCGACCGTGCACAAGTCGCTCGAGGACGGCACCACGGTGACCTACAACGGTCACGCCCGTGGGGCCGCAACCGTGCTGGACGCCAGCAACGAGCGTCCCTACGACCTCGCCGAGACGGCGATGGACAACGGCATGGCGACCAGTCTGCAGACGCGGGACACTCGCTTCACCGCGGGCTACGGCGTCCAGGGATACGGTTCCACCTCGGTCGGTGGCTACGCCCCCGGGACGGTCACGTACATGCCCGGCCAGGGCGTCGTGCGGACCGGAGCGATGGAGACCCTCCCCACCCTGGCGACCACCACGGTCGTCACGGGAATTCCGCCGGGCCAGCGACAGCAGTCGCTGAGCCTCACCACCACGGGGTGTCCCGAAGGGCGCGAGCCTATCGGGACCGACGAGATCGCCCAGTGCGCCTACGAGTTGGGCCAGGCGGC
>PFEU01000016.1:0-3141 GCA_002793515.1 Candidatus Uhrbacteria bacterium CG10_big_fil_rev_8_21_14_0_10_48_16
AAAGTAAAAGAGATCCGGATGGATCTCAGTGGAGCGCGTGGGCGCGTGTCAGGGAGCGTTCTTGATCGCGAGGTCGCTCCAGGTCAGGAAGTTGATCTGGTTCGCGGGGAACCAGTTCAGAGCTTCGATGTCGTGGGCATCGAACGATCCCCGTAGGGCCTGCGTGGTGAAGATGGGGCCGCAGTGGACCCCGACGCCTGCGGGCGTGAGCCAGCGGGGCTGGACCAGGACGTTGTCGTGCTCGTCGAGGCAGTAGACGGCGAGCACCGGCCCGCGGGTCTGGCTCGGGAATCCGTTCAGGTAGACGCTGTGCGTTACGACGGCCGTGAAGCCGTTGGGGCCTTCGTACATCGGCTTGCCCATCTCGCTCTCGGCAGTTTGGGTCTCGTGTCGAGTGGTGGGATCGTTCATGGAACCTCCGTCTGGTCGGTTGAAACCAGAGACTGAAGGTACATGGAAAAACGCTTTTTGTCAATCTATGGATGTTCGTATAACAAAAACACTTCCAAATGATTTGGAAGTGTTTTTGTTGGAGCGGGATACGGGAATCGGACCCGCGTCTTCAGCTTGGGAAGCTGACATTCTGCCACTGAACTAATCCCGCCTGTTTGTACACTTGTGAATGGCTCTCTTGAAAGGTATTATAGGAGAGAATTATGCCTATTTCAAGAACCGTATCACTCGCATCGATTCTTTTTTTCTTCTCGTTTTTTCTTTCGCCTGTTTTGGCACAAGAATTAGAAGTGATTGTTGAGACGCAATTTGATGCAGAGACGATTGTGAAAGGGTATACCCTTGAATCATCTGATGGGTTGATGCGTCTTGGCATACGGCCGGAGACGTTGAACGTTTCGACACGGGTAGATATCAAGACATTGGATCCTTCTGTGATGGGAGAGACGCTTGAATCGTTTGCAGAAGCGCCGGACGATGAAGTGACGACACGTTCACTCTTGGGGAACATCTATCTTTTTGATATCCTGAATAAAGAAAGTTATGACGGAACGGATTTCTTTTTTCTCGAGATTAAATATCCAGAGGAAGAAGAGGAAGATGATCGATTGCATGGTCGACGAAAAATCTTTTTCTATAATGCGGTGACGGCTCTTTGGGAAGAACTTCCGAGTGCAGATAATCCAGAAACACAGTCCGTTCGTGCCTTGATTCACCTTCCGTATGCCCGCCTAGCGATTTTTGAAGATGAGATTCCTGAAGTCGGGGAAGCAAGCTGGTATGCGTATCGAGCCTGTGATTGCGCGGCCTCTCCAGATTATCCAAAAGGAACCTATCTCGTCGTGACAAGTATGGAGGATCCTGAAAAGTCGGTAACGGTCGTGGTAAATGATTATGGACCTGATCGTGCTATCCATCCTGATCGCATTATCGATTTGGACAAGGTCGCGTTTGAAAAATTGGCATCGCTGGGTCTTGGTCTCATCAATGTTCATGTAAAACTTCTCCAATGATACGCTTCAAGAACGTTTCAAAGATCTATCCACCCAATGTCGTTGGTGTTGAAGGGGTGAGTCTCCATGTGAAACCAGGGGAGTTTGTTTCGATTGTTGGGAAAAGCGGAACGGGAAAATCAACGCTCGCAAAACTGCTGTTTGCGGAAGAACGCCCTTCTCGTGGAAAAATTGAAATTGGTGGTTGGGATATCACCCACATCTCAGATCGAGATATTTCTCTATTGCGACGTCAGATTGGGGTTGTGTTTCAAGATTTTAAGTTGCTTCCCAAAAAAACGGTGTACGAAAATGTGGCATTTGCCCTTCAGGTGGCAGGGGAGCGTCCACGTCGTATCCGAGAGGTCGTCCCAAAGGTTCTTGAGATTGTAAATCTTTCAAATAAGTCTGATCGATATCCAAAACAGCTTTCAGGGGGAGAACAACAGCGTGTGGCGATTGGGCGTGCGCTTGTGCACTCCCCAAAGATTTTGATTGCCGACGAGCCTACTGGGAATCTCGACACGCTCAATTCAAGAGAGATCATGGATCTCCTGACAAAGATTAATGAGTTTGGAACCACGGTTGCTCTTGTGACACATGATCGAGATATGGTGAATCGTATTAAGCGACGAGTCATCACGTTAGAGGAAGGAAAGATTGTCTCAGACGTTGAAGAAGGACGTTATAAACTTTAGGAGGATTATGTTTGTTTCAAGCTATCGCGTCTCAAAGTTTGCCTTTCAAAATTTTTGGAGAAATTTCTGGTTGTCGATTATTACCGTGAGTATGTTGTTGCTCACACTGATCACGATCAATATCTTGTTGGTGATGAATGTGGTGACAGACCGTGCGATCTCACTTGTGGAGGATCGAGTCGAGGTTTCTGTCTATTTTTATAACTATACGGAAGACACCACACTTTCGTCTGCGGTAGCGTATTTGAGAGGATTGAGTCAGGTACGGAATGTTGAGACCGTGAGTGCACAGGAGGCGTATGAACAGTTTGTGGTCCGACATGGGGATGATGAGCAGATTATGTCATCCTTGGAAGAATTGGGGGAAAATCCATTTGGACCGAGCTTGATTGTGAAGGCCCATACGGTGGAGGATTTCGAGGTGATTATTAATGCGCTTGATAATCCTCAATTTCGCGATGCCATTCGAGAAAAAGATTTTTCTGATTATCAAAGTATTGTAGAGCGTATTCGAGCGACTTCAGATCGTGTTCGTACATTTGGGGTTGCGCTTGCGGTCGTTTTTCTCCTGATCGCCATTTTGATTGTCTTTAACACCGTTCGCATGGGAATTTTTATCCATCGCGAAGAAATTGCGATTATGCGATTGGTGGGGGCAAGTAATTGGTTTATCAAAGCTCCGTTTCTTCTTGAGATGATTTTCTTGAGTCTGATTGCCGTGGGAATCACCATGGTGATGGTTTACCCAGTCGTGGCGTTCCTAGAGCCTCAGATGAGTGTATATTTTGGCGCAGAGTCTTCTGGACTCGTTGCCTACTTCACAGAGAATGGATTATTGATTTTCGGAGGAGAGTTTCTTGCTCTTGTCCTTGTGACATTATTTTCGACGGGCTTAGCTATGCGGAAGTATTTGAAGGTGTAGGGCGAAGAAGGTCTGACCGTCGCCCCACTCGTCTACCAGGGATGGACGCTCACTCTTTGAAAGGTGACACAGGCGA
>PFEU01000016.1:3204-35936 GCA_002793515.1 Candidatus Uhrbacteria bacterium CG10_big_fil_rev_8_21_14_0_10_48_16
CGACAAACGGGCTGGCACGGACAGTCGCCCGTTTGTGTACCGGCTCCGCCGGTACGGAACCAAGAAAAAAGCTTCACCTTTCGATGAAGCTTTTTTCTTGGTTCCCGGACAGGGATTCGAACCCCGATTATCTGGACCAAAACCAGACGTCCTGCCCTTAGACGATCCGGGAATGTAGTGAGGCAGTGAAATCAAGAGCTGTTTATTTATCAGCTCTTGATTTCACTGCCGAACGGAATGACTGGATATGGCGCACCGCCATATCCGGGAATGTAGTGAACGAATCTCCACACACAGACCAAGATATGACCCTGTCCTATCACGGGAGAAGCGTGTCCATAGTCATAGCCCCCTTACTCCTTTCGTTCGACATAGTACTCGATCCATTTATTTTGTTCAAGGAGCGAGGATTTCCCTCACTTCCAGTAACAATCGTTTCTGCCCAACAGCAACAGGATCGTTTGGCATTGAACGTAAGATATGGCACCATAGAGGGACAGAAACGTTTATCATTGAACAACTAACTGATTTATCTGCGTCGTATGTCAAAACCTACGTGTTTATTTATTGGGCGTTTTCAGCCTTATCACATTGGTCACCAGATGGTGATTCAAGGAATGGTGAAGTTGTGTAAGAAAGTTGTGATTGGGATTGGAAGTTCAGAGAAATCTGGAACGGCCGAGAATCCCTATACGACCGCAGAACGCAAAGAGATGATCCAACAGGCGCTTCAGGATCAAGATATTATCCCGTTGTTTGATGTGGTGTTTGTCGACCTTCCAGACCATGATGACGATGCTCAATGGACAGAACATGTTTTGGAGAAGGTGGGGCACGTGGATATGGTCTGGACGGGAAACGAATGGACAAAGAAGTGCTTTGAAGGAAAACTTGAAATCAAAGATATTAAAGAAGTTCCAGGAATCAGCTCGACCGCTATTCGTGAGATGATCAAGTCAAAAGACATGGACTGGAAAACAAAGGTTCCTGGTTCTGTGGTAAAATCTATTCAAGATTTAGGATACGAACGGATTACATAACATGTTTCGCCGACTTCCACACCTCCTCATGTTTAGCATCATCTTTGGATCTATCTGGATCCAGGGGATGGTTCCTGATGTTCATGGAGATCATGGCATGATGGATCAGAACTGTTTGGAGCATTGTCTTTCCAGTTTTCATTTGGGAACGGTAGACGATGGGATTGTTGTTTCTATCGCCTATCTTGCGGTTGAGTCTTCTGTGAGAGAAGAGCGCTATCGGATTCAAGATGAGGTAACACAAGAGAGAGATTTTGCATCTCATCATGATCCTGGAAGGATACTGACTACGATAAAACGCGAGTAAGACTCAAGAATCGAGTAATCTTTTTACCTTATTCATTTCTTGAGTTTTTTATTATGTCAGAAAAAGTAAAGTTCTGTGTCACAGGCACGACTTGCGCAAGTTGTGAGGTGCTCCTTGAACGTGAGTTAAAAAACGTAAAAGGGGTTCTTCAAGTAGAGGCTTCTCATGCTCAGCAGTGTGTCGAGATTGATGTGGCTCACGGAGCATCGATTTCTATTGATGATCTGGCTCAGGCGGTTGCGGGTCATCCGTATACGTTTTCTCCTTGGAAAGAATCCGCCTCTCATGCGTGGGATCTTCCACGAATTGGGGCCGTGCTTCTTCTCGTTTGGGTGGTTTGGTATGTTCTTAATTCATTCGGGTTTCTTACAATTACTCCTACGGTGAGTGGATCAGGTGGGTTGATGGCCATCTTTACGATTGGGGTAATCGCCTCGCTGTCATCATGTACGGCTATTTTGGCTGGGCTTATTTTGGCCATCTCGGCGAATCATGCGAAGCGGAATACCTCGGAATCAACACACGATCGGCTTCGACCACACATTCTGTTTAATATCGGACGTGTGATCGGGTTTGGACTGTTTGGGGCGTTGATCGGACTTGTTGGGTCGCTTCTTGTTCTTACCCCAGGATTGAATGCTATCTTCGTGCTTCTTGTTGCGCTATTGATGCTTGGAATCGGGGCAAACTTGTTGCATCTTGTTCCAAAGGGGGCGTTTAGCATTCGTCCTCCAAAATGGGTGAGTCATAAGATTCATGCGCTTCAAGATTCTCCTCATCCGGCGATGCCGTTTATTCTCGGAGCCCTCAGTTTCTTCCTTCCTTGTGGATTCACCCAGTCGGTTCAACTCTATGCGCTTTCAACGGGCGAGCCTTTGACGAGTGCGGTGATTATGATGGTGTTTGCGTTAGGAACGGTTCCCGCACTATTTGGTGTCGGAGCTGCCACATCGCTCACAAAAGGGAATACGCTCAAGTATCTCACGCAGGGAGCGGGAGTGTTGGTCCTCGTGATTGGATTTTCCCAACTCGGAAACGGGTTAACGCTTTTGGGAGTTGGGTCCATTTCGGCTCCAACACAAGAACAGCTTGCGATGGCAGAAGGAGCGCTCGTTCTGGTTGATGGAAAGCAGGTGATTCAAATGGAGGTTGCGAGCGCGGGATTCTATTCCCCTGAGGTCTTACAAGTCGTTGCCGGCATCCCTGTTGAATGGGAGATTTATGGTCCTGAGTTTATGGGTTGTTTCGATACGCTGATCTCTCGCGGGCTCGGAATCTCGACACGTCTGAAGCCGGGAATGAATACGATTGAGTTTACTCCAACCAAACCCGGGAACTACACATTTAGCTGTTCGATGGGAATGAGTCGCGGGACAATGGTTGTCGTCCCTAATGAGAATTAATATGACACAAACAACATTTAAGATTTCGGGAATGCATTGTGCGTCGTGCGCCGTGAATATCGAATCTGAGCTGGGAAAGATTTCAGGCGTGAAAAAAGCGAATGTGAACTATGCGCTGGCGAGTGCTTCTGTGGAGCATGAGGCGTCTGTGATGGATCACCAGCTTCATGAAACGGTGAAAGGACTTGGCTATCAGGTCCAGATGCCTGGAATGGAGGGAGATGCACATGCGCATCATGGTTCAGATGGTGCAGGTCGTCGGGCGTTTATTTCCATGGGTTTGGCTGTGCCAGCTGTGATCATGGCGATGCTCGGGTTTTGGCCATGGGGACAGGCCATTCTTGCAACGATCGTTGTGCTTGGACCGGGGATGGAATTTCACAAGACGACCGCAAAACAATTGAAGCGTGGAAAGGCAAACATGGACACCTTGATTACCATAGGAACTGGAAGTGCTTTGCTCGTGAGTTGGTGGCAAATCTTTGTCGGAGGCCACATCTACTTTGAGACCGCCGCGCTTATCACGGGGTTTATTCTTCTTGGTCGTTACTTTGAGGCGCGCGCAAAAGGGCGTGCCAGTGAAGCGATTTCTCGACTGATGGAACTTGGTGCCAAAATGGCTCACCTGATAGCAGAAGATGGAACTACCCGCGATGTCCCTGTGGAATCCTTGAAGGTGGGGGATCAGGTGCTCGTAAAGCCAGGGGAAAAAGTGCCTTTGGATGGATTGATTGTAAAAGGATCGTCGAATCTGGATGAGTCAATGCTGACAGGAGAGAGTATGGCTGTCTCGAAGAAAGAGGGGGATGATGTTTTTGGAGCAACGGTGAATCAGGACGGGGCGCTTACGGTCAAGGTGAAAGCATTGTCTGGGAATACGGTTTTGGCGCAAATAGTAAAAATGGTGGAACAGGCTCAACAGGAGAAAGCACCGATTCAGAAACTTGTCGATAAAATTTCAGGAATCTTTGTTCCGATTGTAATCGTGATCGCAGGGGTGACGTTTGTGGCATGGTACGCAATAACGGGGGATATCAGCGCATCATTTATCCCCGCTATTGCCGTTCTCGTGATTGCATGCCCTTGTGCGCTTGGTCTTGCTACACCTACCGCCATTTTGGTTGGAACAGGGCGTGGAGCCAAAGAGGGGATTCTCATCAAGAGTGGAGAAGCGCTGGAACGAAATCGTCATATTGATGTGGTGCTATTCGACAAAACAGGAACCCTGACAGAGGGTCGACCTTCTGTGACGAATACCGATTTGAGTTCTGAACAGATGAGTTTTGTAGCATCTCTTGAAGCCTCTTCTGAGCATCCTCTCGCTATGGCGGTTGTGCGCTACGCGAAGGATCAGGGAGTTGTTCTTAAGCCCGTTGATCAGGTGAAGTCGATTACCGGAAAAGGGATTGAGGGAATGGTTGATGGAAAGAAGGTGGTTATTGGATCTCCATCGTTTGTCTCTGCAAAGAATGTCCCACAAGTAGAGTTGTGGCAGTCCGAGGGGAAAACCGTGGTTGTTGCTATGGTTGAGGGGGTTGTTATTGGAACACTTGCGATTGCGGATGCGCCAAAGGAGTCAGCAAAGGAAGCTGTGGCTGAACTGAAGCGAATGGGTCTTGAAGTAGTGATGGTCACGGGAGATAACCGTCGGACCGCAGAAGCGATTGCGCATCAGTTGGGAATTGATCAAGTGGAATCTGAAGTGATGCCAGGAACAAAACTCGATGTCGTTAAAGCGCTTCAAGAAAAAGGAAAGAAAGTGGCATTCGTGGGGGATGGAATTAACGATGCGCCTGCGCTCACGCAAGCCGATCTTGGAATCGCGATGGGAACGGGAACAGATATCGCCATTGAAGCCGGACAGATTGTGTTGGTCGGTGGGGGTCCTGAGAAAGTTGTTTCCGGGCTTAAACTTGCCTCAGCAACCTACAGAGGCATCCGTCAGAACCTCTTCTGGGCGTTCTTCTACAATGTTGCGGCAATTCCACTCGCTGCGTTCGGGCTTTTGAACCCGATGATCGCATCAGGTGCTATGGCGTTCTCAAGTATCTCCGTCGTCCTGAATTCACTCAGAATACGACGCGCAAAAATCTAAGGTAAAAGGCCGGGGAAACCCGGTTTTTTGTTTTTCTCTTCCTTGCCTTTTTTGGTCTATTTGTTACCCTGGAGCTTGTGAATACACAGATCCCACCCCCTGGAACTCCCGTTCTCGGGGGATTATGCGTTTTCTGATTGTTCTTAAATGAGCGATCTACTTGCTCTTCACCGTGAAAACCTTTCACCGACCAATGAGGTCGGCTCAAGTTTTTCACGGTTCCAGAGCGCCGTATCTCATCTCATTTAGGAACAATCATATATGTATGTATGAAATTTAAGCTTACATCAGATTATCAACCTGCCGGAGACCAACCTAAGGCGATTAAAGACCTTACGAGTGGCATCAACGCTGGAGAGTCATTCCAGACGCTTTTGGGGGTGACTGGGTCCGGAAAGACATTCACGATGGCGAATGTTATTCAGAATACACAGAAACCAACATTGGTGATTGCTCACAATAAAACACTTGCCGCTCAACTCTGTAATGAATTTCGGGAGTTCTTTCCTGAGAATATCGTCGAGTATTTCGTGAGCTATTATGATTACTATCAGCCAGAGGCATACATGCCTCGGACAGATACGTATATTGAAAAGGAATCGCAAATCAATGACGAGATTGATCGACTGCGTCACTCGGCCACGCAAGCTCTCTTGTCTCGCAGAGACGTGATTATTGTGGCAAGTGTTTCGTGTATTTATGCTCTTGGGAGTCCGGATGAGTATAAAAAGACCGTTTTACATATCGAAAAAAACGAAGGTCTTGAGCGGAATGAATTATTGCGAAGGCTGACCGCCATGCAGTTTGAGCGCACAACGGCAGATATCACACGCGGACATTTTCGCGCGCGCGGTGATATCGTCGAGGTGATGCCGATGAATGAAGAAATAGTCTATCGCATCATGTTTGAAGAGGAGAAGATTATCGATCTTCAAGCGCTGGATCCGATCACACGGAAGCTTCTTGATCATCCGCAGGACATTTGGATTTTCCCCGCAAAACATTATGTCGTTTCTTCCGATCGGCAAGAAGGAGCAATAAAAGAGATTCGTCGTGACTTGAAAGAACGTCTTGCACAGTTTGATAAAGAGGGAAAAGTCCTTGAGGCAGAGCGACTTTCTCGTCGAACTCGATTTGATCTTGAGATGATGGAGAATATTGGGTACTGCAGTGGAATCGAGAACTACTCTCGACACTTTGATGGAAGAGAACCCGGACAACCTCCGTACACGCTCATCGATTATTTTCCAGATGATTTCTTGACGATTATTGATGAGTCGCATGTCACGATCCCTCAGATTGGGGGGATGTATAACGGAGATCAGGCCAGAAAAGGCACACTGATTGAACATGGCTTCCGTCTTCCAAGTGCCAAGGACAATCGACCGCTCATGTTTGAGGAGTTTGAGGAGCGGATGAATCAAATGGTGTTTGTCAGTGCGACACCGGGATCCTATGAGATCAAAAAGTCGTCAAAGGTGGTCGAGCAGATTATTCGACCAACAGGGCTCGTTGATCCTGTGGTGACGATGCACCCTGTAACAGAGGAAGGGGATTATCCAGGGCAAGTTGAGCACTTAATCGGAGAAATTCAAAAACGTGTGGCTCTGCATGAACGTGCTCTTGTCACGACCCTTACAAAAAAGATGGCAGAAGACCTTACAGAGTTCTTGTTACAGAAAGGGGTGAAAGTTCAGTATCTTCATTCAGATGTTCAGACACTTGATCGTATTACCATCCTCTCAGATCTCAGAAAAGGGCTGTACGATGTGATTGTGGGAGTAAACCTTCTTCGTGAAGGATTGGATTTGCCGGAGGTGACGCTCGTGGCGATCTTAGATGCGGATAAGGAAGGGTTTCTTCGTTCTGAAACGGCGATTGTGCAGACCATTGGTCGGGCCGCGCGAAACGTGAAAGGAGAGGTGATCGTATATGCGGATCACATAACTGGATCTTTGGAGCGAGCGATGAAAGAAACAACACGTAGACGCAATATTCAACTCGCACACAATACAAAGGAAGGGATCACTCCACAGACGATCATCAAAGGGATCAAAGATATTCGAGCGATGCTTGGGGGAGAAGATGAACAGAAGATCGAAGAGATTTTGAAACTCGAAATGACGGCTGAACCCCATGAGATTGAACAGGTGATCAAAGAGAAAGACTACGAGATGAAAGAGGCGGCTAAGAAGCTCGATTTCGAAACAGCCGCTATTTTGCGTGATGAAATATCGCTATTAGCCAAAGAACTTGATAAGAAAATGAACGTTTCTAAGAAAAAGGTCCCAAAGAAGAAATAGGTATGCAAGATAAAATCACTATTAAAGGGGCGCGAGAGCATAACCTTAAGAATATCTCGTTGGAGCTTCCTCGGAATAAACTGATTTGTTTTACCGGCGTGTCCGGATCGGGGAAGTCGAGCTTGGCGTTCGATACAATTTTTGCGGAAGGTCAGCGACGCTATGTTGAATCATTGTCCGCCTATGCTCGGCAGTTCTTAGGTCAGATGGAAAAGCCTGATGTTGATGAAATTGAAGGGTTGTCTCCAGCCATTTCTATTGATCAAAAAGCGCACGGAAGTAATCCTCGTTCAACGGTTGCAACGATTACGGAAATTTATGATTATCTTCGGGTGCTGTATGCACGCGTTGCACAGCCACATTGTGTGACGTGTGGGGAGAAGATTCAAAAGCTCACAAACGAAGAAATGGTCGATCTCATCCTCGCCAATCTGTCAGGGGAGAAGGGTTCGGTTAAAGTGCTAGCGCCTGTGGTGAAAGGACGTAAGGGAGAGTATTACCAGCTTTTGTATGACCTCTATAATTCAGGATTTGCACGCGTGCGGATTGATGGGAAGGAACATCGTCTTGATGAGTCTATAAAGTTGGCCCGATACAAAGCGCATGTTATCGAAATTGTGGTTGATTCTATTCCGTTAGCCTCTTTCAAAACACACGAGAAAGATGCACGTCAACGTTTGTCTGATGCGCTCGAGATTGCCGTAGATCGTGGCGAAGATGTCGCGAATATTGTCTATCCAGATAATACTGAGCAACTTTTGTCTTCAAAGTTTAGTTGTCCAAAGGACGGGTTCTCTTTTCCAGAAATTGAGCCTCGACTGTTTTCGTTTAACTCTCCGTATGGGGCATGTCCTGAGTGTACGGGGCTGGGAACGGCTGAACTGTATTCCGAGGAATTGTGTGGCAAGTGCTCTGGAGCTCGACTTCGCGAGGAGGCCCTTTTCGTCTGGCTCCCAAGACCTGGGAAAGGAAATGAGAAGGGGATTTCTATTGTGGAGATATCGGCAATGTCGATTGCGGATGCTGTGGACTTCTTCACGCATCTTTCATTGAACGAGAAGGATACACAGATTGCGGGTTCGATCTTGAAGGAGGTTCAGAACCGTCTTCACTTTATGCTTGATGTTGGCTTGCATTATCTGACACTCGATCGTATGGCGGGAACGCTCTCCGGTGGTGAAGCTCAGCGCATTCGTCTTGCTTCCCAAGTGGGTTCACGTTTGGTGGGGGCGATGTATGTTCTTGATGAACCGACGATTGGGCTTCATCAGCGAGATAACGATCGACTGATTAAGACGCTCGAGGATCTTCGGGATATTGGAAATACCGTTATTGTGGTCGAGCATGATGAAGATACGATGCTTGCGTCTGACTTCATGGTCGAGATTGGTCCTGGGGCTGGAGTCAATGGTGGGCATGTGGTTGTCGCTGCCGAGACACAAGAAGCCCTTAAGGACAAGAATTCGATTACGGCTGCGTATATTCGGGGAGATAAGAAAATTGAGATTCCCAAAGAACGGCGAGCTCCAGGAAAGGATGTCATCAAGATTAAGGGCGCTTCGGCAAATAATTTGAAGAATATTGATGTGGAGATTCCGCTAAGACGTTTTGTGTGCGTGACAGGTGTTTCAGGATCAGGAAAGTCAACACTGGCGTACGAGACGATGTATAAGGCCGTGTCTAAAAAACTGAATGGAGGAAAGCAAACACCCGGGAAGCATAAGGCCGTTCTTGGGGTTGAGTATCTGGATAAGACCATTTTGATTGATCAGGGAGCCATTGGGCGAACATCTCGATCAAATCCAGCGACGTATACCGGTATTTGGGGGCCTGTTCGAGACATGTTTGCAGAAACATCCGAGGCCCGATATCGCGGATATAAGAAAGGGCGGTTTAGTTTCAATCGACCGGGTGGTCGTTGCGAGAACTGTGAGGGGCATGGAATGATTGCCATTGAGATGCACTTCCTTCCAACGGTGTATGTCACGTGTGATGTTTGTAAAGGAAAACGTTTCGATCGGGAGACGTTGGAGATTTTATACAAGGAGAAGAATATTTATCAGGTGCTTGAAATGGAAGTGGCTGAAGCATCGGAGTTTTTCAAGGATGTGCCTCCTATCTCTGATCGTCTTGAAACGCTCAAACAGGTTGGATTGGGATATGTAAAGCTGGGTCAGCCTGCTCCAACGTTGTCTGGAGGAGAGGCACAGCGTGTGAAACTCTCAACAGAGCTCGCAAAACGCCAAACAGGGAAAACACTTTATCTTCTTGATGAGCCTACGACAGGTCTTCATTTTGAAGATGTGAAGAAACTTCTCGAGGTGTTGCATGAGCTTGTAAATAAAGGAAACACGGTTGTGGTCATCGAACATAACCTTGATGTGATTAAGACGGCCGACTGGGTGATCGATCTTGGTCCTGAGGGAGGGGATTTAGGGGGAGAGGTTGTGCTCGCGGGAACTCCGGAAGATATCGCTCGACACGGAAAGAGTTACACGGGGCAGTATCTAAAACGTGTGTTGAAAAAATAAGTATGCGCTATCTCATCCTCGGTTTGTTCCTTGTCGGTGTTGGGTGTCTCACATCGGTAACCCCCTCTAACTCCCCCTTGGAAAGGGGGAGGACCGAAACGACTTCGATCCCCCTCCTTGGGCAGGAGGGGCTGGGGGAGGTTGCCGTCCAGGAGGAAATACTTCTCATCGATGCCCAAATTCTCTATAAGGGATTTGGTGAATACTTTGAGGATCGTTTCTCGGGTTATCACGTGGCGATTGATCTGGAGGCACCGGCTGACACCCCTGTGTATGCGATCGATGATGGAAAAGTCACCTATGCGACAACCGTGTCAGGTTATGGAGGGGTGATGATCGTGCGACATGAGGTAAACGATAGAATCGTGAGTGCGATCTATGGACATCTTGATCCGGCCTCCATGCGAGGGGTCGGTGAGTCGGTTGCCAAAGGTGAGCAACTTGCCGTGCTTGGCGAGGAAGGCGAGGAAACAGATGGAGAGCGCGAGCATTTGCATTTTGCGATGTATGAAGGAGATGAGATTCGTCTGCAGGGATACGAAACTGTTGCGAGCGCGGTGAATAACTGGCTCAATCCCATTGACGAATTAAGAGGTTCGTTCACTGAGTCAGATCGTTATGCCTCGGATCTTGGATTTGATGAGGAGGGAGAAGCGTTGTTCCAGATCGATTTTGAGATTCCATACGGTTGGGATATTGAGTACATTCCATCGATCCAGGCGCTCAATCTCTATACCCTTTCTGGTGAGGGAACCGCGCGCGAACGTTCGCAGATCTTGATTCGATACTTTGACGCCAGTTCGTTTCTCACCCTCTCAAACGTCACGATTCATTCCGTTGAAGATGCGGTGATCGGGATAGGTGATTATGTGGCACGACGGTACGACATCGAGAAGAAGTCTGGGATCACTGATTTCGCTGACCAACCTTCTTGGCGTAATGAACGTCACAGGGTCACTGACTTCCGACTAGAAGAAGGATACACGCGATATTACGTTGTCGCGGGACATCCAGACCTCGATCCGGTCGTGTACGAGACCGTGCTGGCGAGCATGCGAGAAATTGAATAAAAAACACAGGCTTTAGAACTTTCTAAAGCCTGTATGTTATTTCGTTTATTGTTTACGCTATTCAACAATAAGCGTTCCTTCCATGCCGAACTGTCGGTGTGAACCAATATCGCAGTAGAATGCGTAGGAACCGGCTTTGTCTGGTGCGGTGAAGTAATAGGTTTCGCCTTCAGCGATCTCATATCGGATATCGAGTTCGTCGATCACGAAGGTGTGTGTTCCTGCATTTTTTGCGAAGGTAATAGCAACCGTTTCACCTTGATTGATCACGAGTTCACTTGGCGAAAAAAAGAAGTTTCCACTCTCCATCTCGATTTCTACATCCGCAGGTTCGCCAAGCATAATTTCTGTGACGAGGATCCCATCTTCTGTGGTTGTTGTGGTGTTTGTGCCCACTTGTTGAGTGATAACAGATCCTGAAGAGGTTGTGATGTCGAGCGTTGTAACATCAAGGGCATCATCTTGTTGGGTGCATCCTGCGCCTAGAAGAACGAGAGCAAGAGAGAGCATCAAAAATGGTTTCATATGATAGGGTATTAGATAATAAGGTAAACGAAGCTTAACCCATGATCCCGTCTAAGATCAAGATAACGCAGAAAGTTCTTCCAGATGCTCCTGGAGTGTATTTGTATTATGACTCGTTGGGGGAACTTCTGTATGTGGGGAAGGCGACATCGTTGAAACGCAGAGTAGGATCGTACTTTGCAAAGGCTCATGAACGACGGATTGAAGAGATGGTCCTTCAAATTGCGCGCATTGATTATATCCAAACCCCGACGGTGATTGAGGCGCTTGTGTTGGAAGCAAACAAGATTAAAGCTCTGCGACCAAAATACAATATTCTTCAGCGTGACGATAAAACGTTTTTGTATCTTGTTGTGACGAATGAAACATTTCCTCGACCACTTCTGATGCGAGGGCGTGAGTTGCAACACATGGGAGTGAATCCGTTCCAAACTACCCTTACCGGAGTAGCAAAGAAGAAATTTCTCCGTGTTTTCGGACCCTATACGAGTAGTCGTTCGTTGAAGATGGCGCTTGACCTTATTCGTCATGTTATTCCGTGGAGTGATTGTGAGCCTCCTGTCGTGACAGGGCGTACACGGGGGTGCTTTAATTCTCAAATTGGAAAATGCCCTGGGGTGTGTTCTGGGAAGATTACTGCTTCAGCATACAAGCGTTATATTCGGCAACTCATCTATTTTTTTGAAGGAAAGAAATTGCGTATTGAGCGTGAGTTGGAGAGGGAAATGAAACAATCTGCAAAAGAGTTGCGATTTGAGGATGCGACGATATTGCGCAGACGATTAGGAGCGCTTCAACACATTCAGGATGTCGCACTTCTTTCTCGGGAGGATCATGATCTTCCGTTTTCGCAGGAGGAGGTTGGGGACAAGATTCATCTTGAGGGGAGAATTGAGGCGTACGATATTAGCAATATTTCAGGAACAAGTGCTGTGGGGTCGATGGTGGTGTTTGAGGATGGGGTTCCCGCAAAGGATAAGTATCGGAAGTTCAAAATCAAGACGGTGGACGGCCCCAATGATGTCGCCATGATGGATGAGGTGATCCGACGTCGATTAAAAAGAGCAGAACAGTATCCAAAGGCATGGCCGTTGCCAGAGGTGATGGTGATTGATGGCGGAAAGCCCCAAGTGAATCGTGTTCAAGCTATTTTGGATGAATTCGGAGTTTCTGTCCCAATCGTGGGTCTCGCAAAGGGGTTTGATCGAAAACAAGATCGCATGGTTCTTGATCGAAATAATGACGAACTTGTGCGGATTTCGACAAGAGGGAAAGAATTGTTTCAAAAAGCGCGCGACGAAGCACATCGATTTGCGGTTAGTTATCATCGAACCGTACGAGCCCAGAAACTTATTCCTAAAAAGAAATGACCTGAGCAGGGTCCTATATCTATCTTTATGAAACCACAAACGGAACGGCTTACAGAATTTGTTGGATGGGCGGGTGTGTTATGCATTCTCCTGGCGTATGGACTATTGAGTTTTGAGGTGGTGGAGTCGAGCTCTGTTGCGTATCATTCACTTAATTTGCTTGGTGGCGCCGGTATTATTGTTGATGCGGTGGCAGATAAGAATTATCAACCAGCCGTATTGAATGTTGCATGGATTGGAATCGCCCTATTCTCGATTATAAAGATTAGTAGTTAGCGTATGGCGATGGAACTGACACATGTGCGATTTGCTCAAGATTTGAAAAATCGGCTTGGAATTGAGAATGAATCGGCCTATTATGCAGGAACGATTTATCCAGATTCGCGATACATGACGAAGATCGATCGCAATTTGACGCATGCAGGGACGAGCCCACAAGATCCGTTCGTAGAGGGACTTACCGACTTTGAAAAGGGGTGGGCGACACACTTGTTGTATGACCGGTTGGCACATCCGCAGTATGCTCAACTTTCGCCGTGGCCGAGCGAGACAGTAGAGCAGGGGAATCATGTGTGGCAGTTCATCTCGGCCGCGAAGGTGGTCGAGGACATGCAGAGCTATGAAGTGATGGGTGGGACTGTTGATATGATCCTGAACATCGATTTCCAACAACGACCTAACGACGAAGATCCCTCAATCATGCGAGCTTATGCCCAGATTCAGAAAACGCTTTATCAACAGACACCGGCACTCGAACACTATAGAAATTTTTGGGTGACCTTGAGTTCGAATACGGTGGTCATTGATGGTGTGATGAAGCATGTTACGGAGATGTTGAGTAATGATTCCCTCCAAAAGAACATTCGAGGAATTTATGCGAGTGTTCTCGACGAATTAGCAATCTAGGTTTTCCGCATCTTTAAGAATGAGATTTACGCCAGGGAAACCTGGTTTTTTCGTACACAACTGTGGGTAAGTTTGGTTGACCTGTGTCATAGGGTGGCATAAAATGGGTGCAGGTGGAGAAAAGTGGGGATTGCTGAGACGTATTTCAGCGGTGCTCACTTTTGTTTAATAAAACCACTCAAGAACGGCCCCAATATGTTTATAGGCGAGTATAAACATGCCATCGACGAAAAAGGACGTCTTGCGATTCCGTCAAAGTTTCGCAAAAGTCTTGTGAAGGGTGCCGTTGTCACACGAGGTTTAGATTCATCTCTATTCCTGTTCCCCAAGGAGGAGTGGGGTAAGCTTGCAGAAAAGCTTGCGAGTTTGCCCCTGGGGCAATCTAATTCACGCGCCTTCGCCCGACTCATGCTTGCGGGTGCCATGGATGTGGAATTAGACAAACAGGGAAGAGTCGTTTTGCCAGAGTATTTACGTCAGTACGCTGGTTTGAAAAAGACTACGATCGTTGCTGGTCTCTATAACCGGCTCGAGATATGGGATGAAGAAAAATGGGAGACGTATAAGAAAAAGGTCGAAAGCGACGCAGATACCGTCGCGGAGAAATTAGGCGAATTAGGTATTTAAATTGGTCGCCGAAGTTTGAAGTGCCGTTTGGGGTTTACTGAACCTTTTCCCTGAATGGAGCTTCAATCTTCGGCAACTAATGAGGAGGCAGACCATCATTATGGAACACAAACCTGTCCTTCTTGCTGAGGTAAGCAACTATCTCAAACCGGAGCCGAACGATCTTTTGATAGACGGCACTGTGGGGCTGGGAGGGCATGCGGCGACCCTATTGTCACATGTCCTTCCTGGCGGCCGTCTCCTTGGCATCGATCGTGATGCCTCGAATCTAGAGCTTGCGCGAGAGCGTTTATCTGGATTCGGTGAAGCTGTTGTGCTTGTGCACGACAGCTACGCCAATGTCACAGATCATGCAAAAACTCATGGGTTTACGCAGGTCAATGGAATACTCTTGGATCTTGGATTTTCCTCAGTTCATGTGGACGATCCGGAGCGAGGGTTCTCCTTTCGGTCCGATGGACCGTTAGACATGCGTTATGACCGCACGCAATCACTGACCGCTGAAGTCATTGTGAATGAGTGGTCGGAAGACGAGTTGGCGCAGATTTTTCGACAGTATGGCGAAGAACGTGAAGCACGTCCTATTGCTCAATTAATCGTTTCATCTCGGGCAAAAATACCTATTCGTCGCACAACGCAACTTGCTGATTTGATCGCTGGTCTCAAGCGACAGCACGGCAAAACGCATCCTGCGACGCAAACTTTTCAAGCCTTGAGAATCGCCGTAAACGATGAATTTGGCGAATTAGAGCGTGTCCTACCAGAGTGTGTGAACTTACTTAAACCCGGTGGTCGATTGGCCATCTTGAGCTTCCACTCCCTTGAGGATCGGATCATCAAACAGTTTTTCAAAAACACTCCGAGCCTCAAGGAAGTCACGAAGCGTCCTATCGTTGCCACACGTGAAGAGCAGATAGAGAACCCGCGTTCTCGAAGTGCAAAATTGCGTGTCGCAGAAAAAATTTAAATCAGGAGGATCTCATCAGGAGATCGTTGTAGACACCCCACTGTCTATTTATGTCCCCAGTTGCCATACAAACAGCTACGTTTTCATCATCTCAAGTTTCGCATCGGATTTCGATGCGGATGTGGGTGCATGACCATGTCGTTGCCATCAATATCGTTTCGCTTGCCGTTCTTGGATTATTGGTTGTCTCGTACATTGTTCAGGTGAACGCAACAACGTCTAAAGGATATGAGATCCGCGATTTAGAAACACAGGTTCATGAGCTTTCGCTTCTGAATCAGAATCTCGAGCTTGAAACACGTCGGTCACAATCGCTTACCCATGTGGCGGAATCTGTGAAGATGCTTGGGTTCGTGAAAGCTGAGATGCCGAACTATATCGACAGTTCAGAGAGTTCGTTCGCATTTGTAGACTAGATTGATAAACGGCGTGTGCCGTTTTTTTGTTTAGAGTGTTATACTGGAGACATCTAGGAGGATATGCTCAGGAAAACAATTTGGACAATCTTTTCATTCTTTAGACAAAGAAAAGATTTTTTCGCATGCTTTCTATATTTTACAAAATGATGATCCGTATTGAGTGTGTGTAAGTGAACTCAATTCGAAATCGTTTTACTGAGTATGTTTCAAACAGCAATTTTTGATCAAGAGACCGTCATGCAGGCGGTGAATAATGTGAACTGGCTCCAGCCAACGTGGGATCTTTTTATTATCCTCTTTTTTGTCGTTGCGTCGCTCATCTACGGAATTTCACTTGGTCGAGATCGGATTATTGTGATTCTTGTTTCGATTTACATGTCGCTCGCCATCGTGAACCAAATTCCATTTCTAAGTGATTTCAATGCAGGTATTTCGGTGAACGACACATTCGCTCTACGTGTTTCCGTATTTCTTGGAATCTTTATTCTCTTGTTTTTCTTTCTTTCTCATTCCGCGCTCATGAAAGCGTTTGGACACAATGGAAATCAAGGGAAGCTTTGGCAGGTCATGATTTTCTCGTTTTTGCATGTAGGGCTTCTCATCAGCGTGACACTTTCATTTTTCCCAGCTGATCTTGCGAATGTGCTTTCTCCCATGACTCAAGGATTGTTTATGAGTGATATTGCCCAAGCCGTGTGGGTGACGCTTCCTGTTATTGCCATGGCCGTATTTGGAGCGGGTGAGGAAAAATAGCGTAACGTTGCACGTGTTTTTGGGTACTAAGTAAACGTGGGCGAAAACCAGAAACATGGATAAACGCGCATTTGAACAGTTTTATAAGGTGAACGTTGATCGTATCTATCGATACGTTTTTTTTCGTGTTGGCCGGAATCAGACCGTGACGGAGGATCTGGTGTCAGAAATATTCATGAAAGCCCTAAAACATTTTCATAAGTACGATCCAAAAATATCGGAATCGGCATGGATTTACCGCATTTCACACAATCATTTAGCAAATTACTTCCGCGATCAAAAGAAGCATGTGGATCTGGAAGACGTAAGTTTTACGCTGGTAGGAGAGGACGGAAGAGCTTCTTTTGAGCGTCATGAGGAGGATCTCAAATTGTACACCGCTCTGGACGAACTTTCGTTAGATGAGAGACGTCTGGTAACCATGAAGTATCTGGAAGGGTACTCATATAAGGAAATGGCACACATTCTTGAAAAAACAACCGATGGGTTAAAGGTTGCGACGCATCGTGCCATGAAAAAACTCAAATTATGTTTCCCCTTAAAAGACAATTAAAGAAAACACGGAAAGCGATTGTTCCATCCGCGGTATTTCGGGCGCAACTGTTGTCTGAGCTTTCGCTGGCGTATGACCAGGAACATGGGTGTCCACGTCCACGTTCCTTCTTGTTTCGTTTTGCCACCGTAGGACTGACCTCGCTTGTTCTCATATTCACGATGGGAGCTGGGGTGTATGCGTATGAAAGTCCTGAGGTGACAGAGGGACACCCCCTGCATTTCATGAAGTCGGGTGTTGAGCGTATTCAAGAAGGCGTTTCACGTTCTCCTGAGGCGCGAACACGTTTTCATGCACGCATGATGGAACGTCGCTTAGAGGAAGGAGAATATCTTCTTTCACATCGACCCCAAGACGTTCCACCTTCGCTAGATGCAGCCGCAGACCAGTTTGAGCACTCAATTCAGGCTCTTGAGGATGGAGTTGAAGATGCGGAAATGCGAAATGCGTTTATTGAAGTACTTTCCGTACGCCGAGCACGTTACGTTGAGCTGTCTTCACGTGTATCAACTACAGAGGAAGAGAGTGGAAAGTTTGATCGTCTTCGTATGCGCATCGAAGGACATGAGCTTTCTGAGGAAGAATTCATACACCTGTTTGAAATGGGGCGTCGCGCGAATGACTCTCTCAACGGGCGTTAATCCTAAATAGACTTACTATGACATCGATACTTACATCCATGCGTCTACCAGTTGCGGTCCTTGCGCTCGCATCTATGATTCTTGTACCTTTCGCATCTGCATTTGCTCATGGTCCTGGAAATGGATCTGAGGGGAATAGACCAGAACACCGACCTCCTGCGATCGCATTTGAAATCGTCTCTGCAAGTGCCAGTGAAACAGGCGAAGGGACGATTACCGCAACCATAGAGAAGGTTTCTCCAAAACTGACAGAAGAAATGGGTCTTGAAGAAGGGGAAGAGATGACGATTACCTACACGTCAGAAACAACATTTATTGTTGATGGGGGAGAAGTTGAGCGTGATTCGTTCGAGACTGGTGAAATTCTTTTCGTCATTGGAGAGGTTGATGCCGAAGGAATGACCATTACGGCTAAGGTTATTGCCGATAAGCCAGCATTTTCACATCCACGTGGATTATTTCGAGTGGGGGAGGTGGTAGAAATTGATACAGAGGCAAATACAATTCTTATTCAGTCACTTCGATCGCTCCAAGAAGGAGAACTCCAGCAATATGTTCTTGTATCCTACGACGACGAGACAACCTTTGATAAAGACCGCCAAGCGGTGAGCGAATCAGGTGTCTCTGTTGGAGATAAGATTCATGTCCGTGGGGATGTGAATACAGAATCAGAAGCGTATTTTGCTGAAATTGATGCGGAACACGTTCTTCTCTGGACGGAGCTTGAGCCAAAACGTCCTTTCTTTCAGCAAGGACATCGTCAAGCCGAATAATACATATAAGGTGAACATAAAAAACCAGCCTTCGCCGGCTGGTTTTTTGTTCTATCTAAGTTTTTTCGCATGCGATAAGGGTTTGATTCGCTTTCGTGATGGTGTTTTGCGCTTCGTGCACAGGTGAGCCATGCTCTTTTCATTCTATGGTAGAATATAGGCGATATGGTAAAAGATATTCGTCCTATTGATCTAGAATCCTCCGCAAAGCAGGAGGTTGTACCTTCGTCTTCTGAGTCGAAGGAAATTCCTTCCGTTCCGGAGATCCAGCCTGACAAGCAACGAACTCCTGAAACAGGTGTTGAACAACTGGCTACGGAAAGAGAGAGCGGGACTGAAAATGAGGAGTCAGAAGTTAATGAAACCCCTTCTGAGGCGGTTGCCACCACGACGCACGTAACGGCTCCACCTCCTCTGGTGAAGAAGGTTGACCGACTGGAGGAAGAGATTGAGCATATTCTTGAGGAAGATTTGAAAGAGTTATATTTATCGATGCCTCCAGATAAGCAAGCGAAGTTTCGTGAGAAAGGAGAAGAAACACGTTCCAAGATTCGAGATCTTGTGGGATCAGCAAAAGTAAATGCGAAGAAGATTTTTCAGTTGATTCGAGGATGGTTGAAGATCGTCCCAGGGGTGAATCGATTTTTTCTTGAACAGGAGGCAAAGATTAAAACAGACAAAATTCTGTTTGTGACAGAAGAAGAAAAACGAAAACAAAACGAAAACGTGTGATGTACTTGTTTCAATTTGGATTCCAAGCTGACCCGCAACCTGTCAGTGTGTCTGCTCAAGGGGATCTTTTTATTGCCACGATTATTTTGTGGGCGATTCTCGGTTTAGCGATTTTCGTTGGATTATTGTTTGTTGTTCGGTTCTTTTTGAGACGGCTGTCTTTGGCAAAACAAGCAACGTTTCGTCGGGTCACTCTGCTTATAACGCTTCCGAAGTTTCGTCGAGAAGAAGACAGTGAGCGAGGTCCTTCTAAGGATCAGATTCAAGAGGGGATTGCCTCGGCAGAAACATTTTTTTCCTCTGTTGGAGGATTGACGGCTCAGCGTGGGATAATGGCCTGGCTGTTAGGACGGCGAGATGAATTTTCTTTTGAGATTGTCGTTGAAAAGAAACTCATCAAGTTTTTCATGACCGTTCCTGTAGAGCTCCGTGAGTTTCTTGAGCAACAGCTGTCTGCCGCCTATCCTGACGCGTACATCGAAGAGGTGGAAGACTACAATATTTTTCAACCAGATGGTGTGATTCTCGGAAGTCATCTTGTCTATCGTCGAGAGAGTGCGTTTCCCGTTAAGACCTATACAGAACTAGAGAAAGACCCATTGAATGCCATCACAAATGTGCTCTCAAAAATTCCTGAAGGGGATGGAGCCGCGTTTCAGTTTCTTGTTCGATCAGCGCACGCAAAATGGAGAAAGAAAGGCATCAAAATTGCTTCAAACATGCAACAAGGCATGAAGCTTGATGAAGCGATGAAAGGAAAGAAAAAGGGAAAGGGAGGATGGGCAGAACTTGCAGGATTCGGAGGAGAGAAACCACAAGAACCGGAAAAGGATTACCGACTTTCTCCTCTTGAGGATCAGATTGTGAAGGGGCTTGAGACAAAAGCGAGTAAGGCGGGTATGGATGTCTGTATTCGCCTCATTGCAAGTTCGAAGTCTCCCGTCAATGCGCAAACTCTTCTTCAGAACATGTTGAATGCCTTTGCGCAATACAACATTTACGAATACGGAAATTCATTTGTCAAAGTTGTCCCTCGTGGAAAAAAGAAGATCATCAAGAATTTCATTTATCGAGGTTTTGATGAAGCGAATACGATCGTCATGAATGCGGAAGAAATGGCGAGCCTTTGGCATCTTCCTTTACCCTGGACCGAAACGCCAAACATTAAGTGGCTTGGATCTCGAAAAGGTCCTGCTCCTTCGGGGGTTCCCGGTCCTGATGAGGGAGATATTGAGTTGGGATACAACACGTTCCGTGGGATTAAGACGCCTATTTGGATGAAGAGTGAAGACCGAACGCGTCACATGTATCTCATTGGAAAGTCTGGTTCTGGTAAATCTCAGACCATGGCGAAGTATATTATCGAAGATATTCGAGCGGGGCATGGGGTGGCGGTTGTGGAACCGCATGGAGATTTGATCGAGCAAGTGTTAGGAAACATTCCGAAGGATCGAGTCGATGATGTGATTGTCTTCAATCCATCTGATTTAGAGCGTCCGATGGGTCTGAATATGCTTGAAGCGCCGAATGAGGCGATGAAAGATTTTGCGGTTCAGGAAATGATTTCCATTTTCTATAAGTTGTTTCCGCCAGAAATGATTGGACCAATGTTCGAGCATCAAATGCGAAACTTCATGCTGACCCTCATGTCAGATTTGGATAACCCCGGAACGATTGCGGAGATTCCTCGCATGGTGACAGATCAGGAGTTTCAAAATATGTGGCGTGCGAAGTTAAAGGATCCCGTCGTGCGAAGTTTTTGGGAGGATGAAATCGATAACACCAGTGATTACCACAAGTCTGAGATGATGGGATACCTTGTTTCAAAGGTTGGTCGTTTCGTGGAAAATGAGATGATGCGTAACATCATTGGTCAGAGCAAGTCGAGTTTCAATTTCCGTGACGTGATGGATAACAAGAAAATTCTTCTGGTGAACCTCTCAAAAGGAAAGACGGGAGATGTGAACGCAGAACTTCTTGGATTGGTGATCGTCTCAAAGCTTCAGATGGCCGCTCTGACACGTGCGGATATGCCAGAAGAAGATCGACATGACTTCTATCTCTATATCGATGAGTTTCAAAACTTTATTACAGATTCGATTGCAACGATTTTGTCTGAGGCACGTAAGTATCGTCTCAACTTGATTATTGCGCATCAATACGTTGGTCAGCTCGTAAAAAATGGAGATACAAAGATTAAAGATGCGGTGTTTGGAAACGTTGGAACCATGTATGTCGCTCGTATTGGTCCAGAGGATTCAGATATTTTCCAAAAGATTTTTGCTCCAGAGTTTACCCCGTACGACTTGATCAATTCTGATAAGTACACGTGGTACGTCAAGATGATTGCCGACAACTCTCAACTGAAGCCATTCACGATGAATATTAATATCGTCGGAAATGGGGATCGTGAACTGGCGAATGCGATAAAGGAACTCTCACGATTAAAGTACGGGCGAGACCGCGCGATTGTTGAAGCAGATATCATGGAACGTACAACCGTTAAAAAGGGGGGAGGGGCGGTGCCGGCCCTGCCTGAAGCAAGTGAATTTTAGTGTATGAATGAAGAGGAAGAGACATTTGAATTCGATGTGGAGCCAGACGTGGAGGTGCATGCGCATACACGTGAGCACGCAGATGCACGCACACGTTTGGCGTTGCAGATGTTGAAACAAACACGTGATAGCTTAACGTATGTGATTCAACTCCTTGATGAAGGGGACACGGCGAAGGCCACCCGTCATCTTGTCGATTTTGTGGTGCAGAAAAAGGCGACCGAATCAGATATTCAGATGCGAAGTGGTGCCCGAATGATCGAAGGAGTCTTTGATGGACAAGGAATGGTTGGTTCAGATGGGGTACGTTATGCGATTCCTGAAAACTATTCATCCAAGTCAAAACTTGTTGAAGGAGACATGCTGAAACTCATTATTAAGACGGATGGAGGGTATTTGTTTAAACAAATTGGCCCTGTTGAGCGTAGACGATTAACCGGGACGCTCTCGATTGATTCATCCACACGTGAGCCGGTTGTTGTCTGTGGGGAGGACGTGTATAAAGTACTTGCCGCAAGCGTCTCGTACTTCAAAGGGATTCAGGGAGACGAGGTTGCGATTCTTGTCCCAGCGGGCGGAACGTCTGTTTGGGCAGCGGTTGAACGATTGATTGATTAGCGTATGGCAAAGGCGATTTATCGCATTTATAGACCTTCGACATTTAAGGAGGTGAGCGGGCAGGAACATGTGGTTCGCACATTGCAGAACCAGTATGCGTCCGAGACTCTTGCTCACGCTTATTTGTTTACGGGTCCACGAGGCGTAGGAAAAACAACGACCGCTCGGCTGATTGCCAAGTTGGTGAATTGTGAGTCTGTAAAAGAAAACGAACCCTGCAACCACTGTTCTTCGTGTGAGAGTATTGCGTCTGGTCAAGCATTAGATGTGTATGAAATCGACGCCGCTTCTCACACGGGAGTTGAGAATGTTCGAGAAACCGTGATTGATTCTGTTCGATTTGCCCCAAATAGCTTGAAGAAAAAAGTGTACATTATTGACGAGGTGCACATGCTTTCAACATCGGCGTTTAACGCGCTCTTGAAGACCCTAGAAGAGCCACCAGAGCATGCCATGTTCGTGCTTGCGACCACAGAGATTCATAAAGTTCCTGAGACGATTATTAGTCGTTGTCAGCGCTTTGATTTTAAGCGGATTGCGACGAGTGAGCTTGTTGCGCGCATGCAGGGTATTGTGAAGGCGGAGGGGATTCAGGTTGATGAGGATGTTTTAAAAGAGATTGCACGTCACAGTGGAGGATGTGCCCGTGACTCAGAAAGTCTGCTCGGACAGGTTCTCGCGCTTGGAGAAAAAGAGATCAACATGGAACAGGCGAGTCTTGTGCTTCCTGTAACGCAAACACTTCTTGTAGAAGCATTCGCACGCGCACTCCATGCGCGTCAGGCAGGAGAGGGAATTACCCAACTCAATACGTATCTCGAACAAGGGGTCGACCTCCGACATTTTGTTTCAGATGTGATTTCTTGGTTGCGTGATCGGCTTCTCGATGCCGTGGCGGGGAACGAAGGGGACTTTGATGTCGCATTCCTCCAACAAGCCATAGAGGAGCTTCTCCAGGCGGAAAGAGCGATTCGTGGGGAGAATATCCCACAGCTTCCTGTGGAGCTTGCGATCGTCAAAATTTGTGGAGTCCAAGAAAAACCAAACATAGATCCTCCAAAGGATTTTAAGAAGCAGGGGGTTGTTTCGAGTCGTGTAGAAGAGGAGGCTCCGAAGCCTGTAGAGCCTTTCATTGAGGCCCGTGTTATAGAATCGGCGGGGAACGTTGAGGTTCTTGAAGAGATTGAGGCTGTTGATAACGTTTTCGATTCTGTACCAGTGATCAGTCTCGAGGAAGTCATGAAGAAGTGGCCACAAGTGTATGAGCAGATCAAGTCCTGTAATGCCTCTTTGCCGATGATGATGAAGACGTGCGAGGTGAGTGGGGTGGAGGGGGAGTATGTCGAACTTGGATTTGAATATGATCTCTACGTCCAGACTGTGAATCAAGAAAAGAATAGTCGTTTGATCGAAGGAGTGTTTGAGCAAGTTCTTGGAAAGCGTATGCGGGTTCGCGCCATCCAAACAAAAAAAGCAGAGCAAGATGAGGCTGTTCAAGGGCTGATTCAAGAGTTTGGAGGAAGTCTGGTGTAGGGAGGTGAATCGTTGACGAGGAAAAGGGGAAATGTTATTCTTTTGCCCAAGAAGAGGGGGCTGTGGGCGATGGACACGCTTCTCTCGTGATATGAAGGGGTCATATCATTGTCTGTGTGTGGAGATTCATTCACTACATTCCCGGATATAACGGTACGCCATATCCAGTCATTCCGTTCGGCAGTGAAATCAAGAGCTGATAAATAAACAGCTCTTGATTTCACTGCCCCACTACATTCCCGGATCGTCTAACGGCAGGACGACTGGTTCTGGTCCAGTTAATCGGGGTTCGAATCCCTGTCCGGGAACCAAAGAAAAGAACCGACATTTACGTCGGTTCTTTTCTTTGGTTCCGTACCGGCGGAGCCGGTACACATACGGGCGACGATCGGTGTCAGCCCGTATGTCGGACAGGGATATTGCTGAAGCGGAGCAACGTCCTCGTAAGTGACGTTGCGGGAGCGAAGCAACATCCCTGGTAGGTAAGTCGGACAGGGATATAGCGAACGATGAAAGGTCGCATGTGTCACCTTTCAAAGAGTGAGCGTCCATGCCTGGTAGATAGGTCGGGCGACGATCGGTTTCAGTTCATTCATCAAATAGTCCCTACCTATCTTATAGGAATATCTAGATGATCCATGGCATAGGCGAAATCGCCGTTTACTTTTTTGCCAGGGTTGAAGATGTTTTGTGGATCGAAGATGTTTTTGACTTGCGCAAAGAGTGCCGTCATTTCTTTTCCATACATCTGTTCAAGAAACGGGGTGCGTATCAGCCCATCGTTGTGTTCTCCGGTAATGGATCCGTGATAGCGCAGGACGAGATCGTATACCTCTTTTGAGAGCTTTTCGATGGTCTGTCGTGTTTCAGGTTTTTTTACATCCATGAGGGGAATGATGTGAAAGTTTGCATCTCCGACATGGCCTGCAACGGTCAGGACGAGTTTGTAGGGGTTAAGAATCTGATAAAGTTCTGGAAGGAAGTCAGAGAGTTGGTTTGGATGGACAACAAAGTCATCGATGAACGGAGCGGTTCGAAGATCTTTGATGTGTTTTCGCAACAGCGAAAAACTTTCTCTACGGATCGTCCAGTATTTCTGTCCCTCTTCTTCTGAGCGGGTGGTTCGACACGTGATCCCCATTTTTACGATGTCCTTGCGGGCAGATTCAGCCAGGCGTTGGGCTTGTTCTTCTGACTCAGCAGTAAACTCTGCCATGAGGACAAGCTTGGGGAGTCCCCCGGTGAGAGTCATCCAGGCTTCTGGTAAAAATTGAAAGGCGAGTTTAATGAGGTTCCCTTTCATTTTCCGTATGAGATCCGGGAGTACTTTCATGGCAATCGAAAGCGTATGGTCGTCATAGGATTCAAAACTTTCTGGCTTATGTTTCAAGATTGTTTGTGCGACTTCTGCAACGCGTTTCATGTCAGGAAGGAAGACGATAAGCATGCGTGCATGAGGTTTGGGTTTGATGAGGGCGAATTCAATCTGCGTGATGATTCCAAGTGTTCCTTGTGACCCAACCATGAGTTGTGCGAGATCATACGACCGATCTGTCGGATCATACACATTCCAAAGCGCATACCCAGCAGAGTTTTTGGTCACGTCGGGCTTCATGTAGTGGATCAGAGAGAGGTTTTTCTGAATAAGCGTATCCATGTCTCGATAGATTTTTCCTTCAAGGGTTTTGAGTTCTTTCTTGTTGCTCCATTCTTGACGAGAGAGTTTTCTCATGGTGCAAATACTTCCATCTGAAAGAACAACACGAAGGGATTTGACGTACTTCTCTGTTTTTCCATAGGCGAGCGTTTTCTCCCCTCCAGAATTATTTGCCACCATGCCTCCAACCGTACAAAGTTCGCGACTGGCGGGATAGCTCGGAATAAAGAGACGGTGTTCGAGAGTTGCCTTCTCAAAGTCTCGATAATAAACTCCTGGTTCTGCGGTCGCCGACTGCGTTTTTGCATCAACCTTCAGGATATGAGAGAAATGCTTTGTCATATCCATGACAATGGACTCTGTGAGAGGACCTCCACTCATGTCTGTACCGGCGGCTCGTGCGGTGATCGAAAGAGTGGATTGATGCGTTTTATTTTTTGCGATCACACGAACGATCTGTTGCACCTCTTCTTCTGACTTAGGATGGACAACCGCTTCTGGGCGAACACGAAACAAACTCGCATCACGACTTGCGAGATCAAGACTTTTTGCATCAATGGATATTTCGATTCCAAGATGAGCGATTTGTGTGAACGCATCCTGTTTCATGCATAAAGTTTATCATGATTCAGACTCCTGTGTGAGGGGACATTTAAGGCGTGGTAGAATAATCACCTATGGAGCCATGGTTCTTATCTGTCCTGACGTTTCGCGAGCATATGGATAAAAAGAAAGTGGCTGCTCTTGTTGCTACGATTGTTTCGTTGATGTTGCTGAAATAGAGACCACATCAAAAACACCCTCCAATTGGAGGGTGTTTTTTATTTGATTGCTTGTTCAATGGCGTAGTCAATGATGATTCCCGCAACATCGAGTCCGGTTACACGTTCGAGTTCCTTGAATCCTGGGTTTCCATTGATCTCTAGAAGAAGAGGACCGCGTTTTGAGCGAATGATATCAACTCCTGCAATATTGAGTTCAAAGACGTCTGTGGCACGTAACGCCAGAGCCGTTTCTTCTTCGGTGAGTTCTACTTGGTAGCCAATCCCTCCGATAGAGGTATTTGCACGCACTTCCCCTTTGAGGGCCTTGCGTTCCATGGAAGCGATAACTTTTCCGTTTACCACGTAGACACGCAAATCACTATTTTGTGCTTCCTCGATAAATTCTTCAATAATGAGAGGGTTGCGATCTCGAATGGCAAGGTAATCAACAATCGGACGGAGGGTCTCTTCGTCAGGGGCATAGAATACGCCTTTTCCATGCGTCCCAAATGCGACTTTTAGGATAGACGGGAATCCAATCGTTTTTGCAATGGCAATCGCATCGGCTGGTTTTCGAGCAATTCCCCAATGTGGGCAGGGGAGATCGTGTTTTTCAAATAAGACGTGTTGGGTGAGTTTGTTCTTTGCCCAGGTAAATCCATTGCGACCGTTGAGAATTTTGTATCCTGCGTTCTCAAGAATCTGGACGGCATAGGTACGCAAACTTGGCTCTTCTACAAAGTTTGGTCGTGAGATAATAATGTCGAGTTCTGGAAGAGCTTCTCCTTGATGCAAAATATTGCCGTTCACAAAGGAGAGATACGGTTCATAGATTTTGATCGCTTTGTGACCGCGAAGTTCTGCGGCTTCTTCAAAACGATCTGCGCCTGTTGGGATTTCTTCTGGGGGTTCTGAGAAAACGAGTATGCCGATATTCATATTATTTTTTCATAAAGACACGTTCTGTGGCCTGTGGGTGTAGAGCGTCTCGATCCGAGAGCCCTTGAAGTTCTAATCCGTTTGCAAGCATTTCATCTAGGACGGCGTAAACTTCCTCCGCCATTTTGGTTTGATGAAGTCTGAGCTTATAGGGCTTTGCTCCATGAATGCCTCGGAAGTACCAAGAAAGATGTTTACGGAACGTCACCACTCCACGTTCTCCATATTGTTCCAAGTGAAAGTTCAGATGTTGTTTTATGACACGGATGCGCTCCTCAAGGAAAATCGGTTTTACCTCGTTCCCTGCAAGCAGGTCTTCAATCTGAGGGAAGATCCAAGGATTTCCAAGCGCTCCGCGAGCGATAAGCACTCCATCACAACCGGTCGCTTCAAGAGCATCCAAAGTCAATGGAGGTGTGTGGATATCACCGTTGGCGAGTAATGGAATGGATAATCCTTTCTTTACCTCGCGAATCATTCCCCAATCTGATTGTCCTGAGTAACCCTGAGCTTTTGTTCGTCCATGGAGCGTAATAAGATCGGCACCTGCTGATTCAACGACTTTTGAAAATTCGAGGCACTCACGAGGATCATCCCACCCGGTTCGGATCTTGATGGAAAGAGGAACCTGCGTAACCGCCTTAATCGCCTTGATAATTTTTGTTGCGAGGTCTGGTTCTTTCATGAGAGCGGCTCCGTTGAAATTATGAACGATTTTATACACGGGGCATCCCATGTTCACATCAAACCCCTCTGGATGGTGTTGTTCCTCGATGATCCGTGCGGCTTCCGCCATGGTGGCAGGGTCGCTTCCAAATAATTGTTGGACGATCGGTCGTTCATCGTCGTGAACATCCGTCATGTTGAGCGTCTTGTCGTTGCCTCGCACAACGGCTTCCGCACTCACCATTTCTCGAAAGACGATGGGAGCTCCTATCCCGTTCATGATCGATCCGCCTTTTGAAACGTCTTTTACCACACGACAAAAAGCCGAATCCGTCATGTCAGCCATGGGGGATAAAGCAATGATCGGTTGAGGGATTTTTGCCCAGTTAAGTTCCATAACGGACAAAGACTACTCGAAATATCTATTTCAATCAAGTATACTGGTCCTGTATGAAAAAGAAACAATCATCGTATTATTTGTATGGAGCCACAGCGCTTGTTGTTGTGGGTCTTATTGCGTTTGCGGCAAATGACTCTCTCAAAGAGACGGCTCCGTCACCGTATGAAGAATTTGCCCAGTGTCTCACGGAACGTGGGGCTACCATGTACGGTGCGTGGTGGTGTCCGCATTGCGATAATCAAAAGGAATTATTTGGAAGTGCCTTTGATCAAGTGAACTATGTTGAATGTTCAACAGCGGCACGGACGATGAATCAAACCTGTCAGGATGCGGGGATCGAAGGGTATCCAACATGGAAGTTTGAAGATGGTTCACGTCTTGGAGGAGAACAATCGCTCGAGAGTCTGTCGGCAAAATCAGGGTGTGAATTACCTCTTAGTGAATAGCTATGAAAAAAAACACGTCTTCAGTGGTTCGTTGGATGGCGTTCCTTGCTTTATTCGGGGTGGTTTTATCGGTTTACTCACTTCTGCACAAAGAGGGTTTTACCTCTGGCGCGGTGTGTAATCTCAACGATACATTTAACTGTGATGTCGTAAATCAGGGGCCGTATTCAGACCTGTTTGGAATTCCTGTCGCGTTGATGGGAATTATTGGGTACGGGTTGATTATGACGGCTTCATTACTTAAAGTGAAACAACAAGAGGATAAAGGAATAACCACCTTCCTGGTTCTCGCCTCCCTAGGAGGATTCGGTTTCGCTTTGTATCTTTCAGGGATTGAGGCATTTGTGCTTCAGACATGGTGTATCGTCTGTCTTGGATCTCAAACGGTGATGACGGCCATCATGATCCTAGCCCTGGTCAATTACCGAAATGAAAAAAACGTCTAACGGACACGCTATGAAACTTTCTTTTCACGGAGCCGCACGCGGAGTTACCGGTTCATGTCACCGACTACAAGTTCAGGACACGAGCGGGAAGAATCACCAGATCCTTTTTGATTGTGGAATGTTTCAGGGAGAACAAATGTGTGGAAGCGGGAATAGTGAAGACTTCGGCTTTGACGCAAAAGCGATCGATGCCGTTTTTATTTCCCACCCACATGCAGACCACACGGGTCGTCTTCCGAAACTTATCAAAGAAGGTTTTCGTGGTTCGATCTACATGATTGAGCCGTGTCGAGGACTGGCGAAGCTTGTCTTAGAAGATGCTCACCACATCATGCAAGAGGATGCCAAAAAATGTGGGAGTTCCGTGTTGTATGAACTTGAAGATCTTGAGCGGGCTTTTGAACAAGTCAAAACCGTTGGATATCATCAGCAAGTGGAAGTCGCCCCTGGAATTGTGGCGATGTTCCATGAAGCCGGTCATGTGCTTGGCTCGGCGTTTATTTCTGTTGATGGAGAAGGAAAGCGAGTTGTGTTTTCAGGGGATATTGGGAATGACGATGTTCCGATTTTACCGCAGACAGAAGCGATCTCTCATGCGGATGTGGTGATCTGTGAATCGACGTACGGCCATCGAAAGCATGAAGGGATTGAAACACGAAAAAAGTTACTGAAAGAAGCGATCGAAGAGGTGATTCATAATCGTGGGGTCTTGATGATCCCAGCGTTTTCGATTGAGCGAACCCAAGAACTTTTGTATGAAATTGATCGGTTGCTTCTTGGAGAGCTGAAAACAAAACTTCCAATTTTTCTTGATAGTCCCATGGCGATTAAGGCAACAGCGCTGTATCGTCAGTATAAACAGTATTTGAAGTTTGATGCACCGATTTTGAGCGAACCGGACAGAGATTTTTTCAGCTTTCCAAATCTTCATGAAACGTTAAGTGTGGAGGAGTCTAAACACATTAACGATTCCCCCGCTCCAAAGATTGTTATTGCGGGTTCTGGAATGATGTCTGGCGGAAGAATCATGCACCACTTGATTCGCTATCTTCCGGATTCAAAGAATCACCTGTTGATTATTGGATATCAGGCGCGTGGGACCATTGGGCGACAACTCTACGAGGGGGCAAAAAAGGTACACATCTATGGGGAGGAGGTACTGGTGCGAGCAAAGATTAGTGCGATCGGAGCGTTCTCGGCACACGGGGATACCGACAAGCTCACACGTTGGTTACAGCCAGAAGATGGGAAAATCCCAGAAAAGATTTTTTTGGTACACGGAGATCCTGAGTCAAAGGAAGTGTTTGCCACTCATGTGCGACATACATTAGGAACAGAGGTGATCATTCCGGAGTATCAAAGTACACATGACATCACCTAAGGATTTTATGAACGATAGCTCAAACGTTTTCAAAATGATTGCTTTTGGGATTGGGGGAATCGTTATTGTGTTTGGAGGATATCTGTTTGGTCAATTTGGTATGGCTCGGCTTATGAACGTAGGCGGGAGTTCTGACATTACTGAAACGGAAACACTCTTGATTGAACAGGAAAACGATGAGGAGTCCGTTGTCAGGAAGGAACCTGTGTACGTCATATTAGAGTCTCATAATGAAGATTCGTGGGGGCCGAAAGTGAACCGTCCAGAGGCGTACAGGGCCTATCGTGAGAATTTAGTGGAACGTCTCGACCTGATTGCCTCGTACGGAGGAAAGCTCGACTGGCAATCGGATTACGTGGTGCTTGAGGCGATGATCAAATATGAAACGCAACCGGACTTATTAGCTGAAACAGATGGGGTGAATATTTTGCAGTACATGGAAAAATTGGGGTTTAGTATTGATCCTCATGTCCATACATCAAATCATGCAGATGTCGCTTATCTTATAGAGCAACTAGGGGTGTCAGCTGGATCTGTGATTGGGGGTGTGGAGGTGTTTCGTTGTGGAGACCCTCTTTATGCGTTTAGTGATTGGCATACTATTCTGGATCTCGAAGCGGATGGAACCATTCGTGGGGTGAAGTATCCAGAGGCGGAATGGACTCCGACCATTCTTTCTGGCGCTGCCTTTCCTGGTCATTGGTATGGGGACTACACGTCTGGTGTCTGGAGACCTGGAAATGGAGATGCATTTTATACAGACCAACCAGACGGTCAGATTGCGATAATCGGTTCAGGATATCCCTATGATGAATGGATGATTGGAGAGGTGCATACGGGGGGATCCCTCGTTGCTTCACGTGATGCGGAGTACGTAAAGGAGTTGATTCAGAACATCCAAAGTGGTGAGGCTCCATCTGGGCAGATGTATACGGCCGCTTTTCAAATTCGGGACGAAATGGTTGTGCGCGATGAGGATGAACCACTCTACGTGAATGAAAACCTCGCTCTTTTATTGGACGAGTTAAAGCCTCATGTAGATGCGGGGGAGATTGTCTATGTGACGTTTCAGGAAGCCCTCCAGATTTGGAAAGATACGTATCAGTCAAAGCCGAGTCAGTACGTGATTGAGAATTTTAGTTTGTATGCGGATATTGTGGTTAATTTGCAATCGCATTGTCGAAGATAATAGGATTTTGATGTGAACGATATGAATCGATCTCTTCTTTTTTCGCTTGGAGGTGGTGTCCTTTTATTTTTGCTCTCTGCGAGTGTCGGTGCGCTTGTCTATGTTTTTTCGTATCCATCGGACGTATCTGAAGACACATTTGCCGAATCGTCTGAAACCGTCATTGACGAGGGTGATGAAGCTTCTTCAGAAGGAGAAGCATCTCTCTCGATCGAATTTTCTGCTTCCAAACTTGGAACAGTGGATCGTGATTTGCCCTACTGCACCATGGACGGGATCACATTGGACATGGATTTCTATTGGCCTCAAGAGGGGGAAGGACCATTTCCTGTGGTGGTATACGTCCACGGCGGAGGGTGGATATCAGGAGACAAGAGTGAAGGGATCGATAAATATCGCGACGATCTTGTTTCTGCAGGATTTGCTATTGTGGCGGTGAATTATCGTTTAGCGCACGAAGCACAATTTCCTGCCATGATTGAAGATGTGAAGTGTGCCGTTAGACACCTGAGAGCGCATGCAGAAACATACAACATAGATCCAGATGCGATTGGAGCGTTAGGAACAAGCGCCGGTGGTCATCTCGTTAATTTATTGGGAACGGCAGATAGGTCGGCAGGATGGGATGTCGGACCGTATTTGAGCGAATCAAGTCATGTCAATGCGGTGGTGTCCATGTATGGTCCCGCTGATTTGCGTATCGAGTTTCCTGGAAACACTTCGAAGGGGATTCGAACAATTTTTGGAATAACGGATTTTTCAGAGATGGGATTTGCGAGTCCGGTTACCTATGCAACCGCTGATGATGCTTCATTTTTGTTGATTCATGGAGAAGATGATCAGCTGGTTCCTATTGAGCAATCTGAATTGTTTCGTTCAGCTCTTGAAGACGCAGGGGTTTTTTGGGAAGTTACTTCCGTGGGCAATGCTAATCACGGACTTATTCCTGAACAAAAAGGACTGCCAATAACCCCACCGATGTCAGAAATTCTCACAGAAATCGTCGATTGGTTTGAGGTACATTTATAGCGGGTGGAGGGGGAGAATCGTTTTGCTCATCCTCGACGAATATCCTATTTTCCGATAGGATACCGGTGATTATGATGGACCAATCACACATTCG
>PFEU01000028.1 GCA_002793515.1 Candidatus Uhrbacteria bacterium CG10_big_fil_rev_8_21_14_0_10_48_16
AGAAGCACAAAAAAGACACAACACTTTTTCAAACAAAAAACTTCGCTTACTACTGCGAAGAATCTTACAAAATAATGACTAACATCTGTGCCAGACCCTGCGCGGGCATCTGGTTCATGGTCAAGTAGGAGGTCTACGTGAACTCCCTTCCCTGGATCCTTGGTGTCATCGCCGCGCTGCTCCATACTGCCGGCTACATCACCTACAACGTCCAGTCCAAGAAGAAGGACTCGACTCCCAACACCGTCAGCTGGTTCATCTGGGCACTCATGGCCGGGTTGAACCTCTCAAGCTTCGCGCAAATCACGGACATCCCCCACGCGCTCCAGTACGTGGCCGGAACGTTCGCGGCGATCGTGACGTTCGTCTTGGCTCTCTACTGGCGACGATTCGCCTGGCCTGAACCCATCGAGTGGCTTGTCCTGATCTTCTGCCTCATCACCATGGGACTATGGAGCACGTTCAAGGACGCAAGTATCGCCAACGCCGTCGTCCTCTTCTTCCCACTTCTGGGCTCCATCTGGCCGACCTTCGATGGTGTGCGACGTGACCCCTTCAAGGAAACGTCACTCGCCTGGTGGGTCTGGACCGCCGCCTTCGCGGTCAACCTACTCAACAATGTCCTCTCGTGGAACGACAAGTGGATGTCGGTCATCAATCCGATCGTCCTGCTCGTCTGCCATGGGAGCATCGCCTGGCTCTCACGCAAGGCACGCAAGCAACGCTTCCCCACTCCCTGACTCACCACGAGTCAGTTTTCTTTTCCTTATTTATCGGAAGCGGGGCTTCCGACCGGTCACGTCGTTCGCGAACGACGTGACCTGGTTAAAAAAAGTAAACTTTTACAGTAACTGCCACAGCCGACTTATACGTTTTTCCATCAAACCAAAAAGTCACATATGTGACTTTTATATCCTTCGATTTTTTATTCGATGCTGATATCGTCCTCGTTTGGGACGATTTCGATCCATGTCACGCCTGCATTCATGATGATCTCCTCATCCGTTGTACGATCGTAGAATTTGAGACGTTCAGAGGCGGATGGTTTTTTCCAAGTAACCTCGATCACACGACCGTCTTGAAAAACATAACCGTCACCTTCACCGATCGTCCGGATCTCGCGTCTTCCAACGGAATCAATAATCGATACGTCTGTGATGACCACCACAACGTTATCTGCCATAATCTGTGCTCCTGACGTGACGACATGAGGCTCACGAAACTGAGAACGCTCGTAAAGATTTGTCTCCTGATTGTACTCCCAGTCAACCACATACACAGGTGCCCAGAAATCAATAAACACTCCCTTTCCCTCTTCTTGCGAAGGTTCCGGGTCTTTAAACATCCACGTATCATACAAACGCGTTGGTGTGGCGCCTGCCTCTTCTCGAAGATGGAAGAACTGATTCAAATCATCTGATGAAGTAAACACATTGTGAGGGGCGTAGCGCGTCCCATTCTCTCGCCAAAAATATTCGCCCCACCAATACTGATTCATATCAAACGTTCCGCCCGAGGCAATCAAATCGAGAGCTTCTGGAGAACCGCCCACATGGGCGTACAACGCATCAAGCTCGCTTGCCCAATCAAGATAGTACGGGCGTGCAGATCGAACTGGCCCAATCTCTTCAACGTCTTGTTCCTCAGAAAAAAACGCAAGCATCCGTGAAATTCCTGCCTCTACAGGAGCTTCGATCACTAAAAAGGCTTGATCGATTCCAGAAGGAGGCCAGGCATCCTCATGATTATCAATCATGACCGAGTATATTTGTGGAGGCGCCACTTCCTCATACAACAGAACTCCCGTTAGAGGATGACGATACAAAAGCTCTTGTGAATCAATGTCCCCCTCTTCTCCGATACTTTGCAACCGATAGACAAACTTTGGAAGCACTGCCACAACGAGTAGCACGAGAATGAATACAACAAGAAGACCGACCAACAGAGGTTGATCGGCCTTTTTAATCTTTCTTGTTTCCTCCGTTTGACTCTGTGACATGTAACGTGGGATGAACGTTATTTCTTGTCCTCTTCTTTTTCTTCTTCTCCTTCATCTTTCTTCACATCCGCGGACTCAACCGCTGCGACATCTACCTCTGTTGAGGCATCAAGCGCATCCATTTCTGCATCAGTTCGTGGTGGGATCACGCTGGCAATAGAAAGTTCTGGATCATCGAGCACGGTTACCCCTTCAGGGATCACCAAATCTGACACACGAAGAACATCATCAAACGTCGCGAGCGAACTCACATCCACCGCGAGAGAACGGAGAAGATGTGCTGGAAGACAACTGATGGCGATGGACTCACGAGAGAGGGTGAGTGTTCCACCAAGTGCCTTTACCGCTGGAGCTTCCCCAACGATCTCAAGGGTCACCTCTGTCTCAATAGCTTTATTCATGTCGATCGAACGGAAGTCCACATGGGTCACTTCATTTCGAATAGGATCTACTTGGTAATCCTGGATCAGAACATGGAGAGCATTCTCTCCATCAACCTTCAACTCAACAATGGAGCTTTCTCCAGCTGCTTTATAGATCTTCACAAACTGGATTCGATCCAATGTCAGCATTTGTGGTTGGGTTCCAACACCATAGACAACCGCTGGAACGGCACCTTGAGCTCGTAGAACATTTGCTTTACGACCTATTTCTGTTCGTGTTTTTGCTTCGAGGGTATTGATACTCATAAAAATCGGGATAATTCGGGGATATTGTGCTCGAGTCCTCTTAAAAAGTCAAGCGACCCGATTCTAGCGGGTCGCCTTATTCTTTTGCTCCTTTTTTTCACGCCGTTGTTGCTTTTGACGGACATTCGATAACTGCTCTTGAGAAGCTCTTCCCAAATGTTCCTCCCAGTGAATGGTTTTAAACAATTGGTGTGCACCAATAACATCATCAACGGAAATACTTTGACTCGATTTCATGCGTAAAACATCTTCATAAGACAAGTCGGTCAAAAGTCCAACTGAGCTTGCTCCGACATGATTCACGAGAACAAGGGCAAGAATGGAATGCTGACATTTATGACACTGGACATGCAATAAATGTGTCTCTCCTTCTTGTCCGAGAACTCGAGCCTCCATAGGATTATATCGAGTCTCACAAACAGGACAAAAAGAGACAAGTTTGAGCCCTTCGTTCCAAAGTTCTGAGCCAAAAGTTGAAGACATGCGATTGGATATTATGTTTCCTTTACTCGTACGATAACATACCTCTTACCTTGTGACTACTTCCGATATCGCATCGCAATACTCTGTGTTATCGCAAATAATGTCAACATCACGATCAGGGAACTTCCTCCATAACTCACAAAGGGCAATCCAATACCTGTCACGGGAAATAGTCCTAAATTCATCCCAACGTTCACAAGAAATTGCAAGAAAAAAACCGTCATAATCCCAAGGACAAGATACGCAGAAAAATCATCTCCTACATGCGTCCCTAACTTCACCATGCGATAGAACACAAGACCAAATGCGAAAAGCAAAAACATCGCTCCAAAAAACCCAAGCTCTTCGGCAATCACCGCAAAAATGAAATCTGTCTGACTCTCTGGAAGAAACTTTAACTGACTCTGTGTTCCAAACCCCAATCCACTCCCAAACCATCCACCCGACCCAACGGCAATAATCGCCTGCGTCACATTATATCCTTGTCCGAGTGGATCAAGACTCGGATCTAAAAACGTCATGATGCGTGCGCGCTGATAGTCCGCGAAAAAAAAATTCCAACTAAGTATAAAAAACACCACTCCCACCAGAACCAAAGAAAAAACATATCGCCATGGGATGCCTGCATACAACATGGAGAAAGCCCAGATCCCGACCAACACAGAAGCGGAACCAAAATCCGGTTGAAGCATGACTAATGCCACCGGAATAGATGTGATCAATCCGCTCTGAAAAAAAGCTCTCAGATCAAATCGTCGTTTTCCCCGACGCGTAAAATAGGTGGCGAGCGCGATCACAAGACCGATCTTCATAAACTCAACGGGTTGAAAACTCACAGGACCAACCACATACCATCCCGTAGCCCCGCGAATCGTCTCTCCCAAAACAAGCACTCCAATAAGCAAAAGAATGCAGATGGCATACAAGACCAGTGCGTAGTTTTGAAGCAGTCGATAATTTGAAGGAGCGACAAATAAAAACACGCCGATTCCAATCCCGAACGCAGCGAGTTGTTTCTTCACGTTAAGAAATTGAGCCGTGTCTTGCGAAAGTTCAACCGAGTAAATCGCAGCGAGTCCTAAAAGAATAAGACCAAAAACAGAAAGCAACAGAACCCAGTCCATGCCCCGCATGTGGCGAAAAAATCGAGTGATGTAATTCTGAATCGTGACCATGGTTAGCGGAATATACGCGTACGTGTATCACGCGTTGTCTCCCCCGCCAATGGTTTATACACTCCTACATCAAAAATGTTGAGCTCTGGAATCACCTCCACCTGACTCACAGACGGCAACGTTCCAAACCAATTGACCGTCACCTCTGTCTCCTCCCCACTTTCAAGAACCGAGAGCATTGTCCGATTCACACCCACAACGGACGACCCACGCTGTAAGAGAATATACAAACCAACATCATAATAACTATAAGCCGTATCGTTACGCACCTTGAATGTGGTACGCCCATATACCTCCCCATCAAACCGTGTCTCTTGTTCGTATTGCGCATTCTCAATCGTCAGATTCAAGCGATCTCCTGACCATGTTGAATAATCACTGATCAGATGATGGTCTAGGCGATACCAACGCACGGATTCAATCACCAGAGAGGAACTTGAAACAGGAACATCAGACTCCACCGCGAACTCAGCAAGAGGTTTCTCCTCCATGGGCAAAATAAAACCTTGCCGGGTTTGAGTCTGCCCATCGTCTAATGTAAATGCGTACTCAAACTCTGCCAACCAATCATCATTTGGATTTTGCAAAACGGTATAGAAGTCATAGCGACGATCTCCAATCGAAATAATACGGACCTCATTCTGTCCAAGATCATCCGCTGACTCGGCAAGGGTATAGCGATGAAGATCTTCCTGACCCAACGCCACCATGCGCAAAACGATCCCCTGTTCTGCTCCGTACTTAATCGCATACGCATTCAATAGATGCCAACCGACAAACAAAAGAAGGATCGCATCAAACGCGATAAACAACCCGTACCCGATACGTTTTACCAATACGCGATGCTCAACCCACCAAAGAGAAAGTCGATATAATCGCTTCGTCTCTTTTTCCTCCTCAAGAAGAAGACCTCCTTCATTCATATAAAAAAAGTATACCATGCGATTGACATTTCCTCGATTCTAAACTTAACTAGTCCCTTCGCGTCATCCCGACTCGGAGAAATCCACTCATCGCCAACGGCCTAGAAACCAAGGCGACCCCAGTAGAATGGGAGACAGATCATGGGACAGCTGTTCGACAGACCTATGAACGAACTGCGCGAGGCCTTCGTCCGCGCACGCTTCACCGAAGACAACATCTTCGGCCGTCCCGACATCGAGGCGTGGGCGACTGCTCCTGGATTCGCTACGATCCCCTTCAACAAAGCCCCTGCACTTCTGAGGTACTTCCTCAATCTGTGGGAGGAGACCAACCTCTCCTGGGTGCTCCGCACCAAGGCGACTCCTTTGGAGGAACCCCCGTGGTGGCTTCTGTGGCACCTGGAGAAGAGAGGGTTTGAGACTACTGAACCCTTCACGGAGATCATCACGACCCTTCAGCGCGGTGGAGCAAAGGTCTACTACCCCTGGCACAACTCGATCGGGTTGAGCCCCGTCATCCTGATCGACAACAGCCTCTACGGTCTCCAGCTTCCTTCTGACAATCTCCATCCCATCGTTGCACTGCGTCCCTGCGACGTACGCGATGTCCTGGAGATCCTCAACGGGGAAGCCGGAGACCGCCCCAAGCGGACAGAGGTATCGGCATTCTTCCGAGACGAGGCACACAAGGCGATCTCCCAAGAGCGCGAAATCGCCCAGCATGACTTCGACGAAGCTGTGGCCACGAGCGCCGACGGAACGAAGATCGTGAAGGCCAAGTGGGTTTGCGTGATCGCAGAAGGCTACCGGCACGCGACGCTCTACCCCGCGAACAATTTCCTCGCGAGTAAGATCCGCATCTTCTCGCCCCACCAGCGGTACTCGACCGGCATCAGGGGTCCGTACGAGTTGGATGCCTTCATCAGGCAGTTCATCACCGTGGCTCGCAATAGCACTGGTGGCGCCACCCACCTCATCAGCGACCCACGTGGTCACATTCCCGAGCTGGAGAGTCTCTACGTCGTCGACACCAACATCGATCCACAACGCCTCCCCTCCCCCATCCCCGACGGTGGGCGGGAGATCCGGATCCGGGGATGATGACACCAAGACACAAGTGATCCGATCGACTCACTTGCGTACCACCACGAGACCACTCTCACAGCACTGCCCTACGATGCAGTGCCCTGCCCTCCGTAGCTCATCGAGTACGGAGGGTTTTTCTTTTCCTGTAAACTCTTCCAAATTCCCTCACAATCCTGTAAGGTGGTGTCGAAATTGATGACTTGTGTATAGATTTTTATATGGCGAAAAAAGAAACAAAGCCTGCAAAGGCCTCAATAGAAAAGAAACCGAAAAAAGCCAAAGATGGTGATTACGGTGCTGGGCAGATCACCGTTCTTGAAGGACTTGATCCTGTTCGAAAACGTCCAGGAATGTACATTGGTTCTACAGGACCCCAAGGACTTCACCACCTTATTTGGGAGGTCATGGACAACTCGTTTGATGAAGCCATGGCTGGACATGGGAAGGAAATCACCCTGAGACTCTTGCCGGACAACATGGTTTCCGTGGAAGACAACGGTCGTGGAATCCCGGTTGACCCACACCCTCAACATAAAGTTTCCGCCCTTGAGCTTGTTCTCACGAAACTTCACGCAGGAGGAAAATTTGGAGGAGGCGGATATAAAGTCTCTGGAGGACTCCACGGGGTTGGTGTTTCTGTGGTGAATGCACTTTCAACCTACTTGAAAGCAGAAGTTCGCCGTGATGGAAAACTCTGGGAACAGGAATACGCCATTGGAGTTCCACAAGGAAAAGTGAAATCGGTTGGCTCAGCAAAAGGAACGGGGACAAAAATCACGTTCCAGCCTGACGCCAGCATTTTTGAAACGGTTGAGTTCAATTTTAAAACCATTCTCGACCACCTGCGTCAGCAAGCGTATCTCACAAAAGGGATTAAGCTCGTCATGTCAGATGAACGAGATCCTCAGAATACTTCTATCTACGCGTTTTACTTTGAAGGAGGAGTTGCTTCCTATGTACGTCACATCAACCATGGAAAAGAAGCGAAGCACAAGAACGTCTTCTATGTTCACAAACTCGATGAACCCACTGATGTTGAAGTAGAGATCGCGGTTCAATACTCAATGGAATACCATGAATCCGTTCATTGTTTTGCCAACAACATCACCAACCCTGAAGGAGGCATGCATCTTTCTGGTTTCCGTTCCGCGCTTACTCGAGAACTGAATAACTACGCGCGCGCAAAAAACATCTTAAAAGAAAAAGATCAAAACCTTACGGGAGATGACGTGCGCGAAGGTCTCACGGCTATCATCAGCGTCAAAATCAAAGAACCTCAATTTGAAGGACAGACAAAAGCAAAACTCGGAAACCCAGAAGCCCGTACGGCCGTCGAATCTGTCTTTGGAGAGTCATTCCGTATTTATCTTGAAGAGCACCCTCAAGATGGTGAAGCGATCATTAGTAAATGTCTCTTAGCGGCTCAAGCCAGAAGTGCGGCTCGTGCGGCTCGTGAAACCGTCCTGCGCAAAGGAGCTCTTGAAGGACTCACACTTCCTGGAAAACTTGCCGACTGTTCCAGCAAAGATCCAAGTATCTCAGAACTCTTCCTTGTTGAGGGAGATTCTGCTGGAGGTTCTGCAAAACAGGGTCGAAGTCGAGAGACCCAAGCGATTCTTCCTTTGCGTGGAAAGATCTTGAACGTGGAGCGTGCACGACTGGATAAGATGCTCGCCAACAACGAAATCAAATCGCTCGTCATCGCCCTGGGAACAAATATTGGGGAAGGGTTCAAAATGGAATCCCTCCGATACGACAAAATCGTCATCATGACGGACGCCGACGTTGATGGCGCCCACATCCGAACGCTTCTTCTCACCCTTTTCTATCGCTATTTCCCTGACCTCGTTCACCAGGGTCATGTGTACATCGCCCAACCTCCTCTGTATCGCGTTAACATTGGAAAGAAATTCCGATACGCCTACACCGAGGAAGAAAAGCATGTCATGATCGAAGAACTTCTCGCGGACACAGGAAAAGGAAAGAAAGAAACGACCACAGCAAAAAAGAATGAAGAGGAGGAAGATGCAGAGGACGAAAACAACGGCATAGAAGAAGGTGTTGAAGGGGAAAGTGAAACGGAACAGATGGAAGTCTCAGGAGTCAAAGTCAACATTCAACGCTATAAAGGTTTAGGAGAAATGAATCCAGATCAGCTCTGGGAAACAACCATGAATCCAAAAACCCGCATCATGAAACAAGTCACCGTTGAAGATGCCGAACGTGCCGATGAGGTCTTCGATGTTCTCATGGGAGCTGAAGTCGCCCCACGAAAACGCTTCATCCAGACCCACGCAAAAACCGTAAAGAACTTGGACGTCTAATACATAAAACAGATCCGCACGGGTCTGTTTTTCTTTTCCCACAAACCCCTTGCCAAAACTCGAGAACTGAGATATATTCTTCTCATCAGCCCCCACCAGGGGGTTTTAAGATACGTTTTATCTATGTCCACTACAACCAAAAAGAAAGAAAATCCATTCAAGTGGCTTTGGCGCTACATGAATGAATCGCGCGAAGAACTTCGTAAGGTTACTTGGCCAAGTCAAAAAGAAACGACCAAATACTCTCTGATCGTTATTATTTTGTGTCTCGCACTTGCGGCTTTTTTTGGAGGCCTTGATTACCTCCTCAACCTCGGCCTTGAGTGGTTAATCCTTGTAACAAGCTAACCCTATGGCAAAGCAAACAGCCAATTTTGGACGACGCTGGTTCGCCATCCACACCTACTCTGGGTACGAGGAGAACGTGATGGAAAACTTGAATCAACGTATCGAAACCATGGACATGGAAGATAAGATCTTCAACGTCCTCGTTCCAAAGGAAAAGAAGATCAAAATCAAGAACGGAAAACGAAAGACGGTTGAGGAGAAAATTTTTCCCGGCTACGTTCTCGTGGAAATGCTTGTAACCGACGACTCCTGGTATGTGGTGCGTAATACCCCAAACGTCACAGGATTCATTGGAACCGGTACAACCCCTACCCCTATTGCGGAAGAAGAAATGGAAGCTCTCAAGAAACGCATGGGTGTCGACGAGCCTGAATACAAGATGGACGTCGAAAAGGGCTCATCTATTTCTATTACCGATGGACCATTTAAGGGACAAGAAGGAAAAGTCTCTGAAATTGACGAGGAGCGCGGAAAGGTAAAGGTTCTTGTGAACCTCTTTGGTCGCGAAACCCCTGTCGAACTCGACTTCTTGCAAATTAAGAAGATCTAGGGTATAAACCGCCCGTTAATCCTTAGCCGTGGTTGCCTCAAAAATGAGGAATCCACTTAAAAAGTATGGCAAAAAAACTCGTTACGCAAATCAAACTCCAAGTTCCAGGAGGATCTGCAACACCAGCGCCTCCAATTGGACCAGCACTTGGACAGCATGGACTCCCGATTGGGGAATTCGTGACACGTTTCAACAACGACACACAGGATCGTCGTGGGGAAATCGTCCCTGTTGTGATCTCTGTCTATGATGATCGAACATTCGACTTCATCACCAAAACCGCCCCAGCTTCTGACATGGTCAAGAAAGCAGCGGGAATCAAAAAGGGTTCTGGAAATCCTCTTATCACCAAGGTAGGATCGATCACCAAAGCTCAGCTTCAAGAAATAGCAGAAAAGAAACTCCCTGACTTGAACACTAACGACGTAGAAGCTGCCATGAAAATCATTGCAGGAACGTGTCGTCAGATGGGAGTCGAAATCAAATAACTTCACTTATCCATAACGTGGGAGACCTGTTTTGCAGGTCGACCGAACCACTATGCCAAGTAAACGTTTTCAAGCAGCAAAGATCCTTGTCGATAAAAACAAGGTCTACCCCATCGCAGAGGCAATCGCCCTCTCAAAAAAGGCAGCCACCGCAAAGTATGATGAGGCTCTGGAACTTCACCTACGCGTTGGGATCGATCCGACCAAGTCTGACCAGCAAATTCGCGGAACCATTGCGCTTCCACACGGAACAGGAAAAACGAAACGTGTTGTTGCTTTCGTAGAAGGCGATAAGGAAGCTGAGGCAAAAGCCGCCGGAGCAGATATTGTCGGAGGAGAAGAGCTCATCGCAAGCATTGCCCAGAAAGGAACCATCGACTTTGACGTCGCTGTGGCAACGCCTGTCATGATGGCAAAGCTCTCAAAGCTTGCACGACTTCTCGGACCTCGAGGACTCATGCCAAACCCAAAAACCGACACCGTTTCTCCAAACGTCAAAAAGATGGTTGAAGAACAAAAGGCCGGTAAGGAAAGCTTTAAGAACGACAACACCGCAAACATCCACCAGATCTTCGGACGAAAGTCGTTCACAGACGCACAACTTGAAGAAAACCTCCGTGCCCTTCTTGAAACCATCAAGCGCATGAAGCCACAGTCTTCAAAGGGTATCTACTTGAAGAGTGCAACCATCGCCTCAACGATTGGTCCTGGGATCAAAATCGACGTCGCTTCCTAAATACACAAAAAAACATTCGCTCTCGGGCGAATGTTTTTTGATTGACGAGAGGATCTCATCTTGCTAGTCTCACAAACAAGGAGGTACCCCATGGTATTCAACCTGCAAGATCCACCCCCACGGCGGTGGGTGGAACCAACCATTGTGGAGCACGCCGGCCTCGAACGGGTTGGCGTACACATGATGAGTCTCATCACTCGACTACAACAAGAGGACCCTGACCAGGGTCTCGCACAACGCATCATCGCCGATCATCCCCACTTCCTCTACGGTCGCGACGCCGGAAATCGGTATGCCCATGCGGGATGGGCCTACCTGACTCTCGATCTAGACGAGCAAGCCTGGCGCATTCTCGTCACCATCGAGCGTACCGCGATGATATTCATCCGAAATCGCTCCTTCCCCGCTCCTTCCCCAACGGCCCTCATCTTCATCTACACGGCCCTTCGCATGGGAAAGGTCGACGCCGCTTTCCTCGGCATCCAACTCGCACGCCTGCGTCGACTCACCATCCCCGAACAAGAAGACCTCGCCATGCTTGAAGCGTGCCTGCAAGCGACGATCTAGTCTTCCCCCGTTGTATACACACGGGGCGCACCTGCCCTCCGAAGCTCATCGAGTGAAAGAGGGTTTTATTATTCCCTGTTTTGTGGCAGGCTAGAGGCACTATGTCGATTTTCACCCGCTCAGAAATCTCAGAACACATTACTTCACAAAAACTGGTCTTCACGCCAGCCCTGGATCAGTTTCAAATCCAACCCCATGCGGTCGATCTACGACTTGGCTACAAATTCCTTATTCCCCGCAACTGGACGGTTGATGAAAAAGGACGTCGTGCGATTAACATGTCCATCGATGACATTGATGCCCACCGCGATCAGTTCGATGAAGTTCATCTTCAACCTGGACAATACTTTGAACTCCTCCCAAATGAATTTGTGATCGGCACAAGTCTTGAGCGAATCGAGCTTAACGCCATGAATCTCATGGCCATCCTCTTCCCTCGCACAAGCACAAACCGACGAGGGATCGACCTCTCCCTTTCAGGAATTATCGACACCGGTTACAAAGGCCACCTCATCTTCCCGATGAAAAACGAAGCGGGAGATCAAGTCATTCGTATCTACCCGGGCGAGCGTGTTTGCCAAGTAATTTTTCAAGAACTCAATCAACCCCTCACTCCAGAAGAAGCCAACCTTCATGGACTCTCGAGCGCCAAGTACAGCGATTCTGGTTCGACAAGCTCACCACAGGGAGGTTCGCAAGGCTTTAAACTCGATAAAGACGAAGAGCGTCAAATGCTCATCTCAGGAAAACTCGACGACCTCAAAAATCAATACAAACTCTAACTAAAAACAGCCCAAATCGGGCTGTTTTTTATCTGCTTTTCATCCAAAACGGTTGACAAAACCCTGTTTTTATGATATCTTTTGACGTTCGTTCGGAAGCTGTTTTCGATCGATTCCATCCACCCCGGAGGACTCAATGGCTCCCATCTCCAAGCGTGACGCCCGTCGTCTGCCCACCCGTCAGTGGGCCCACCCCTACGACCGCAAGGTCGATGGGCCCACCAACGAGCACAGCACCGATCGATCGCCCCACGCGATCGGCGGGGCCTACGGCATCGGCTGGACGGAGTTCTTCCAGTGCCACCGCAACGGACAGGTCTACACCGTCCACTGCTCGGACGGCGTGCGCAAGGGCAAGCTCGCGCACAGCTCGCGCGACTACAACTGGATGAGTGAAATGCGGCGACGGATCATCGCCCGCACTCTCTCCCAGCCCAAGGGACCGATCGTCCTGTCCTCCCGCGAGTGGACCCTCATGGCCCACTCCAACTTCGTCGGATGGCTCGACGCTCTCCCCCGGGAGAGCGAGGACGACCCGATCCAGACCGTCGGTGACACCAACCGTCACCTGACGGAGGGGCAGATCGGCACCATCAGCAACGTGCCGGTCATCGTCGACCCGAAGGCGAAGGACACCCTCCCGGCCGTGGGCGACTTCCGGGGAGCCGGGGTCGAGGAGCTCTTCTCCCGCACCCGCGTCCCCCGGTCGGCCGACAGGCACCCCACCTCCACGAGCCAGTTCGGCGGTGTCTTCGCCGCCGCGTTCCAGAAGGCCGGCATCGGCACCTGATTCCACACACTTCAACACAATGGAGGTCGAATGACCCCTCACGAAACCAAGGTTCGGTGGGACGCCATGACGTCCGCGTGGCCGAACTGGCGTTCCTACCGCCAAATCCTCGGCCTCCGAGGATACCAGCCACCCTGGGAGGTGATGGAGTGGCTGTGCAACTTCCGCACGGCCCTCCTGGGTGGCATCGAGTCCTTCGAGCGCCACATCGCCTCCGGTGGTCTCAACATCGAGGTCGTCGGCACCTGCGACTGCATCGCGGACGCAGGCGAGCCCACGACACTTCGTGCCCGCTTCAATGGTCCAAACCCCCGCCGAGACCCGCTCGCATGGCTCCACGCCAACCACACGGCGTACAACCGCGCCCAGATGCGACTGATCGAGGACACCATCGGCCTCGAGGCCTTCCGCGAGATCCTCGAACGCGACCTCACGGTCGAGGACAACGATCAGGGGCCGGAGTGGGGCAACTTGCTCCAGAAGAACTACGCGCAGGAGATCCTCTCCCGCCTCCCCGCCTCCTGACCCACGCTCCCGCCCCGCTCAGCGCGGCTGGGACTCACGACTCCCCGTCGTGGCAAGATACCCCTCGTGGTGTCTCTGCTACGGCGGGTATTTTGTTTTCAAAAAACCCAATAAAGTCGGTGGCCCAGCCACCGACTTTATTGAAAAAACCGACCTCATACAGGTCGGTTTTTCTTTTATAATTGTTTCAACACATTCCTCAGATGTTTCACGAGGTCTTCGGTTTGTTCAACGGTATAGACCGGCTCCCCGGCAAGTAAGCATTGAGCACCCTCCACCGTATACACACAATGCGCGTCCGCATCCTGATCCACAACTTGCAGTCCAAGCGTTCGCACCTCTTGTTGAATCTCTTCCAAAAGTTCTCCTTCAAACCCTTCAAGAGAGACTGTCTTAATGCTCGGCGTTAATGTCTGGGCGAACACATTGTCTCGAGAGAATCGCTCGTGCGCATCATCTGTCACGTACAAGTCTCGAATCCCCGCCTCTAACAATGCGGTCCAGCAAGGCTCGCATGCCCACCAATGTCCATACATATAGGCGTCGGCTCCCTCAAGATCAATCCCTTGTTTCTTCGCTTCTGCAACGAGCATCTGTTCTGAATGCCCGGGAGCATCATGAAGGGTGCACAGATCATATCCCGTCCCGCTTGGGCAATCGAGAACGACACGTGGACAGACATGAATCTCGCCAGGTCCACGGTTATATCCGTTTCCCGCTCGAGCCACAACCTCACCATCTTTCACCAGTACAATTCCGACGGGATACAAGGGGTCACCGGCACATTCTTCACGCGCACGAGAAGCTTCCTGCATAAATGGATCATCTACAGACGCATACTTCAAGTGATGACCTTCCGGCATGTAGGGATATTCAATATTTTGCATAGAAATCATGATATACTGAAATCAAAGCTAACACATACTCTATGACTCAACAAGACGATTTCGAAAAAGAAGCAAACGGCATTGGCGAACGACTCGCTATTTTACTTGTCGCATCAACCCTTCCAGACGATGTGAAGGCAGGATTCGCCTCCATGATTCCGGAAATGACTCCAGAACAACTTGATCGCCTGATCAAAATTCTTGAGACCAATGTTTTAGACACCGCCACCACCCAAGAGAGAGAACTTGGGCAAGCCGTACAAGAGGCTCAAATGAGTTACGAAAAAGACCGCCAGGAAGCAGAAAAAAAGGCTTTAGCAGATCTTGAAGCGATCGAGCACATTTTGAATCAAGAAAATCAGTAATCTATGAGCTGGTCACGATTTGCCAAAATTCTTCAGACCCGCCCCCTCGATCGAGAGACCAAGCTGATGCTTATCGATCTCATTGCTGGGACAGATGATCCAAAAATCGAGGAAGAAATTTTTACCTTTCTATTTGCGTGGGAAGAGGCAGAAGCACAGACACAAAAGCAACTCCTCGAGGGAATCAAAAAGATTACAACCGAATACCAAGAGGCAAAAACACAGCTTGGACAAACCCATCAGAAAACCGCCCTCTCCATTGCAGACGATATTCATCGTCAAAAACGCATTGAAGACTTAAAAGCATCAATTGAAAGCCTATGAGTCCGCTACCACGACCAGAAGATATGCCAAAACCACCTGGAGCCGAACCAGCCAAGAAAAAATTTGGCAGAATGGCCATGCCTCCAGGCCCAGACGGGGCTTCTCCAAAACCAGCACCTGAAGTTGTCGCCCCTCCGACAGCACCAGCCCCAGAGGTCTCACCGGCACCAACCCCTGCATCGGACGCAGGTCCTGTTGCGGTTGATACCAGTTCAACTCCAGAACTGGACCAGGCCGTGGCATTTCTTCTTGCGGGAAACAATGCAACATTGAAAGGTCTCTCAAAAGAACTGGGCATCTCACCCACAGAAGCCAAACTGCTTCTTGAAGACATGGAAACACGAGGAATTATTGGTCCAGCAAAACCAGGAAAGGCTCGAGAAATCCTCGTGACAGAATGGCCACCAAAGGTAGCAACTCCTGCCGGACCAGACACAAGCGCCCCAGTTCCTCCTGTAGCTCCGGCCATTCCAACCCTTTCAACTCCCACACGATCCACGCCCCCTCCCGTCATCTCACCAGTAACTCCCCCTCCGGTCATTCCACCCGTAACTCCATCCATTCCCCCAGTAATTCCCCCACTTGGAACACCAACTCGAACAACACCTGCTCCAGACACGGGAGCCCCCGCACCAGGGAGTCCAGACACAGGACCAACAACCCCTGACACAACAGCTCCTGACGCAGGTGGAGCAACAGGAAAATGGGAATCGATAAAATCGACCTTCATCGGGGCGTACGAACGCTTTGCTTCGAAGTTCAAAGGAGAAGTACAACCCGATCAAGAAAAAAGCTATGAAGGGACGATCGGTGACCTTGCGAAAAACGCAGCGACAGGATTTTTAAGTGTGGTCGCAAGTTATACAGGCGTGAAAATCGTTGCAGACCTTCCACAGTGGCTTTACCAAAAGTACTTCACGAACCCAGCAGAGCGCCAACGAATTAAAGAGGCGTTTGCTTTAAAAGAAACAGAACTAGGCGACACCACAGATCCAAGCGCTATTGATCAAAAGAAGGCTCGACTGGAAGAAGCGATTAACGCATCCAAATTTCTCACCACAGAAAAGAAAGCAGAACTACTCACAAGACTTCAAGACACGGTAGAAACCTACGAAAAAGAAGACAAGGCAAAACGTGCGGAGCGAGACGAGAAAATCGCCAAGCTTCTTGATGAAGCCATTCAGACGCGTGTAAAAAATACACAAGTCCTCAAAGAAGCACTCAACTCTGCCCTCATGGTCACCGGTCTCTCTGCCATGCGTGGAGTCGCCTATGGGGCGGTCTCTGTCTACGAACGCCATAAAGAAGTCATGGCAAGTCCTGAGAGAAGTGCCAGCTACTTCAAGGAGATGGTTGTCAAAGGCTTCACAGAAACAGCTCATAACTTGATTGGAGGTGGAGCTGATACGTGGACAGGTAAAGGATTGAACTTTGTGAAAGGAGCGACGAACGTCATGCGCGTTGCTGGATTTACTGAGCTCGCCATCTCTGAGTATCTCGAGGAAGGCGGTCCAAGTGGCATGATCGAAGCGAGCCTAAAAGCGTTTGAACAAAAAGGTGTGATCAGCGCCGTTGGAGGAAACATTTCCGCCCCATGGGAGCGACTTGGGGAACTCATGACCGGTGCGAAAGATCTGGTAACGGGAGACAGCGCCCCAAGCCCAGGCACCACCACCCCAGACGCGGGAGCCCCTGTTGCTACGACACCAGACGCAGGAGCCGTAACCGCCAACACCACCTCCCCTGATACAGCCATTGCTGGTGGAGCCACAGCCGTAGCCATGGCTGAGACGGTACCTCACATTGAATACCCAGAAGCACTCGTAGAAACAGGAACGGTCCAAAAAGGCGACGGGATCATTAAAATCCTCGAACGCCAAGGTATTAGCTCAACGTCTGCTCTTGAAACTGCACGAGAAGCGGGACTCGTCCGTGCCGGCGGAGACACACGTCTCACCACCGAAGCCATCGGTCGCTTATCGATTCTGGCAAACACCTCTCCTGATGGAGACGTAACCATCACCTTCTTTGATACAGAAACCGATACAGTCCTGACGATCGATCAAGCACGTGAAGCCGGATTCACCTACGAGTCAGGAACCGTCCCTGGAGAAATCGCCACAGACGCTGAAGCCGTCGGGCACACCGCTGAGACAACCGAACTTCCCCTGATCGACTCTCCTGAGGTTCCAAACGATCTCTTAGACAATACCTTCCACCTGTACACCGATACCGACGGGAACTTCAACGGACTTGATCATGGTCCAGGTGACGCTCTTGCGCGCATGGTTCAAGCCCTCAAAGAACTTGAACTCGCTGGACACGGAGAAAGTGCCGAAGCGAAGTTTATCTACAAGCAATTCCTTATCCTGGCTGACCAAGGAGCACTCCCTGAACAGGTTGATAATCTCTCACCTGGATTTGTTGAACTTGATACCGTTGTCCCTACACAAACCGGAGAGGCTTCTTCTTCCCAAGAACTTCCACAAGACGCTTCTGGAGAGACTCAGCCTCTTCGAAGATTCAAAGGAGAATCTGGAAAAGTACGCTTTAAATACGACGAGGACGGAGGAGTCAGAGATGCCTTCATCCCTGCGTACACCCCTAAACCTGCGGATGTTGAATCTGCCCTCGCTGAGTGGGATCTGACACGAGATGAGGTTGAAGCACACTTCATGCAGAAGAATGGTGGACGATGGACTTCAGGAGACGGAACAAGTCAGACCGACTATGCCACATCTCCACGTGACGGATTTGCTGGAGCGGACGCGAAGGATCAATATCGTGAGTTCAGTCGAGTCGTAGAAAAACTCGACCGACAAGAAGCAACGCTTTACGAAATGGAAGAGGCGGGTCTAACCAATACGCCTGAATACGCGTATTGGAAAAAAGAGACTGCCGAGCTCGCAAAGTATGTTGGTACAAAAATGAAGAAGGAATTTCAAATCACGGAACGTCCTATCTAAACAAAAAAACGGGCCTAGGCCCGTTTTAGATTTTGTAATGAAGAAGAACAGATTGATCGTTGAGCTTTGTTAGATCCTCTAGTCTCATCTGTATTCGATCAAATCCTGATGCAAGCGGAATCCCCGCCCCAAACAAAATCGGCTCAACAGTCAGATACACATCTGTCACAAGATTTGCTTGAAGGAAATGGCTATACACCGAGGATCCACCAGCAAGAGCCACCGTCTCAACCCCTTGCGTGGCAAGCTGACGTAAAAGATCTTCAGGTTGCAGAGTACTGTATTCAACTCCCTCTCCCACAAACGCCAAATCTGACTGACGAGTCATGACAATAATGCGTCGACCTTTCAAAGGTTTCCCGATGGTATCAAAGGTCTTACGCCCCATGATAACCACGCCCGCCTCTTTTGTTTTGTCGATAAAAAAACGCGTGTCTTCCTTACTCGTCCAATCTAAAGACGATTGCTCTGAAGTCTCAGCGATTTTTCCGTCTGCGGATACTGCTGCGATAAGCCAAACATTCATAGGGCGATCTGCATCTTCTTAACGGGAGGAGCTGGATGATACTGTTCCTTAAACATCAAGAAAAGTTCATCAACAAGACTCGCGTCTGCTTGAAGGGCTCGCTGAAAAGACTTTTCTGGAAGTCGACAGAAAATTTCATCATGAACATGATCCTCTCGTTCCAAAAGTTCCCCAACCTGATCGTAATGCCCCTCGTAAATGTGCGCATGCGAAATAGAAATCGTCAGCTTCCCTACCTCAACATCCAACTCCTGTGCAAGCATCGCCTGCAAGAGAGCAAACCCTGCGGTGTCATGAGGATTTCCAAGCATCATGTCGTTTGAGCGAATAATCAAGTGGAGATTCAACTTATTGCCAATAATATTCGCCGTCCAGGTGAATGGACATGGAACATTTTTCTTCTTTGGAGCCATCAAACCGTCTGACGCGGGATCCCACATCACCACCACTCCCTGACGAGAGGTTGGTTCTACGCGAAGATGTTCGACAAGTTCAAGCAGTTGATCGCGACCGAAATGTTCACGCCAACGATACCCATAAGCCGTTTCCATGGTTCCGTCTGCTTCCGCAAAGTCATCCCAAATCGGTGTAAACTTCCGAACAAATTCCAAATGCTTTTGACCGGTCACCATCCACACCACTTCTGCACAAAACAACTTAATAGGGATTCTTCTCAGTGTTAAGAGGGGAAATCCTTGAGAAGGGTGCATCTCAAACGTAAATCCAGGAAGCGCCTTTGTCGAAAAACCTGTACGATCAGAGAAGACATCTTCTCCTTCGTGAAACACGCGGGCAATCGCCTCTTTATACAGTTGATCAAATCGTGTCATAGCACCCCCTACTGTATCAGACCCAAGGGGTGGTTTCCACTATCGATCTTTTTGGCTAAAATGCGTCTGATGTTGTTTCCGCTGTGGAAAACTTTTGCTATACTTTATGCATCGAACTGGAACATTCATTATTGTCGACGGACTCACAGGGTCTGGAAAATCGACGGTTCTCAATGCCGTGCACGATTGGGCCCTCACCTGTGGCCACAAACGATTTCGGCTTCAAGACTGGAAAGAATCAAAACCTCCACGTTTTGAAGACATCCCAGATTTCGATGTGTACTTCACCTTTGAACCAACACGCAACTGGGTGGGCGATGCCATTCGTTCCGAGCTCTCACGCGTAGACGATCCGTACGGAGGAGAAGAGCTTGCGCATGCCTTTTCGTTAGATCGACAGATGCAATACAAACGACTCATCCTCCCTGCTCTGCAGGCAGGAAAAACCGTCATCCAAGACCGAGGTGTTTCCAGTTCCCTTGTGTACCAACCGGTCATGCCAAATTCTGTCCCTCTTGAAACCATCATGTCGCTTCCTGGAAATAGGCTTGCGCTTGAAAACGCTCCTGACGCACTTATTCTCACACGCCTCAGTGCCGAGATCGCCATGGAACGCATCAAGAAACGAGATGAAGAATCAAAAGGCGTCTTCGCAGACATCGCTTTTCTCAAAAAGCAAGAGGAACGCTTTGCCTCAACATGGTTTCGAGACCTTTTCGAACGTCACGGCTCAACCCTCTACGAAATAGACACATCCGGTACCATGGAACAAAGTACCGCAACGGCCACACAACTTATCAATCACATTTTGACCAATTGTTAACCTAGGAGGAATCCCTCTCATGCCCGTATGACAAAACCGCTCATTTCTATCGGAGAACTTATTGACCAATCATGGGACATCTTTCGTGCTCGCACAACAGAACTACTCAGTATCTCTGGATGGCTCATTACCACCGCAATTCTCCTAGCTCTGTCTCTGGCCTTTTACCCATCCGCCTCAAGACTTCAACTTGGAAGTAGTCTTACCGGACTCGAGACAATGGGCGTACTCCTTTTTTCGTTTACCTCTCTCATTCTGACCCCACTCCTAAGTTTTCTCATCTACGTCTCCATCACAAAAGCTCTGGGAAACCATTTCTCCAAAAAAACGGTAAACCCTAAAACAGCGATGTTAGATGGACGAAAAGTATTTTTTCCAGCAATCATCACTTCTGTCATGGTGGCACTCATGGTGCTCCTCGCCATTGTGATTGGATTTGCTCCAGCCATTATTATCGCCACGATCGGTTCACTGACAAATGTTTCTGGATTGATTATTCTCGCCAATATCCTTCTTGTTCTTGGAATTTTTGTTGCTCTTGCATTAAGTTTGAAGTGGGTGGTTCATTACTTCATGGCTCCCTACATCACTATTCTTGATGGAACACCTGCAAAACTTGCTCTCGCCACAAGCCGTCAGCTCATCCAAGGAAAGTTTTGGGCGATCCTCTTTCGCATCGTCGTTCCAAAACTCGTCTTTATCATCTTTGGTGTTTTTGCCATGTCGATCATGGCGTATCTTGTTGGCATCCTTATCGATGCATCCGCCGGACTGAATCTCGACATTCAACTCCGTATCAGCACCATGACGCAGACCATCATCCCTATTCTCATCGCCGTTCTCATAAACCCTCTTATCATTATTTCAGACGTGCTCCTCCTGCGATCCCTGAAAGAATAGTCTATGCTTAAAACACCGCGCGATTTGCTTATACACACCTTCCATCTCTATCGCGCCCAATTCTGGTTATTTATTGGATATGCCGCCTGGTTACTTCCCCCATTGGCGGCATTTCTGATTCTCACAAATCTTCCCGAGACCCCCCTCACAAACGTTCTCGCGATCCTGGCTATTTTCGTCCAAATTTTTGTTTCAATTTGGATGGCTATTTGTATCATGAAGTCGGTTATACTCCTTGAACAAAAACAAGTTATCGATCCCAATCGTCTTTCTGTAGAATCCCTTCGTCGTATCCATCCCGTCCTGATTGTGGCGTTCCTTCAAATACTTATCATCTTTGGAGGACTCATTCTTTTTATTGTGCCAGCCATTCTCTTCTGGGTTTGGTATGCGCATAGCCAAATAAGCTCGGCCGTCGACAACAAACGTCCATTAGATGCCCTGACTTACAGTCGATCCCTTGTGAAGGGACGATTTTTTCCTGTTCTCTGGCGTCTGATCGCAGGGCCTGTTGTCATCGGTCTTGGCTATACCTTTGTCTTGGGTTTCATTCTTCTCATTATTGGAACGGTTCTTGGGTTTGATCCGGTCGTCATTTTGAGTGAAGAACCTCCTTTGTGGACACAACTCATTGAATCGATGGGCGACATCTTTGTCATTCCGCTATTTATCATCTACTCCATGCTTCTCTATACAGACCTGAAAAAGACCCTGCATACATCCCATCTTGAAAAGGATGCAACAGTCACGTAAGCTCTACCGTGTATGAACTACGAACCTGTCATTGGACTTGAAATTCACGTTCAACTCAAAACAAAAACCAAGATGTTTTGTGGTTGTCCTACCCACGACACGGCTGTGGCACCAAATACCCATGTGTGCCCTATTTGTTTGGGTCAACCTGGAGTCCTCCCTGTTGTGAATGCACAAGCCGTTCGTTACGGAATGCTTATGGGACTCGCTCTCAACTGTGAGATTGCTGAGCATTCAAAATTTGATCGAAAGAATTATTTTTATCCAGATCTCCCAAAGGCGTATCAGATTTCACAATTTGATTTACCGATCGCCATCAACGGGCATGTCGATATTGAAGTTCCAGGAGGCGAGCGCGAGGTCGCCCGCATTGGCATTACGCGCGCCCACCTCGAAGAAGACGCAGCGAAAAACTTTCACGAGACAGGTGCAAGCACCCTTGTCGATTTCAACCGTGGAGGCACCCCTCTTATCGAGATCGTCACGGAACCAGATTTCCGCTCTGCAAAAGAAGCAAAAATCTTTCTCCAAGAGCTTCGCTTGATCGCTCGCTACTTAGGTATCTCTGACGCCGACATGGAGAAAGGTCATCTCCGCTGTGATGCCAACGTATCATTGCGTCTCATCGATGATCAGGGAGGGATCGTGGGAGCTCGGTTCAATCCAAAGACAGAAGTCAAAAACCTCAACTCGTTTAAACATGTAGAAAAAGCCATTGAACACGAGATCAAGCGTCAAACAAAACTCTGGGAGACACAAACTCCTCCTATGATCTCCACCACTCGAGGATGGAATGACACACAAAATCGAACCGAGGAACAACGATCAAAAGAAGAGGCTGCGGACTATCGATACTTCCCAGAACCAGATATTCCTCCGCTCGAACTCAAGGACCTCGCCGATGAACTTCGTACAAAACTCCCTGAACTTCCTGCTGTTCGTCGCGCACGCTTCCAAAACGAGTACGCGCTCAAACCCTCAGATGCACGCCAAGTCTGTGACGATCCCCTCCTCGCGGATTTTGTCGAACACACATTCTCAGAGCTCCACGCCTGGCTCATCGCCCTCCCCGAACTTCAGGAAACAGAAGCAAGCGTGTTAGATCATGAAAAACAAAAACTTGGACGTCTCGTTGCGGGATGGCTTCTCTCAAAACTGGGAGGACTTTTGACGGAACGTTCAATCGATGTCCGTACGATGAAAATTACCCCAGAAAACTTTGCCGAGTTCATCACGCTCATCGCCACACATAAACTCAATAACACCGCCGGACTCAAAGTCTTGAACGCGATGCTCGACGATGGGAGCGACCCGAGTCAAATCATGGAAAGCCAAAAGCTTGGGCGTGTGGAAGATGAGGGGATCCTTGCAGAACTTGTCACGCAGGTCATCAGCAACCACCCAGCAGAAGTTGCTCGTTACAAGGCGGGCGAAGACCAACTCCTCCAATTCTTGATTGGTATGGTGATGCGCGCCTCTGAAGGAACAGCTGACTCTGGAATCGTTCGCAACATGTTGCTTGTCGAACTCAAAAGCGAATAGCTATGGAACGACATACCGCCCGCATCATCGTCGTGGGGTTTATCGAGCGCGACGGAAAGCTCCTTGTGATCCGTGAACGCCCAGCCGAACTTCCACACGACCACGAACCTGTTATGAACCAACCGGCGGGACATCTCGAGAAAAATGAGCTATTAACAGATGCTGTGGTGCGAGAGGTGCTTGAAGAAACAGGATATCATGTCCGCCCCGTCGAGCTCGTCGGCGTGCACCAAATCACCGTCACCAGTGAAGAACGCACCGTTTTGGCGTTCCTATTCCGTTGTGAACTCATTGATGAAACGCAACACGAAATCGAAGCCCCTGAAATCGTCGAGACTCTCTGGCTCACACAAGAAGAAATCATGGCACGCGCGAACGAACACCGTTCACGATCAACAACCAAGCGATTTGAAACATACTTCTCAGGAGCAAGATTCCCACTAGAGCTCCTGACGCAACTAGTAAAGTAAGAAATGTTCAAAAAAACCCCGCCTGTTATAGGGCGGGGTTTTTTTTGAGAAACGTGTTTACAAGATCGTCGACCGACTCGTCGGGCTTGACCCACACAATCCGTTCATCGCGCTTGAACCAGGTCATCTGGCGCTTGGCATAGTGTCGTGTATCCTTTTTTATTTCTTCAATGGCTTCGCTTAGCTTCTGCTCTCCTGAAAGAAACCGACAGATTTGACGATATCCGATGCTCGTCATGGACTCAATCTCGCATCCATACCGCTCCTGTAAGCCCCTCACCTCATTCACAAGCCCTTGTGCCACCATCTGGTCCACTCGGGTATCAATACGCTCATTCAATAGCTCACGAGAGACATCTAGACCTATCTGCAACACTTGGTATCGTGGCTCCCCTGCTGTCTGTTGTTGACTGAACGGTCTCCCGGTAAGTAATGTGACCTCAAGGGCACGCAAGACGCGACGCTTGTTTTGTGCATCAATAACTTCTGCGCCATCTGGATCCCGCTGTTTATATTCGTGATAAAGATCTCCCAGAGTTCTTCCCTCAAGTTCTGCGCGGAGTCTTGGGTCGGCTGGAGTCTGTGTGAGATCGAGATTGTCTAGAAGTGCCTTCAGCCAGAATCCCGTTCCCCCAACCAAAATCGGAAGTTTTCCTCTCCCCACAATCTCCTCAATCTTTTCCTGTGCATACTGTTTGAAGTCCGCAACAGAAAACGGTGCGTCTGGATCTACAAGATCAATCCCCCAGTGTGGCACCCCCTCAACCAAAAATGTTTTTCGTGCTCCAAATAGTTGATGGATAGACCCTCCTTTCTCAATCTCTGACTCCAACCACTCCCCCTCTGGTTTTGCAGTTCCAATATCCATTTCACGATAAATCTGACGTGAATCTACAGAAATCACCTCCCCACGTAAAGACCCTTCGGGTCCACGTGGCAAGCCTTTGGCGATTTTAATCCCGAGTCCGGTTTTTCCGGACGCCGTTGGACCAACAATGGCGATCACGTTTGGTTTCATACGATAAGCTCCCCTTCTAGCACCCACATATCAGCCTTCGTGATTTTGACGTTCACGATATTTCCAACAAGCTCTTTTGAGGAAACAAAACGTACAAGCTTCATTTCACGAGAGTTCCCATAGCAAACCCCAGGCTGACTCGCAAGAACCTCTTGAATCTTCTCAGGCATCTTGAGCATCTCGTCGGTAATCTTTGGTTCCTCATGACGATCAACAAGGACAGACACCACCTTTCCAACGTACGCCTGATTGCGCTCAAGAACAATTCGTTCCTGAACTTCTTGAAGAACCTTCCATCTGTGCTTCTTTTCTTCATGACTTACATCATCCTTAAACGCCCGCCACGCAACCGTTCCAGAACGTGTTGAATAACGCGCCGTATACGAGATATCAAACTGAACTTGTTCATACAACGCAACCGTCTTTTCAAACGCTTCCGCACTCTCTCCACAAAATCCAACAATAATATCTGTTCCGATCGTCAGATCAGGGATTTTTGCTTTCAATCGATCAACGACGTCTAAAAACTGCTTCGCTGTATACCGTCGATTCATACGACGCAACACATCGTCGTCCCCCGCCTGTACAGGAAGATGAATAAAGTTCACATGCGCCGGAAGAGTCATCGCATCAATCACTTCATCTGTCATGTGTAGTGGATGTGGAGCCGTAAAGTGGAGTCGAGAGATTCCCTCGATCTGATTCACTTCCCACAGCAGTTTTGCAAAGTGATCATGATACGGATTCGCTTCTGAAAATTGTTCAGGGTCTGGAGCGATGTAGCTGTTCACCGTCTGGCCCAACAATGTGACTTCCACACACCCATGCAGAGCGAGATCATGGATCTCATCAAGAATATCTTGGACCGAGCGATTCTTCTCAAGTCCTCGCGCAAACGGAACCACACAATACGTACAAAACTTGTTACACCCCGTCTGAATCGACACATAGGCCTGACGCGTCACCTGACGATCCGGATGCACTTTCAAATAATCCTCAACCGGATCTGTACTGTTCACGAGCTCTGGCCGGATCTCCCCCAGCCAGCGCGGAAGCTGTCCCATGTCTTTTGTGGGAAAGTAAAGATCGACAATCGGAAGTCGCTTTCGAATAGCTCCATCTCGATCACGTCCTGGCATACACCCCGTAATCCCCACAATCAACTTTGGATTCTTCTCTTTCAACGGAATAAACCCATTCACGACACTAAACACCCGATCCTCTGCACTTTGTCGCACCGAGCAGGTATTTACCAGAATGACATCCGCCTCCTCTCTCTCCTGTGTCGAAACAAGTCCAACACGCTGAAGAAGCGCTTCCATACGTTCGGAGTCATTTTTATTCATTTGGCACCCGTAGGTGATGAGGTGGTATTTGGGTTCCATATCGCGCAAAGCGTAGCAAAAATAAGGAGAAAAGAAAAACCCTCCGGTGTGCGAGGGGTTACGGAGGGTAGGACACGTCGGTCGTGACCTACGTGTCAGGCCAGCGAACAGAAGCTCTAGCTGGCTAGACGAAAAGCGGTTGGATGGAATGCGACCACAATGGCGCGTAGGAGTGAGCTTCGGCAGTTCCTGCCGGTCTCCCGCACGACATCGTCCTGGTGGCATCGAAGGACTGTGAGAGCATTGTTGACCTGAACAGGTCGGGATACGACCGCACGTGCGTCCTCAACATAGGCTCGATACTGCTCGATCTGCCAAAGGCCAAAACGTGTATCGTCATCCCACGTCTCATCATCTTCGGGAACACATTCGCTCAACCATCGGAACTCTTGGACGATCATGTCCAGGGACTCCCGAGGGAACGTCTGACCTCGAAACGTCCGTCGAAGGACTTCTTCTTCTCCAGGGAGAAGATAGAAGACGGGTTCCTCACCATGCACCCCTTGCGTAAGGCGATCAATTGCCTCTTGGGGGTTCACATCGTGTGAAGTATCGACGTCTGTCACAAGTGTCAGCCAGGCAGGCATGAGCCACCTCCTTTGGTTCCAACCGAAGAAAGGACTTTGGCAGAAGCATCAAAGAATGTCAACCGTTCATTGAGCGTTTGCCAATTCAAAAACCCGCCTACACTCCAGCTGACGATTGGGAATATGGCGGGGAGCCGACTGATGTCGTATCAGCCGGTGGCGTGGTGGTCGGACGCGACGTCCGCGGAGGAGATGGTGAGGAGCTGGACGAGGGCCCAGCGCAGGACCGGCATGACCCACTGTTCCTTGCCAGTCTCGTGGGTGATCTGTGCTCGGACGGCGTTGAGGGCCTGAAGTGGCCGTTCGAGCCACAATGGATCATCCAGACCCGCGATCTGTTCATCGATGAACGCTTCGGCGCGCCTGCGCCAGTCGTCGAGCGACTCGGTGGTGTCTTGGGTCTGTGGCTTGTCACCCGCGAAAACCACCCACTTGGCCCAGGCCCAGAGTCCAGGTTGTGGACCAGTGCTCTTGCGGTTGTGGGGATGATCGGCGATCAGGCGCTCGACCCAGAGATCGAGTTGTGCCTGGGTGAAGGACCTCGAGGCCAAGACGCGGTAGAGCGCGTCGACCTCGTGTTCATCCAGGATCGCGAGCCCGGCTCGAGCCGGACTCCCTCGCGTGACCCTGTTGAGGGCCTCGCGAAGCGGGAGGTTCTGGGGAGCCATCTCCCCGGGTTTGACGAGTCGGAGCATCAGGATGCCCTCCTTTGTTGAGGTGGCCAAAAACCTTGCCATTTTTTTCCAATTTTGTCAACAGTTCCATTGACAAAACCTCTATTTTCTGATATTCTCTATACATAACTCCCATGCTTAAATAAACAAAAAGATACAATTATGGGTATTTTCAAGTCATTAGGATTCGGTAAAAAGGAAGGCGGATCCGCAGAGGTGAGAGCTGAGGCACCAAAAGCTGAGCAAAAAGAAAAGTCATCGGCCGACACCGGTCGTGAACGTCTTCAAGCAATACAAGAAGGTGCTTCAAGTCTTTGGAAGCGTTTCCGAAGTGGAGCAAAATCTGTTGGTGACTCTCTTGCAGGAAAAGCACGCGATGCTTACTCAATGGCTCTTGGTGTAAAAGACCGAGCGATTGACAGAGCTAAAGGCGCTGCCGCTCGAGGAAAAGAAATGGCCGTCGAAGGTGCATTTGCTGTTGTTGGTGGTATTGAAAAGGGTGCCACAGCAACGTTTGAAGCTGGAAAATCTGCTGTTGAATACACCGCTGAATCGTTCCGTGAAGGACGCGAGGTTAAAGATCTTGCGATCGATGCAGCTAAAGATGCCGTAACACGCACCAAGGATGCCGCTGTAGAAGCGGGTTATACCGGTGCGGCTCTTGCCATTATGTCTGGTGAGAAAGGTGTCGAGATAGCCAAGGCTATGAAAGCTCGCGGAATTGAACTTAAATCCGCAGGAGCCCAGAAAATAGCTGAGGGAGCTTCAAAACTTTTTGAACTGGGTGTCGATGGTTTAAGCGCCATCGGTGATTACGGAGTTGAAAAAATGGACCTTGCTGTAGAAACAGCAAGGAAAGCAAAAGAGGCGGGAATCGACTTGAAAAAGAAAGGTGGAGAATTTGTTCTCAACTCTCTTGTCGACGCAGCAGTTGCTGGAATTGATGTAGCTCTTGCGATTGAAGGGGCTGCAGGTAAAGTATTAGATTCTGGACGAGAAATCGTCGGAAATGCAAAAGAGCAACTTGAGAAGCTTCGTGGAAAAGCACAAGAAGCAAAAGACGGATTCTTTGCACGTCTTTCTCAAGGACGAGATAACTATTCAGCAAAATTCCGAAAGGGAGCGGCTGAACTTATTGTCTCACTTGTCGATAAACTTTCTCCTGAACTAGAACAAGCATTTGCAAAAAGAAGTGCCGAGCGTGAACAATTGAATGGAGAGCACGTTATTGAAGCTGAAGTTGAGGGGGTTGCTTAGTACATATAGGCATAAAATCAAAATAAACGACTCAAAATTATGACACGCGAAGAAATTGTAAAGCTTATCGAAAACTCATTACTCAAGGATGAAGCGAAACGAGCCCTTCTCACTTTGATTATTGATAAAGGTCTTACTCGTGAAGTTATTGATCATATCAAGGAAACATTCGACAATGATATTATTGACTCACTAAAAGAAGCTGGAGTCGATATCACCCAGACAGAAGAATTCAAATCCGCAGAAAGCGAGTTCGCTGCAGTAGCAGAACAAGCAAAAGCACAGCTTGATTCTGACATGAGTGGCATTGAATCAGAAATGAAGAAAGTCCAAGCAGAAATGGGGCAACAGCTCGATGATCTGCAAGCTCAAGTCATTAAAGATAAAATCGCAGAATAAGAAAAAAACCAGGGTTTCGGCCCTGGTTTTTTGTTTGTCTTTATTCTGGGAACTGACTTTCTTGCTTGGCTCGATCGATAAGCTCTCCGGCCTCGATAAGCAAATCTTCTTCTTGCCCGAAGACATTGACCTTAAAGTCTCCTCCGTCCGCTTCTTGTGCACCAATCACAATGGTCCATGGCACTTTATTCTTGGCCGCATCTCGAATCTTTCTTCCGAGTTTCTCATGAGAGGCATCAAGTTCAACGCGTACACCAGCTGTGCGAAGCTTCTCCTCAAGCTCCTTGGCAAAAGCAATGTAATCCTGACTGACGGTTGCAAGAACGATCTGCACAGGCGCAAGCCAGAATGGAAACGCTCCTGCGGTATGCTCAATCATGACAGATAAGAATCGTTCAATCGCCCCCATAATGGCCGCATGAATCATTACGATTCGTTCTGGCTCCCCTGCTTCGTTCACACACGAGAGATTAAAGCGCTCTGGAAGGTTTCGATCCAACTGAATCGTTGCGACTTGCCATTCACGTCCGATAGAATCTTTGGTAATAAAATCAATCTTCGGTCCATAAAACGCCGCCTCCCCTACACCAAGGAAGTATTCTGCTCCGCGCTCATCAAGCATTTCTTTGAGTCCTGAGACAGACTTATCCCACAGATCGAGTCCCCCTAGATACTTCTCCATGTTGTTTGGATCGTGTGTGGAAAGACGTAATCGTAGGGAAAACCCAAACGCCCCATAAAACGTTTCAATAATATCCCAAATCTTCATCGCCTCTTCCTTCACTTGAGATTCTCGACAAAAGACATGGGCATCATCCTGCGTAAAAGAACGGAGTCGTGAAAGACCATGTAACTCCCCTGTCTGCTCATCTCGGTAACACATCGTGGTGTTTGCAAGGCGTTGTGGCATTTCTCGATAGCTATGTTGTTTGCGATCAAAGATTTGTGTGTGATGCGGACAGTTCATCGGTTTCATCGCAAACACATGCCCCTCACGCGTCGTAATCTTAAACAGCTCGTCCTGAAACTTCTCCCAGTGGCCAGAGGTCTCATACAATTCCTTTTTTGTAATATGCGGAATCTCAACTTTCTGGTACCCACGCGCCTGACGCAGGCTCCACACAAACTCGTCAAGCTTGTTACGCAAAATCGTTCCCTTTGGCGTCCACATAGGAAGACCAGGACCCACAAGATCTGAAAAAATAAAGAGGTCTAGTTCCTTTCCAAGTTTTCGATGATCTCGTTTCTTCGCTTCTTCAAGCATGGTGAGATAGGCATCGAGCTCCTCCTTTGTCTCAAAACAAAGTCCGTAGATGCGTTGCAACTGCGCGTTTCCCTCATTTCCACGCCAATACGCTCCCGCTAACTTCCAGAGTTTAAACGCCCCGACCTCTTTTGTGTTCCCTACGTGAGGCCCTCGACACAAATCCACAAATTCTCCTGTTTTGTAGATCGAAGCTGTATCTGGATGCTCCACATCAATATCCTGTGCTTCTTCTGGATTGATCTTTGTTGTCCCTTTCTCTTTGAGATCTTTTAAAAGTTCAACTTTGAACTCCTGATCTTTTTCCGCAAAGAAAGCGATCGCTTCATCAATCGACATCTCCTCACGAGCCATCTCATGACCCTGATTCACAATCTTGTGCATTTCTTTTTCAAGTTTTTTCAAGACATCATCAGAAACAGGCTCTGGGAAGAGAATATCGTAAAAGAATCCGTTCTCAATCACCGGTCCAACTCCGAACTTTACTCCTGGATACAATCGCTGTGCGGCTGCCGCAAGGACGTGCGCTGCGGTATGACGCATGGCGTGTAGGTTGTCTTCATGCATAGATTTTTGGTTATTTAAAAAAGCTCCGTCTTCACGCAGCTTCGGGACCCAACAAGGGCGGTTCCACCCGATTTATGACGATCTCTGACTCAAGATCGCCATCTCTTACTTATAACCCTATCCCAGGGCCAAGGATCACTCAGAAAGTGGTATACAAAAGGAGGTCTCGGGAAAAGCTCTCAGTCACGGCTCTTCCTCCCTGTCGAGTTTCATCTTCTGTACATGTCTTTCATCACGGCAATACAAAAACGATATCTCTCTAGCTCTATTTCGTCAAGAATAAAAAACTCTGGCTTTTTACCAGAGTTTTATCTTTATCGAATATCGATATAAATATGATCTTTGAGTCTTGGAACCGTGCTCACCCAGAATGGGAAGAACTCGACCGAGACATCCGTCGCAACCCCTTCCCCAACAAGCAGATCACGCACTTCTTCCTCAGTCATCCCGACGAAGCGCTTTACTTGAAGGGCTTCACTGGTCCGAGAGGTAATCGCCGGTACAGAAAGGGATACGAGAATATTTGCTTGTCCTGCTTCCTCATCTACCCCCTCAACACGTACGCTCATATTCTCAGAACTGATGTTCAAAAATTCTTGACCCTGTCCAAGATCCTCATAGAGCTTCGCAATCGCAATCTTTTCAAGCGATTCTGAATCATAGAACACGCCTGTCACCTTCAATGTCAGTGCCACATCAAAACTCTCTGCTTCTGTCTCAGGCTCAATACTAAAGGTCTTTTCAACAATTTCTACATCATACGACTGACCAGAGAACGTTTCTCCCACCTCCGCAATCAACATCTCTTTCGCATCCGCAACCAATGCAAGCTCGAGTTCTAATGCGGACGCATCCAATTCAGCCTGGGACACAACGGCAACAGAATACTCCCCTCCAACAAACGCCGTATCGCTCTGTGCATAGACAGATGCTTGTCGCGCCTCGGAAAGACCTGGAATCGTAAACCGCGTCGCCTCAATATTTCCACTGGCTCCAGCAACATCTGCATACAATTCAGCTTCAACACTCCCCCCAGCCGGCACCGTCACCCCATCTTCGAGTCGAAACAAGACTCCTGACTCAGAAAGAAAACGTGTCGTCGCAACTAATTGTTGCGCAAAGGAAAGCTCATTGCGAATCGTCACCATGCCTCGAGCCACATCTTCAACCAGTTTTGAAGATTCTCCGGAAGGTTCGAATGTTTGTGACTTTCCAATCGTTCCTGAGACAACGGTTCCACGTACATCGGTCACGCGTGTTGGTGTTTCAAAAACGTTTGCCACAAACTCCGCGGTAATATCTGCTTCTGTAGAATCAACATGAATGATCGCTTGAACCGTTGAAAGATACAAAACCGCAAGTAAGGCAGACGCAACCAACACAATGAACGTGAGAGCAATCCGTCGATACATAATAAGTGGAACCGCCGCAGGTTGGTGGATGTCTAAATCTTCAACATCCTTTACAGAGATCTTTGTCGCTCTTGTTCCTCCCTTTTTGACGGCCACTCGTTTTTTTGGAGCAGCTTTTTTTGTGGTCATAGTACTTCCATTATAGATGAATCGCTGAATTTAGCCAAAAGAATCTTA
>PFEU01000002.1:0-6216 GCA_002793515.1 Candidatus Uhrbacteria bacterium CG10_big_fil_rev_8_21_14_0_10_48_16
GTAGAAACCGGCCATAGAAGTTACCTCCAATTTCACAGAGACAATATTTTTCAGGAGTAAAAACAAAATCACCCACGCTGGGTGATTTTGTGTAGGGGGCGCTACTTACTCATCATTCGTCTCTGCTGAATCTACTTCCTTATAATCACCAACATCATCTTCAATCTCATCATCGTGATTTAAATTGGGTGATGTGTGGAGATCTGGAACTTTTCCTTGCTTGTGCAGTTCATTCAAATATATCTGGTAATCCCATGCTTGCATGTGAACTTCCTGCTCTAATCGCTGACTCTCGCGCTCTTGCCGCAACTGTTCAGCTGTCATAATTTCATTCATGTTACCGACAGCTACTCCAAAAGTGCGGTGTTTCGGATTGTTCTCAATCGCTTTTGCAACAAGCGTGGTGAACGCGTCTACGAGATCATCATAGCGTTCAATACCAAAGTAAATGAGTTGCTGGATAAGCTCCTCCGCTCCGACGCGTGGAAAGAGCACTTGTCCACTCTTAATCAGGTCGGACGCGACAAACAACCGTTCGCGCTTATCACCCATACTATTGGGATAAAACTCCTCAACACGACGCACGTTCCGTGACATCAACTGCTGAACAAATGTCTTCTGGAAACCAACAGACTCAACATAGACACGAACATCACGCTTTCCATCATGGCCATTTGGATCTATCCGCTTCATTAACAATAAGCACTCATTAAGAGAGTTGTGGATCTCCAATCGTGAGTTAACGATTGATGGGAGGATGTAAATCTTCATCTTGTCACCACACCCAACAACACGAGCCGACACCATTGCTGTTTTATCGGCCTTTGGACTTGTGCTACAAGCAAGGTCAATGCCAATGGCCGCGTGGTCATACCCTCCACGATTCGTCTTAATTTTGTCATAAAACTGAATGTGCTTTTCCTCGACCACTTGTTCGTCGGATAGAACCGGCTGCAGTAAAAACTCTTGTCGCCATGTGCGGTCAGAAGGAAATGAATTACGAAACTCATTCAGCTTTTCTTTTGTTGGAAACTTCCCAAGCCAAGCGCAGTTGCCATTTTCATCAACCAGAGGACACTTCACAACCCGAGCGTCAAACTGACCTGCTTGAACCTTATTGATGAGTCTGCTAGGCAAACTATCTGGATGAAGGTTATTTCCCACAAGTATCGTCCGTGTGTTTACATCCCCGGCCGGTAGCAGATCTTTTTCAAGCCATTCCTCCAAACGATCTCGAGAAGCAACCGTTCGCACAGATGCGGAGTCTTCGATGTCATCCAAGATGATTAGGTCTGGACGGAAGTTCTGGAAACGCATTCCACGCATGGCTTGATCGATAGAGATAGCGGTGATCTGCGCCGTTTGATTAGCAAAGGTGAGAGCTGTCGAGTTCCATGGAGAACTTTCTTCATGAACTTTTCCGAAGTCGTTTTGAAGAAGTTTATTTGTCTCAAATTCACGTTTGATAGCATCGATCAGTTTTTTTGCTTGATCTTGAGTCTTTGTAACAAGAACAACGAAGTGTTTTTGTTGGAAACCAAGTATCGCCCAAAGTGCATAAGACAAAGAAACGATGGTGGACTTGCCGCTTCCGCGGAAAGTAAGAATGATGGCAAACTTGTTGCCTGGATCTTGTGTGATATCAAACAACTCATGATGAATATCGGCACTGGGATACTCAAGATAGTGCGGGAAGTAAGTTGCGAAGAAAGCCTTATGCGACTTCGTCACCAGATCTAGTCTAGCCGTTTTGTTGGTGAGGATCAGGTCGAGTGTCTTCTGATCCAATATTGGATTGTTCATAGGGTTCAATTAAGTTATTTTGTTGAATTAAGCCCAGACGTTCATACGCCTGTTGCATGGTTTCTTGTTCTTCACTTGTCAGCTCTTTCTTTGTGTCTGCACTAATCTCAAGCTTCGCCTTGTAACTTTTATGATGACTCTGAAGCCAGAAGCGTATAGCCGGAAAATTACTGTCCTGTATTTGGCCAATAAGTTTTGATTCAGCTAGATCGTTGATTAGATCGACGCCTGTTCCTAGAGCCTCAACACAAGCCGTTTCAAAGTCAGCGTCATCACGCCTCCAACGATAGAAGGTCGTTCGTCCAACGCCGACTTTTTGGCAAGCGATCTCAATCACTGGAGTCTTCTTTATTTGCGTAATGAGCAGGTCTTTCTGTTTTTGTATCCGTTCTTGGTTTGTTGGATACTTTTTGTCTTTTGCCATATCAGAGTTTTTTAGCCTTCTTATCTGTCATGCGTTCCCAAAGCATGACGATGGTCTCGCAGTACTCGGTATCCAGCTCGATCGCTAAACATTTTCGTTTAGTTTCTTCACAGGAGAGAAGACAAGATCCTCCACCTGCGAAAGGCTCATAAACCGTGTCGCCAACCTTAGAACTATTAAGAATTAAGCGACGTAATAACTTCCGAGGCTTGGACGTGGGGTGCCATTTGCTTTTGGCTGGTTTGGGGCATACAAGAATGGTTTTATCTTTCGACTTATGGAAGGTATGGGTTCCGAACCATCCGTACGCAATAAGTTCGTGTGATGGCAAATAATCCATCCGGCCGACGACCGCATGAGTCTTCGCCCAAATTAAGAGTTGTGCGAACTTGAACCCGGCATTCTCCATGCCTGAGCGTAGTGCGAATAACATACGATCAGAGTTAAAGATGTAGACACTATTCTTTCTCGCCATGTACGGCTTCACACACTCCATCCATGCTTGAGAAAATAACTTGTACTCATCCTCATTCTGAGTTTGGTCGTTTGCTATCTCTTTTGGTTTCGCAAGGGACTGTGTGAAGCCCTTCTTACTTTCCACATAACTCACTCCATACGGAGGGTCAGTAAGCACGAGCTGAACTTCGTTCCCTTCTAGAAGGCGATCGACATTTGATTTTATTGTTGAGTCTCCGCATAGCAAGATATGGTCTCCTAATTGAATAAGATCTCCAGTTTTGATTTTCATAGATATGAATTACCGTTTTTTAGCTTTGTTACCAGTCGCTTCTTCGAAGCGTTGAATACACACGTCAACAAACACCGGATCTTTTTCCATCACGAAAGCTCGTCGCTTCATTTGCTCGCAAGCCATGAGGGTTGTGCCGCTGCCGGAGAATAGATCCAACACGTTCGCTCCTACCTTGCTGCATCGACGAAGCGGTTTTTCATAAACATCAAGCGGCTTCTGGGTCGCATGTTGATATTCTTGTGCCGGAAGACGTTTGACGAGCCAGAGATCGAACAGGTCTATGACGTCGTCGATCTGGCGATTGCCAGGGTCTATCTCTTTGTTAAGAACCTCGGTCAAGTTGCGAACATCTGGATTGAGGTACGGTTTGCCACGTACGCCATACATGCATGCCTCGTATGATTTGTTCCACGCGATTCCTGGGACTGGTGTGAAGTTATTCTTTATCCAGAGACACACACTCTTATTATGTAGTCCGCATTCCTCGATCAATGACTGTACGAGACCGATGTGACGCTGATCGTTCCAGACGTACAGGTGAACATCGTTACGAGAAACCTCTAAAGCGTTTTTCATGACGGTCTTTAGAAAGTCACGGTACTCTTTTCCTTTCAACTGATCGCGCTCAGCCCCTGAATACTTTCCTTTGGTGGAAATGCCTTTGTGATAATCTAGGCCGATGCCATATACAGGGTCTAACGTCACGAGATCCATTCGTTCTTTGCCCACTAACACCTGTACAGCTGCGAGATCTGTTGCGTCATTACATGAGATGCGATGCACTCCCAGCTGGTACACTTCACCAAATTTCGCCTTCGGCTTCTTAATCGCTTTGATCGCCTTTTCAACATCAAACCCATCATCTTCAACACTTAGAGTGTCTGACCAGATGTCGCTTAATTCAGTTTCGTCAAAGCCGACATCTAGAAGCTGGTCTATATCGAATCCTTTGAGGAGATCGAGGTCCCAGTCACCCGTGTTTTTGTTTAGGCGTAGATTTAGTTCACGCTCTTTCGCTTCTGTAAGATTCAGAAGAACAACGGGGACAGTTTCCATGACCAATAATTTTGCGATGGCAAGTCGTTGATGGCCACCAATGACAATCCCTTTCCGCTTTGGATGATTGTTGACGATGATTGGGTCAACAAGACCGAACTGTTGAATACTCTTTATCAGTTCCTCTTTCTGTTTGTCCGAAATTTTTCGTGGGTTATACGTGGCTGGTTTTAGGTCAACGACAGCCATCTGATAAATTTTTAGCTCTGACATACCACTAATCATTCTTAGATTGAATTAGTCCTGAAAGTCGCAGGTAAGCCTCAACATCAGAAGCTTTTCCTTTACTCGATGCATTCTTCATTAGTCCGTGAATGACATCGGGTATATGCTCGCGTATGCGTTCACCGATGAGTCGTTGAACGATTGGCCAGAATTCGGGTCGGCGTTTCCAGTCCGTGAGTGTGTCCTCGCAGACTCCGACCGCTTCAGCGAAAGCTTTTTGGGTTTTGTGTTCACGCTCTACTTTTGGTGTCGCAAACCATTGTGCAAACTTGACGAACTCCATGACATTGATGATGTTCATGGTCATAGAAAAATCGGATTTAGTCGGAGTGATACTGGACTCGGTTAACTGTTTTTTAAGCATAAAAAAGCGCTATGATTTATAGCGCCACCCTATCAAGGGGTCTTGTGAGTTTAATTGAGCGATCTGTGACCTTTTTGTGAATCGTTTACATCACTACCTTATAACGATTTTGACCGTCTAGTTCGATAACATGAAAGCCCAATATATTACCGGCCGCTTCATTTATAGCCATTACGGCGTCATAAACCATTCGTTTTGTTTTTGTTGAATCATAATTGTCGCTTTGATGATAATTATGAGCTATATCATCCCAGTTGAGCCACTCACCGCGATTTTCGTCGTTAACAATGAAGAAAAACGAAGCAAGTGTAAACCGCTTGCTAGAAGATGGAAATGTCATAATCTCGCTACCGCTGACCAGATCTTTCAGTGTCATGCTGTCTTCGTCCAAGATAACCTTATGGAATGGGGTATCTTGCCTGCTGTCAAATTTTCTACATCGTTCGAAAAAATCCTCAGGAACGTAAATACATAAGTCTGGCACAGAGGATAGCATGCGCGGACGTTTTGAAAATTCATAGTTAGCTATAAAACCGGTATGCCTCAGCACATCTAGACATGTCGGAACAGCATTTCGGTCAACCTTGATGCTTTCATGTAGATTGCTGCTCTCTAAGTATGCCCGATACCCAGGATGTCGTTCGTTTAAGTCTTTACGAATCAAAAAGAGCAGATGACAACATCCGTTTTGGAGACTGTGTTTCTTTTCTACGGTATCAATATCCATATGAAAACCTCTCAAATGGTCAGCCGGGATTGTTGACGCATTACATTAAACGCGAATGATCGCGCTCGCTGCAATACGCTTAACCGCCTCGACTGAACGTTGAGCACTCCACTTTGTGGTGTACCCTTCGCTCGTTGCAACAGCTTCGTGGTTGGCCGCATAAAGCGTCCAACGCCATTCACCTGCGCGGTCGAGGAATATCTTAAAGTAAGACATACTCGAAGAGCTTATGAATTAATACTCGGGAGTCAAGCATCGCTTTCCCCCGCCGAGAAGCTCCAAACATGAAGCACCTTGGAGGGAAGAAGCGATACTGAGATAACCGGAGCGTGAAATTCATAAGGGCCCCGTGGCACGCACCCAACTGACCATTTGAAGGATCTTGCGATAAAATTGTATCGAAAATAAAGGAGTGGGACAATATATTCACTATGAATACTGACCACTCCGCCATCTTTGACCGCATCACCGTTTCTCTTTGTCGAGATATGGAGGCTGTGTTTACTGAGATGGCCAACAAAATTACAAAAGATGAACCTGAGCGGGAAGAGAAATTACGTACTGTCCAGTGTTTTCGCAACGTATCCATTTACTTTCTGACTGGCAAGCGAGCCGAGGAGAAAATTGAATATCTTGAGAAGCATTTGGCGCAGGATGCTCAGGAGGAACGGTTGTTGGAAAAATCTAAACCTAGGACAGATATATCGTGCGGAGTTTGTGGAAAGATGATGAATTTTAGTTTGAAGCACCTTTGGCATAATGATGGCCCTATCAAAGTTATGATGATGTATGAATGTCCGAGTGGGCATTTGCCTCGGCGTGCTTTTTTTCATGATGGTTCTGAATATAAACCTAAACCATTTCAA
>PFEU01000002.1:6355-7080 GCA_002793515.1 Candidatus Uhrbacteria bacterium CG10_big_fil_rev_8_21_14_0_10_48_16
ATACAGCTTATGTTCGTGATCGCGAAGAATATTGTTTGGACGAAAAGCGCCTGAATGATTTTCGTGAAGGACAACGTAATTTCAATCACCTAGAGTCACTACTAAAAGAACACGAGGTTGAGAAAGCAGACGTACAAACAAACGAGCGTATGGAGGTTTTGAAACGCCTTCGAGTAATCGAGCTTCAGACTGTTCTTGTTCAGGCGCTGGAGGCAATCGGTATGACCAAAGTTGAGTTATCTAATCCTACTCACGATCGTGGATTCAAAGTGCGAATAACCATGCTCGATTCTGATGCCTCTCGCGTTGATTATGACTCAAAGCGGGTTGTGTCAAAAGCCCTTCGAGAAGTGCTTCATGATACGAATTGGCGTCTCGTGAAAACATCCTTGGAATCCACCTTGGGAGCCATTAGTGGAGAGTTAGTTGGCTACACTTCGGATGAGGAAATCCGCAAGGTCATTGTAAAAGAGAATAAGGCGAAGAAGCCTGAAAAACCCTGATAGTTTTGAAAACTGATACGGCGCGATATATGTGCCACTTTGTGCCAGTTTACAAAAAAATACCCGACCCACATGCCTCAAATCTGACTCTGGACAAATAGTCCAAAACCCCTTATAATTTCGCTGGAATGGTGGTACTTAACCCATGTGTCCCGCCACGAAAACATCACCCTTCTGGGGTGGTGTTTTCGTTTTGGAAGTGAAACAATGGTGTCAATATGG
>PFEU01000002.1:7116-39088 GCA_002793515.1 Candidatus Uhrbacteria bacterium CG10_big_fil_rev_8_21_14_0_10_48_16
CCGAGTTCAATTGAACGAATGAAGACGGGAATCTGTAATGAAGTCTTTGCATTTAAAGTAGAAGGGGAAAGCTACATTCTTCGAATGAATAATGACATTTCCCAAATGCGGGGAAGCTCGCTATTTACCCCAAAACTTGCCGCGCTTGATATTCAGGTTCCACGGATAATTGCCGATGAGTACAACATTGAGAAAGAAGGTTATGGATATCAAATTCAAGAAAGGCTTCCCGGAACAGATCTTGGAAACGTCATCCAGGACCTCGCAGAGGATCAACTCAAAAAAATTGCAAAGGAGATCGCATCAATCTTCAAAAAACTCAGCACACTCCCAACGGATGGATCTTATGGTCTCGTTCTTGATGAAAATGGAGCAAAGTTTTCGAGCTGGAAAGAGTGGGTCTACGACGATTTAGACTCCGCGGAGCGTCATGCGCGTAGTACAGGATTTATCTCTGAAATCCGAGATCTTATAGAGCAGGTACGTGCAGTCGTACAAGAGTACGAAGAATACTTTTTCTCTGTGCCTTCGACGACATACTATGGGGATATCGCTGGGAAGAATGTGCTTATTGAGAAGGGAACATTTACTGGGCTCGTCGATCTCGATGCGCTCGCGTATGGTGATCCTTTAGAGGCTGTTGGACGAATTTATACAAGCTGGCATGGAACGGAGTATGGAAAGATCTACTCGGATGCCGTGATGGATGAACTTGAGCTCACCAAAGAACAGCGAGATATCGTCCGTATGTACGCACTCTTTCATCGATTCGCTTGGATGTGCGAGAACGGCGTCGCGTTTAATGCAAATACCTCTGGGATAATCGACGCAGAAGAGGCAACAAAAGATAGAGAGAAAATTCAAAAACTTCTAGAAGAAATCGAACGCGATTCCTGAAGAATACAAGTTCCACCTTGTTCACTATATCCCGCTCCCTCCGTAGTTCGGTGAGACTCCCTTCCGGTCCGCCATGTAAAAACACTGACTTCGGTCAGTGTTTTTACGTGACCACGTGGGCCACCGTAAGTTTTACGGCCTTTACGTGGCTTGGTTCAGTTGTTTTGATCATGTAGAATACATGCAGTTAACCGACTTCGTGGAACGTATGAAATGTGAACATTGCGGTAATAATCCGATTAAGATAAAGCCAAACGCCACACAGTTAGAAAGCAGGATGGTTCCAACCGAGCCATGGATTCCATTTCTTCGGTGGACATTTTTTGTCGGGATTGTCGTCACGGTATTGTTTCTTCTCGTGATCGAGCCACAAACCGGATTAGATATCTCCTTTGGATTCGTGCCGTTATTTTCTGCTGGATTGGATTTAAGTTTTTTGATCAATATTCTGGTTTTTAGCCAAACACCGTTTCTCTGTAAACTTTGTGGACATACTCAGCAACTTCAAGAAGTTCAGGAGCTAAGCGAACGTTGCCGACAATGTAAGGGGCACAAATTTATCCGAAAGTGGAGTTACCCACTTTGGGTTAAGATCAGCTCTCTCCTTTTGGTAGTTTCTTCGCTTGTCGCGCTAGCGTTTCTTGTTATGTCGCTTGTCATGAAGTCACCTATTTCTTTCTACCTCACCACGATAGTCGGTGGCATTTGGCTTATCCTGTTCTTTATCCTCGAAATGAGAGCAAGCATGTACCGTCTCTTATTCACGGGGAGCGACATGGTTCGTTCACTGTCCTGCACCAACTGCGGGACGCGACAGTAAACAAAAGAGATCCTGATCCACGCACTTCAAAATCACCATCGTTTGTGTCTTTTGTAGGTAAGTTGGCTGTCTGTCACACATGGTATGAATATTTCTATCCTTTACGCGACGTTAACGGGGTATAGTGAATCTGTTGCCATGGACCTGTCAGGTATTTTGAAAGATATGGGTTGGGAGGTAACGATGACGGATGTGACTCAGCTAGCTAAGCCCCACGCCCCTCTTGAAGGAAATATCATTTTCGGTTGTTCTACGTATGGAGATGGTGATTTAAATGATATTGCAGAAGAGTTTATTGAGTCATTGCGGTCTGCGAAATTGGATTTGTCGCACGCGAACATGGCGATATTTGCTCTGGGCGAATCGATCTACCCAGATTTTTGTGGAGCTGGTCAACTGGCAAAAGAGGCATTTGAATCCCTGAACGCACAAGTGATCGAGCCTATTATGAGTATTGATACGTTGGAGCTCGATCAAGAGAAAAAGAAACAGGATCTTCTCAGCTGGGCGACACACATTACGACAGCATTTGATGTCTGAACTTATACAAAGAAAAACGATACCCTTTCGGTTATCGTTTTTTCTTTCTGACATTTCCTCCCGATGGGCGCACAGTCAATCCAACGAGCTTTTTTAGATCTCGCACCTCTTTTTCTGCCAGGTGGCGGATACTTCCTTCTGGATAGCTTGATGGGATTTTGAGTGTTCCTATGCGCGTCCGCATGAGATACACAACGTCGTATCCGAGAAAGTCACACATGCGTCGGATTTGATCCCCCTTGTTTCTCTCGAGGATGATGGCGAAACGATCAGGATTCATCAAACGGACTTTTGTGGGTGCTGTCTTTCCATCTTCGAGGACGATCCCATTTTGCATGGCGACAAGGTCGAGCTTCGTGAGAGGATGGTCAACCTCGACCACGTATTCTTCTTCAGGGATATGATCTGGATGAATGAGTCGTTTGCCGAGAATCTCATCGTTTGTCAGAAGGACGAGTCCAGCATCCTCTGTATCAAGGTGTCCGACAGGATAAATGCGATCGGGGTAATCGACAAAAGACGTGATGTTGTTTCTCTTGTTGATATCAGGGGAGGTTAAAATACCAGGGGGTTTATTGACGAGAATGTACACCTTCTCTTTTTTTATTGTTCGATCTCGACCAATGACTCGGACTTCGTCCCCAGGGAAGATTTGGTCTCCAAGAGACGCTATTTCATCGTTAATAAAGACCCTGCCAAGTTCAACCAAACGATCTGCTTCGCGACGCGAGCAGTAGCCGTTTGTAGAGAGGTATTTATTGATGCGCATGGCTTCAGACATATTGAGAGGATTGTATCATAAATGAAAACGCTTCTGCGGGCGTGGTGCAGAAGCGAGGGGGGGTGAGCGGAGAGCTCAGTGAGTGATGCTCGCGTTTCCCTTGGCGGCCTCCTTCAGGACGTCGGGGTCGTCGGTGATGACCGTCTGGGTCACCGTGGTAGTCACCGAGTCCTTGGTGGGAGCCGTGGTCGTCGGGTGCGAGCTCAGGCCGTTGATGCCCGTGTACGTGGCGAACATGACGCCACCCACAATGACGGCGATGATCGCCAGGATCACGAGCGCCGTTCCCAGGCCGATGAAGGTCGTCCCGTTGAGGATGCGACCGAGCGTGTTCGGCTGTCCCACCACCTGCACCTGCAGGGGCTGGGGGATCGCGGGGGCGGGAGCGGCCGGGGTCGCGGGAGCGGGCGTGGCAGGAGCAGGCGCGGGGGCTGAGGGAGCGGGACCGATCGGCGCGACGGGAGCTGGGGTGACGGGGATCGCGAACGTCCCCTTCGAGACGGGCGGGACGGTGGCCAGCCAGAGCTCGGCGTTGAGCACGGTCGTGCCGGCCGGGATCGGCGTCGTGCTTGTCCAGGTCAGGGTGTGCGGTGCGGTAGCACCAGCCGGGATGGTCTGCTCGGGGTTGCTCAGACTCAGACCAGGGAGGTCCAAGCGCCACTTCTGGCCATCGACGAGGTCGAGGCCGTCGAGAACGAGCTTGATGACGAGGCTCTGGCCCACTTGGGCTCCAGAGACGGACTGCCTGATGGCCATGGGGCCCTCCTGGTGTGTCTTGACCGAGATGGCCAAGAATCCGTGAGTTGTGAGACGGACGCAGTACCTTAATCAAAAAAACCCGTTTTGTCAACAGGTCCTTCTTCGAGGTCGTGATATCATGTGTGCCTATGCCAAAACTTGAAGAGATTTATCATCGGTTAGAGGCGAATAAAAAGCGCCGAAAAGAGATTAACAAAATGCTCAAAGATGAGCTGACGCACAGTTCTCGATACCAAGAAATTGTGGAAGAAATGCAGACGCTTCGTGAAGAGAAAAAAGGGATTGAGCAAAATGTTCGAGCAGGGAATTCAGATGCATCAGATCTTGATGAGATTAAGATTGAGATTCAGACGGATCAAGAACTTCTCGCTGACATGGCACTCAACATGTACGTGAAGAATGAAACGGTTGAGATTAAGGATGAATACGATCAGACGTGGTATCCGGTATTTAAAGTGAACTTCAAAAAATCAAATTAAAATCCCGACACGTTTATGTCGGGGAGTGACCTCATGTGTAGAGGTCAGGGCTCATAGGGCTCGTAGTCCGAGAAGACGAACACGCCTCCGGTGGTGTAGGTCGCGATGGCGAGGAACCGAGTGTCGTTCGTACAGCGGACGATGTGCTTGTCGCCGACCTTCGGACGAGATCCGTTGAGGAAGACACAGTCCTCAGGCTTGGCGATTACCGCCGGTTCAGGGATGGCTTCTTCTTCTGGCTCGACGACTTCGATCTCGGGCTCCGCCACGATGGCGGGGGGGTCGTTGATGACGATCAGGACGTCTTCTTCCTCGATCGTGCTCTCTGCGCTGATGACCTTGGCCGGTTCTTCTCGTCCGGTCCACCACCAGTATCCGCCGAGGCCGGCGAAGGTGAAGGCGAAGGCGATCAGTGCCAGGCCGATCAGCCACTTGTCCGAGTTCCGATTGGGAATGCGGGTGGGGTTGGAGTTCTGGTCCCAGTCGTCTTCTTCGATGTCCTTTTCTGCGGGAGGCGTTCCCGCATCGCTCTGAAGACCGTAGGGTCCAGCGTCTGCGACATCGGGCTCCACCAGCTCGACGTCTCGGGGCGCATCGAGTGACTGAGTGGTCAGCGCGGGCGAGTCGTTGATGATCGTGACAGGAACAGGATCCGGGATCAGTTCCAGCGGTTGGGTGCTCAGCGCAGGCGTCGATGCCGACGGCCATGCGTCTGGTTGAACTCCTTCTGGCTCCGGGGGATCGAGGTCTGCGACGGCGAAGAAGGAATGACCTGGACTCTGGTCTTTTCCACTCATGGTGGCTCCTGGTGGGTTGGCGGGAGACGGAAGGTTCTTCCGACCGGCTACTATACCTATTTTTTTAGAACAGTCAATGCAAATACAAAAGCGCCCTTCGATAGACTCGGGGCGCTTTTGTGAGTTACTTGGTTTTTTCAACGACGTTCTTGAATACTGCTTCATGGTCTTTTGCGAGTTCAGAAAGGACTTTTCGGTCGAGACCAATGTTTGCTTTCTTCAATCCGTCCATAAATCGACTGTAGCTGAGACCTAATGGGCGAACAGCGGCGTTGAGCCGTACCTGCCATAGGCGACGCATGAGTCGCTTCTTGTTGCGACGACCACGAAAGGCGTTGACCCCGGCTTTGAGCATGGCTGGACGGGCAAGACGGATCTTTGACTTGCGTCCCCACATCATCCCCTTTGTTTTTTCCAAGAGACTCTTACGTCGTTTGACGTGTTGTGTCCCGCGTTTTACTCGAGGCATAGGATTAGCTGTTTGGCATTAAGGTCTTAATGGCTCGCTTGTGCGTTTTAGACATGGTTTGGTCTTGGCGCTTGTTGCGAGTGGTCTTTCCGGATTCTCTTCCATTGAAGTGTCCCTTCCCAGCAGTCTGTTTCAGAAACTTACCGGAACCGGTTACTTTTACTCGAGAAGAGAATGCTTTGTGTGTTTTTAGCTTAGGCATACAGGTTCTAAAATTCGGGCTGAGTATAGCGATGAGGGGGTTTTATGTCAAGAAAACCATCAACACCTCAACTTAGGCCCGGGCGAGGATCATGGTTAATCGACCACTTTGGTATTTAATCTCTTGCTCTATGCGGATAGGGTAGGTTTCTTTGATTTTTTCGAGAAATTGGACCATGACCTTTCGAGCCACTTCTCGATGCGCTTTTTCACGTCCACGAAGAGGAAGTTCTGCCTTAACCTTATTTCCTTTCTCAAGGAACTTGAGGGCCTGATTCACGCGAACATCGAAGTCTCCAGGACCAATACGTACAGAGAGTCGGATCCCTTTGAGCTCAACCTCCGCGGATTGGGCTTTTCGTTTTTTTGCCTCCTTTTCTTTTTGGTATTTGAATTGACCGTAATCAAGGATTTTGCAGACAGGAGGAACCGCTTTAGGGGAGACCTCCACAAGATCTAATTCCTTTGCGACAGCAAGAGCAAGAGCTTCTTCGATCGGAACAACTCCTACAAGGGCTCCGTCAGCTCCAAAAAGCCGAACTTCTTCTGACTTAATACGTTCGTTTACTCGATACACAGGAATATCGAGTCGTGGTTTTCGACTTCGGTGACGATGAATACGCATAGATGTGCCTCAGTCTAGCTAAAAAGGTGGAAAAAAACAAGTGATCAGCTATACTCTCTAGGTATGGCAACTCTTGCAGGAAACAAAAAAGCGCGATTCGATTACGAAATCCTGGAAACTTTTGAGGGAGGTTTGAAATTTACAGGGGCAGAGGTGAAGTCTGTAAAAGCTGGGCAGGTTCAGCTCAAAGGAGCTTTCTTGCATATACAAGATGGTGAACTTTGGTTGAAGGGGGCGTATGTGGCTCCTTACAAACCCGCAGGTATTCCAGAAGGCTATGATCCGTATCGGAATAGGAAAGTCCTTGTGCATAAACGGGAACTCAGTCGTCTTGCAGGGAAATGCCAATCCGATGGCCTCACCATCGTGCCAATTTCAATTTATGAAAAAGGGGGATTGGTGAAGTTGGAGTTTGCCGTGGCGCGAGGAAAGAAGAAGTATGAAAAGCGCGACGCGATCAAGAAGCGCGATGTTGAGAGAGAGATGAGAGAAAAGATGAAAGGGAACTAAGTTCCCTTGATTTTTTTATAGGGAAGAGTAGTGTCATATCTCTTTGTTCCGGCAGGTACGCACGGGCAAATGAGTGGAGGTCTTCATGATGGGTCGTATCTTCTTGGGCGGTGTCTTTGTCTTCCTCATCGTCGCTTTGCGTCTCATCTTTGTGAGTGATCCTCTCTGGGGGGCACTCATGACCTATGGGGCCGTTGGGGTCTTCTTCGTCTTCCTCGTTCGGACCATCCTCTCTCAGCCGGGCGTCGAGGAGTTCATGAAGAACGCGCCTCCTTCAGACCCGAATGGTCCTGATCAAGGATGGGACCACGAAACCGTCGAGTCCGCTCGTCGGCGCGCAGACGGCATCGAGTAGTCGCACACGTGACACGCGCACGGCGATGGCAATAGGGCCATCGCCACACGGCTCAGTACAACGGTACTGAGCGAATCAAAAATACACCACGTAACAGTGGTGTATTTTTGTTGGTGGAGCTGGGGAGAATCTGGGCGTGGCCCATATGGCTGTCGTTCGTTCGGGAATGAAAACAATCTCTCAAACAGCAAAACGACGAAGAATAGTTTTGTGTTTTCGTGATTATTTTTATTCCTCTCACTCACTCCAGCATCGAACTCCATACAGGAGTTCTCATCTCCCTGACATAAACAAAAAGCAATCAGCAGAGAGCTGATTGCTTTTGGTGGAGCTGGGGAGAATCGAACTCCCGTGTGGTAAGGCTTTTCAACATGATGTTTCCAAGCACATTCACGCTTATACGTTGCTACGCTCAAGGCGTGAAGAAATGCGTAACAAAGGTATCGATCGCAAATCTCGAATGTGAGAGATCGATGACCTCACAGTCCAGTCTGGTGATATAACACCTGACACTTAGCACCCAGACGTGGCTAAGGCAGATGGTTCTCTAACCGTTAGGCGAGAACAGGAGCGAATGATGGAACGCTGAAAGCATTCTTGATCTTCGCCATGACGTTGTTTGCAGTTGTTCGTCGTGTACGAGTTTATTTACGTGCGGTCGTACCCACACGGCTTGATCATGATGGAAGGAACTCCCGTCGATACCGATCAGCCCCGCTTTGAAAAAATAGCGATCTACTTGAGCTTCGGTTCTCAGCTCCTTCAACGTACGTTTAGGTACGTCTCAGTCGCTGTTCACCTCCAGCTCTGCGTAGCTCATCTATTTTATCAAAGCGTGACTCGGAATCACTCTGTAAATCTTATCCATTTTAATCAAACGGGGACTCGGAATCACAGAACGTGTATCGCATCTATCCATGATGTCGAGAGACACGATCTTTGTCTGCACCATGCTACCTGAAAAAAGGCGTTTTGTCAATCAATCTTATGGTATAATCAAAGCACGTATGATGCCTCCTCAGTCCGTAAGTATTTCGACCTCCACGTTTATCAAAGCGGTGCTCATCGTACTTGGTCTTTGGTTCCTTTGGTTTGTTCGAGACATCGTTGCGATTTTTATCGCGTCGCTCTTACTCGCTGCGCTTATTGAACCATTTGCCTCTTGGTTTGCCGAGCGTCGGATTCCGCGTGGACTTGCGGTGTTGATTGTCTACACATTCTTGTTATCTCTCTCTGCGATTTTTATTCTGTTATTCGTTCCGATCGTTACCCAACAGAGTGCTCAGTTGTTTGAGAACTCCTCGACGTACTACACGCAGATCTCTGAATCGCTTGCACATATTGCTCCTTTCTCAGGGGACTCGGAAGTAGTGAATGAGTTTCTCAGTTCCTTCACAATGTCCCAGGGTGGAGCGGGAACATTTGGAACGGCGTTTTCGACGGTGAAGGGGGTTGTTGGTGGAGTTCTAGCCACCTTCATTGTGCTTGTTCTGGCGTTCTACATGGTTGTTGAGGAAGAAAGCATGCGGAAGTATTTTCGTAATCTTGCTCCTATTGAGTATCAACCCTACGTTGTCCATCTCATGAAGAAGATGTCTCGAAAGATGGGGCAGTGGCTTCGTGGTCAGCTGATTTTGGGACTGGTTGTCGGGCTTGCGGTCTATATTGGGCTTTCTTTTCTAGGTGTGAAGTACGCCCTTCTTCTTGCGTTGATTGCCGGGGTTCTTGAAGTCATTCCGTATGTCGGTCCAATCATCTCTTTGATCCCCGCACTGATTATTGGCTTCGCACAGGCACCTGTTATCGGGGGAGCCGTGATTCTTCTCTATCTCGTGGTTCAACAATTGGAAAACAATGTGTTGGTTCCAAAGATTATGCAGACGGTCACGGGGTTGAATCCTATTATTAGTATCATTGCTCTTCTCGTGGGATTAAAAGCGGGTGGTTTCGCAGGAGCCATTTTAGCGATTCCGCTTGCCATGATGGGCGTGGTTATTTTAGAAGATCTCTTTAGAGATGTAACTGAGTAAATTATGCGTTATTATCATCGACATTCTTTTTTTCCTTTCGTGATCGTGTTGTTATCAATTCTCCTGGCCGGTTTTATGTTCTGGACGCTTCGAGAGGATTCCCCTCAAACGTCGACCCCTTCAGAAGACGTTGTGTTGGTGGATGCCGGTGCGTATCAAGCAGACCTGTCCAATATCCTTCAGACATTCGATGAACGATTTTCATCTGCAGAAAATGATGGAGAGAAACTTGTTGTCGCAGAGACGGCCCTCGCAAGTCTTCTCCTCTTGCGTGTTCCTGTTGAATATAAAGATCTACACATTGAGCTCGCTGTTGCCTTTAACCAGATACAGACAGCACTCAAAGGAGAAGAGCCTTCAGCGGTTGAGAGTCTTCTTGCGAAGATCGAAGTTCTTCGAGGAGAGTATTCATGGTTAGTGCAATAGTCTATGGCTCGGATTGAGAAAAATGCCTCACTTGAAAAACAAATCACGGACGTGAAAGGAGACGTGGTTCGCGAAGTTCGACGTCGCACACACAAAGGTCATCCATGGCTGATTGCCTTGCTCATCTTTCTTGTCCTTGTGAGCGGAGTGTTTATCTGGGGGGCATGGGTTGTGGCGGAGACGGGACTTGCTTCTGTTCCGATTCTTTCGTCTCGAGCGTATACGATTCCGGAGCCGACACGGGTTGTGACTCCTGGGGTTCCGGTTGAAACGGTTTTAGAGGAAGAGTTTACGAGCACACTCACTCAGAGATTGTATGAAGGACGTGGAGAGCTAAAAGATCGAACACTCGAAGCTCGTATTTCAGAAGCCTCTTTGACCGCTTCGTTGCGATCCATCATGGAGGAGTCAGGGGTGGAGTGGTTGGATGGCTCAAATATTCAAGCGGTGATTGAACCTGGATTGGGAATTGAATTTTTTGTGCCGGTGGCGGATGTAGAATCTCAAACCGCACTGAAAGCAATTTTTTCGATCTCTGCGGAAAATGGAGTTGTGGTTGTAACGCCGGACGAGGTCATGATTGGTTCTGCCCACGTCCCGAATTTCCTGATTGCGAGTTTTCTGAAGCCCTATCTTGAATCAGAGCTTGCCAGAATGAATGCGGTTATGGTTGGGTATGCACAGATTTCATCCATAGAAGTATTTTCTGGAGAGCTTGTGATGACAGGAGAACTTTCTGTCGAGCTCCAGAAGAGATAACTTTTTTATGATCCTTCTGTATCGTTTATCGTCGTTTGCGGTTGTTCTCTTTGCAGGCTTAGGATTTTTTTTGTTGTCCGTTCAGTGGGTTCATCCCTATGTCACAATTGTTTCGTGTGCGTTATTGGTTGGCGTGGTGTTAGGACGACTCCTTGGGTGGCACGTGAAAACATTTCAGTTCTGGCATCTTCTAGGAACACCACTCTTATTTCTTCTTTCAAGTTTTGGTCCATTCTTTCTTCTTGAAAATGATCTTTCGAAGCTGTTGCTTGCGGTGGTTGTTGTGGGGTTAGTCTTTTTCTTTGTTGAGCATGTGTTCAGTTTTACGCATCTCCCAATGAACTACCAACCGTTTACGCTCGAATATCTTTCGCAACTTCTGCATATCCTCTCCGTCTTCTCTCTGTCCATTCTGGGATTTGGCCTTTCCCTTTTTCTTCATACGCCATTGTGGTTCCTTTCGTTTCTATTCTTTCTCATTCTGTTCTTTATTGTGTACGGGACGCTTTGGGCAGGGAAGGTGGATCCGTTGCGCGCAAGACCCTATGCATTTGCCGGCGCCCTGTTGATCACAGAACTTTTTGCGGTCCTCTCCTTTCTTCCAACCGGTTTCTATACAAATGCCGCGTTTCTTTCTTTAGGCGTGTATGTTTTTCTCGGACTTTCACGCGCGCATGCTCTTCATAAACTTTCACATGAAGTGTTCCGTCGGTATCTATCCGTGTTTATTATCTTGTCGCTTGTGATTACCTTAACCTCACAATGGGTATGAAAAACTATTCTTGGCCACACACGATCCGAATCATTCTCTTTTCTTGCCTTATCGGAGGATCGGCGGGAGTGATTGGAACCGCCCTCACAACATCCTATCTTTCTGAGTATGCGCTTGAACTGAATGATCTGACGGAACCTCTTCGTCTGACACAGGAACGCCCACGTGCACTTCCAAAGGATTATGAAGATGCCTTGGAGCGCATGGAGGAACGTGCGCTTCCTACAATTGGAACATTGATTAAACAGGCCCTCCTTGTTGAATCAGGGGTTTCCGTCTCTGAATCCGATATTCCTGTGATCGCGCTAACCTCAGATGGATGGGCACTTTCAACCGATGGTCGTGTGGGGGATGTAGTGAGCTGGGGGACACAATCGTGCGAAGTGGATGAAGTGGTGAATGAGCCGATGTTCGATTTTGATTTTATTCATTGCGCCACATCGAACGTACCTGTTATTGATATTGCTAGTGGGTACTCCATCACCGCAGGGGACCAACTTTTTATCGCCACATCTGGAACCGCGTTTGTCTTTACTCAAGCGCAGACTGTTGTCTGGGGGGATGCGCTTCGCTTCAGTGATCTTCCGTCGCGTCGTATTCTGCTTGAAGGAGAGTCTTCCATTGTGAGAGGGTCTGCGGTGTTTAATGTGTTTGGGGAGCTCGTGGGAGTGGTGCATGAATCTGCTGAGGGGGTAGAGGTGATTCCATTTGAATATCTTTCAGGAGCATTTACTCAAGTACTTGAGTCAGCCCCGGTCATCTCATATCCATCTCTCGGCGTTCGTGGAATTGATCTGGCGCATGCCGTTGGTGTGTCGAGTGAACTGACTCGTGGGTATCACGCAGGGGTTGTGTTGTATGGTTCTCGGGCGGTTGAGCGTGGAGGCTCTGCACAGATCGCGGGACTTCTCGAAGAAGATATCCTTCTTTCCGTTGAGGGAGTGACCATAAACGGAACGTACACGCTTGATGATCTTCTTGCGTATTATTCCGCTGGAGAGAGTATCCGAATTGAAATCGATCGTCAGGGAACACGACAGGAGGTCGTTGTGACGTTGGGGGAACTCGCACTTTAAGCTATACTAAGAGCAGTATGTCTCAACCAAATTATTTACGTGACGTGTTTCAAAACTGGCATGGAGTTGTCATGTTCGGATTACTTGGACTCGTGCTTGCTCTGATCATCTCGTTTGTTCAGCCACTGAAGTATTCTTCAACGGCACGCATGCTCATTTTGCAAGATGTGGGTTCTGGTGTAGATGCGTACACCGCGTCGCGATCAGAAGAACGCATTGCCGATAATCTTTCGACCCTCGTATACACCAGTACGTTTTTTGATCAGGTAATGGATGCGGGGTTCAGTATTGATGAGTCGATCTTTCCAGACGACCCTTCTAAACAGAGAAAAGTTTGGGGAAGAACGGTAAAAGCGACCGTTGCTCGAGGATCAGGACTGTTGAGTATTACGGCGTATCATCGAGATGTTGATCAAGCAGAACAGCTTGTTCGCGCCATTGCCTTCGTATTAACCGATCGAGTAGGGGAGTATACGTCCGGTGGTGATGTGTCAGTTCGTCTCGTGGATGAGCCTCTCAACTCAAATTGGCCGGTAAAACCTAACGTCCTTGTAAATATCCTATCTGGATTCGTTTTAGGGGGGTTTGTCGGGATTGCCTTTACACTTTTGCAAACAGAGAGAATTCGTCGCAGACATCAGTTAGTCCACGAGGAATTCTAGAAAAACGGGCATTTAGCCCGTTTTTCTTATATTCGAACAAAAAACCCATTGTGAGAACCTTCTAACTGGCGGATCAACACGAGGAGGAGGCGTGTTGAACGCTGGAAGAAGGCCCTCAAAATGGGTTCTTTTTTGTTACCTATCGGCAGGCAATAGGGTATCAAAAGCGCCTATCTGCGTCAATCCCGCTGGTGGTCTACCACGTTTGTTCATTTTCTAACGTTATAGAGCCGAAGGCGCCTATCGGCTTCGTACAGCTGTGGCAGAAAGACGGTTATTGACCACCAGCGGGATCAATGAATGCCAACAAGGATCTGCCAGGGACTCTTGACAAAATTCACATTTTATGATAGATTAATCCGTCACAGTGATTCAGTTCTATCCAACCAGCCAAACATTTATTCCGTGTTCTGAAGCGGTTTGATGTAAAGCCCATGACATCTCCTCCTTGTCATGAAGCTGAACATCGAACCACTCCAGTACATGGTTGGATCCTGACTGCGGAACTCCGGTCCCCCTCATTTCCAAGGAGGGGCTAGGGGAGGTTGCCGCATTCGAGATCTGACCATGGCTGTTGTTCTATACAATTAGCCTAGGTCAAAAAGTTGCGCATTAAAACCTGAAAGGGTCTAGATGTGCACCGTCGTAACCCTGTTCGGGGGACGGCGAATGATGAGGAGGTCCTAATCCCTGGATCCTCTCAAACCCCCGGACTGGGTGTTCTGAACACCCTACCATCAGGAGCCCGACCATGCGTTCCATCCTCTCCCTCGCCCTCATCGGCCTCTCCACCCTCACCTCCACCGCGCTCGCCGGCCCCAACTGGACGGGCTTCGCCGGCCTGGTGGACGCCGACGGCGACGGCTACCCGGCCTTCGTCGGCACCTCGACCGCAGCTTCGACCGGCTACTCCGGCGATGTCGACTGCGACGACACCCACGCCACCCGCAACCAGGGGCTGGACGAGGTGATCGGCAACGGCATCGACGACGACTGCGACGCCGCGACCGCGGACACCCTCCCGGTCTCCGACCCCGAGTGGAAGCGGTTCATCGCGAACGAGTACGGCGGCCGCGCTCCCTCGAGCAAGGTCTTCGTCTACGAGTTCGATGCCTGCACCGCCGGCGCCAGCGCCACCCCCGTGACCTGCACCGTCGACCTCGTCGATGGTCGCTTCGTGGTCACGGACGGCTACAAGCTCGCCGACATCTTCATCAACGGGTCGGTGGTCCTCCGCAACAGCGGGCAGAAGGCCGACGGCCGTGAGGTCGTGACGGCCGAGCAGTTCGAGCACTTCCGCGGCAGCACCAGCGCCACCGGCACCACCAGGGGCACCGGCGTGGGCAAGAGCTACGTCGACCGCTCCGCCGGCGTCCTGATCGAGGCCGACAAGGCCGAGACCGAGGCCCGCCTCGCGGCGGACGTGATCCACGACAGCCGTCTCGACGGCGTCGAGGGTCGCGTCGCGACCATCGAGATGGGCAACGCCGGACGGGACGAGTCCATCAACCTCGCCCTCGACGGCGTGGCCAGCAACCTCGCCGCCATCGACGCCGAGACCACTGCCCGGATCGAGGCCGACCGCATCCTGGCCGCCAACGATCGCGCCCTCGAGGCCCGCATCAACGACACGGACATCGAGGTCGACGGCCTCGCCTCCAGCGGGGTCGCGGTCAACGTCGGCGTCGCCGGCGGTGTGAACACCCAGCGCGAGCGGATCGTCTACGACGAGTCCATCCGCGGCCCGGCAACGGGTCTCGTGGGCTTCGACGCCAGCATCCACGTCGACCTCGACCAGGTCCTCGTGGGCCCCTTCGTCACCCAGACGTGGGGCAGTGACGGCGTCGGCTCGGGAAGCGACAGCGCCTCCCTCGTCGGCTTCGAGGGCCTCTACGACATCAGCGACTCCGGACACCACCTCGGTGGCTTCGGAGCCTGGCGTCACACCTCGGCGATGAGCAACATGCTCGATACCGCAGTGCCCGCCAACGGTGCCTGCGGAGGCCTCAGCTACCGCTACCAGTCCAACTCGTCCGGCCCCATCGCCGTGAGCCCCTGGGCGCGCGTCGGTGGCTGTGGCGAGTCCTACGCGGACAAGTCCGCCCGCCTCACCGAGGACGGCTCCACGGAGATCGTCGATGGGGGCATGGGCGCCGGCATGACGGCGTTGGGGGGCATCTCCTTCAACGTGACCTCCGCCCGCGACCGCTGATCCCACGACCTAGGCCTCCCGCCCTTTCAAGCTTCGGCTGAAGAAGGGCGGGAACGACCACCTACACGCGTCCCTGCGTGAAGAAGAGTCCCCGAGTGTTGTCATCAACACCCGGAGGATACTCGACTTCACTCGGGGACTTTTCTTTTTCTCCGATCCCCCTCCTTTCCAAGGAGGGTTAGGGGAGGTTGCCGGCAACCCCCTCTAGCTCCCCCTTGGAAAGGGGGAGGACCGGAAATCGAAAGATCCAACCTTGACAAAATCAGACAATTCTGGTATATTAATCTGTCGTTCTTTCAATCCAAAACTCTAGAAATCTACTTACAGCATGGTGAGCTTCACCAGACAGGGGCAGGGAATAGAGTCGAGAGATTTGTGTGGAGATAACTTTCTCCTCACCAACCTCTCGATTCGCCTCTCGGCAAAGACAACTGCGTCGAGAGGGACCCAAACACCCCGGCGGTAACCAACCCGCCACTCCGGAGATCCCCATGCGTACCACCCTTCTGTCCCTGCCCCTCGCCCTCGGCCTCGGTGCCTGCGCGCCCGACAACGCCACCGTCCACTACCCCGACGGCGAGCCCTGCGACCCGTGCGAAGAGTCCGACACGGACACCGACACCGACACCGACACCGACACCGACACGGACACCGACGAGCCCGAGAACGATCCGCTCGAGGAGTGCGTCAACGGTGGCAACCTCGCCATCGGCGCCGACGCCTGGTTCGTCCCGGACGGAACCATCCTGTGGCTCGATCTCGAGCTCGCGGACAGCTACTCCGAGCTCGGCGAGTCGTGGATCGAGGACATCGCCTCGACGACCGTCGTGGACGGCTGGGCCATCTGGTGCGTGAACGCCGACTCCTCCGTCGACGCGGCCCGGTGGGACATCGACTTCCCCAACGGTACCAACGTCTGCGAGGGCTACGGCGACACCGCCACCCTGATGACCTCGACCTTCGCCACCCGCGACGAGCACAGCTACTGGGACGAGGCTCCCTACTCCTTCCAGTGGACGGAGGGGAGCTCGACCTACCAGGGCTGTAGCGCGGCCGCCAACGGCGAGTAGTCGACCGCCCGGTCGGACAGAGACGCTCCTCTTCACTGAGGAAGCGTCCGTAAGACAGGTTCTAGAGTTCAACTCAACGATGGGTTCGCTTCGGCAGACCCAACGCGCTCCGCCTTCTGGTGGGCGAGAACCTTGTCTTCGGACGTTCTCCCCTTATCAGGAGGCGTCTTTGTTTTAAACATCCAATATTGGCCAACAACTAGGCTTTCGATGAAAAAAAGGCTCAAAGTAGGATTTACCTACATTTCGCCTTTTTTTCATCTCCAAGCCGTCGTTCTTGTCTCAATATTGGATGTTTAAAATGTGTGCTTACGAATCGGCGTATTTCAATACAAATAAACAGCTTTTTTGCCCGTATTTCATCTCAAAAGAGGGGATTGACCCTTTTTAATCTCTGTCCGAATGGGTTGACAAAAGTGTCAAAATATGGTAGAGTAGGAGCCTGAAAGTGAGTAGAAATACTCATTTTCCTTTGCAAGAACATTAAAACTTAAAAGAACTCAATTGCCAGGGATTGTCCACTTAGCTACGACAAACGTCGTTTCTGGGTGGACAACCCCTGCATCAGCAATCGGGGAGTCTAGCAGTGTGAAGATCGCGTCGGGAGTTTGCCCGTCGGATAAAGACCACTGTTCTGTGCCCCGAGACAACCACCCCCCTGGAGTTCCCATGACCCGCTTCCCCCTGATCAGTCTGCTCGTTGGCCTCAGCCTGACCGTCGCCTGCGCCCCCGACGAGACCGTGGTCGAGACCCTCACGGTCGACGACGGCTCGAACGACGGCTCCAGCGACGACGGCTCCGACGACGGCTCGAACGACGACGGCGACGGCGAAGACATCGCGATCGACGCCGACCTGGACGGGTACAGCACCCTCCTCGACTGCAACGACGCCGACGCCAGTGTGAACCCCGGCATGCCCGAGGTCTGCGACGGCATCGACAACGACTGCAGTGGCGAGATCGACGACGGCCTGCCGATCGTCGAGTCCTACCTCGACGAGGACGGCGACGGCTACGGCACCGGCGACGTGGTGCAGACCTGCGGCCTGGAGGGCTACGCCACCCAGGACGGCGACTGCAACGACGCCAACGCCGACATCCACCCCGGGGCCGAGGACCCCACCGGCGACGGCATCGACAGCAACTGCGACGACGGCCTGGACAACGGTGAGACCGACCCCGGCACCGACGACGGTGACACCGGTGGCGACACCGGCGAGACCGACTTGGTCGACGCCGACGCCGACGGCTCCTACTCGGACGTGGACTGCGACGACAGCGACGCGACCATCTACCCCGGCGCGACCGAGGTCGAGGACAGCCTCGACAACGACTGCGACGGCGAGATCGACGAGGACTGCGAGGTCCCTGCCGAGGACGCCGACAGCGACGGCTACTCCACGGTCTCCGACTGCGACGACAGCGACACGGACGTGAACCCCGGCGCCACCGAGATCTGTGGCAACGGCGTGGACGACGATTGCAGTGGCGGTGACGCCGACTGCAGCGAGCCCGACGCCGACGCCGACGGATCCACCGCGGACGTCGACTGCGACGACGCGGACGCGAGCGTCTACCCCGGCGCGATCGAGATCGCCTACGACGGCATCGACCAGGACTGCGATGGCAGCGACCTCGATGACGTCGACGGCGACGGCTACGTGTACGGAGACGACTGCGACGACAGCGACGCGGACGTGAACCCCGACGCCGACGAGACCGACTTCGGCATCGACGGCGAGGACAACGACTGCGACAGCGCGGTCGATGAGGACTGGCAGGCGAAGGTGATCGCGGAGTACCCCTCCTCGAGCTACTACGTCCTGAACGCCTCGTTCTACACCTCGGGTGCCACCCCCAACGCCCTCGGCTGGCAGGAGAGCGACACGGAGTCCTCCGGGACCACCACGTCGGTCGACTTCCTCACCGAGGACTACGGCGACATGTCGGGCGCCTGTGGCCTGATCATCAACATCAACGTCGGCAACCCGGCCACCGACTGGTACTGCGTCGAGTGGGCCATCGACGAGAGCGTCGCCCTGGACGTCTGGCATGACGGTGTGTGGTACGACGAGTCGGACGTGGTCGAGTGGATCGCGGACAACTCCTCCGGGAGCTGCGCCGCGGTCGTCCAGACCAACCCCAGCTCGAGCTGCACCCCCATCAACGACACCGACGAGTAGGCCACTCGGCCAACAACGAGACCCCTAACCGAGGAAGTTATCCATCGGAGTAGGTAAGGGGTCAAGCACGCGCCCTCGCGTGGAGAAGAGCCTTCTAGCTCGACTTCACTCGGGGGCTTTTCTTTTTCTCCGATCCCCCTCCTTTCTAAGGAGGGGTTAGGGGAGGTTGCCGGCAACCCCCTCTGGCTCCCTCTTGGAAAGGGGGAGGACCGGAAATCAAGCGAAACGCATTGACAATAGGCGGGTATAATGGTATAAGAACACGTCTCAAAACGTTGTTTTTTGTTTAGATCGTGAGCTGATTTTAGTGCCGTTTGGCTCTGAAACCAGGCCGAGATCCTTCCAAAAACAACTCTCTCCCTGCCATTGGCCTGGCACCTACCCCTATTGGTGGGGAGGGAGAATGTTCACCCCGGAGAAGCGCCATGCGTTCGATCCTGCCCCTGGGCCTCCTGACGGCCCTCTTGTGCGCCCCTGCGTGTGCCCCCGACATCACCGTCGTGGAGAACCGCGGCCCGACCCCCGACGCTCCGGTCTCTCCGGACGCCGACAACGACGGATGGACCGTCGAGAACGGCGACTGCAACGACGCCGACGCCAGCATCAACCCCGGCGCCGTCGAGATCTGCGACGGCATCGACAACGACTGCTCGGGCGAGCCCGACGACGTCGAGGACAACACCTGGTACTACGACGGCGACTTCGACAGCTACGGCGGTGAGCTCGCGGTCGTGGACGGGTGTGACCTCGAGAGCGAGGGCCCTGGCCAGTGGGTCGCCATGACCGGCGACTGCGACGACACCGACGCCAGCGTGAACCCCTCGGCCGAGGAGGTCTGCAACGGAATCGACGATGACTGCGAAGGCACCATCGACGAGAACGCGACGGACGCCTCGACCTGGTACTTCGACGGCGACAGTGACAACGTCGGCGGAGAAGAGTCCGAGGAGGCCTGCGAGGCACCCGAGGACTACGTGGCCGAGACCGGCGACTGCGACGACTACAACCCGCTGGTCAACCCTGGCGCGACCGAGGTCTGCGACGGCCTGGACAACGACTGCGACAGCGTGGTCGACGAGACCGACGGCAACCCCGACGTCCTGATCCTGTGGGACGACGATGACGCCGACGGCTACGGCGATGACAACGCCGGCTCGTTCACCGCCTGCCCCGCCGACGGTTTCGTCGAGCAGGGTGGTGACTGCGATGACACCGACCCCGCCATCAGCCCGGACGCCGACGAGGTATGCGACGGCCTGGACAACGACTGCGACGGGTCCACCGACCCGGACGACAGCCTCGACGTCCTGACCTGGTACGCCGACGCCGATGGCGACGGATGGGGCGAGTGCCTCGAGGACACCGACGCGTGCACCAGCACGCTCGCCTGCGACCAGCCGGTCGGCTACGTCGACATGATGGGCGACTGCAACGACGCCGACGTCAGCGTGAACCCCGGCGCGACCGAGGTCTGCGACGACATCGACAACGACTGCGACGGCGTGATCGATCCCAGCACCAGCACCGATGCCGGCACCTGGTACCCGGACTCCGACGGCGACAACTTCGGCAACGCCTCGGGAACCACGGTCACCCAGTGCGACCAGCCTGAGAGCTACGTCGCCGACGCCACCGACTGCGATGACGGCGACTCGTCGAGCTTCCCCGGCGCCGACGAGTACTGCGATGGCGCGGACAACGACTGCGATGGGGTCACCGATCCCGACTCCAGCGTCGACGCGATCGACTGGTACAACGACGTCGACACCGACGGCTACGGCGGAGCCAGCGCGGGCACGTCCTGCTCGGCTCCCTCGGGAACCGTGGCGGACGCGACCGACTGCGACGACACCGACTCCTCGGTCTACCCCGGCGCCACCGAGTACTGCGACACGCAGGACAACGACTGCGACGGGGACATCGACGAGGAGGCCGGCGACACCTACTACGCCGACCTGGACGGCGACGGCTACGGCGACCCCGACGCCCCGCAGGAGGACTGCTCCGACCCCGACGGCTACGTCGAGGACGCCAGCGACTGCGACGACACCAACGAGTTCGTCAGCCCCGCCGGCATCGAGGTCTGCTCGGACAGCGCGGACAACGACTGCGACGGCGATGCGGACAGCTCGCCCTGCGTCACCGAGGGCGACTACTCCGGGAACTTCAGCATCACGCTGACCGAGACCACCTACGGGCTGGGCTCGGACAACTGCGAGGGCGATGCCTACCTCACCGTGGACACCACGGCCAGCCCGATGATCTCGGGCTACGTCGAATGCGAGTTCGTCGGTGACGCGGGGACCTACCTCAGCGGGACCTACACGGGAACCGTCGAGGGTGACTTCGCCCAGGACATCAGCACCGCCGGCACGATCGACTGGTCGACCTTCGGCTGGACCCTGAACTTCGCTGGCGTCTACGACGTCGACCACGAGGTCAACCTCGACTTCGAGGGGAGCGACACCTACGAGGTCTACGGCATCCCGGTCAGCTTCGACTACACGGGCTACGTCGACACCGACGTCGTCCCGTAGGTCATCGGCCACACGGCCAACGCGCGGACATTCTCAGGATGTCCGCTTTTAAATTTCTGAGATCTCAAACCAAGGCATTTTGTGATACAATTTGTCTACATGATCAATCTGCGCGCGGTTTACAAACGTGCAGAAGAGCACACCGCACTTGCGACGGTTTTTCTCTTCTTGCTCCTTGCTTTTCTTATCGTGTTGCAATCCATTTTCTCTCCAGCGCTTGTCTTGTCTGGAGTGTTGGGGGGCCTGCTTGTGATTGTGGCGTTTTTACGCCCACAGTTTGCTCTGGGATTTTTGGCCGTCTACCTTCCTTTTGAGTCAATCATCCTGAAATTCACCCCGGATGATGTGTATGTGTTCGCGCGATATGGCTCAGAACTCCTGATCTATCTTGTGGCACTTGTTGTATTGATCAGAATTCTCTCAGGAAAAAAAACGTATCAACAAACGCCTTTTGACCTTCCGTTTGCCTTGTTTGTTCTTGTGCTTCTCGCGTCTGCATTGGTAAATCTTGTTTCGCCGACGGTGGCGATCCTAGGACTCCGTCAGATCCTGCGATTCATGATTATTTTTTTCTTGGTTGTACAGATTGCTCCAACAAAGACGTTTATCAAGAATCTTACTTGGGTCATGTTTGGAGTCGTCGTGATTCAAAGCATGCTCGGTATTTTGCAATTCATTATTGGTGAGCCACTTGATCAGTTTCTTCTTCCGTCAGAATCTCGCACCCTTGGAACGATTACGCTCACGAGCGGAGTTGAGCAGTTTTGGGATCCTGGGTCTCGTATCTTTGCCACCCTTGGACGATATGACAGACTCGGGAATTTTCTGTACCTCTTCTTGCTCCTTGGAACGGCAATCTTGTTTACAAAAAAACTCTATCAGAAGCATCCATGGATCATCTGGTTATTTGTGATTGGAATCCCGGCGCTTGTCCTGACATACTCTCGTTCTTCCTGGTTTGCGTTTCTTCTTGGATTCCTTTTTATCGGACTTCTCATGAAGCATGATCGACGGGTTCTTGCGGGGTTTGCTGCGTTCGTGATTTTCCTTTCGATTGTGCTTGCGGGTTCTGGGCTCAACGTGAATCTGATTACCGAATCCCCAGGACAGTCTCTCTCAGAGCGTTTCTTTGAGAGTTTCAGCCTTGCCAGGTGGCGAGGGGAGTATTACGGACTTGGGCGCGTATTCTGGTTCATTCATACCCCCGCAGATGTGATTTCTGCCTCGCCAATCCTCGGATTTGGTCCAGGACAGTATGGAGGAGGGGCCGTGGCAGCGCTTCACAATACAAAGGTGTATGAGAATCTTGGACTACCTTTTGGGGTGTTTGGGACTGATGGGGCGATCGACAATAATTGGTTTTCATTGTGGGGGGAGTCGGGGACACTCGGAATGTTTTTCTATCTGTGGTTTTATCTCGGACTATTCTTCTATGCGTTGAACGTGGCTCGAACTCACAAAGATCCATTTGTCCAGGCACTCGCCATGGGGGTGTGTGCGATGCTGATTGGGGTTGGGTTTAATGCGTTCACCTCGACCCTCCTTGAGATCCGAACAAGCGCGTTTTATCTATGGCTATACGCCGGATTCCTCTATGTGCTGGCTGAGAAGGGAAAGAAGGTATGAAGATCATTCAAGCGAATAAATTTTACGCATTAAAAGGTGGGGCGGAGCGGTACATGCTCGAGCTTTCTGCGTGGCTTGAGTCGCAGGGGCATCAGGTTGTTCCTTTTGCGATGCAACATCCAGATAATCGAGAAACGCCCTTTTCAGATCAGTTTGTTTCGTTTGTTCAAACAGAGAAAGTGAGAAAAAATTGGCAGGGACTGCGGACCGTTGGACGCATGGGGTATTCGCTTGAGGCCAGAAGAAAGATGGCGACGATGATTGCGCACGAGCACCCAGATCTTGCACACCTTCACAATATTTATACGCAAATTTCTCCCTCGATCCTCGACACGCTTAGAGACCAGCATGTTCCTGTGGTTATGACCGTGCATGATCATCATCTCATAAGCCCTCAATACAATATTTGGGCGTCTGGGTGTGGAGAGGATTATCGAGATGTCGGAATCGTGAAAGGCGCCCTTGCGCGTTATCACAAGGGTTCTGTATTGGCGAGTTTTGTGCAGACGGCCGTGTATAAGGTTCATCGATGGCTCCGTATCTATGAGCGGAATGTGGATCTGTTTATTTGTCCGTCGAGCTACATGAAACGACAGTTGATCGCGGGAGGATTTCCAAAAGAAAAGATCCGCGTAAATCACTACGGCATTGACCCGAACCTTGTTCAGTCACGTTATGACCATGATGGATATTTTTTGTTTGTTGGTCGACTGAGTGAGGAGAAGGGGGTTGAGACGATTATTCGAGTGGCAAAGTTGATGCCTGATGTGTTGTTTAAAATTGTGGGACGTGGCCCTGACATGGAACACCTTCATCGTCTTGCCAACAACGCAAAAAATATTGAGTTCGTAGGATTTCGAATGGGAGAGGAACTTGTGGAACTGTATCAAGGAGCTCGTGCCGTTCTGCTTCCTTCTCGCGTGCACGAGAACTTCCCCCTTGCGGTTCTAGAGGCGATGGCTTCAGGAAAGCCTGTGATCGCCTCTGACGTCGGGGGCGTTCCTGAGATCATTGAAGATCGGGTAAACGGCCTTCTTGTGAGTCCCGCAGATTTGAATGGATGGGTCGAAGCGATCATGCGCCTTGCCTATGACGAAGACTTCCGAGTCTCTCTGGCGCACTCAGCACGCTCAACCATCGAACAGCGGTTCAGTTTAGACGACCATTATCGACGCCTCATGGCGATTTACGAGGAGGCGACGCCAGCACATATCACTTAACAAAAAAACGACCAGAAGGTCGTTTTTTTGTAACAATGTCGGAAGTTGAACTTACGACATTGTTAGGTAATCTGTTTTGTGAGTTCTGGTTCGAGCCAGAGGAGTTCGTAGAGGTAATCTGTGGTCTCGGCAATATCTTTCCAATCGTAATGTTTGGCGATATGGGTTCGAGCCTCTGTTCCAACCGTTCGGACAAGATCTGGATTTTCCAGAAGCATTTTCATTTTCTCCGCGAGGTCTTTCACGCTTCCTGTCTTAAAGGTGACGCCATGGTCTTTTGTGAGTTCCAAGTTTTCTGGAATATCAGAGGACAGCACGCACTTTCCATATCCCATCGCTTCTAACACGGCAATGGGAAGCCCTTCAGACTCTGAAGGGTGCACGGTTGCGTAGGAATGGGAAAAGAGGCTGTGCAACGTTTCCCCTGATTGGTTTCCTGTGAGCACAATAGAAGGCTCATTCTTTGCAAGACGCTGAAGTTCTGAGACATACGAGTCAGTAAAAGCACTTCCACCCACGATGGCGAGTTTCATGTCACCAATCACTTCTGGATGATCGTTCTTTAATTTTCTCCAAGCTTGAATGAGTGTATGTGCTCCTTTGTGTCGAACAAGACGCGCACACATCATGAGGTATGCTCCTGGTTCAAGATCAAATGGCTTTATAAGATTTGGATCGGAATCTTCAAGAAGAATCTGTGTTCCGTTTGGGATATATTTCGTACTGACTCCGTAAGAGAGTCGGCAGTAGGTTTCAAGGGTTCGTGAAACGGAAATCGTCGCATCTGGAATGGTGCAGGCAAGTCGTTCACCGAGGTAGAGCATCGTGCGTGCAAAGAAGTTCCATTTTTGATGATGTCGATCAATACAGTGGAACGTTACAACGACCTTTGCGGATGGGCGTAAGAGTTTTGGAAGCCAAGAGAGAAGGGCAGGACCCACTCCATGAAAGTGAAATACGTCTACCTTTTCTCTTGAGGCACGGATAATAGAAGTAAAGGTATGTGTAATGGCATCAAGATGCTTGGATGGGAGTGACCAGGTCTTGATCGCATGAACGCCTCGATGATCTCGAATAGGCCAGACATACCATGAACGACAAAATACGAGGACCTCATGTCCACGAGAAACTAACTCGGCTGAGAGCTCTTCTACATGTCGTTCAATGCCCCCAGACCGAGCAGGAATTCCTTTCTGTCCGATCATTGCTATTTTCATAGTGACAGCAAATGATACCAAAAAAAGGGCATTTTGTCAATGGTCTTCACCTCGGTTCGGTGAGAAAACCTTGACAAAATGGGGGTTTTGGAATAGATTTCCGAGTCGATTAGGCCTTCGATCACCTCGGTCGGAGAAGTCGATGAACCCCAACCGGAGAACGCCATGCAGAAGCTCGCAGAGCGTCTCGCCCAAAGTGTAGAGCGTCTTGCCAGGAGCCTTGAGCCTTGGAAGGCGCGCCTGGGCAAGCTCACGTTGTACTGCGGTCTCGGGATGGTCCTGTTGGGCTTCCCGGCGCAGATCTACGCCAACTGGAAGGCGGGGGAGTGCGGAATCGATCGCGTGCTCATCATCGTTGCTCTGCTCCTCTACGTCGTACGCATTCCCTACCAGGTGAGTGCGCGAGCGTGGTGGCTTCTCCCCGCGGACGTGCTGGGCCTCCTGCTCAGCGTCGTTCTGTTCGTTCAGTATCTGTACTACTAGGAGGAGATCATGGATCTCTGTATGTACCTCGTTGAAATCAACGACAAGGGCATACATGGCATCATCATTGTGGCCGCCAGCGATGGGCTTGAAGTACACCAGCTCGCCAGGAAGGCGCATCCCGAGTTGGCCTTCACTGGCACAAAGCTCATCGGATACGCCTTGCCTCATCAGAGTGCCGGCGTCATCAGTGAAAGCTGGTGGAAGAACTGACACAACTCACGCACTCGCACCTGACACGTCACCCACGACCGACGTGTCCTGCCCCGTAAACCGCAAGGTTTGATGGGGCGTTTTCTTTTTGATTCGCGGAAAACATAAAAGTGCCATATGGCACTTTTATGTTCATGGGTTTTGGATCAATGAGGAGCTAGTTTTCCACAAGAGATTTTCCGTCTGCCATCAGGTCGCCTGGGAGGTTGGTCGTGACGGTGAGTCCAGATCGACTCACGAAGGCTCCTGTGCGAACATCGGTTCCTGTGAGGCGTACGTCATACATAAGGACAGGGGACGTTCCAGTCATTGTCTCAGTAGGAGTGATTCCGAGCTCAAAGGCGATTCCCACAATTTTGCTTACAGGAGAAAGGCTCGGTTCAAGGAGTGCGGTGCTCCAGCTCATCGTATTTGTGACGGGGTCGTAGGTCACACCACTATTTTGTGAAGTCGATTGACGTCCGGTGAATTGAACTCCTTCTGCAAGGGTTCCTTCAATCTGAACGTTCTCAAGTGCGTTGATTGTCCCTCCAACATGCCAGAAAATCCAGTACTTTGTTTCGATCCCAACGCGAGGAGGAAGAGGTCCTCGACCAAGCTGGTCTCCACTTGCGGTGGCATAGCGACCAAATGAATCAAAAACGACCGGGGTAGTTATGGGGGAGCTGATCAGAGAACCTTTTGAGCTAACTCGTTGCTCTGTTCCGTCACCGAGTGTGTAGTTGGCGACGACGCGCGTTGAAAGATTCAGTCCCTCATAGGTTGTTGTCTCGCTTTGGAGAATAGATGAGCGCAAAGGAACGGAGATTTCGATAGTTCCTGATTCCCCAGGAGCGACGGAATCAATGGCTTCAGAAGCGTACTGATTTTTTGGGAAGAACGGACTGTCAGATTCGATGGAGAGAACAAGGTTCGAAACAGCGAACTCACCGGTATTCTCATAGCTGACGATGAAACGGGTTTCTGTTCCAGGTTGTATCGTTGTTTTTTGGACGCTGTGTTCAACCCGAATTTGTGGAGGAATAACCGGAGCCGTATGCGTGAGAGATTTTTGTTGATACCGAGTTCCATCGAACAAAAATGAAGGATGAAAGATAAAGGTTACTTCTTCTCCCGCGTCACCTAAGTATCCCGAAAAAGAAAGTTCTCCAGATTCTCCTGCCTTAATGGCTGGGAGGTTAAAGCTTCCGTCTATAAGGGAGATTGGGGAAGAGAGAAAGGAAAATCCTTCTGGCCATTCAGGTTGAATGCTGATGGTGGGGAAATCGATTTCCCCAGTGTTCTCATACGTGATCGTTCCATCAACTTCTTGAAAAGCGATGAGACGTTCTGGGAGTTGAAGGGCTAGTTGGAGTGTTGAAGAGGTGGGAGAAAAGGTATGGACACTCGTCTTTTTTCCTGCGAGATCTCGGTCCGTTCCATGAAGAAACGTTAAGGTGCTTGTAAAAGACTGTTCTCCCCCCACATTTCCAAACATGACCCCTTTGATGTGGATGGCTCCTGATTCTCCAATAGGAATGGTGCCGAGAGGGATGATGGCATTATCAATATTGAGATTATCAAGGGTTAGTTCTTGAAGGAGAAAATGATTTGGGTAAGTGAGTTGCAGTTTGGCATCGCGAAGTTCTTCGTCTGTATTGTTGGTGTAGCGAATGACGAGGGTGGATGGGGCTCCAGAAGTAATTTCAAGTGGGGCCACGGTTGCCTCAAAAGTAATGTCGTCTTCAAAGGATGTGGGAGGATTGAGTCCAAAAAAGAGCGCAGCCACTCCGAGCCCGATAAGTGTCCCAATGAGGATGAGATCGAGAGAGAACATGATTCTCGCAAATCGAAATTTCCCCTTGTAGCGTTTATTGAACCATTTTCTAAACGGCAACAGCATCATTTTTCCTGGATGGACAGACAAACACACCGCGCGTCCAACAATGGAGTGTGGATGTCCGACACTATCGCAGGCAATCCCTTCTTTGATCTCTTCTTGGAGTTTCATACAGGTATCGTAGTCTTAATGGGCACTTAAGGTAAATACATCCGCCGTCAGTCCAATAATTTCAGCGATTCCATCTCCATCAATGTCTGAGGCAACCACTTCGAGTCCGTCGCGTAGGGATGAATCAAACACAGAAAACTCACTCTTAAGGTTTCCATCTCGATCAAATACACGGGCAAGAGAGGATCCACCAACTCCTGGGCCAGTCACAATATCGTCAATCCCATCTCCGTCGACATCGCCAACGGAAACGTTTACTCCTCCACGAAATGCCGTGTCATAGGCGAAGAAGCCTGGGTTGATGAGCGTGCTGTCCTTCTTAAAAACGCGAACATGGGGACCCCCGCTATATCCGGCGCCACAGATGATTTCTTTTACGTTGTCTCCATTGAGGTCTCCGATCGCGACGTTCACCCCTCCGCGAAAAGAATCCGCATAGGCGAAGAAGCCTGGGTTGATGAGAACTCCGTCTCCGTTGAAGACACGCACGTGAGGCCCTCCACCGTTTTCTGTTCCCGTGACAATTTCAACAGATCCATCATCTTCGATATCACCAACGGAAATGTTGATCCCTTTGTCGTAGGCTTCTGTGTAAGGAGCAAATTTTGCGTGGAGGGACCCATCATCATCGTAAATATAGACGTAGGTATTATCTGCACTGACGGTTTCATAGGCCCCGTCAAAATCCGTATCAAAATGAATTACTTGGTTTCCTCCAAGTTGAGTATTGTCGTAGGCGAAAAATCCCGTTCGTTTGGTATCCCCATTCAAGTCGTAGATACGGGCGAACGCTCCATTAAAATAGGTGGCGCCGAGAATTTCTTCGACGGGACGAAGGAGGATGATTCCGTCTTGAGGAGCGATGGTGATTTCTGAAACAATGCGTCCATCGTTCACACTCACATCCTGCGTTCCATGAATCTTTTCAAATTCTCCTTTCAGACGAATGGTTTGCGTGGTGGATGTGGCGTTTACAATCACTTGACCCTCTTCAAATTCACGAAGCCACACACCTTGGTCGATACTTGTTTGCTGAGGATTGTACACATTTTGAAGCGTACTTTTCGGAGCCCCAAGGTACACACCAAATTCGTCGTACGTCCAAATCACAGAATGGTTGTAGGTACTTTCGTCGTAAGAAAAGTATCCATTTCCAAGCAGGGTCGTTGTGAGCCCAAAACGAACGGATTGGTAATCATCTTCACTTCCTTTTCCTCCGGTGTTATCAGTGTTCACGTTAATCATGTTGATGGGATCATAGGCAACACCATCTTCCACAGAAAGGTACTCATCTGTCATGTTTTCCCATTCGTTAAGCGTGTTATGCGATGATGGGAAGGTTTCGAACATGCGTCCGTTGATATAAGGAAAAAAATCGGAATTTGAGCTTCCGTTCGTCATGATGATGTACTCGTCCCCGATCCATTCGCGTGTGGTGCGGAAGAGCTCGCGATAGTTCTCAGCCCAGAGAGCATCGGCTTCTGCAGAGGTGTCTTTTGTTCCATCCTTATTTACATCGGTAGAGCCAACCCAACTGATGGAGTCTTGCACCTCGTCAAAATAGACGCCATCCCAGTAGCCTGTGGAGAGCACAACTTCGTTTACGTGCTGGGCAAGATAGGGAACCCAGTCTGTGTTGAGGTTTAAGGCACGCGTATTGGGCCAGACAGAAACTTGGTTCCCTTCATGATCTTTCAACCACCAGTCAGATTTGATGTCGGAATACATGTCTTGATGCAGGGAATCAACCCAATACAAATCATTCCAACTGACAGTCGCAACATACGGGAGGATGATAATGTCTGGGTTAAGGGTTCGGATGGTAGGGAAGAACGACTTATTCCAAATCTGAACCTCTACCGGAACAACAATCAAATCGAATTCTGCGAGCTCTTGAACATGCGAATCAAGGAGAGGTCCTCCTTGTAGGTAGATACTCGCGGTGCGGACGTATTCATTTGAAGCGGTTTGAGCGGATGAAACAAAAGGCAGACCCGCAAGAAGCAAGGTGAAGAGGAGGGAGAAAGTCGTGAGAAATCGACGGGTCATAAATAGGTCTAACGTTTGGTCGCTCGAAGAAGAAAAGACAGGATGTGCATATCCGTGTCGAGGGATCGGAATCGACGAGCCAGTTGGGGTCGGATCTGGTCTACATAGGTGGAGGGGAGGGTTTGGAGCGGAATAACCTCTACATTGTACCAGTCATTTGTGTGAAGAGCCTGTGTGTATTCGAATGGACGGAATCGGTTTGGGATTCCGGAAAAATTCATGAGCCGATAGAAAAAGTCAGAGTAGCGATAGATGTTGAGCGGATCGCGTGAACGCATGGCTCCGGTATGTGTCATAAGGTCGACTTCTGCAATGAGAACTCCTCCCGGTTTTACGATCTGACTCAGTTGACTGAATGTTCGTTGGATATCAGAAAAGTGTTCGAACGCTGCCTGACTTACCACAACATCCACTCCCTCTGTTTGGATGTTTTCTAATTGAAATTGTGGATCGACGATGTACTGAATGCGATCTCCGTTTCCTGAAAGAGTTTTTTCGATCTCTGTTTTCAGTTCTGGGCCGTCTTCAAAATCAGAGAGAAGAGTTTGGTAGAACGTGTGCGAGGTTTGATCAATGAGACGATTCGCATCAACGGTCAGATAGTGCTTCGCGCCTTGGTTGAGAAGAAAGAGGGCTGGGCCTAGATCTGCGCCAGGACCGAGTTCAAGAACGACTTTTCCTGAGACGGTTTGGCGAGTATAATCATGCAGTGCATCGAGCCAGTTTGTGACCACGTGTCGGTCATAGTCGATGGCTCGTTGCTCGTCAGATACAGCGAATGGGCGAGGCTCTCGGTAGCCACGCAGGGCATACCGGAACTTATTGACCAGGAGAACGCCTGCGCCTAAGAGGTGATACGTGAGGGGGTGTGGAGAAGGAGGAGTGATTGTTTTTTTCTCAAACATAAAAAGATAGAGCAATCGCTAAAGCTCCTCATCAAACGTTTTTGGATTAGGAGAGTAGAGCTTTCCGCTGATCTTCCATTTATCAACGTACTGACCGATGCCTTGATTGTCCCGCTTATTTTTGACGGTCGTTGTACGCTGAGACCATCGTAAAAGAGATTCAAAATTAATCTTATAGCGTCCTTGTACGACGACATACGTCACGTCACTATTTTGAATAGCTCGACGAACCGTTCGTTGGCTAATCCCAAACATCTTGGCAGATTCTGAGACGGAAAGGCGTATTACAGGCTTCATAGGAATGTGTTGATAACCATATTTGTCAAAACTAGTGTAGCCAAAAAAGAAACCTGCGTCAATGCTAATCTTGATTTATTTCCTAAAATAAGCTATTTTTCTCCTATTGTGCGACCGTTTTCAAAGGAGGTAATTGTAAGATAATGGCTTTTATAAAGACTACTCATGTGACAGACAGTAAAGAAAAATTCCTCCTGTTCAGAATAAGGGTCTTTAAGGACGAGCATGCCTTTGCTTCTATCTTAGGGATCTATGCCGGCGGTTTACAGAAGTTCCTTTATCGGAAGCTCCCGACGCATGCAGATGTCGAAGATGCCTATTCAACGCTCATGCTCCGATTGTGGGAGTACACGATTCAAACCCCCGTTCAACATTTCTCCGGGCTCGCCTATACGATCGCACGAGGAGTGGTCGCTGAGTTCTATCGACAGCGAGAAGGGAAAGAAGAAGTTGCCGTGGGAGGCGACGGAGAAGAAGGAATTCAACTTGAATCGAAATTCTCTGGCGAGCGAATAGAGAAAGGAATTGATGCAGGATTGGTTGCTCAGGGAATTGATTCGCTTGAAAGCGATGACGATAGAGAGGCACTGCTCCTGCGATATGTAGAAGGATATTCCGTAAAGGAGATTGCGAAGTATCTTGGCAAGACAGAGAACGCAACATCAGTCCTCATCCACCGAGCATTAAAGAAGGTACGAGCTTTACTCGAGAAAAAATAGATCTATGGATCACCTTGAACGAGAAATTATTGATGCCTTGAAGCAACTCAAAAATGAGTCTGCTTTTGGTGCGGATCTAGATGTCTCGGCTATCCATGAAAAAGCCTTGCTTCGAAATGGGTTTGAACTTCCAGAAAAAACGTCACCGTATGTGTGGCGCGATTATGTAGAGTTCTACTTCCATGATCTTACACACAATCTTCTCCGACCATTGTCAGCAGCGATGGCGGTTTTTGTGTTCGCGATTATCGGTTGGGTTTCAGTGGCGAACGCTTCAGTGAATGCGATTCCA